>NZ_JAXCHF010000003.1:0-318766 GCF_037027485.1 Bacillus sp. 205(2023) | reverse complement strand
TTATCTGACCGACAAATCTTTGGTGTCATCGCACATAGACTTTATCACCCTATCCGAGGCTTGTTTCCAAAATGGAAATTTCATTACGACAGTGAACAAGACAGATATATTTGCCCGAACCAGCAAACCCTTACGTACTCAACAACTGACCGAAAAGGCTACCGGACATATAAATCAAATCCTGAAATATGTTCCTCATGCCCGCTGCTTGAAAACTGTACAAAATCAAAGAATCGGCAGAAAGTGATTACTCGGCATGTATGGGAAGACCATAAAGAAAAGGTCAGACAAAATCGCTTGTCTGTTTCAGGAAAAAACCTCTACAAAAAAAGAAAAGAAAAAATAGAGCGAAGCTTTGCAGATTCAAAACAGCTGCATGGGCTTCGCTATTGCAGGTTAAGGGGACAACGAAATGTGAGCGAACAAGTTCTCCTCACAGCCGCATGCCAGAACATGAAGAAGATTGCCACATACCTATCCAAGCAGGGATAGATATGTGGGAGCCTTTTTCTGTATCTAAAATACAATAAGCATCTAAAGAAACAAAAAAGCTTGTAGAAAAAACATCGTTTTCTCTACAAGCTGAAGCGGTGCTGAAGCACCGCTTTTTTATTTGCGTCCCCGCTGGACCGCTGAATACATAATAGAACGTTTTCCATCGGAAGCCGTCCATTCGAACCGGTCGCCAGCCGTTCCTCTGCTGTAATGGTGCTGCAGCGCGCATTGGGCGGTATCATTTGAAAAGTGATAAAAGGAAACACCCTGTTCCTCTGAGATATTCGAAAAGACCTCTTTATTATAAGAAAACACGCAATCGAATACCGATAAACCAAAGCTGTGCAAATGCTGCAAAAAAGCGAGAAAGGTTTCATCATCCAGCGAATCCAGAAGCGTCATAAGCGGACGTTTTACCGATTTTTCATAGCGTATGCATTCTCCGCCGGATAGGGAGATGTCTTCTCCGCAACATGTCAGAACCATTTTGTCCTGGAAATCGGCCTGCTCCCACTTTTCTTCGCGCTGAATCCAGATCGGTCTGTTTTGAAGACTTTCCGCCAGCAGCACATCACCTTCCTGGTTTTCGATTAAGCATATGCCGTCTTCGACCAGAATGGTGCCGTATTCCCATTTCTGTTCATCTTTATATAGAAATTGTTTTCGTTTCATAAATGAAGTGCTCTCCTTTTTTCTTCGTTCCTCTCTTTTCTTTCCAATACAAGCCTGTCCCATACAACTCTTTTGTGGACAAATCAACTATCTGTCTATAGATGCATAAACTTACTAAGGTGCTGAAAGAAACGAATTTGATACCGAAAGAAACGGGATTGGAGCTGATATCACATGTGTGGAATTACGGGTTGGGTCGACTTTAAAAAGCAGCTCGTCCAAGAAAAACAAACGATGAACAGAATGACAGACACTCTTTCCAAACGGGGGCCTGATGATTCTAACGTTTGGGGAGAGCACCATGTTTTATTCGGACATAAAAGGCTTGCGGTTGTTGATATTGAAGGCGGACGCCAGCCGATGGCATGCACCTATAAAGGGGATACGTACACAATTATTTACAATGGTGAGCTGTATAACACGGAAGATCTGCGCAAAGAGCTGCGGGCGCGGGGCCATCAGTTCGAGCGGACATCTGATACCGAGGTGTTGCTGCACAGCTACATTGAATGGCAGGAGAATTGTGTGGATCGCTTGAACGGCATTTTCGCCTTTGCCGTGTGGGATGAAAAGCGTGATCTGCTGTTTGCGGCGAGAGACCGTCTTGGCGTGAAGCCGTTTTTTTATACGGAGCAAGGCTCTTCTTTTCTCTTCGGATCAGAACTCAAAGCCATCCTCGCACACCCCGAGGTGAAGGCGCGGGTGGACAGAACGGGTCTCTCGGAAATTTTCGGGCTCGGACCGTCCAGAACCCCGGGGACAGGCGTGTTTAAAGGCATTAATGAAGTCCGTCCGGCCCATGCGCTGACGTTTTCTAAAGACGGACTGAACATATGGCGTTATTGGAATGTCAAAAGCGAGAAACATACGGACAGCTTTGAAGACAGTGTGTCCAATGTGAGGTCGTTGTTTCAGGATGCGGTGACGCGGCAGCTAGTGTCGGATGTTCCGGTTTGTACGTTCCTATCCGGCGGACTTGATTCGAGTGCGATTACCGCCATTGCCGCAGGCCATTTTGAAAAGGAAGGAAAAGCCCCGCTTCATACTTATTCGATTGATTACGAAGAAAACGACAAATTTTTTCAAGCGAGCGCCTTTCAGCCGAATGACGACGGGCCGTGGATTGAAAAAATGACAGAGGCTTTCGGCACGACGCACCATAAATGCGTCATCAGCCAAAAAGATCTCGTCGATCATTTGGAGGAAGCCGTTCTGGTCAAAGACCTTCCGGGAATGGCTGACGTCGACTCATCCCTATTATGGTTTTGCCGTGAAATCAAAAAGGACTTTGTCGTCAGCCTGTCAGGAGAATGCGCGGATGAGATTTTCGGCGGATATCCGTGGTTCCATACAGCAGACGTTGAGTCCGGTTTTCCGTGGATGAGATCAACTGAAGAGCGGGTGAAGCTGCTCTCCGATACGTGGCAGAAAAAATTGAATTTGAAGGAATACGTACATGCAAAATACGAAGAAACCCTGGCCGAAACGCCGTTATTAGACGGTGAAACAGGTGAGGATAAAGCAAGGAGACAGCTGTTCTATTTAAATATGCTTTGGTTTATGACCAATCTTTTGGACCGGAAGGATCGCATGAGCATGGGGGCGAGCCTTGAGGTGCGGGTGCCGTTTGCAGATCATCGGCTCGTTGAGTACGTCTGGAATATCCCATGGGAAATGAAAATGCATGACAACCGGGAAAAAGGCATTTTGCGAAAAGCGCTTGAAGGCATTTTGCCTGATGAAATCTTATATCGTAAAAAAAGCCCGTATCCGAAAACGCACCATCCTGAATATACAAAAGGAGTCAGCGAGTGGCTGGAAGCGATCAGGAGCCAAAAGGACTCCGTGCTCCATACCTTGCTGGACAGAAACCAATTGGATCAGCTTTTAGAGACGGAAGGCTCCTCCTTTCAGGTACCATGGTACGGTCAGCTGATGAAAGGACCGCAGCTGATCGCCCATCTTGCCCAAATTCATACATGGTTTGAGGCGTATCGGATTGATATTGACGAGAGGTAGGTTCTATTTTAAAAGCCGGAGATGTATAGATTAAAATAAGAAAGGATAGATGGGCAGAGAAATATATGCTCTATCTATCCTTTTTTTACAACAGCAATATCGAAGTGTTGTTGCGCCAAAGTCCCCACGTTCCTTCAATATGAATGAATAGGTTTTAATGTTCTGCCGATAAAACTAGCTGATACTGGGCTTAACTTTAATTCCCTAGCCCATACAGAAAGTTGACCAATATGGTGGATTTCGTGAGCGATTATATGGTGTAATATTTCATCTCGCGTATATAGAACATCTTTCTCCCAAGGAACGCTTACAAGTTCATCTTTTATTTGCTCTGAATGTGTTTCTAAAACATCAATAATTTCAGTTCGGAATGTATTTGAGAGGGATTTCACTTTATCGAGTGTATGATAATCAGCGAACTGAACAACGATATCTTCTTTTCCTTGGATAGCACGAACCCAACTATATTCCACGTCAATAATATGAAAAAGGGTATATAAAATATTCTCTACCCCGCCAAGATGGTTTTTAAGTAACTCTTCAGAGCTTAGTTGATGACACCAAGTAAACCATTGATCTCTAACCTGCCAGTTATATTCAAAAAATTTTATCACTGAACTCACTCCATTACTATAATGTATTAAATAACAATTAGCCCTTTTTTTCGTGATTCCTCTTTTATTGAAGCAGTGATTGAGAAGTGTTTAATCTCTATCTGTTGTATGGCATTAAAAATAAAAAAGCATATCTCGTTGATGGTCCTGTTCAGACTAGGTATTCGAGGTTTATATGATTGAAGCAGCATGTTGCGCATTTTTCATTCTTGTTACTTTTACAAAGTAAGAATCGGCTTTTTCTTCATATACAATTAGGAGAAAACATAATAGACTTGAAGAAGCAGTGATACATAGGAGTGAAAAGAAATGAAAGAGATAAAAGAAGCTTATCAGCAGTGCGGACAGATTGTAAGCGAATACGCGCCAGCCTGTTTCCTGGCTTTCTCATTTCTCCCGCTGAAGCAAAGACAAGCTGCTTGGGCTGTTTTGGCGTTTTGCCATACGGCAGCCAGTGCAGATGAGAAGGCGATACCTGTATTTGAAGCTGAAGCTGAACATGTTTTTCAAAGGGCAAGTAACGGGAAACACGATTTGTGGAAAGCGTTCGACCATGCGTATCAGACATTTACATTAGACAGCGAGCCTTTTCGGGAGTTCCTTGCTGCAAAGAAAGATGAATCGAAGACGCATGAAACCCTTGATGAACTGCTCATGGACGCATATCAGACGGGCGGAAACGCGGGATTGATGCTGCTGCCGATGCTGACGCGCCGAAATCAAGATCAGCTCAAACAAGCAGCGGTCTCTCTCGGCTTGGCCATACAGCTGATTCGAATTTTAAACAATCTCGGAACGGACCAGCATCAAAAAAACCGCATTCCCCGTCAGGTGATGCAGCAATTCGGCTATACAGAAGACGATCTCCAAAAAGGCATCGTCAATAAAGCGTTCACGATGACGTGGGAGTACATCGCTTTTGAAGCCGAGGCCTACCTTGAAGAGTGCCTGGATGCCCTGCCGATTTTCCCTCAGTATTCTCAAAAAGCGGTAAAAGCTGCAGCTCAGCTGTACCGAGCCATTCTGGAAAAAATCCGAACGGAGCAGTACAACGTATTTGAACACAAGCATGCGTTAACAGACAGCGAAGCAAAAATGATTCTGTCCGAGCTGTAAAAAAACACCCGGCTTGTTCTGCCGGGTGTTACGCCATACCTTTTTGAATCCAGATCCGTGAGCGCCATCTTCTGTACATTAAGATTCCCCGGACCCATTCGTCCGCGATAAAAGAAATCCATACGCCGGCAAGCCCGAAACCGAGATGAATGCCGAATAGATAAGCAAGCGGAAGGCCGATGCCCCACATGGAAATCATCGCCATGTAGACTGGGAATTTCGCATCCCCCGCGGCGCGCAGAGAGTTAATAATAATCACATTAAACGAGCGGCCCGGTTCAAGGATGATGGTCATCGCAATCAAAAGGCTTGCGGTAGCAATGATATCAGGGCTTTGTGTGAAGATGCCGATAAGGTCTTTTGAAAAGATTGTCATCAAAACAGATGTGGCCGCAGCAATTCCGAGCGCCCAATACAAGCTTTTCATGCAGCGCTCATATGCAGCGTCAAACTGTTTGCCGCCGATATAGCGGCCGATTAAAATTTGTGTGCCTTGGCTGATCGCAGTCCCGAATAGCAGAATAAACATCGTAATATTTTGCGTATACACTTTGGTTGTTAAAGCCTGCGCCCCCATGATGGCAATAAAATAAGTGACAATCATTTGCGAAAGGTTATAAGAAAGCTGTTCGCCTGCTGAAGGAATGCCGATTTTCAGCAGCTTGCGCAAATGGTCTTTATGCATATGAAATACTTTTTTCAACGACATCTTCAGCTGAATGCGTTTGTTTACAATGACAATCATCGCGATTAATCCGATAACACGCGCGATAGATGTGGACATGGCAACACCCGCTACGCCGAGAACTGGAAAGCCGAACAGGCCAAAAATGACAACGAAGTTTCCGGCAATGTTTAAAATGTTCATGCCGATTGTGACAAACATTGTATCCTTTGTGTAGCCATAGCTTTTTAAGATCGCGCTGAATGTCATGATTAAAGCCTGAATAAAGGACAGACCTCCGACAACTTGTAAAAAGACTTTAGCGTCAGGCATCAGCTCATTTGATAATCCCATCATATGAAGCAGAGGAACTGCCGCAAAAAAGATGAGAGCGCTGATCGCAAGGCTGATGAAGAAGTTGGCTGCGATTGACACATAAGCGACTTCCATAGCTTCTTTCTTTTTCCGGGATCCTAAAAATTGTGAGATGACAACAGTTGTTCCTGTTGCGATAAAACTGAACATCACGATAATTAAATTCAAAATCTGGTTGCTGACGCCGACTGCCGCCACACTGTTATCTGAGTATTGGCTGAGCATCAGTGTATCAGCATTACCCATAAACATATATAATGAGACCTCAATAAAGATCGGCCAAGTAAGCGAAAATAATGAGAACGATTTGTCAGCGGGTTTTTTCAAAGCAGTTGATTTGAAGACAGCTTGTTTCATAGTGTCTAACCCCTTTCGTAAATAAAATCAACGTTTTAAAGTGTACCTCCATTTCCTTATAATAAAAAGGGAGAGAAACGATACTTCTTGCAAAAATCCGACTTAAAAAGGAGGGTGATCAAATTGCTGCGCATCCTGTTTACAGTCCCGCCTTTTCCGGTGTTTATTGCAGCCGGAGAAGGGGTTTTTAAAAAAGGAGAAACCCATGTCAAACGCGTTTTTTCTGTATTTGATCTGATATACGTCAAGCAGGGGACGTTATATATCACTGAAAATGAAAAATCGTTCTCTGTTGAAGGGGGCGAATATATCTTGCTTTCTCCCGGTCTTGAACACTATGGGACAAAGGGCAGTGATGAAGCGACCTCCTATTATTGGCTTCACTTTGATGAACATCAATATGAATTTACCGCAAAAGGGGGCAGCAATTGGGCAGAGCTTCAGCAGGAAAAGGGGAGCTTCGAGGAGCCAGCCCGCTACGGACTCGCATTGCCGAGAAAAGGCAAGGTGCAGCGCCCGCAATTTATGGCGCAGCAGTTTGAAAGGCTCATTGATTACTCCGCAGAAAACTCCGATTTGCCGCTCAGAAAACAAATCTTGTTTGAAGAGCTGATGCTGCATCTTCAAAAGGAGGCGTTTCAAATTCCGTCTGCAAAAGAGCGGGTGGCATGGGAAGCGGCCCGATACTTACAGGAGCATTATAAGGAGAAAACGACAATCAAGGATCTGTCGCTCGCCCTGCACTATAATCAGGATTATGTGACCCGCTGCATGCAGCAAGTGCTTGGTGTCACGCCGGGCCAATACACAAATCGGGTGAGAATGACTGAAGCAAAGCGTCTTTTATCCTCGACAAATGATAAAATGGGCGTCATCGCGGAAACGATTGGAATGGAGGACCCGACATACTTTTCAAAGCTCTTTAAGCAAATTGAAGGCATTTCACCAATTGAATACCGGAAAATTGTCAGCCGGAAAGTTCAATAAGCAGACGAGGGATGAAGATGAAAACGACAATTTACGATGTGGCGAGGAAGGCGGGTGTCTCGATCACGACCGTATCGCGCGTCATTAACCATACGGGCCGGATCAGTGACAAAACAAGGCAAAGGGTCATGAATGTGATGAAGGAAATGGAGTACACGCCCAATGTCCACGCCGCTGCTTTAACGGGAAAGCGGACCAATATTATCGGCCTTGTGACGCCTGATATTTCAAACCCGTTTTACGGCGAGCTCGCGAAAAGCATAGAGGAAAGAGCGGATGAGCTTGGTTTTCAGATGATCATTTGCAGTACCGATTACGATCCGAAAAAAGAAACGAAATATTTTTCTGTCCTAAAGCAAAAAAACGTAGACGGCATCATTTTTGCGACAGGAATTGAGAATCATGACAGCATGTCAGCTTTAGAGGAAATCATTAGCGAACATATCCCGCTCGCCATGATTTCTCAGGATAAGCCCCTTCTTCCGATGGATATCGTTGTGATGGATGATATTCTCGGCGGGTATGAGGCTGCCAAGCATCTTTTGTCATTGGGCCACACGAGGATTGCCTGCATTGTGGGTGACGGGTCAACGACAGGTGAAACAGACAGAATCAAAGGATTCCGGCAGGCGATGGCGGAAGCGAATGTGCCGGTCGATGAGTCGCTGATCATTCCGACACGCTTCTCTTTGGAGAGCGGTAAGGAAGAGGCGGGAAAATTGCTGGACAGGGATAGGCCAACGGCTATTTTTGCTTTTAACGATGTATTGGCCTGTGCCGCCATTCAGGCGGCGAGAATAAGAGGCATCAAGGTTCCGGATGACCTGTCCATCATCGGGTTTGATAACACCATCCTTGCTGAAATGGTCGATCCGCCCCTGACAACGGTAGCCCAGCCGATTAAAGAAATGGGGCAGCGCGTCATTGAACTGCTGGCGGAAGAAATCGAAGGAAAACGAAAGGCAAAACAAAAAATAGTGTTATCACCCGAGCTAGTGATCAGACATTCTACAGCACCGTTCAAGAAAAGAATCCGATAATGCAGCGGGTTCTTTTCTTTTTGACAGCGAAGGCGAAAAAGATATTGCATGGGAAGAAAGGACATTGTAAAATGAAATCACCTTTCGAGAAAGCGCTTGCGCAAAAATATATCGGCCAAATAGTGGATGAACCGCTATTTTTTTAACCATTCTGGTAAAGCGCTTTCATTAGGTGGTGAAAAAGGAGACTAAGGAGATGAGGACATGGGAAATCGAGTAAGATGCGCGGTATTAGGGTTAGGGAGACTGGGATACTATCACGCAAGAAACCTTATGACCAGCGTTCCGGGAGCTGAGCTTGTCAGTGTCGGTGATCCGATGACAGAAAGAGCCGAGCAGGTCGCTAAAGAATTCGGGCTTGAAAAATGGTCGGATGATCCGCATGAGATTTTAGCAGATTCCGAGATTGATGCAGTGGTCATCGTAACGCCGACAAGCACACATGGGGAAATGATCATCAAAGCGGCGGAAAACGGCAAGCAGATTTTCGTTGAAAAACCGCTGACATTAAACCTTGAGGAATCAAAATCAGTTTCTGAAACAATAAAAGAGACAGGTGTCATCTGCCAAGTCGGTTTTATGAGGCGTTTTGATCCTGCATATGCGGATGCGAAACGGCGGATAGACGCGGGAGAGATCGGCAAACCCATCTATTATAAAGGCTTTACACGCGATCAAGGGGCGCCACCCGCTGAGTTTATCAAACATAGCGGAGGGATCTTTATCGACTGTTCCATCCATGATTACGATATTGCCCGTTATTTGCTCGGAGCGGAGATCACTTCTGTTTCCGGACACGGCCGGATTTTAAACAACCCGTTTATGGAACAATATGGCGATGTTGATCAGGCGCTGACGTATTTAGAGTTTGATTCCGGCGCAGCGGGAGACGTCGAGGCAAGCAGAACCTCTCCATACGGCCATGACATCCGTGCAGAAATTATCGGGACAGAAGGCAGTATTTTCATAGGGACATTGAGAAACCAAAATGTGACCATCCTGACCGCTAAAGGGAGCAGCTATGAGATCATCCCAGACTTTCAAACTCGTTTTCATGAAGCCTACTGCTTAGAACTGCAGCATTTTGCAGAGTGCGTCCGAAATGGAAAAACACCGATTGTGACAGATGTCGATGCGACGATCAATTTAGAAGTCGGCATCGCCGCGACCGATTCGTATCGAAGCGGCAGGCCTGTACAGCTTGATGTGGAGCGTGCTTATACAGGTATGTAAAAGTTAATAGGTTCCATTTGAGGCTGTTCCGCCAAAAAAAGCAAGGACAGTTTAGCCCTTGCTTTCTCTTTTCTCATATAAATAGTACATATAATCAGTAGGTACGCCTGAATGGCCCAGCTGTCTTAGCATGGCCGTCACGTTCCCTCTGTGATAAGTGCCGTGATTGACGACATGCAGGATGGTGTCTGCATAGGTTGATTCCAGTGTACCGAGTTTCGGATGCTGCATGGAGAAGGTCTGTTCTAAGTCCGTTTGGCGGCTGAAGAAATGATGATACTGTAATTCCAACTCGGAAGCGTGCTGTTTAATCGCTGCCATATTGCCATGCGCGGACTCGAATTTGCCTGTGCCGTCTATAATCTCTTGGTAGTCCACTCCCGAAAGAACGTTCAGCCATATGTAGTCAGCCCTGCACATATGAAGCAGTACGTCACTGACTGAAGGGAATACGCTCTTTACTTCTTGATAAGCAGTTTCCTCCGGCAGGTGTTCGATATGGTTCAAGATTCGCTTGTTCGCCCAGGAATGGTAGTCATAAAACTGTTTAGCGTCAGTCACAAACATCGCCCCCTTTTCTAAATAGAATTCGATGTTTAGGCTGTGGTTTCCTCCAGTTAACGAAAGATCGAGAACAAGAAATAGACGGCGGCAGCCCACATTACCACCGCAGAACATTTGTTTACGATCAACATAAGCCTGCCGCTCGTATCTATCGTCTGAAACAGCCGGCCCGCTATCGCAAGACTGATAAACCAAATCCAAGACATAGCGATGCAGGCGGCCATAAAGAGCCATTTCTCAAGCCCTGAATACTGCAAAGAGCTTGTACCGATGACGCCGACAGTGTCTAAAATGGCGTGCGGGTTTAACAGAGACACAGCTGCGGCAAATGCGGCTTGTTTCTTTGCTGTGAATATATTGTTTTCTTTGTCATCCGTTTTCGGACGGCTGTTCCATGTTACCCAGCCCATGTAAATGAGAAACAAAAATCCCACGGCCATCATTCCCGTCTCAAAAACAGGCACCTGCTGCACAATGACAGATACACCCGCAACCGCTAACACAATGAGCAGGGTATCGCAGACAGAAGCACTGATGACGGCTGGCAGCGCCAGCCAAATATGCCTTTGCCACGCTCCCTGCTGAAAAATAAACACATTCTGCGCCCCCAGCGGCAAAATTAAGCCGAAGGCCAGCACGATTCCGTGAATCATTGCATTCATGCTGAAAAAACTCCTTTCACATCTGTTTTTCTCATAATAATAGAGAAGATTTTACATGTCTCCGGCCATTTGGTTGGTTTTGAAACCAGCCAAATGTATAATGTGAAAAAAAGGGGGCTTGACGTTGTCACATTGGCAGCCAAGCCGTGAATCGGACATTCCGCTTCATCGGCAAATCGAACAATATATAAAAGAAAAAATTCTCCATGGCGAGTGGGCTGTAGGGACGAAAATTCCGTCGCAAAGAACGCTGGCGGATATGTTTCAGGTCAACCGAAGCACAGTGACATCGGCGATTGATGAACTCACGTCTCAAGGTCTGTTAGAGGGGAGAAGAGGCGGCGGCACAAAGGTAGTAAACAGCACATGGAGCGTGCTTGCGTCAGCTCCGCCGCTTGATTGGAGCACCTATGTCCGCTCAGGGATTCATCATCCCAATTCTTCTATCATTCAGGATATCAATAAAAACGAGGCGCGAGCGGATATCATTCGGCTGGGGACGGGAGAGCTTTCACCAGAGCTGCTGCCGGCTGAAACGATGCGCAGGATGTTTCAGCAAATCAATCCGCATGTTCTGTCTTTAGGATACGAACAGCCGAAAGGAAATATAGATCTGCGGGAGGCGGTGGCTGAGCATTTAAAAACAAAGCATATCAATGTGTCACCTTCAGCCATTTTAATTGTATCCGGCGCACTGCAGGCGCTCCAGCTCATTTCGATCGGGCTTTTAAAGCGGGACTCAGTCATTTTGACAGAAAAACCTTCCTATCTTCGCTCTTTGCATGTTTTTCAATCCGCAGGGATGCGGCTTCGCGGTTTGCCGATGGATGAAGAAGGAATGCAGGCGGGGCTGATTTCAGCTTACCGGAAGCAATACGGGGGCCAGCTGCTTTACACGATCCCGTCGTTTCATAATCCGACTGGCATTGTCATGTCAGAGAAGAGAAGGGAAGAGGTTGTCAGTCTGTCAAAAAAAGAGCAGCTGCCGGTCATTGAGGATGATGCGTACGGTGATTTGTGGTTTGAAGAACAGCCGCCGCTGCCGTTAAAGTCGATGGATCAGGAAGGCAATGTCCTGTATCTCGGCACGTTTTCGAAAACAGTAAGCCCCGGTCTTCGAATCGGCTGGCTGGCCGGCCCGGAACCAGTTATTGAAAGGCTGGCTGACATTAAAATGCAGACGGATTACGGATCGAGCGGCCTCTCTCAATGGGCCGCGGCGCGATGGCTGTCACAAGGATATTATGAAGAACACCTCGCTTGGGTAAGAAAGGAGCTGAAGAAAAGGAGAGACGCGGCACTTCAGTTTCTTCAGCAGTATGCAGGAGATATTGCCGAGTGGCGCATCCCAGCCGGCGGCTTTTATATATGGGTCACATTCCACAAACAACTGCCTGTCAGGCAGCTGTTTATGGAATTATTGAAACAGCAGGTGCTGGTGAACCCCGGTTCCGTTTATGACGGCGATGACCGTCGCAGCATTCGGCTGTCGTATTCCTATGCGTCTCTTCAGGGTCTGAAAATCGGCATCAAGGCGGCTGCAGATACAGCCCGCCGCCTGATGACGCAGGCTTAAGCTAGACGATGACAGCTCCCAGCGCTCTCGCAAAGGCCATTGCGTGCTCCGGAGCAATTTTGCAGCCCTTTAATTTGTCTAGTGAGACATGGATCTGTTCAAACCGGCAGGAGCTGATGTCCACGTTTTGAAGTGACGTACCGGTAAAGTTGGCGCCCTCCAGTTCGCACGCATCAAAGTGTGTCTGCTGGAGCGCCATGCTGCTGCATTCACTTTGTAGAAGGACACAATGATGAAACAGAACGTGTTTCATATTCGAATAATAAAATGAACTGAATTGCCCGTGACATTCCTCGAACGACACATTCCGCAGCGTTGAGTCCGCCAAGTTCATCCCGACCATTTTCGATTGCTTAAATAAAGTTCTGTGCAGAACAGCCCCGCTGAAATCAGCGTTCGATAAATCGCATTTTTCGAAAATTACATCTGTCAGCTCAATAAAACGGAAGGAAACATCGATAAACACGACATTCCGAAATACGGTTTTTTCAATACAAAGCCTGTCTATGTCTTCACCGGAAATTGAACAATCTTCAAATAAATGCATGCTGATCACATCATCTGTTGCAGCCGTTTCATGAAAATCGGCGGCTTGCAGGTTTTCTGGTACGTACGGTTTTTGAATCGCTGTTTTATTCATCATTTGACATCCTTTACATTCCTGAATGACCTAAAACCATCAGGATCAATTTCATAGATCGTTTCCGCGGATTGATACATATAGTAAAACGTGAAGAGCCTATTCTGGGTGCTGCAGCCCGCTTGTTTTGTAAGCATAAATGCAAAGCTTCCCGCACGTCAAGGCGTTTACAAGACGGGAAAGGAAAAGGGAACAGGAGGAATGTGAAGTGGGGCATTACGTAAAAACCGAGGAGAATGTGACACTGTTTGTGGAGGATATCGGGCATGGAAGGCCGATGATCTTCTTGCATGGCTGGCCGCTGAATCATCAAATGTTTGAATATCAAATGAATGAGCTGCCGAAAAGAGGATTCCGTTTTATCGGCGTCGATTTTCGGGGCTACGGTGATTCCGACCGCCCGTGGGAAGGCTACGATTATAATACGATGGCAGATGACGTGAAGGCCGTTATTTATACGCTGCAGCTTGAGAATGCGATTCTCGCCGGCTTTTCGATGGGAGGTGCGATTGCGATCCGTTACATGGCAAGGCATGAGAGCGCCGATATCGATAAACTGGTTTTATTGTCAGCGGCCGCGCCAGCATTTACAAAGCGCCCGGGCTATCCGTACGGCATGAGGAAACAGGACATTGATGACATGATTGAACAATTCAAAAGCGATCGGCCGAAGACGCTTGCTGACCTGGGAAGACAGTTTTTTGAGAAACAAGTTTCTCCGGAGTTCCAGCAATGGTTCCAGAATCTTTTGCTGGACGCTTCCTCTTACGGAACGATTCACTCAGGCATTGCGTTAAGAGACGAGGATCTCAGAAAGGATCTGGCGGAAATCAAGGTGCCGACACTCATCCTGCACGGCAGAAAGGACAAAATCGCTCCGTTTGATTTTGCCAAAGTATTAAAACGCGGCATAAAGCAGTCGGAATTGGTTCCGTTTGAAAACAATGGGCACGGGCTCTTTTATGAGGAAAAAGAAAAAATAAACAGCCTGATTGCGCAGTTTGCTAAATAAAAAAACCCGATCAAATGTCGGGTTTTTTAAATGATGCCTTTGTGCTGCAATTCTTTGATGATCAAATCAGCTCCATCCGCAATGGACGTTTGGTCAGATTCAATGATCAAATCGGGAGAAAGAGGCGCTTCATAGGGAGAATCAATCCCCGTGAAATGTTTAATGTCTCCGTTGCGCGCTTTTTTATAAAGGCCTTTCGGGTCCCGCTGTTCACAAATCTGGAGCGGGCACTTCACATAAATTTCGAGAAATTCTCCATCGGGAAACTGCTCTCTGACCATATCCCGATCCTCTCTGAACGGAGAAATAAAGGCTGTTAAGATCATTTGGCCGCTATCGACAAACAGCTTTGCGACTTCCCCGATCCGGCGGATGTTTTCGATTCTGTCCTCAGTCCGAAAGCCGAGATCTTGATTCAATCCGTGGCGGATATTATCGCCGTCAAGGACATAACTCTGAATTCCCATGTGATAGAGCTTTTCATCTACGGCATTGGCGAGCACTGATTTTCCTGAGCCGGACAGACCGGTAAACCAAAGGGCGCAGCTTTTATGTCCGTTTAAGCTCTGTCTGTCAGATTTTTGGATCACCGCTGGATGCCAAACGATATTCGGGTTGTGTGTCATTCTGATCCCCCGCTGTTTCTCTGAATGGCAACAGGCTGCTGATGAAGCCCTTTTATCAGCACGCTTGCAACCTCGGGCCGGCTGAATTCTTTCGGCGGCTTTTTGCCTTGGCGGAGAAGCTCTCTCACTTTGGTGCCTGATAAATGGATGTGATCTCTCGCGCTGTGCGGACACGTTTTGGAGGTGCCCATATTTCCGCATTTCCGGCAGTAAAAGCTATGCTCAAAAAACAGCGGTTTGATGCCCAGCTCTTCTTCAGTGAATGATTTGAAAATGGTCTGTGCGTCGTACGTTCCATAATAGCTGCCGACACCTGCATGATCGCGTCCGACGATAAAATGGGTGCAGCCGTAATTTTTGCGGACGAGCGCATGGAAAATCGCTTCACGCGGTCCGGCATACCGCATGGCGGCAGGGAACACCGATAACATCACCCGATCCTTTGGATAATACTGGTCAAGCAGTACTTGGTAGCTTTCCATTCTGATACCACTCGGAATATCATCTGATTTCGTTTCTCCTACTAGCGGATGAAGCAGCAGACCGTCGACGGTTTCCAACGCTGTTTTTTGAATATATTCATGGGCTCTGTGAACGGGATTCCGCGTCTGAAAGCCGACAATCGTTTTCCAGCCGAGCTTTTCAAAGGCCGTTCTCGTTTGTGCCGGCGCTGCATAAAACTGTTCGAAGGACTTATCGGGAAGGCGGCTGACAAGGATAGGCCCTCCAATATAAAAGTCAGGACGCTCCAGCAGTTTTTTTACTCCGGGGTGGGCGGAATCGTTTGTTTTATAAACAGACAGCGCCTCCTGTGTTTTATCTGGCTGATAGATATCGGTCACTGTCATCATGCCGTACGTCACGCCGTGTTTCACAAGCTTCACGTGATTTCCGACAGACAGCTGTTTTGCTGTTTCTTCGCTGACAGGCAGCGTAATAGGCAGACTCCACGGCAAACCGTTCGCCAGCCTCATCTCTTTCACAACGGAATGATAATCTTTTTCTCCCAAAAAACCTGTTAACGGGCTGTAGCCGCCGATCGCGATAAGCTCGAGGTCGCTCAGTGCCAGCTGATCAAGCTCAGCTTCGCAAGTGCAGCCATCAAAAGTGCATGCGGGATCGAAGCGGTTGATTAACACCCCTCCATGGGGCTCGATTGCATTCACGTGCTTAACCTCCATCTTTGCGTTTTACATTGTTTTTTAATAGTCTGCCATTTCTTCGCTGGACGGGCTTTCTCATCAATAGAAAATGTAGATTGAAACCTGCCGGCGCTTCCATTCTCACGACATACGGTCTTTCATTCCTGGTGCAGACCGCATTCAGTTTTCTCGCGTCCGGCCCATCTTCCCGCTCTCTCATCATTTGGGTTTGAAGAAGGCAATGTGCACATTTCACAGCCTATGCTCGGGTAATTTTGATCGTGCAGTTTGTTGTAAGGCAAATTGTGGAGCCGGATGTACG
Source organism: Bacillus sp. 205(2023) (assembly GCF_037027485.1). Taxonomy (NCBI): domain Bacteria; kingdom Bacillati; phylum Bacillota; class Bacilli; order Caryophanales; family Bacillaceae; genus Bacillus; species Bacillus sp. 205(2023). Next base: position 302,650 of record NZ_JAXCHF010000003.1, on the reverse strand, counting down.
TCCAAACATCATCCCATGTCCAGTGAATGAGCGGACAGATTTTAATAAGCTTAAATTTGTGATCCTGATTGATGAATTGAATATGCTTTCTCGTCGGCGATTGCTCCCGGCGCAGACCTGAAATCCAAGCTGTCATGCCTGATAAGTGTTTTTGCAGAGGTGCGATTTTCCGTAATTGACAGCAGAGATTCGGGTTGTGTTTCCATAATTCATCGCCGTATTGCGCCGCTTGTTCTTTTAAGTTCAGCTCGGGTTCAAGCAGCTGGATCGTAAATGCCGGGTATTTTTGCTTGACGGCTTCGATCAGCTCATATGTTTCCTGAAAATGGAGCCCTGTATCTAAAAAGATGATGTGCGCGTGTTTGTTGATCTTTGAAATTAAGTCGAGAAGCACCATCCCTTCAGCGCCAAAGCTGCATGCATACACGATCTTATCCCCGTATGTCCTGTAAGCCCATTTCAATACATCGAGCTCATCGATCAATTGGTCCGTCATCTCTTTTGCCAGCGTTTCGTTCCATGTGTCAAAGGTGATGTGTTCGTTCAATATTTTCCCCCCGTTTTGCATCTGTCTGTTTTTTATCTATTGATCGAGTTATAGGCAGACTATTCACTTTTGAGATAAAGGTTCAGGGTTTTTAGGTGTGCGGCCGCCTAAATGAGGAGACGGAGGCGCGGCGGAACCAATAAGAGACCAGCTGAATATGCTTTTTAGCAAAATGGTTTTATGCCCAAGGAGAGGTATTATGCCGATTACCATTTATCAGGGGCATCATCATTCACTTGCCCCGGCAGATATCAATATCGTTATTGACGTCATTCGAGCCTTTACCGTGGCCCATTTTGCTTTTATCGGCGGGGCGAAAGAAATTCTCTTGGTCCGGACAACTGAAGAAGCTTTCAAGTTGAAAGAAACCTATCCGGATTATGTATTAACAGGAGAGGAAAAGGGGGTCGGAATCAAAGGATTTGATTTGGATAATTCTCCAAAGCGTATGGCAGAGCAGGATATGGCGGATAAGCGGCTGATCCAGAAAACGACAAACGGCGTCACAGCGGCGTTAGGAGCGCTGAAGGCCAGGCATCTTTTTGTGACCGGATTTTCTAATGCCAGAACAACAGCGGAATATGTGAAAAAGCTCGCTGCAAAAGATTGTGTGCTGAACATTGTGGCTTCCCATCCGTCAGGTGATGATGATATGGCATGTGCGGAATATATCAAAGGCATTATAGAAGGGAAGAATGGTGCGGCCGCTGAAGTGATTGAAAGAATCAAAAACTCATCCGTTGCGGAGAAGTTTTTTGACAGCAGTCAGCCGTTATTTGAACCGGAAGACATTGCGTACTGTACAAAAGAAATAACGGGCGATTTCGTGATGAAAGTAAAACAAGAAAGAGAAGTTCCAACGATAGAGAGGGTCATGATATGAATGATTTTTCACTAGAATTGCCAGTGAGAACAAGTAAACCGAGAGAAAACGGACAGACCATTTTAATCGACAACGGCTACCCCTTACAGTTTTTCAAAGATGTGATAGGCGCGGCATCAGACTATATAGATTTTGTGAAATTCGGCTGGGGCACTTCATTACTTACGAAAGACCTTGAAGAAAAAATCAGCTCCCTGAAAGAGCATGACGTGAAGTTTTTCTTCGGCGGCACGCTGTTTGAGAAATATGTAAGCCAGAATAAAGTCAACGAATTTCATCGGTACTGCACTTACTTCGGGTGCGAATATATTGAGATTTCAAACGGCACTCTCCCGATGACGAATAAAGAAAAAGCGGCTTACATTGCTGATTTTTCTGATGAATTTCTTGTGCTCAGCGAGGTAGGCAGCAAGGATGAGGAAGTATCAAGCTGCCAGTGCTCTGAGGAATGGCTTGAGTATATTCTCGAAGATATGGAGGCAGGCGCAGAGAAAGTGATTACGGAAGCAAGGGAAAGCGGGACAGGGGGGATCTGTTCCAGCAGCGGAGATGTCCGGTTTCAAATCGTTGATGATATCATTTTGTCGGATATCGATATCAGCCGAATGATATTTGAAGCACCGAACAAAACGCTCCAGCAAGGTTTTATTCAAAGGATCGGGCCGAATGTCAATCTGGCGAATATCTCATTTCATGATGCGATTGCTCTGGAGACTTTGCGCTTGGGGTTAAGATCCGATACCTTTTATTTATAAAACAGCGGCTGCGGGGCTCTCTGTATCGGGAGAGCCTCTTGCCTATTATTTTTTATGACGGTACATAGGCGTAAGTATGGGAAGAGAGGTCAGGCGGATGTTATAGATGAAGTCGATGACTCTTGTTGATATCACTTGGCAAATCAGAGCTTGAATCACAATGCCCCAGGCAATAATTGATGCGGTAATCATAAAAATGATGCAATTCATAATGAGCAAGATGGTTCCCGGGTTTCCGCCCCGGTAAATTGAGATCATAAGAGCAAGGGCTCCAAACCCTCCGTTAGAAATTTTATATTTGTATAAAAGTCCGATGCCGAGTCCTAATAAAACAGCGCCGCTTGCCAAATCAAGCCACAGGTTTGAGGTGATGTCCGGAAAAATGACATCGAAGATCAATACCGATACAGAGGTGACGGTAATCGAGGCGAGAGTGCCGGTGAATGTTCTCATCTCCAGCCATTTTAAAGCAGTGAAAAGCATTGACACATTCACAGCCCATACCGAGAAGCCGTGGGGAATGTGAAACAAATGGTGCAGTAAGACCGCAATACCTGCCGCCCCGCCTGTCGGAATATCATGCGGAAATAAAAATAAGGACATGCCGAGTCCCTGTAATACACCGCCTGTGACAATCATAAACGTGAGTTTTGCTTTCATCAGCAGTTCAGCCATTAAGTCATTTGCTCCTTTATGAAAAGACTTGTCCGCTGTTACCATTTTATGAGGCTGTCCATGATTTATGTCTATAAATAAAGGGATAGTACAGCTTAAAACGCTGAACCATCCCACATATACCGATTGATGATCTCCATATTGATTTCTCTGCCGATCCCTGTTCCTTTCGGGAGGTGCACGATTCCTTTTGAAGGCTGAAGGCTGATCAGTTCTGTAAAAGGATTCTCCATTACGTCCCACTCAATCGGTTCAATTTGGTCGTTCTCCATTTTTGACCACGGAGGCAGACAGGCCTGCGCAAATAAAGCATAAAGCCGGGAAAGAGCGCCGTCATAGGCATGGGCAGACGCTCTCACACCGAAATAACGCGCGAGCTGGAGGCAGTCGCGAAACTCATCAATTCCATTGACATGCATGACATCAGGCTGAATAATATCCAGGCAGCGCTGTGAGAGGAGAGGCGCAAATTGTGCCGCGCCTTTCATATTTTCTCCGCCGGCGACAGGAACGGATAAACGGCTCCGCAGCAAAGTGTAATCCTGCGGCTGGTCAAAAGGCAGAGGCTCTTCCAGCCAGCTGATATTGGCCCATTTCAAAAAAAGACGCTCCCACTTTAAAGCTGCTGCTGTATCGTAGCTTTGGTTTGCGTCCAGAATAATAGAAACAGAGCTGCCGGCCGTGTTTTGCAGGGCAGTGATATGCCGCACATCTTCCTCAAAGGTTGTCCCGCCGATTTTGACTTTGATTTGATTGAAGCCCTGTTTCAATTGAACTTCAACATTCGTAAGCGAGCTGCTGATCCATTGCGGATGGTCTGAATATGATTGGAAAGAGGCATATACAGGGAGTTCTTCTCTGTACCGTCCGCCCCACATGTCGCATACGGAACAACCTGCCGCTTTTGCCGCAATCTCCGTCAGTGCCATACTTACAGCCGATGCCGCCCGCTGATGCCATTTTTTGATTGTGTGCACTAAAGGCAGGCGGCTGCCTGCCTGTTTACCTAAGAGATAGGGAATGATTCGTTTTGTGAAACCGACATGCAGGGCCGGGAGCCAATCCGCGCACTCTCCCCAGCCGTCAATGCCGCTTTCTGTGATAATTCTGATCAGATAGCATGTCCGGTATTGTTTAAATCCGTTTGCATCTCCGTAAGGTTTCTCTAATCGGTGAAAGAGCGGAAAGGTCTCGATCCGTTCGATTTTCAAACCGGACGCTACCTTTCCTCAGCCGGCTGAAGCCGATTGCCGTTCATTGCAGGCTCTTCTTTTTCATTTGTCTCGTCTTTATTTTGTTTGACATGAATCAGCGTAAGCACAAGAATGCCGACAACCAGTGTCAAACCCGCAATGCTTAAGAACATGCCGGGTCTTGACCACTGCATCAAGCGCCCGAAAATAGGAGGCCCGATTGCCACCCCCAGAAAACGCACTGATCCGTACAGCGATGTCACAAAACCCCGTCGTTCTTTGCCGACAGCGCCTGTGATAAAGCTGTTTATACAAGGAAGGACAAGACCTGAACCGATACTGCTCAGCACGAGAACGCTGATAAACAGGACGAGATTTTCAATGAATGACAGTGCCGCGTAAGACACAGTCATAAACGCTAAACCGATGACGATCAGTTTTTTCATTAACGATTGCTTTTGTCCGATTTTGCTGCCCGTCGTATAGGATGTCACACACATGACCAAAAGGGGAATCGCCAAAATCAGCCCTTTTTTGACGCCGTCTGTATCGTATGTTTTTTCCAGTACGTCTGATAGGTAAAACAAAATGCCGAATAAAGTAAACAAACAGGTAGCCCCGGCTAAATAAGCGGTAAACAGCCATCTGCCTTCATGCTTAAACACACTTAACAGCCCTTTTGCATATTTTCCGATAGGAGGCGGTTCTTTTTCTTTTTCCTTTTCTTTAATAAAAATCCAAGTCAGCACGATTGAAATGATACAAAACACAGGAAAGGCAAAAAATGCGCCATACCAAACGATCAGGGCGATAAGTGAGCCAATAATCGGCGATAGAACTTTCCCCATTCCGTTTGACGCTTCAACAAGGCCGAGCACTCTGCTTTCCTGTGCGCCTTTAAATAGGTCCGCTGACAGCGCCATCGCAATCGGTCCCGTTCCGGCTGCTCCGATACCCTGAAGAGCCCGGCCAGCCATGACCCACGGATAAGCATTGTCAAAAAAACCTGCCGCAAACCCGGCCAGCAATCCGCCTGCTCCATACAAAAATAAGCAGGGAATAATGATGATTTTCCGTGAAAACCGGTCTGCGAGATAGCCGACAATCGGAATCGCAAACGCCGCAATCAGGGAAAACACCGTGATCACGAGACTGACTTGAAATTGGGATAAATGAAGTTCAGATTTCATTTTTGGAAGTATGGGAATAAGCATAGAGTTTCCAAGGGTTAATATTAAAGGGATTGAACCGATAGCTACAATCGTCATTCCGTTATTTTGTTTTGATGTTTCCATCTCAAAGCACACTCCTTTTCTTCTGCTTAGAGTGTCCCTGAAGGCATTAAAAAAACCGAACAGAATCTTCCTGTTCGGGTAAAAAAGGGTTAACCGAGCGCTTGTGAGATGACAGCGAATAATTGTCTGTTTCGTGCAGGCAGCGTCTTTTTTTGGTACATCATAAGCGGGGGCTCATCGTCTAAGTGAAAGCCCATTGCTTCCAGGCTGTCATGCAGCAACGGGCTTTCCCCAGGCACGTCGATTCGGATGGCTCCTTGTTTTCCTGCGGTCAGCCTGTTGACCAATACAGCAGCGAGACCCGGTGACGTTGCGATAAGCGGGCCTAATTTCAGGTTGGGGGGTGTTTGTACAGATAAGCCATAGCCAATGAATGTGCCTTCATGATTTCTGGCAATTATACATTCCGCTGATTGGGAGATCAAATGATGCAGAAGTGCTGCTCTGTCTCCGCCAAAGGCGGCTTGATCAGCCGCGATTAATTCCGGAAAATCCTTTTCTGTAAAAGATGTCAGTTCAATGTCGTGCTGCTTTGTAAGCGGCTTGAAGCTTTGACAGCTGTATTTGCGGATTGAACCCGCTGTTTGAAATCCGGCTTTTTCATAAAGCGGCAAACCTTCCTTCGTGGCGCAAAGCATGATGGCGGTGTTTTCATCGACTTGGCTGATACATGCGTTCACCATCCGCCGCCCCAGGCCTCGCCGTTTGTACTCGTTGTCGACGATAACGAGTCCGATAGAAGCAAGTCGGCCATACAAAAACAAACCGATGCAGGAGATGATGTCTTCTTGGCTGTTTTGATACCCGAAGAAGCGTCCATGTTTTACAAGCAACTGCAGCTCTCGCTCGCCGTAATCCGGCCACCCGGCTTGCCGGGACAGACGCAATAGGCCGGGCACATGTTTTTCAGTAAGCTGAATCAGCTCAATCGCTGAATGCATGTCATCACCTGCTTGTTCCTGTTTTTTTGTACATCACAATATGGGTGCCGATGCCGGAAATCTCAAACGGCTCGCCAAGTTCTTTCCAGCCAAGCTTTTCGTAATAGCCTTTCACATGGTATCTTGCGTTGCACCAGACCGCCTGTACGCCCATATCGGCCAGCTTCTGCTCCGCGTATGTGATCAGTGTGCTTCCGGCTTTTTGATCACGGTATTCTTCGAGCGTTGCCATGCCTCTAAGCCGATATGCGGGTGAATCAGTCAATAGCGGCTGATTCTCGGGAGAAAAGGAAGCGATGCTGATCAGCGTTCCTTCAAAAAAAGCGCCGAGATGGAAAGAGCCTTCTGCTTGATCCTGTTCATATTTGCATTGTTCAATTGATTGATGGGGACGTAAAATGCGGTTTCGGATTTCATAGGTATCCTCTGCGGGAATGGTTTTCACTTCAAGCATGATGTTCCTCCTCTTATGTGATTTATTTTCTATATCGTAACACGAATCGGGTTTGAAAAAGACTGCCCAATTGGTTCGGACAGTCTTAGAAAGCGATGTTAATGCAAATAAATATTCTGACGCTGTTCATCTTTTTGCTTAATGTAAGATGTAAGTTCCGAGGTCAGGTCGGATCTGAGAAAAGGCGTGATTAAATAGATGCCGTTAAACAGTTCGCAGGCAGTATCCAGCAGGGAGCGTGCAATCGCGAGGCCTTCCGCCTTTTGTTTCTCTTTATCTTCGCCGGCGCGCGCCATTTTTTCGCGAATGGAATCGGACAGCTTGATGCCGGGAATTTCGTTATGGATAAACTCAGCGTTCCGGCTGCTTGTCAGCGGCATAACGCCGATATAAATCGGAGTCTTCAAATGCTTTGTTTCATTATGAATATCGACAAGCTGCTGCTCCGAATAGACGGGCTGTGAGATAAAATAATCGGCGCCGCAGTCTATTTTTTTCTCCAGCCGTTTTACGGCTTTATCGAGATGGCGGACGTTTGGATTAAAAGCAGCGGCCACTGAGAAATTGGTTTTCTTTCCGAGCGGTTTTCCGGACAGAGACAGCCCTTCATTGAACTGTTTAATCAGCCTGATTAAATCAAAGGATGTTAAATCATAGACAGACGTTGCACCCGGGAAATCACCGATTTTAGAAGGATCGCCGGTAATCGCCAGCACATCATGCAGCCCTAATGTGTCGAGTCCCATTAAATGTGACTGGAGGCCGATAATGTTTCGGTCCCGGCATGTAATATGGACAAGAGACCGCATATCGAGCTGCTGCTTGACAAGGGCGCCGCAGGCAACATTGCTGATCCGCGGGGTTGCCAGTGAGTTATCGGCGAGCGTCAGGGCGTCGATTCCCGCTTCCTTTAATTCAGCAGCGGCGGACAGAAATTTGTCAAAGCTCAATTTCTTCGGCGGGTCCAGCTCAACAATAATTGAGCGCTTTTCCGCAGCAATTTCATTTAATCCCGGCTCTGTCCGTTCGTGCTGAACAGTCACCAATTCCTTTGCCCGAACCTTTACATGCTTTTCCGTAACGGGGGCGAGTCCGCCCACAGCCTCTGCCATAGCCCGGATGTGGTTTGGCGTGGTGCCGCAGCAGCCGCCGATAATCCGCGCGCCTTGCTTGCGGAACTCAGCCGCGCTGTTTTGAAAATACGTGTCGTCAGTTTCATATACGAGCCGGCCTTCTTCGAGAGAGGGGAGGCTGCTGTTCGGGTAGACAGATAAAAACACGTCATCAAAAATCGGCACTTCACTGAGCGCTTCAATCATGTGGTAAGGGCCGAGCCGGCAGTTAATGCCGACGATATCGGCACCGAGATCCGCAACCGAGCGCAGCGCATCAGAAAGCGGCGTTCCATCCTGAAGTACGCCCTGCTCATGCATGGATACATTCAGCATAATCGGAAGATCGGTTTCTTTTCGGGCAATTTTCAGCACTGCACGGGCTTCTTCCAAATCATAATACGTTTCTAACAGCAAACCGTCCGGCTCTTCATGCAGCAGTAAATACAGCTGTTCGCGAAAGCTTCGTTTGATTTCGTCAAGGCTGTACGCGTTTTTGTTAAACGTGCGGATGCCGCCCATCGTCCCGAGCACATACGCATCGCCGGCGGAAGCCCGCGCGATTTTTACAGCCTCCTGATTCATTTTTTTGATGTCATCTTCAAGGCCGTGTCTCGATAATTTAATATAGTTCGCTCCGTACGTGTTGGTTTGAATGATGTTTGCTCCCGCTTCGACATAGGCTTTATGTATACGCTGAATTTCCTCAGGTTTTGAAAGATTAAGCTCCTCAAAGCACCTGTCTATTCCGAAGGAGTAAAGCAGCGTGCCCATTGCGCCGTCACCGATTAACACCTGTTTCTTCAAATCTTCTAAAAGTCCCATTGTCTGCCTCCTTTATTCACATTCAGCAAGGAAAAAAGAGAAATAAAAAAAGTCCTCTTAAGAAGAAGACTTTGTCAGTGATATTGTCTCTTCTTATCTTCCAAGCTGTTCGAGCTTGCTGGATTTAGCACCTTGGTCATGGCAATGCGCCATTACACCGGTTGCTGAAGCTTCGTCGGGCCAGTCCCTCTGCTTCTCTTGATAAGAACGGATATGAAATTTTACAGGTTCAGGAGCTGCCAAAAGATGCCTGGCATTTTCCCTTTCTCCAAATTTACCGAAAATAAAGACAATAATCAATAGGAATCGGAAAATTTATCTGAAATTTATAAATTGAACGTCAATTGGCAGATCAGCACCTCGAACTGCTGCGATAACCTGCTGAAGATCATCCTTGTTTTTTCCGGTGACACGCACTTGATCATCCTGCACTTGAGACTTTACTTTCAGTCCGGAGTTTTTGATGATGGTATTGATTTTTTTGGCGTTGTCTTTGTCAATTCCTTGAACAAGCTTTGCGCGCTGGCGTACGGTGCCGCCGGACGCGTTCTCAATTTTGGCGTAATCAATGTTTTTTGTCGGCACGCTGCGCTTAATCAATTTGCTGACAAGCACATCTTTGAGCTGGCTTAATTTGAATTCGTCATCGGAAACAAGAACAAGCTCTTCTTTATCTAATGAAATGTCACTTTTGCTCCCTTTGAAGTCATAGCGTGTGCTGATTTCCTTCAGTGCGATTTGAATCGCGTTTTGCACTTCAGGGAGCTCCACCTTGGATACAATATCAAATGAACTTTCTTTTGCCATATGAAAACCTCCATAACATTTAACTTATGTGTTGATTATAGTAGAATAAAGAGAAACTTCCAACAGAACAAAGAATCAATTTGTGATGATTGGAAAAAATGTTAACAAGATCCGCAGTGGAATAAGCGGGAAGAGGAAGGACGATAGCATGAGACCAGGGCAGCAGTTAACCTTGAGTATAGATCACGAAACGGACTTCGGTTACTTTTTAACCGATGGAGAAGATACGATTCTCTTACATAACAGTGAAGTGACAGAGGATATAGAAGACAGAGATGAGGTAGAGGTCTTTATATACGTTGACCAGCAGGAACGGCTCGCAGCAACGATGAAAATTCCGGTCATCAGCGCGGATGAATACGGCTGGGTAGAGGTAGTGGACACGGTAGAGGATATGGGCGTATTTGTCGATGTCGGCCTCTCAAAAGACGCGCTTGTCGCAACAGAGCATCTGCCGCCGTATGAAGATGTCTGGCCGCAAAAAGGGGATAAGCTCTACTGTATGCTGAAGGTGACGAATCGGGGGCGCATGTTTGCCAAACCCGCACCAGAGGATATCATCAGCGAGCTGTTTACGGACGCTTCAGACGATCTGATGAATAAAGAGCTGACCGGAACGGTGTACAGGCTGATCGCTTCAGGATCGTTCATCATTACGGATGACGGAATCCGCGGTTTTATTCATTCATCAGAAAGAAAAGAAGAGCCAAGACTCGGCTCAAGAGTGACAGGACGTGTGATTCAAGTGAAGGAAGACGGCTCATTGAATTTGTCGCTACTTCCGAGAAAGCAGGATGCGCTGTCTGTTGATGCCGAGTATATTCTTACGTATTTAAGAGCGAGAAACGGCGCCATGCCGTACAGCGACAAAAGCCAGCCTGATGATATCAAAGAACGTTTTAACATGAGCAAGGCCGCCTTTAAACGGGCGCTCGGCCACTTAATGAAAAACGGAAAAGTGTATCAGGAAGACGGCTGGACATACGAGAAAAAATAGCGCATGAAAATGGCTCGCCTGCAGCAGAACTGCGGAGCGAGCCTTTTTTAATTCTAATTTAATTCATCAACCAGCGTTCTGATTGCCATTTCGCGATCCACATTGTCTGAAATCGCGATCGGCGTAATATCAATGGCAAGAATGACAAGAATCAGCGCACCGGCTGCGGCAACATAAGAAACATAATAGAAATAGTTAGCGGTATCGACCGTGTTGACGAGCTCGGCTTGAACTCTGGACGTATCATCCTTGGAAGCGGCGATGTCCTTTGCAGCTTCTACTTTTTCTTCAACGATTTGACCTGCTTTTTTCAGCAGTTCATCCACCTTCATTGCATCTTTGCTGTAAACAGCTTTCTTCAGATTGTCAAAAAAGTCAGCATCCTCTTTTTTGATATCAGCAACAACCTGATTGGCAAAAGCCTTTGCCTGTTTTGTGTTGAGCTTGTCAGTCATGGCTTTATTAAATACCTCTGGAAGCTTTTTGCCCACTTCACCCTGAGCAAACACAAACCCTTTAAAAATCTCTTCACCTGAATACTCAAGCTGCTTCGCCTGTGCTACACTTTCCTGCTGCTTCACCAAAAACACTGTTGTTACCAATACAACCGACAAAAATACAAGAAACGCCTTCTTCAAACTGAAACCTCTCCCTTCTTTTCTTTTTTATTCCACTTCAGTCTGCGTATATATGTAAATTGAAACGTGGAATCAATTGGAGTGAGATACAATATCAAAATGCCGGCCATGATGAGTGAAAAGCTGATTAAACCCAGCATAACCGCGAATATCTCGTGCATAAAAACAGCGATGATTAAAATCAATCTCCAATGCTTCTTCGGCGCGAACAGTGCCGCAAAAATGACAATCTGAACGAGAAGCGTCCCCCATGTCGGAATCACCACAAACGGACTTGTCACAAACGGCTTCGTTAAAGCCTGGAAAAAGCCGTTGAAGCCGATGGTTTTTTCCTGGGCGAAATAATAGACGGCCGTTCCGTCCACCCATTCCTGCTGAGACAGCTTAGCGACAGTAGAGTGGAAGTAAAGCACCGCTACTTGGAGTCTGATGACAAAATAAGAAATAAAAGCTGTGATTTTTCCAATTGTTCTTTGGCCCTCTGGATCATCAGGCCTTCTGCTCCAATGCCATTTTCTCGGGTCAGTCAGCGTGATAGGAATCAGCAAAAATGTGATAACCGCGGCTGCCTGCTCGCCTCCGTCGATGACAATTAACGACGACTGCAGGCTGTAACTGACATACCAATGGAGAATCCCGGTGATTCTGGGGCGCCATCCGATCACAACAAGCACCAGAATGGCAATACAGACCCACCTGAACAGATTTAACATCATATAGTTATTTTCGCCGAGGCAAAAGAGACTGAGATTCATTTTACAAGCAGGGTAACTGCTGATTCCGCTGGCTGGCTTCATAATGAGGCTCGGATGATTGACAAGCAGCGTCAGCAGGCTGGATAAAGCAATAATGCTTCGCGCGAGTCCGTATACATTTGTCCACGGGTTTTTTTTGTCCCATCCGGTGATGGTCTGTTTTATGTTTTCGAGCATGAGATCACAACCTTGACTATGCTTTTTACCTGATAAGATGAAGCGGTGTATTTAGAATAGCTCCATGGAACGATGTCCTCTTTCGTCAAATAATAGCTGCCGCAAAGCAGCGGGCGGGGCGCCGGTGTTTGCAGCTGAACGGTTTTGGCTTTGCTTTTGCAGGCACTCAGGTCCGTTTCTTTACATTCTGTCCACTGTTCCTTTCCGACTTGGCTGTAGATCACGCCCATTTCTACGCCCTGCGATCGCCCATAACGGTACAGGCCGAATAGATTATCAGCCCTCATATTAGGCCATCTGACCTTGGCGCTGGCATCTCCATCTTCATATAAGCCGATGGCGGTATCGCGGGGGTTTTTGCTGAAAAAGCCCCAGCCTTGAGGAATGACGCTGGACATGAGAAATTTGGAGTCCTTTGTCAGCGGAATCGGGGTTGTCCCTAAGCTGCCAATGATGGAAAACAGAAATAAAGACCCCCAGAGGACTGAAAAAATGATAAAAAATGATATCGATTTCTGCATTCGACTGCTCCTTTTTAAACTGAAGAAATTCATTTTTCTTACTTTTCATAATATAAAAACATTTTTGTAATAAAAAGGTTAAAAAGTATGAGAAATTCCATTTTTGTTAATGGGAAAAATAGGACATTTTTCATAGCTATATGTCATTGATATATAGTGATTTTTTCGATATATTTAAACCATGAAAACGAATCAAATTAACGACCGCTGGATTGTTCAATTTCGCAAAGGGATTTTCGAGCTGGCTATTTTATCCCTGCTGCGCTCAAAACCGATGTATGGTTATGAGCTGACATCGTCCTTAAAAACAACCCCGGCACTGGCTATTTCAGAGGGTGCGATTTATCCGATTTTGAAACGGATGACGGAGAAGGACTGGGTCGAATTTTTTTGGCAAGATTCTTTGGACGGCCCGAAAAGGAAGTACTACAAAATGACGCAAAAAGGAGAAGAGATGTTAAAAGAACGGCTGGAGAAGTACCTGGAAACCCATCAAGCTTTATTGTCTTTATCGGGGGATTTGCTATGAATGCACAGCACATCATTGACCGCTATACGGAGGAACTAAACGCTGAGCTGGCGAATATGCCTGAAGTAGAGAGAGAAAACACGATAGCCGAACTGAAGGGCCATTTAACCGCTTTTGTACAAGACAGAATGAATGCCGGCCATAGTGTAGAGGATCTGCGGGAAGCTGTCGAAAATGAGTTTTCTCATCCGAAAGAGCTTGCCGAAGCGATGATGGGTGAAGGGAAGGAACAGAAACGGAGGGGTTCTGTGTTAGGAAAAAGCGGACTTTCAGTTTTTCTCATTGCTGTAATCATACTCCTGCCGCTGCTGCCGCCCTCATACAGATATGTGCCATTGGCTCTTTATTTGGCGGTGCTCGCAGGCTATGTGTGGAAGCGTAAGAAGTTAATGATGTTTGCGGGCGTAAGAAAGAACAAAATGCGCTCTCAACATGAGATTGTCACGATTTCTAGGGTCGGTGCGGGCTATCTGCTGTTTTTGGCTGTTCTGCTTCTTGTGCAGCCGTTCATCAATGCATTCGTCGTCCTTCTGCTGATTGTGGTTAGCTGTGCCGCTTTTTTTCTTTATTTAAACGTCAAGTAATGTTGTAGGAGGCTGTAATATGGAGATCAGCATCAATTATCTATTAATTGTCATTTCGCTTTTATTCTTTGTGGTAGCCTATTTTGTCGGGATCAAAAAACAGACGTGGATGCTGGCGGGGTTTAATGAGGCACGTATCCGGGATAAGGATCGGCTGGCCAGAATAGCAGGCTACTTTTTCTTGAATTCCGGTTTGTTCATTCTGCTGAACAGCTTTATCTCATTTCAAGGCCAGGAGCAGCTGATTCCGCCGCTTATTTTGGCATATGGCGCAGGGGTTATTATTTACGTGAATAAAAAACTGGTAGAATAGGAGCTGAAGGACGGAGCGAAACCTCTGTCCTTCTTTCTTTTTCCTGAAAATAGGAACGAAGCACCACATACAAGTTTCGGTTTTTTTGTTAGGATGAACGAAAAAACAGGAAGGATGTGGTGTTTTGCGTACACTGTTCAAAACAACTCTGTTTATGGCCGGCTTATGCACGGCGGCTCAATGTGTTTTTGCATCAAATGCCTCAGCAGATCAAAGCATCAAATACGACCATACGTATCAAACCCCTTCATACATCATCGAAAAATCACAGCCATCATGGCAGCCAGCTCAAAACCTAACGCAGAAAGAAGCGCTATTTTCATATCTGGACAAGCAACAAACCCATTTTAAGCTCAAAGGAAACGCGAACAGCCATTTTCGCATTTCAAAAACAATAAAGGATTCAAAGACAAACCAAACATTTTTTAAATTAGAGGAAGTGTATAAAGGGATTCCTGTTTACGGCTTTGGACAGGCGGTCGCGATGAAGGAAAACAAACAAGTGAAAAGTTTCTTCGGGAAGGTGCACCCGCAAATAAATGACATATCTGTCACACCGTCTGTATCTAAGAAAAAAGCCATACATACAGCGCGCCGTGCGCTTGAGGCCTCCATTGGAAAAATCGAGTATGTTGACGGGGAACCGAAAGCCGAATTATATATTTATCCGCACGAAGGCGCATATGACCTTGCCTACCTTGTAAGACTATCGACGTCTGAACCTGAGCCTGGATATTGGCATTATTTCATCAATGCCAAAAGCGGAAAGGTCATCGATTCTTTTAATGCCATTCATGAAGCAGCCGGTACAGGAATCGGCGTATCAGGAGAAGAAAAAAGCTTTGAAGTAACTGAACAGAATGGGCGTTATTATTTGGCTGACGAAACAAGGGGAAAAGGGATAAATACTTTTGACGCAAAGAACCTGAACGAAACCTTGTTTACCCTTTTGTCTCAATTGATCGGGTATACAGGCAGTGAAGTGGTCAGCGGCACGTCCGTATTTCATGACCCGGCGGCTGTAGATGCCCATGCAAACGCACAAACCGTTTACGACTATTACAGCGGCACGTTCGGCCGCCATTCTTTTGATCAAAACGGCGCGAGAATTACGTCTACCGTACATGTGGGAACACAGTGGAACAATGCGGCGTGGAACGGTGTGCAGATGGTGTACGGGGATGGTGACGGCGCTAAGTTTAAGCCGCTGTCCGGATCGCTCGACATTGTGGCGCATGAAATGACACACGCGGTCACCCAGTATTCCGCAGGCCTTTTATATCAGGGAGAACCCGGCGCGCTAAACGAATCCATTTCTGATATTATGGCGGCGATGACAGACCGGGATGACTGGGAAATCGGCGAGGATGTATATACGCCGGATGTACGCGGGGATGCTTTACGTTCATTAGAGGACCCTTCCAAGCAGGGGAATCCGGATCATTATTCAAACCGATATACGGGCACAGAGGATTACGGCGGGGTGCATATCAATTCGTCGATCCACAATAAAGCGGCATATCTTCTCGCAGAAGGCGGCGTGCACCATGATGTGCGGGTTGAGGGGATCGGGCGTGAAGCTTGTGAGCAAATTTATTACCGGGCTTTGACATATTATGTAACGCCTTCTTCAGACTTCAGCATGATGAAGCAAGCGGCAATCGAAGCTGCCAATGATTTATACGGTGAAGACTCGAAGCAATCAGCTTCTGTCGAAAAGGCATATGACGCAGTCGGAATTCAATAAAAATGAAAAACAGCCAGGGCTTTTTCAGCCTGGCTGTTTTTTTATGATCTACCGAGAAAAAATATGGCCAGTGTGCCCGGCCCGGAATGGGATCCGACAGCAGAGCCGATGGAGTGCATGATGATGTCTTTCGGCTTGAACGCGTCTTCGATCAAGTGTTTCATTTCATTGGCTGTTCCTTCGTTAGCGGCATAGCTGATTCCGACGGTTTGTTCGCTCCAATTGTCTCCTCGCTCTTTCATTAATTCAATAATCCGTTTGAACAGCTTTTTCTGTCCGCGGATTTTTTCAAGAGGCACAAGCTTGCCGTCCTCCATATGAAGAAGCGGTTTAATATTGAGCAGACCGCCGACAAAAGCGGACGTTTTTGAAATTCGGCCGCCCCGGGCGAGGTACGTTAAATCATCGACTGTAAAAATGTGCTCAAGCTGTGCGCAAAAGCTCTTTACAGACGTTTCAATTTCTTGTATTGTATTTCCGTTGATACAGAGTTCGCGTGCATGCCGGACGGCCAGACCGCACCCTAATGAAGCGCATTTGGAATCAATCACCCGCAAATCAAAATCCGGGAATTCTTCCTTCACTTCATTGGCGATCATGACGGCTGTCTGATAGGTGCCGGAGAGTCCTGAGGAAAAAGCGATGTAAAGTGCGGGCTCTCCTGTTTCGGCATATTGCAAAAATACATTTTTAATTGTTTGCGGTGAGGCTTGGGACGTCTTTGGCGCTTCCCCATTTTGCATCGCTTCAAATATTTGTTCCGCATGAATCGTGACTGCATCTTCATATTCTTTGTCGCCGAGAGAAACCCTAAGCGGGATAAAGCCAATGCCGTTTTCCTCAAAATAAGAACGAGGCAGATCAGCGGCGCTGTCAGCGATGAGATGAACTGTCATTTTGCTTCCCTTCTTTCCGTTTATCGCTCGTCATCATGTGATTTAAGCCAACTATATCATATTAATTTGTCAAAATCGTGTTCAAATATTTGTTTTAAGGGAAAACATAATAAAGAAGAATGAGCGGAGGAACATGCCATGGTACTAGATCAAACAAAAAAATTACTCATCGTCATCATCGGGGCCTTACTTAATGCGGCCGGGCTGAACTTATTTCTGATTCCGGCAGATGTATATGCCAGCGGATTCACGGGTGTCGCCCAGCTTTTATCAAGCGTCGTTGACCAATATGCCCCTTTCTACATATCGACGGGAACGCTCTTGTTCCTCTTAAATATTCCGGTCGGTATTTTAGGATGGCTGAAGGTCGGCAGATCGTTTACGGTGTACAGCATTTTGAGTGTCGCACTGACCACATTGTTTATGGGAATCCTGCCGGAAATGAGACTGTCTCATGACATCCTGCTGAACGCGGTATTCGGCGGCGTGATTTCCGCGGTCGGAATCGGTTTAACATTAAAGTACGGCGCTTCGACAGGCGGCCTTGATATCGTCGCTATGGTGCTGGCCAAATGGAAGGATAAACCCGTGGGCACGTATTTCTTTATTCTGAACGGGATTATCATTCTGACGGCAGGATTATTGCAAGGTTGGGAGAAAGCTTTATATACCCTTGTTACTTTGTATGTGACAACGAGGGTGATCGACGCGATTCATACCCGGCACATGAAGCTGACAGCAATGATTGTGACGAAAAAAGCGGACGAAATCAAAGAAGCCATTTATGGAAAAATGGTGCGGGGCATAACGACTGTCCCAGCCAAAGGAGCTTTTACAAACGAGCAGAAAGAAATGATGATTATCGTCATCACGAGGTATGAATTGTACGATTTAGAAAAAATCGTAAAAGAAGTGGACCCGAAAGCATTTACAAACATTGTCCAAACGACCGGGATTTTTGGTTTCTTTAGAAAAGACTGACGAAAGCAGGTGGAAGTCGTGAAACGGCTGCTTGTGATGCTCTTGCCTGTGGTGCTATTAATAGGCTGCGGGAAAAATGAGCAGACAGAACCCGATAAGGAGGTATCAGGCGGAATGGAGAATCAAGAGGTTGTTTTATCTGTTGACGCAATTCAGGAGCCTGAACAAATCAAATTTAACATGTCACTGAAGAACCAAAGCGAACGCAGGGTGGAGTTTCAATTCAGCACGGGACAAAAATTTGAACTTGTCGTGTACGATTCAGAACACAAAGAAAGATACCGTTATTCGAAAGACAAAATGTTTACACAGGCTTTTCAAAACCTGACGCTTGAACCGGGAGAAACCTATGATTTCACTGATGAATGGAAGGAAGTACCGGAGCCGGGAACATACGAGGTGAAGGTGACGTTTAAGGGCAGAGCGGAGAATCTTAAGCAGGTCCAGGCTGTTCAGCAGTTTGAGGTCAAATAATAGGCTATGGCGAATCGCCATAGCCCTTTTTTATTGCAATTTATCCAGTTGATCTTGAAATTGATGAAGCTGTTGACGCTCCGCATCTGTCGAATTGGCATACGCAGAAGACACAGCATTTTTGGCCCTCAGAATCGCTTGTTCCTGATCGCCTTCTTCAAAGCCGTTTGTCACCATGACAGCCTGTTGAACAAATGATTTCGCCTGCTGAAACAGTTCGTTTCTCATTTAATATTCAACCTGTCTTTCGGCCGAATCTCGTGCCGCGGCATGCTGGTGAGCTTCTTCTAATGTAGCCCGATATGGAAATCTTGCGGCGTGTAGCCCGATGGAGTCTTTACCCTGCTGAATAAACCTTCTGGATTTGCTTCGTTTACCCATTGTGAGACTGCCCCCTTCCATACTTTGACGAGATGAGTCGTCTCCCATAGTATGCTGGGGCGGGTAAAGGTTTATAAGTGGGAAAAATTAAAACACTCCGCTCTTTATATTGAGAAATATTCTTTCAAAAATTGGGCGACCCCATCTTCTTCATTGGAACCCGTCGTTTTGTCAGCGATCTGCTTGACTGCGTCAATTCCATTTCCCATGGCGACGCCGCATCCTGCAAATTCAAGCATTTCTAAGTCGTTATCTTCATCGCCAAAAGCGATGATCCGTTCTCGCGGCACGCCGTAGTAATCACTGATTTTCTGCAAGCCAATCGCTTTGTTCATGCCGCTTTTAATAATCTCAATCACATGCCACGGGGCTGCCCATCTTCTGTGATCAATCACCTCGGCGTGCACATCTGTTAGATAAGCGCGTATCTCTGGCACATCTTCCTCTTTCGCATGGATGAGCACAGAGGTGACATCCTCACCGAGATTTTCACGCAAATCGCCTACGGTGACATTTGTTGTGTTCATGTTAAAGGCATCAATCAGATGCTCATCATGATAATGGAAGTACACATCATCGATGACTTCAGCAAGTATATTATGTACGTTGTAGGTCTCGCTGATATCCACAAGCTGTTTGACAACTTGAAGCGGCAGTGAGGTATGATACCGTCCCCAGCTGTCATCTTGGGGATGGTGGACAAACGCTCCGTTGAAATTGACGATCGGCGTTGTCAGATTCATCTGCTCATAGTACATGGAACTTGAACGGTACGGCCGGCCGGTGGAGATGCAGACGTAATGTCCGCCATTTTTTAGGCGCTGTATCGTTTGAAGGGTGTTTTCTGATATTGTTTTATCGTCCTTTAATAATGTTCCATCTAAATCTAATGCGATTACATAGGGTTTTGTCTCCATGAAAAGCTCCTTTAACCATAGATTTTACGTGAGTTGCCTTAATTACAGTGTAGCTTTTTACCATCTTTATTGTCTACATGTTACACTTATGATTATGGTTATCCTAAGGAGGGGACATTGTGATTCAAATTGAAAATCAAACCGTTTCCGGCATTCCGTTTTTACATATTGTAAAAGAAGAGAACAGGCACCGTGCCGTTCCTCTTGTTTTCTTTATACATGGCTTTACAAGCGCAAAGGAACACAACCTTCATATTGCCTATCTGCTTGCGGAGAAGGGCTTTAGAGCCGTTCTGCCGGAGGCGCTGCACCATGGTGAACGGGGAGAGCAAATGGCTGTTGAAAAGCTGGCCGGCCATTTTTGGGACATCGTGCTAAACGAGATTGAAGAGCTTGAAGTACTCAAGAACCATTTTGAGAAGGAAGGCCTGATAGACGGCGGCCGTATCGGGCTTGCGGGTACATCAATGGGCGGCATTACAACACTTGGCGCCTTAACGGTTTATGACTGGGTACAAGCCGGCGTCAGCCTGATGGGAAGCCCGAATTATGTCGAGCTGTTTCAGCAGCAGATCGACCACATCAAATCTCAGGGCATCGATATCGATGTGCCGGAGGAAAGGGTGCGGGAGCTCATGGAGCGCCTTAAAGTGCTGGATCTCAGCCTTCAGCCGGAGAAACTTCGCCAGCGCCCGCTTTTATTTTGGCATGGCGTTAAAGATCAAGTCGTGCCTTACGCGCCGACCCGGAAATTTTATGACACGATTAAATCTTATTACAGCGAGCAGCCGGAACATCTCCAGTTTATTGCGGATGAACGAGCCGATCACAAAGTGCCGCGGGCCGCTGTGTTAAAAACCATTGAATGGTTTGAAACGCATTTATAAAGCACAAAGGTGTAAACACAGGCCGGATTTACGTTATACTGTAGAAAAAAGGAGTGAGGGAATGTGGAAGAAGCATTAAAAGAAAACATTATGGGCGCCCTGGAACAGGTTGTCGACCCTGAGCTTGGCGTTGATATCGTAAACCTCGGGTTAGTATACGATGTTGATATGGATGAAGACGGCTTAACGCACGTCACAATGACACTGACGTCAATGGGATGCCCTTTAGCGCCGATTATTGTTGATGAAGTGAAAAAAGCGCTTGCGGACATTCCGGAAGTGAAAGAGACGGAAGTTCACATTGTGTGGAATCCGCCGTGGACTCGGGACAAAATGTCAAGATATGCAAAAATCGCGCTTGGCATACAATAAAACAAAAGAGGACAGCCTTACTGTGAGGCTGTCCTTTTTACAGCTGAAAAGGAGTGAAGCAAAATGATGTACCTGCTTGCCGTTCTATGCCCGCCGCTTGCTGTTTTGTTTACGGGAAAGCCGTTTCAGGCACTCCTCAACCTCATATTGACATGCATCTTTTGGCTGCCGGGCGCCATTCACGCTTGTTTTATCGTGGCTGACCGCCGCGCTGAAAAACGGGCAAGACGATAATCTGGAAAAAAGAGGACGCAAACATGGTATAATGGCCATAAAAAACAGCAGGGAGAGCGCCATGAAAAAGAAATTGCTTGCATTCGCGCTGTGCACCGGTGCGTATGCGGCCCTGTTTGCGTACTCTGTTCACTCAGAGCAAAAAAGCGGCTCCGGCGAGATGACCGATGTCAGCCGCTTGATGCCGGTGAAAATTAAGCAGACAGTGAAAGGTCAGGAAGAAAATAACCTCATTGACACAGTCAAAGAGGCCAATCGAAAAAACATAAAAATCTCAATAGCCGGAACCCAGCATTCGATGGGCGGCCATACATATTACGAGGACAGCATCGTTCTCGACATGACAGGCTACAACAAAATCCTCGCTTTCGATAAAGAGAAAAAAACCATCAGGGTCCAAAGCGGGGCGACGTGGAATGACATACAGAAATACGTAAATCCATACGGGCTTGCGGTAAAAGTCATGCAGTCACAAAATATTTTTACAATCGGAGGATCTCTCAGCGCCAATGCCCACGGGCGTGATATCCGCTATGGGTCGCTGATTGATACAGTCAAATCATTCCGTCTTTTAAAAGCCGACGGCACAATTGTCACCGTCACTCCAAAAGATGATTTATTTTCAGCAGTTATCGGCGGGTACGGTCTTTTTGGCGTGATTCTCGATGCTGAGCTTGAATTAACGGATGACGAGCTGTACGTCATGCAGACGGAAAAAATGAACTACAGTACATACGCTGACTATTTTACAAAGCATGTCAAAGGCAATCCCGGTGTCCGCATGCACCTCGCTCGCATCTCAACAGCAGAAAAAGGATTTCTGAAAGACATGTATGTCACAAATTACGTATTATCAGAAGAGCAGGATCAGCTGACATCTTACAGCGATCTCAAAAAGGATGAGCATACACAGGTGACGAAATTCGCGCTCGGCCTGTCAAGACGGTACAGGTGGGGCAGAAACTGGCTGTGGAACACCCAGCAATCCTATTTTCTAAGCCAAAATGGAACAAAGATCTCACGGAATAACGTCATGCGGTCAGAATCAAAATTTCTCGAATACGAAAACAATGAAAATACAGACGTGCT
This sequence comes from Bacillus sp. 205(2023), assembly GCF_037027485.1. Lineage (NCBI taxonomy): Bacteria > Bacillati > Bacillota > Bacilli > Caryophanales > Bacillaceae > Bacillus > Bacillus sp. 205(2023). Next base: position 280,671 of record NZ_JAXCHF010000003.1, on the reverse strand, counting down.
GCAGGAATACTTTGTGCCGGTGAAGGAGTACGCTTCCTATATTGATGACCTGAGACAAACGCTGTCACACGAAGACCTGAATCTGCTTAATATCACGATCCGGTATGTGCAAAAAAACGAAAAGGCTGACCTGTCTTATGCGAAGGATGATATGTTTTCGCTCGTGCTTTTAATCAACGAGGGCTTTTCAAAAGAAGACCAGGCTGACGCTGCGAGAATCATCAGGCGCATGACAGACGTTGCGCTCAAACACGGAGGAAGCTATTATCTGCCGTATATGACATATCAGACAAAAGCGCAAATGAGACAGGCGTATCCGAAAAGCGAAGCGTTTTTTCAGAAAAAACGGGCGTATGATCCGGATGAGCGGTTTATGAATTACTTTTATCAGAGGTATAAATAATGGGGAAAAACAAATTAAAATGGCTGACACTTTCACAAAGCAGCGTGTTTTTCGCAAGCAGTTTAATCTTTCCGTTTTATATTCTGTTTGTGAAGAATATCGGCTCAAGCTACACGCAGTTCGGGTTTTCCTACGGATTATTCGGACTGAGCGGAGCGCTCATTTACCCGCTCCTCGGCCGGCTTTCTGAAAGGATCGACAGCCGCTATTATCTGCTTGCGAACTCATGGGGCATGGCGGTTCTGCTTTTGTATGTCCCGCATGTAAACAGCGTTCTTCAAGTGTACATCGTGCAAGTGCTGTTAGGTCTCTTTGGGGCGATGCAAAAACACGGAGAAAAAGTATTAATCGCCGACTTTACAGACACCGGGGAACGCGGAAAAAAGATTGGGAATTATCATTTTTGGACCGCTGTTTTTTCAGCGGCTGCCATTATGCTCGGCGGTTTTCTCGCCGACTTTTTTACGGTGCAAATGATTTTTTATACAAGCTCTATTCTATATTTTCTGAGCGGATTGATGATGATGAAAACAGGCTGACACGGTCAGCCTGTTTTTTTATGCAGCTGTAAATGGCGCCGGATCAACAACTTGAAGCGATTTATGCCTGCTTTTTATGAGCCGGTTTTTTTATTGAACAGAAAATTTATAAATGAATAAAAATATTAAATATACGATTGAATTAATTTTTATTCATGTTATAATGTTAAATAATTTCACAAAGACCAAGAAGGTGAATTCGTTTTGAAAATAGGAATTGTAGGCGCTACGGGTTATGGAGGCGCCGAACTTGTCAGGATTCTTACACATCATCCTCATGCAGAAGAATGTATACTTTATTCATCCAGCGGGGAAGGAAAGGTCTATAGTAATGCTTACCCTCATCTTACCGGCTTGGCTGAGCAGAGGCTGAAGCCCATTGATATGAATACAATCAAACAGGAAATCGATGTCATGTTTCTTGCTGCGCCCCCGGGAGTATCAAGTGAACTGACTCCGCAGCTTGCAGAGGCGGGAATTCCGGTTATTGACCTGTCAGGTGATCTGAGGATCAAAGAGCCTGCTGTATATGAAAAGTGGTATAAACGGACAGCGGCACCAAAAGAAACAATTCAAGAGGCGGTTTACGGTCTTTCGGAGCTGAATCAAAGGAACATTCAGCAGGCGAAGCTCATCGCCAATCCGGGGTGTTTCCCGACGGCTGTGCTGCTAGGCCTCGCGCCTTTGGCTCAAAAAAAGCTGCTTGATGAATCGTTCGTTATCGTTGATGCGAAAACAGGCGTTTCCGGTGCGGGGAGGAAAGCATCCATGGGAACCCATTTTTCTGAGCTTAACGACAATTTTAAAATTTATAAGGTAAATGAACATCAGCACACCCCTGAGATTGAACAGACGTTAAAAGAATGGCAGCCAGAGTTGAAGGCTATTACATTTTCTGCTCACTTGGTTCCGATGACAAGGGGAATCATGGCGACGATGTATACGCAATTAACATCTGACCTATCTGCAGAAGATCTGCACGATTTATATTCGGAATTTTACCAAGATTCATATTTTGTGAGAGTGAGGCCAAAGGGTCATTACCCGCAAACGAAGGAAGTGTTCGGCAGCAATTTCTGCGATGTATCTGTTACCCTCGACGAAAGAACGAACAGGGTCACGATCGTATCGGTAATTGATAATCTGATGAAGGGTGCCGCTGGGCAGGCAGTACAAAATTTCAATATCATGAATGGCTGGAACGAAGAGACAGGTCTTACCATGACACCAATTTATCCATAGAACAGGAGAGAATCGAACCATGATTCAGTTGAGTGAAGATCAAATAGTGAAAGTAAAAGGCGATGTATCCTCGCCAAAAGGATTTCAGGCAAAGGGCGTGCATTGCGGGCTGCGCTACTCGAAAAAAGACCTTGGCGTCATCCTCAGCGAGACACCGGCAGTGAGCGCGGCAGTTTATACGCAAAGCCACTTTCAGGCGGCTCCGATTAAAGTCACACAGGACAGCTTAAAGCATGGATCAGCTCTGAAAGCAGTCATTGTCAACAGTGCCATTGCCAATGCTTGTACAGGGGAACAGGGCTTAGAGGATGCATACAAAATGCGGGAGAGCCTCGCTTTACAGCTGGGCATTGAGCCGGAGCTTGTCGCCGTTTCTTCAACTGGTGTCATCGGCGAACATTTAAATATGGAAAACATTCAGGCCGGCATCGAGCTTTTGAAAGAAACGCCTGCGGGATCTGGAGATTTCGAGGAAGCGATTTTAACGACAGATACCGTCATCAAGCAAACGTGCTATGAACTGACAATCGGCGGTCAAAAAGTCACCATCGGCGGAGCGGCTAAAGGCTCCGGAATGATTCACCCAAACATGGCAACGATGCTGGGGTTTGTGACAACAGACGCGGCAATCGAAGAAAAAACGCTGCAAAAAGCGCTCCGCGACATCACTGACGTCTCTTTTAATCAAATTACAGTTGACGGAGAAACCTCTACCAATGACATGGTATTGGTCATGGCAAATGGCTGCGCGGAAAATGAGTGCCTTACGGAAGATCATAAAGACTGGCCGCTCTTTAAAAAAGCGCTTCTGATGGCTTGCGAAGATTTGGCTAAGGAGATTGCCAGAGACGGAGAAGGCGCGACAAAACTAATCGAAGCCCAAGTAAAAGGGGCGAAAAACAATCTTGATGCAAACGTAATTGCCAAGAAAATTGTCGGTTCGAACCTCGTAAAAACCGCTGTATACGGAACAGACGCGAACTGGGGGCGCATTATCGGGGCTATCGGGCACAGCGCGGCTCAGGTGAAGGCTGAAGAAGTAGAGGTTTATCTCGGGGGCCAATGCCTGTTTAAAAACAACGAGCCTCAGCCATTCTCTGAATCTCTCGCGAAAGAATATCTCGAAGGAGATGAGATTGCCATTGTCATCAAGATGCATGAAGGAGACGGGAACGGAAGAGCATGGGGCTGTGATCTGACCTATGATTATATCAAAATTAATGCGAGCTATCGCACGTAATAAAGGGGAGCGCAATGAAGAAAACAATCGTTTTTAAATGCGGGGGAAGTGTCATCCGTGAGCTGTCGGAAGAATTTTTTCAAAACCTGAAAGAATTGATGGAATCAGGATGGAAATTGGCAATCGTGCACGGCGGCGGACCGGAAATTACACATATGCTGAGACGGTTAAACATCAAAACAGAGTTTTCAGGCGGACAGCGGAAAACAACCAAACCGGTATTGGAAGTCGCTGAAATGGTACTGTCCGGCTCAGTGAATAAATTTTTCGTTGCCGAGCTTGCAAAACACGGGCTCCGGGCTGCGGGAGTGTCCGGCAAGGATGGGGGCCTTCTCGAAGCAGACTATCTCGATCCGGACACATACGGGGAAGTCGGAGAAATTAAAAAGGTTAATGCCTCTATGGTAAACGCGCTGATGGATGAAGGCATTATCCCGGTAATCGCGCCCCTGTCCTTGACGAGCGATTACAAAACACTGAATGTCAATGCTGATCTTGCGGCTTCGGCAGTCGCCGGGGCGCTGAAAGCCGATAAGCTGATGTTCGTCACAGACGTGGAAGGAATTATGAAGGAAAAACAGCGTCTCGACATCCTGACCCCTGAGGAAATTCAGACTCTCATTAAACAGGAAGTGATCACAGGCGGGATGATACCAAAGGTCAATTCAGCCTTGTCAGCATTATCGGATCAGGTATCAGAAGTGATGATTGTAAATGGAAAAGGATCGTTTTTCTCTGATCAAACATTTCAAGGAACAAAAATCGTCAAAGCAAAGGAGGCTGTTTCATGAGCAGCTTGTTTCAAACCTACGGACGGTGGAACATTGAGATAAAGAAAGCGAAGGGAACTTGCGTTGAGGATCAAAACGGCAAAACATACCTCGATTTCATTCAAGGGATTGCGGTTTCCAACCTAGGCCACTGCCATGAAGCGGTCACAGAAGAGGTCAAAAAACAGCTCGACAGCGTATGGCACGTATCCAATCTGTTTGAAAACAGTCTTCAGGAGCAAGCGGCACAGCAGTTAGCTGCAAACAGTGCCGGGGATCTCGTTTTTTTCTGCAACAGCGGAGCGGAAGCGAATGAAGGCGCGATTAAGCTGGCGCGAAAAGCAACTGGAAAAACGAAAATCATCACATTTCTTCAATCATTCCACGGCCGCACCTATGCAGGGATGGCAGCTACCGGACAGGATAAAATCAAAACAGGCTTCGGCCCGATGCTGGAAGGCTTTCACTACCTCCCGTACAATGATCCTGCCGCTTTTGATGCTCTTGGGGAGGAAGACGGTATAGCCGCGGTAATGCTTGAGACCGTACAGGGAGAAGGCGGAGTCAATCCGGCCAGTGCAGAATTTTTAACAGCCGTACAGTCATTTTGCAAGGAAAAGCAGGCGCTTCTGATCGTAGATGAAATTCAGACCGGTATTGGACGGACAGGAAAAGGCTTCGCATACGAATACTTCGGCCTCTCACCTGATATCATCACAGCTGCAAAAGGATTGGGGAACGGCTTTCCAGTCGGTGCGGTAATCGGCAAGAAAGAGCTGGGAGCAGCGTTTACTCCTGGATCTCACGGAACGACCTTCGGAGGGAATATGCTGGCGATGGCCGCCGTCAATGCAACATTGCAGGTTGTATTCCAGCCTGAATTTCTGCAAGAGGCTGCTGATAAGGGTGCGTTTTTGAAAGAACAGCTGGAGGCTGAACTGAAGAGTCCTTTTGTGAGGCAAATCCGCGGCAAAGGATTAATGCTTGGAATTGAGTGTGATGGGCCTGTTGCAGACATCATTGCTGAATTGCAGACATTAGGCTTGCTCGTACTGCCGGCCGGACCGAACGTGATTCGTCTGCTGCCGCCGCTCACCGTGACAAAGGATGAAATAACAGAAGCCGTCAGTAAGCTGAAACAAGCGATTGCTCAGCATACCGCTGTTAATTTGTGATTTTTTTTTCGATATGAAAGCATAAAAATTCATTTTTGTAATTAATTATTCATCAAGAGGTGGGCTTTTAGATGGAAGGTTATTTAGTATTAGAAGATGGAACGGTGTTCAGCGGAGAACTGGACGGACATGAAAACTGCACGGGCGAAGCTGTGTTTTTCACAGGAATGACGGGCTATCAGGAAGTGCTGACAGACCCGTCATACAAAGGACAGATTATCGTATTTACGTACCCGCTGATCGGCAACTACGGTATTAATGAAAACGACTTTGAAAGCAAAAAACCGCAAGTGAAAGCAGCGGTTGTTTACGAGGCGTGCGATCATTTTTCTCATCATGAAGCGGTATACAGCCTTAAGGAATATCTGAAAAAATGGAACATCCCGCTTTTGTCCCATGTCGATACGAGGGCTGTCGTCAAAAAAATCCGAGCGAATGGAACGATGGGGGCGGCTGTCACTGCCTCTAAAGAAGCGAATGAGATTGCCCTGCAGCCTGAGAACGTCGCAGAACAGGCGTCCGCACAGGACATCAGCACAATCGGTGAAGGAAATAAACATATCGCTCTCATTGACTTTGGCTTTAAAAAATCAATTGCAGCCTCACTCGTGAAACGAGGCTGCAAGGTCACAGTTATACCGTATCAGCAAATGGAATCGGTTTACGGCATAAAGCCGGACGGTGTCGTGTTATCCAACGGACCCGGAGATCCGAAAGCCATTACACCGTATATGGAACAAATCAAAAACATTGTCAGCCGCTTTCCGACACTCGGCATATGTCTCGGCCACCAGCTGATTGCGCTCGCTTTCGGCGGAAATACGTTTAAGCTGCCGTTCGGACACAGGGGCGCAAACCATCCGGTCATCGACCGTGAAACGAAGCGGGTGTTCATGACCAGCCAAAATCACAGCTATGTGGTCGATGAAAAATCCATTAATCAAGAAGAGCTGACGATCAGATTCCACCATGTCAATGACACGTCAGTTGAAGGGCTTTCCCATAAAAAGCTGCCTGTCATGAGTGTGCAATTTCACCCGGAAGCCCATCCCGGGCCGGCGGAAAGCGAATGGATTTTTGATGATTATTTAAAGAATGTGATACCAGCAAGGAGAGAAATCGCCCATGCCTAAAGACACCAGTATTTCAAGCATATTAGTAATCGGCTCAGGCCCGATCATCATCGGCCAGGCGGCAGAATTTGATTATTCAGGCACTCAAGGGTGCATCGCGCTCAAGGAAGAAGGCTATCGGGTTATTCTCGTCAACAACAACCCGGCAACAATTATGACCGATGAAGCTTTCGCGGATGACATATATTTTGAACCGCTGACGGTAGAAAGCCTGACAGACATTATTAAGAAAGAAAAGCCCGACGGACTTCTGGCCAATTTAGGCGGGCAGACTGCACTGAATCTAGCAGTTGAACTTGAAGAAGCAGGTATCTTAAAGGCGCACGGCGTCAAACTTCTGGGTACATCCGTTGATACAATACAAAAAGGAGAGGACCGGGAAAAATTTCGTTCTTTAATGAACGAGCTGAATCAGCCAGTTCCAGAGAGCGAAATTGTCGATAACGAAACAGATGCCCTTCGTTTTGCGGAATCCATCGGCTTTCCTGTCATTATCCGGCCTGCTTACACGTTAGGCGGAAAAGGCGGGGGCATCGCGCCTACGAAAGAAGCATTTACCGCCATGATCAAGCAAGCGCTCCTGGCTAGCCCGATCAATCAATGTCTGGTAGAAAAGAGCATTGCCGGCTTTAAAGAAATTGAATATGAAGTGATGCGCGACAGCAACAACACATGCATTACCGTCTGTAATATGGAAAACATTGATCCGGTCGGTGTGCATACAGGCGATTCGATCGTAGTGGCGCCTTCACAAACATTAACTGATGAAGACTATCAAATGCTCCGGACGGCAAGTCTGACGATCATTTCGGCACTTGATGTCGTAGGCGGGTGCAACATTCAGTTTGCGCTTGATCCGTTCAGCAAGCAATACTACGTCATTGAAGTGAATCCGCGTGTGAGCCGTTCATCTGCTCTCGCGTCAAAAGCAACAGGTTATCCCATTGCGAAAATGGCTGCGAAATTGGCGGTCGGATACACGCTTGACGAATTAAAAAACCCGCTTACAGGCTCCACTTATGCGAGCTTCGAACCGGCATTGGACTATGTCATCGTCAAGTTTCCGCGCTGGCCGTTTGATAAATTCAAAAACGCGGACCGCAAGCTCGGCACAAAAATGAAAGCCACCGGAGAAGTGATGGCGATTGAACGTAATGTAGAAGCGGCGCTCCAAAAGGCGGCAGCCTCCCTTGAGCTGAAAAACGTCGGCACGCATCTGCCGGAGCTCGGCGGCTTATCAATTGAAGCGCTCTGGGAGCTGGCAATCACACCTGACGATCGAAGATTTTTCGTTGTGATGGAGCTGTTAAGCCGAAGCCTATCAATAGAAGAAATCCATGCAAAAACAAAAATCGACCCGTTTTTCCTTCACACCTTTAACAATATCATCAAGCTGGAAAATCAGATCATGGAAGCGGGGAGCGACCTCTCTTTTGATTTATTGAAAAAGGCAAAGGAAAAAGGGTTTTCAGACGCAACGATTGCCTCGCTTATCGGCAAGACAGAGGTAGAGGTGCGCGCTCTTCGCAAAGAGAAGGGGATAACGCCTTCCTTCAAAATTGTTGATACTTGCGCAGCTGAGTTTGATGCGAAAACCAACTATTTCTACTCCACGTATTTCGGAGAAACCGATGGAGACATCAGCCGCAAAGAGAAAAAGCGCGCGCTGATTATCGGCTCAGGACCGATTCGCATCGGGCAGGGCGTTGAATTCGATTACAGTGCTGTTCATGGGGTGTTAACGCTGCAAAATCTTGGGTTCGAAACGATTATGATTAACAACAACCCGGAAACCGTGAGCACTGATTATGAAATTGCGGACCGCCTGTATTTTGAACCGCTGACAACGGAGCACATATTAAACGTGGCGGAACAGGAAAACATTGACTTTGCGATCGTGCAGTTCGGCGGCCAAACCGCGATCAATGCTGCTGAAGCGCTCGAAAAAGCCGGAATCACGCTTCTCGGCACATCGTTTGAAACGCTCGACGTGTTAGAGGATCGCGATCAATTTTATCAGCTTCTTGATGAACTCGGATTGCAGCACGCTAAAGGAGAAATTGCTTATACAAAAGAAGAGGCTGCAGAGAAAGCAAACGGCATCGGCTATCCGGTATTAATCCGTCCTTCTTATGTCATTGGCGGAATGGGCATGATCATCGTTGAATCGGAAGCTGCGCTTTCTCAGCTGCTGGACGGAGAAGACAGCATGCCGTACCCCATTTTAATTGATCAGTACGTGTCAGGAAAAGAAGTCGAAATTGATCTGATTTCCGATGGTGAAGAAGTCTTTATCCCGACATATACCGAACATATTGAGCGGGCGGGCGTCCACTCAGGAGACAGCTTCGCCATTCTCCCGGGGCCTTCCGTCACAAACAAGCTGCAGCAGGGAATAAAAGATGCTGCGCAAAAAATTGCCCAAAAGCTTTCGTTTAAAGGCATTATGAACATCCAATTTGTGATCGATAACGAAACCATTCTCGTTCTTGAAGTGAACCCGAGAGCGAGCCGTACAGTTCCGGTCGTCAGCAAAGTCATGGGCGTCCCGATGATTCCGCTCGCCACACGGCTGCTGGCGGGGGCATCTCTAAAAGATGTAAACCCGGCAATTCAAAATCACCATGGTGTTGCTGTAAAGTTCCCGGTCTTTTCATCACATGCGATTCAAGATGTAGATGTGAAGCTTGGACCGGAAATGAAATCGACAGGAGAAGGCATGTGTGTTGCATACGACGCCGACAGCGCCTTGAAAAAAATCTACACGCGTGTTTGGAATCAAAAAGGAAGCATTTATTTGCAAAACGGACCGGAGGACTTGAAGACATTAGCGGAAAACGCCGGCTTTACAGTTCATGAAGGCACATTCGCCTCATGGATGGAACAGGATGAAAAAGCGCTCCATATCCATTTGAACGGCTCTGAAGAAGCACGCAAAGAGCGTTTGGAAGCCATGACACACGGCATTACCGTCTTTACTGAAGAGGAAACCGTACGGGCGTTTTTGCAAAGCGGATCAGGCAGTCCGCACCCTGTTTCCCTCAGAGATCTTTATAAAAAGGAAGTGGCATCATGCACACAGTGAATATGGGAGAAATGCAAACCAATCTATTCGGAAAAGACCTATTAACGCTAAAAGATCTCAGTGAACAGGATATAAGCGCGTTGCTTGCTGAAGCCAGTGTACTGAAACAAAACAAGATTCAGCCTATTTTTCAAGGCAAAACCCTTGCGATGATTTTTGAAAAATCATCCACGCGGACACGTGTTTCATTTGAGGCCGGCATGGCGCAGCTTGGCGGAAACGCCCTCTTTTTAAGCCAGAAAGATCTGCAGCTGGGCCGCGGTGAAACTGTGGCTGACACGGCAAAAGTGCTCTCGGGCTATGTAGATGCAATCATGATCCGGACCTTCGAGCATGAAAAGGTGGAGGAGCTTGCTGAACACGCTGATATTCCGGTCATCAACGGGCTTACTGATAAATATCATCCTTGCCAAGCGCTGGCGGACCTATTGACGATCAAGGAAATCAAAGGCGATCTCAAAGGTGTGAAAGTCGCATATATCGGTGACGGAAATAATGTGGCGCACTCCCTGATGATCGGCTGCGCAAAAATGGGCTGTGATATCTCGATTGCTTCACCTGAGGGATACGAAGTGTTAGACGAAGCGGCGGAAGCAGCCAAGGCATCAGCCCTTCAATCCGGTGCTTCCATTACACTTACAGCTGATCCGATTGAAGCCGTAAAACATGCGGACGTCATTTATTCAGATGTATTCACAAGCATGGGACAGGAAGCGGAAGAGCAAGAGCGTCTCGCAGTCTTCGCGCCTTACCAGGTGAATGCATCGCTTGTCAGCCATGCTAAACCTGACTATACATTTTTGCACTGTCTTCCTGCACACCGTGAAGAAGAAGTGACGGCAGAGATTATTGACGGTCCGAATTCCGCTGTATTCCAGCAGGCCGAAAACCGTCTCCATGTGCAAAAAGCGCTGTTAAAGGCGATCCTTTACAAAGGGAAATAACCGAAAAAACTGCTGAGCCGGGTCTCAGCAGTTTTTTTATGGAAACATATTCACACCCGCTTAGGCGCATACTACACGAAAAAGGAAAAGGAGGAAAAACAGTGGGACAGCAGCATCAATTCCGGCCCGGGCAGAAAGCGCCCAACAACGGCATCTACGTAGAAATCGGCGAGACGGGGAGTATGGTCAAAAACCCGCAAAAGGTCCATCTGTCAGCAGGAGATATGTTTCCTGAAACATCTAATCACAACCGCCTGTGGACGTATAAAAGAAAACCGTGAAAACGAAAAAACCCAAAACAATACATGTTTTGGGTTTTTGGCTTATTAATGCTGGCTGGCATTGTTGTTCATAGGCATGATTGCTGCTAGCGCCATGATCAGCACATATAAAACGACAGCAATTACGGATGATGTTGTGAAGTTATACGCTACACTGTTCATGCTGGCAATCAAATAGCATGCCATATGCGATAAAAGGAACGTCCAAATAAAAGCAATAATAAATCGCACGTTTCCACCTCGTCCTTCTCATTCTATTCTAGAAGTTATCATACCATACATAAAGCTAAGGGGGAATCTAATTTTAGAAGAAAGTGAGGTGACAAAAGAGTCTGATTCGTCACATTTTTAATGGTAAAATATAAAAAATAAATATCTTCAATTGGTATAATAGCCAAAACATAGAAAGGCTAGGACTTTACCTTATTCGTTTCTTTTCTTTTTACATAAGATAGCGTGAGATGAAGTGTGAAAGGAGGCGGGCAAGCGATGGGAATAACGGAAAGGTATTTTCAATTGGGAACGGAGCATAACGTGATTCATCTGCCCTATCGTCCGAACGGCTTTGGCATCTTTGTCCTCGGGGACAGAACCCACTTTGTCGGTAATGATTCAAGCTTTTGGCTTCAGCATTACGGCAGAAATCAGCTTTTAAATATGCTGAGGGACGAAGGCTATACCATTTTTAACAGCAATCTGTTCGGAAGGCACTGGGGCGCGGAAAAAGCGGTCACCTATGCCAAACAGCTGATACATTTCGTGTTGAAGCAGGAAATACTCAATCCGAAGATTCATATTTTAGCAGAAGGGATGGGCGCTCTCGTGGCCGATGAACTGCTTCGTTTTTCCCCGGATCATATCCGCTCAGCCGCGATGTTGAATCCTTGTCTCGATCTTCAGGCGCATTATGAATCAGAAAAAGAAAATAAATTTTTCTATAAACAATTTTTGAAAGAGGTATCGGAAAGCTACGAAATCTCCGAAAAAGAAGCGGCTTCACTCCGTTATAAAACAATCGAAAGCTATCCGAGCAGCGTACCGGTTCATATATGGCAGCGGATGACCGGAGCACCGTATCCGTACAGCCTGCATGCGGAAGTATTTAAGGAAAAGCAGCAGCAAAACCAAGGCTGTCCGGTTGACATAACGTTTCATTTATTTGAGCACCCAAGCAGGATCTATGCATCAATCTGCAAATTCTTTCACAGGCATGAAAAAGAGTTATAAAGAATACAATAACAATAGCCTTCTCTTTTGCGGAGGCTGTTTTGCTTTGGATAAATGAAAAACCGGAAGGGCGGCAGATGAAATGGAATCAACGCTGATTGTAGGGGCGGATGAATTTTTCGGCCTTTCTTTATGCGAGCGAATGATGGATGAAGGCATATACGTCGATGTCGTTTTGGCTGAAACAGATGATGAAAACAGACAAATGTACTTAGAAGAAAGACTCATGTGGCTTGGAAGAAACGAGCACTTTCGGCAGCTTGAGCACATTGAGGATCAAAAGTATGATACAATTTGTATCCAATATGACTGCGGCTTTTTGCCTTTGGACCAATATAAATCCGCTTATGTATTGGTATACGAACAAGACCGAAAAGAGTGGGAGAAACGTAAAAAGACAGGTTCAGAAAAAGCGGTGATCCTTCCTAAAATGTATGGGCCGTGGAAAGAAGAACAGGAGGAAGAGGGCTTTTATACAGAAGATGTAGCTGACGAGCTGTTGAGATTCCTGCTTGAGCCCGGCCGTGATACCGGCAAAGATTGCATTTTTGATTTGCAAGTCACGAAAAAAACTTCAAAAGATGAAGCGAAAACAAAAATTCTCGAGTGGAAAAGACAATTTTCATCAATTTTCGACAAATATTAAGAAAAACCTTCCATGTTTCGAGTTTTCTAGATACAATAAACGTATCATTTGAATACATGTGATAGCTTGTCAAAAGGAGTTGAACATGACTTGATCACAAGGCTTGTCATGATCTTTTCTGTCCTCCTTTTATTAAGCGGATGTGGACAAACTCCGTTTAAAGGAAAAATTGAGAAGGTCGGCATGCTCTTTCCTGATACGATTAATGACCTCGTATGGGGCACAAAAGGGTATAAAGGATTACTGAATATACAATCTAAATACAATGTGGACGTCTACTATAAAGAAGGCGTAAAAACAGATGAAGATATTATAAATGCGATTGAAGATTTTCATAAGCGCGGCGTCAATCTCCTCTTTGGCCATGGAAGTGAGTATGAAGAAGTATTTAACTTGGTGAGTGAAGACTATCCGGATATGCAGTTTGTGATTTCAAATGCAAAAGCAAAAGCGGACAATGTCACAAGCGTTCATCTCAGCGGGGAAGCAATCGGCTTTTTCGGCGGAATGACCGCTGCCCATATGTCAAAAACCAATCAGGTCGGCGTCATCGCTTCTTTTTCATGGCAGCCAGAAGTGGACGGCTTTATAAAAGGGGCTAAGTATGAAAATCCTAATATAGAAGTGAATACAAAATATACGGATCACTGGGATGATGATTCGACTGCGGTGAACCTTTATCAAAAAATGAAGAATGAAGGCGCGGATGTTGTGTATCCAGCCGGAGACGGGTATAATGTTCCTGTCATTCAGCAAATCAAAAAAGACGGCCTATATGCGATCGGCTATGTCACAGATCAATCCGATCTTGGCGAGAACACCGTGTTAACCAGCACGGTGCAAAATGTGGACAAGGCCTATGAAATTATAGCTGAGCAATTCGACAAAGGGACTTTAAAAGGCGGCGATCACTATTACGATCTGAAAAGCCGAGTTGTCGAAATGGGAACCTTCAGTCCGCTTGTGGACAAAGCCTTTCAGGAAAAAATCGCTAAACTGGTCAAAACATATAACAAAACAGGTGAACTGCCAAAAAACGAGTAACGGGGTGACTTTACATGCAGCACGAAAAATCACTTGAGTTTCTGCAAATAGCAATGAAATATCTGCCTGAAGCGAAAGAGCAGCTTGAAAAATCAGGAATAGAGCTGTCGATGGAGGCCATTCAGCCGTTTATGAATTTATTTACAACGGTAATGGCTGAAGCCTATGAGCTGGGTAAATGCGACGCGAAATCTGAAACCGAATAAGAAGAAGCCACTTTCTCGAAAGTGGCTTTTCACATGATTTTCTTTTTAATAGCGGATACCATAGGCGCGAGCTCCTTCAGAGCGGGCTTGATTTGATCGAGAGAGTTCATAATCGAACCGATTTGGTTCATAATATACATGTAATCAATCGTCTCTTCTTCGTTTGCCGGGGAAACCCCCTCCTCCTGCACTTCTTCTTTTTCTGTTTTTTGTTTGGCGTTATCGCCGAACATCATTTTTGAAAACACATCCACCTGCATACGCCTCCTTTTCCATATACCATACTCTATGAGTAAGATGGACCGATAGTTTAGACGAATATATTGCCATGTGAAAAAAAATAAGATAGAATTAGTACCTGATACTAATAATTGATCATAACCTGATTGATCTTCTAAATTAACTATATAAAGGAGTCTTCCCTTATGAAAGCTGGAATACTTGGAGTTGGACGTTATATCCCTGAGAAGGTTTTAACAAATCATGATTTAGAAAAAATGGTTGAAACTTCTGACGAGTGGATTCGTACAAGAACAGGAATAGAAGAAAGAAGAATTGCCGCTGATGACGTATATTCATCACATATGGCTGTTGCAGCAGCGAAAAAAGCGCTGGAACAAGCTGAAGTGTCCGCTGAGGATCTCGATATGATTCTCGTTGCGACTGTCACACCTGATCAGTCATTTCCTACAGTTTCTTGTATGATTCAAGAACAGCTCGGCGCAAAGAAAGCATGTGCCATGGATATCAGCGCGGCTTGTGCAGGCTTTATGTACGGGGTTGTAACGGGTAAACAATTTATTGAATCCGGAACTTATAAGCATGTCCTTGTTGTCGGTGTAGAAAAGCTCTCAAGCATTACAGACTGGGAAGACCGCAACACAGCCGTTCTGTTTGGTGACGGAGCGGGCGCTGCGGTAGTCGGGCCAGTCAGTGATGACAGAGGAATCCTTTCATTTGAACTAGGAGCAGACGGCACAGGCGGTCAGCACTTGTATCTAAATGAAAAAGGACATACAATCATGAATGGACGTGAAGTTTTCAAATTTGCGGTCCGCCAAATGGGTGAATCATGCGTAAACGTCATTGAAAAAGCCGGGCTCTCAAAAGAGGACGTCGACTTTTTAATTCCGCATCAGGCGAACATCCGCATCATGGAAGCTGCACGTGAGCGTTTAGAGCTTCCTGTCGAAAAGATGTCTAAAACTGTTCATAAATATGGAAACACTTCTGCCGCATCCATTCCTATTTCTCTAGTAGAAGAATTGGAAGCCGGTAAAATCAAAGATGGCGATGTGATCGTCATGGTAGGATTCGGCGGAGGATTAACTTGGGGCGCCATTGCAATCCGCTGGGGCCGATAAAAAAAGGTGAGGTGCACACAAGATGAGTAAAAAAAGAGTAGTTGTTACAGGGCTCGGGGCATTGTCTCCGCTTGGCAACGACGTCGATACAAGTTGGAATAACGCAATCAACGGTGTGTCCGGGATCGGTCCGATCACTCGTGTTGATTCTGAAGAATATCCGGCTAAAGTAGCCGCTGAATTAAAAGACTTTAATGTTGAAGATTACATGGACAAAAAAGAAGCAAGAAAAATGGACCGTTTCACTCAATATGCGGTTGTCGCTGCGAAAATGGCAGTTGAAGACGCAGGTCTTGAAATTACTGATGAAATCGCGCCGAGAGTCGGTGTTTGGGTTGGTTCCGGAATCGGAGGGCTTGAAACGCTTGAGTCTCAGTTTGAAATCTTCTTAACAAAAGGCCCAAGACGGGTAAGCCCGTTTTTTGTGCCGATGATGATTCCTGATATGGCGACAGGGCAAATTTCTATCGCTTTAGGAGCAAAGGGAGTTAACTCTTGTACGGTAACTGCATGTGCAACAGGAACAAACTCTATCGGTGACGCATTTAAAGTGATTCAGCGCGGCGATGCAGACGCTATGATCACAGGCGGAACAGAAGCGCCGCTGACTAGAATGTCATTCGCGGGCTTCAGTGCCAACAAAGCGCTTTCTACAAATCCGGATCCGAAAACAGCGAGCCGTCCGTTTGATAAAAACCGTGATGGATTCGTTATGGGTGAAGGTGCGGGTATTATCGTTCTTGAAGAACTTGAGCATGCACTTGCACGCGGCGCCAAAATTTACGGAGAAATCGTCGGTTACGGTTCGACGGGAGACGCTTATCATATCACAGCGCCTGCCCAAGACGGCGAAGGCGGAGCGAGAGCGATGCAAGAAGCCATTAAAGATGCGGGCATTGCGCCTGAAGAGATTGACTATATCAATGCTCACGGCACAAGCACATATTACAATGACAAATATGAAACAATGGCGATTAAGACAGTTTTTGGCGAGCATGCCTATAAACTTGCGGTAAGCTCTACAAAATCTATGACGGGCCACCTTCTAGGCGCGGCGGGCGGTATTGAAGCCATTTTCTCTATCCTTGCCATTAAAGAAGGCATGATCCCGCCAACAATCAATATTGAAACACCTGACGAAGAATGCGATTTAGATTATGTGCCTGATGAAGCACGCAGACAGGATCTCAGCTATGTTCTCAGCAACTCACTGGGATTCGGCGGACATAATGCAACGCTAATCTTCAAAAAATATCAGTAATCATGACGCCAAACCGGCTGCCCTAAAAGGGTAGCCGGTTTTTTTCGTGCGCATAGGATAAAAAAGAGGAGGCGATAGCATGAGCGTGGAACAAACATACAAATGGTTTGAAAAAGCCGCTTCAATAGATGATCTGGCGCATTACATTGTCCCACTCTTTTCAGGAACAAAGAAAGAAGACTGGAAAGGCATCTTGGGACATTTGCAGCATCACGGAATGTTTAAAAACATAAAAGAGGGTATAAGCACGTCTTCCATTCTGAAAGAAAAAGGACTTTTCAGGCATATACAAAAAGAGGAGCAGTATCTCAGAAAGAAGTGGCAAGGGCCTGACGTGCCAATCGTAGCACTGCCGGTTGATGAACGTAACAGAAGAATCCGTTTAGAATTCGGGTCAAAATCAGGGCTCGCCTTCCCAGATAAAATGTTTCTCTTTCTCTCGTCAGATATCGAATTGTCCTCGGTTTCAGCCCTTATGACACATGAATATCATCATGTTTGCCGGTTAGATCATATGACAAAAGAGGAAAAAGACGTCACATTACTTGATACAATCATCATGGAAGGGCTGGCAGAATATGCTGTTTATGAGAGGTTAGGCCAAAGCCAAACGGCTGAATGGACCACCTGGTATACCCCTCTGCAGCTTGAGGTTTTTTACGAAAAAAAGATTGCACCTCATCTGAACATCAAACGGGGTCATCGGTTGTTCGATCAGCTTTTATACGGCAAAGGATATCAGCCGAAAATGCTTGGATACGCAGTCGGATTCAATATTGTAAAAAAATATTTAACAGAGAACAGAGCCAGTACAACAGAAGGGTTGTCCATCTCTCCTGAAACCTTTTTGAAAGCAACGCTTTAAAAGAATAAAATAATGGAATTCCATTAATAATATTACAATTATCCTAAAAAATTCTTGATTTTGCAAAATGATTGTAATAATATACAACTATAAAATTTTTCGATAATTCAATATTATTTATTATTTCTGAATAGAGGGATTACTTTCTCTTGAAAACGTTTGGCGACAAGAGGGGGAAAGGGGAGCTAGCATGAGCACACTTTTAGAAGTGAATAATTTAAAGACTTATTTTTTTAGAAAAAAGGAGCCGATCCCTGCGGTGGACGGAGTCGATTTCTACATCAAAAAAGGCGAAACCGTCGCGCTTGTAGGCGAATCGGGCTCCGGCAAAAGTATTACTTCATTGTCTATTATGGGTCTCGTCCAGAGCTCAGGCGGGAAAATCATGGACGGTACGATTAAACTCGAAGACAAGGACCTCACCACATTCACTGAAAATGACTATTGCAAAATCCGCGGAAACGAAGTATCCATGATCTTTCAAGAACCAATGACCTCCCTTAATCCGGTGTTAACGATCGGAGAACAAATTACCGAAGTGCTGATTTACCATAAAAATATGAAGAAAAAAGAAGCGTATCAAAGAGCTGTCGAACTCTTGAAGATGGTTGGGTTTTCGAGAGCTGAGCAAATTATGAAGGAATATCCGCACCGTCTATCTGGCGGCATGAGACAGAGGGTAATGATTGCCATCGCGCTCAGCTGTAATCCAAAACTGCTTATTGCCGATGAACCGACAACGGCGTTAGACGTGACGATACAAGCCCAAGTGCTGGAGCTAATGAAAGATCTCTGCCAGAAGTTTGATACTTCAATTTTGCTGATTACACATGACTTAGGTGTCGTATCGGAAGCAGCCGACAGAGTCATTGTCATGTACTGCGGACAAGTCGTAGAAAATGCCTCAGTCGATGAGTTATTTTTAGAGCCCCTTCATCCTTATACAGAAGGCCTGCTTATGTCTATTCCAGTCATAGATGGAGAGATTGATAAATTAAATGCGATTAAAGGCAGCGTGCCGACACCGGATAATCTGCCGCCGGGGTGCCGTTTTGCTCCTAGGTGCCCAAAAGCGATGGATAAATGCTGGACCCATCAGCCTTCGCTTTTGACACACAAAAGCGGAAGGTCAGTGAGATGCTTTTTATATGAGGAAGAAGGTGCCGAACAATCATGACAGCAGCTAATCAGGAAACAATTTTAGAACTTCGGGACGTAAAAAAATATTTCCCGATCCGCTCAGGCTTTTTTCAAAGAAAAGTTGGTGATGTGAAAGCGGTGGACGGTGTTTCGTTTTCTTTAAAAAAAGGAGAAACACTCGGAATCGTTGGAGAGTCGGGCTGCGGAAAATCGACTGCCGGCCGAACGATGATCAGGCTGTACAAACCGACTGAAGGCCAGATTCTCTTTAAGGGACAGGATATTTCCAATCTGTCAGAGGAGAATTTACGAAAAAACGTTCGCAAAAATATTCAGATGGTCTTTCAAGATCCATTTGCTTCGCTGAATCCAAGAAAAACGCTGCGTTCTATTATTAAGGAGCCTTTTAACACACATCACATGTACACGATGCGAGAACGAAATGAGAAAGTCGAAGAGCTGCTTGCGAGAGTAGGCCTTCATCCGTCGTTTGCCTCACGCTATCCCCATGAATTTTCCGGCGGACAGCGTCAGCGGATTGGCATTGCGAGAGCCCTCACGCTGAATCCGGAGCTTATCATTGCAGACGAACCGGTTTCTGCACTTGATGTATCGATTCAGGCCCAGGTCATCAACTTAATGGAAGAATTGCAGGAAGAATTTAATCTGACGTATTTATTTATCTCTCACGATTTAAGTGTCGTCCGCCATATCAGCGACAGGGTCGGAGTAATGTACCTCGGTAAAATGATGGAATTGACCGACAAGCATGAGTTATATGACAACCCGCTGCACCCATACACCCAAGCCCTTTTATCATCTGTCCCGGTTACAAGAAAAAAAGGATCTGTCAAACGCGAACGCATCGTCCTGAAAGGAGAACTGCCCAGCCCGGCCAATCCGCCAAAAGGCTGTGTTTTCCATACAAGATGTCCTGTTGCAAAACCGATATGCAAGGAACAAATACCAGAATTCAAAGAAGCTGCTCCCAGCCATTTTGTGGCTTGTCACCTTTATAGCTAACTGTCGCGCGCACAGCTTTGAGAGGGGGTATGCTACTACATAAACAGCAGCTAAGAAGAACGAACATTTCAAGAGGGGGAATATCTAATGAAAAGACGTAAAACCGCACTGATGATGCTAAGTGTATTAATGGTGATGGCCATCTTTTTATCGGCCTGCTCGGGATCGAAGTCAAGCAGCAGCGAGAAAAAATCAACCGGCAAACCGCAGCAGGGCGGGGACTTGGTTGTTGGTTCAATCGGTGCCCCGACACTTTTCAACTCATTATATTCAACGGATGAATCGAGTACTGATATAGAACAAATGATTTACAGCTTTTTAACAAAAACAGATGAAAAATTAAATGTCAAAATGTCATTGGCTGAGAGTGTCAAAGAGCTGGATGGCGGACTGAAATATGATGTAAAAATCAAAAAAGGCGTTAAGTTTCATGACGGAGAAGAACTTACTGCTGACGATGTAGTATTTACGTTTAACATCCCGCTGAACAAGGATTACAAAGGTGAGCGCGGCTCTAACTTTGAAATGCTGAAATCAGTAGAGAAAAAGGGAGATTACGAGGTTTTATTTACCCTGAAATACAAAGACCCTAACTTCTATAACAATACATTAGACAGTTACGGTATTCTTCCGGAGCATATTTTAAAAGATGTACCGGTTGCGCAGCTTGAAGATAATGAATTTAACAGAAAAAATCCAATTGGATCAGGGCCTTTCAAATTTAAAGAATGGAAAGATGGGCAATACGTCAAGCTCGTTGCCAATGATGATTACTATGACGGGCGCCCGTATTTAGACAGTGTCACGTATAAAATCATCCCTGATGCCAATGCTGCGGTTGCCCAGCTTCAAGCGGGGGATATTGATTTCTTTAACGTTCCGTCAACTGATTATAAGACAGCCGAATCGTTTAATAATGTCAAGGTTGTAACAGACTTGGCGCTGAGCTACTCATATATCGGCTGGAATGAGAAAAACGAGCTCTTTAAAGATAAAAAAGTACGCCAAGCGCTCACCACCGCTTTAGACCGTGAAACGATGGTGCAAACTGTATTGGATGGAGACGCGGAAGTCGCTTATATTCCGGAAAGCCCGGCTTCCTGGAACTATCCGAAAGGCGTAGAAGTGGCTAAATTTAAATACAACGTGAAAAAAGCGAAGAAGATGCTCAAAGAAGCCGGCTGGGAAGATACTGACGGTGACGGCATCTTAGATAAAGACGGCAAAAAATTCGAATTCACGCTGAAAACGAACCAAGGAAATAAGGTGCGTGAGGATATTGCAGTTGTTGTCCAAGAACAGCTGAAGAAAGTCGGTATTAAAGTAACGCCGCAAATCGTGGAATGGAGTGCGCTTGTTGAACAAACCAGTGCCCCTAATTGGGACTATGACGCAATGGTGTTAGGCTGGAGTCTGTCCACTTTCCCGGATCATTACGATATCTTCCATTCAAGCCAGTCTGAAAAAGGCTTAAATAATATGTGGTACAAAAATCCAGAGGTTGATAAGCTTCTGAAAGCTGCAAAATCGATCAGTGACCGTGACGAATACTCTAAAGCCTATGAAAAGATTTACCAAAAGCTTGCTGAAGATCAGCCGTATACCTTCCTTTATTATCCGAACAACCATATGGCGATGCCAGCTAACTTAGAGGGGTATGTGTATCATCCGAAACGTACACTATATCAGATTGAAAAATGGTGGCTTGCCCAATAATTTTCCCTTGAAGGGGAGGGAGCGAATTTCCTTCCCCCTTCTATATTGAAAAAGAACCACAAAGGGGACAAGAATATGGTTACATATATCATTCGAAGAACATTAGCTTCGATTCCTATCCTACTAGGAATTACAATTTTGTCTTTCGTCATTATGAAAGCGGCTCCCGGAGATCCGATGACGCTTATGATGGACCCTACCATCAGCCAGGCAGACAGAGCGCAGTTTATTGAAAAATACGGCCTGAATGACCCGGAATACGTTCAATATTTAAAATGGCTCGGCAATATGGTTCAAGGGGATTTCGGAACGTCTATTATCAGAAAAGGAACGCCTGTTTCAGAGCTGATTATAGCAAGGCTGCCTAACACACTCCTCCTTATGCTGGTGTCGACGATTTTGGCGCTGATCATTTCAATCCCATTTGGTGTGATTTCTGCAAAAAAACCTTATTCCAAGCTGGATTATGGCATTACATTTACTTCATTTATCGGTTTAGCCATTCCGAACTTTTGGTTCGGTCTGATTTTAATTATGGTGTTTGCTGTGAACCTCGGCTGGTTCCCAACTGGGGGAGTCGCTACTCTTAACACGGATTTTAGCTTATTAGACCGGATTCATCATTTGTTATTACCCGCATTTGTGTTAGCTACGGCAGATATGGCTGGCTTAACGAGATATACAAGGTCAAATATGCTTGATGTGTTAAACCAAGACTATATCCGAACAGCCAGATCAAAAGGCTTTAAAGAAAATCGCGTGCTATTTAAGCATGGCTTGCGGAATGCGCTATTGCCTGTTATTACGATCTTCGGATTAATGATCCCCTCTTTTATCGGTGGAGCAGTTGTCGTAGAGCAGATTTTCACTTGGCCGGGGCTAGGAAAACTGTTTGTGGATTCGGCATTCCAGCGTGATTATCCGGTTATTATGGCAATGACCGTAATTTCAGCGGTGCTTGTCGTGGTCGGAAACCTCGTTGCAGACATCCTTTACGCGATTGTTGATCCGCGGATCGAATATTAAGAGGAGGAAAACAGAGATGTCAGAGCTGCAAACAACTCCCTCGCCGGAGATCAGACTGAAAGAAAACATTTCGAAAAAACCAGAGACGATGACCAAGATCTTCTGGGAAAAATTTTCGAAAAACAAGCTTGCCATTCTAGGTGCCGTCATTCTGTTTATCATTGTTATGTCGGCTGTTTTCGCTCCTTTGATTGCACCTTATCCCCAAGAGCAGCAAAGCTTGCTTGATAAGTATAAAGCGCCGGGCCTTGAACATTTGATGGGAACGGATAAATTCGGCCGCGATATTTTCAGCCGGATTTTATATGGAGCGCGCGTCTCTTTATTGGTCGGTTTTGCTTCTGTAGTCGGTTCTATTTTAATCGGAACTGTATTAGGAGCGTTAGCAGGTTATTTCAGAGGAATTGTCGACGCTGTCATTATGCGTTTAGTCGACATTGTATTATCCATTCCGGATATTTTCTTGCTGATCACGCTGGTTACCATTTTCAAGCCTGGCGTGGACAAACTGATTTTAATTTTCTGTCTCACCGGCTGGACAACAACGGCACGATTGGTAAGAGGAGAGTTTCTATCGCTTCGTTCAAGGGAATATGTTCTGGCTGCTAAAACAATCGGAACGAAGACTCACAAAATTATCTTTTCACATATTCTCCCCAATGCATTAGGACCGATTATTGTGTCAGCAACATTAAAGGTAGGTTCAGTTATTCTCGCTGAGTCCGCGCTGAGCTACTTAGGCTTTGGGATTCAGCCGCCAATCGCAAGCTGGGGAAATATGCTTCAAGACGCACAAAATTTCACAGTGATGATTCAAGCATGGTGGTACCCATTATTTCCCGGGCTATTTATTTTAATTACCGTGCTGTGCTTCAACTTTGTCGGAGACGGTTTGCGGGATGCTCTTGATCCTAAAAATATTAAATAAAAATGAAAATCATGTTTGTTAGAAAATGTAACGAATTCCTAAAGTAAGCAGATTTCCTTTGTCAGAAAATATACGAGGAAGTCTGCTTTTTATGTTTATAACAGAAACCCAGTTATTCCAGATTTCCTCAATCTCTATGGAATAATTTCTCTGCACCTTGCCTATACTGTGGACAACAGTTTTTATAAAGTGAGGGGTTAGAGATGTTATTTCTTCATGATGTGTGGGTCAATTGGTTTGAAGGGGAAGAAAATGGCTACAATGTATGCCACTTTCATGAATGGCGCAAGGAAGATACGGTTGAGCTTTTGGATCAGGTGCCTCTCTTAAGGGTGCCGTCAGTATTGTTTCATTACATAGAAAACGATTTGTCAGAGCTTCCAAAAGATTTGCTTGAAGAGGTTCATCAAAAATCGTACATTCGCAAAAATCATGAACGCACAAAGCTGGAGTATTGTTTTGTTGTGACGGACGGAATCGGCATTTTGGCTGTTGATACAATCGGCTACACGATCCCTGTCCGAAAAAGCCGCCTTATTCCGCGCCAGGAGCAGCTCGTGTATGAAATGGTGAAAGATGTAGAGCCGGAAACGTATGAATTTGAGCCGAAGAAGCTGGAGTCCTCAAAAGAATATCATATCTTATCATTGGCACCAGAGCACGTCAGAGGATTAACGAGAAAAGAGCGGCAAATTAAGCAGCTTATGTTTATGGCGCTCGATCAATTAAAAGGGCTGAAAAACCGTGCGGAGATTGGCTACTGGTACACAGAGTGGAACCCGCATATGTATGAGCAAATCAAACGGATGAGCTTTGAAGAGATTTGGGACATGCTGTATAACGAAACCATTGAAGGCTGGTCGGACAAGCATTTGGCTTTTTGCGAAAACCTGATCAAAGGACAGCCTTTTTTCGAGAAGCTTTGGGAAATAGAAAATGAATCAAAGGTAAATTAAAAAAAACCGCTCTTTGCAAATCGCAAGAGCGGTCTTTTTGTTATCGTCTTTTTCGGCCGAGACCCATGGCATTTTCCATTTTTTTGAGCATTTTGTTTGCTGTTCGGTTCGCCCGCTCAGCGCCTTCATCAAGAATCCGGTCTAATTCTTCGGACTCAATCAGTTCATGATAACGGTCTTGAATTGGCTTCAATGCACTGACTACCACTTCTGCTAAATCACCTTTAAACTCGCCATAGCCTTTTCCTTCGTATTTCGCTTCAAGTTCTTCAATCGTCGTATTGCCGAGAATTGAATAAATCGTAAGAAGGTTGGAAACGCCCGGTTTGTTTTCTTTATCAAATTTTACAATACCTTCAGAATCTGTCACAGCGCTTTTGATTTTCTTTTCAAGCTGCTTTGGTTCGTCCAGCAATGTAATAAAAGATTTCTGGTTCGGATCAGATTTACTCATTTTCTTCAGCGGGTCAGTCAGAGACATGATCCGGGCGCCTACTTTTGGAATCTTCACTTCCGGAATTGTAAAGATGTCGTTATATTTTTTGTTAAATCGCTCTGCAAGGTTTCGTGTCAGCTCAAGATGCTGCTTTTGATCCTCGCCGACAGGCACAAGATCTGTTCCGTACAGCAGAATGTCAGCAGCCATCAGCGGCGGGTACGTTAACAGGCCCGAGACAACTGCTTCTTTGCCATTTGACTTGTCCTTAAATTGAGTCATTCGTTCAAGCTCACCGATATAAGCGACGCACTGCATCATCCATCCGGCCTGTGCATGTGCGGGAACCTCTGATTGAATAAACAGTGTTGCCTTTTCAGGGTCGAGACCGACAGCTAGATAAAGCGCAGCCAGACTGCGGATGTTTTTTCTCAGCTGAAGCCGATCCTGAGGCACTGTGATCGCATGCTGGTCTACGATGCAAAAATAGCTGTGATAATCATGCTGCAGTTCGACAAACTGCTTCATTGCACCGATGTAGTTGCCGAGTGTAACGGAACCGCTTGGCTGGATGCCTGAAAAAATCGTCTGTTTCATTGGAAAATCAACCTCATTTCTTAGAACATAATAAAAAAGGCTCATTCTTCCCCTATAAAAAAGGGACGAATGAACCGTGGTACCACCCTGATTATTCCATTAAAATGGAATCACTCTGACGTTTGTAACGGAGACTGCTCCGGCTGAGCCTACTTTTTGGTTCGGTCAGCTGCTCCAAAGTCCATTCCACATTGCCCGATATCTGCTCCCAGCACCGCAGACTCTCTTCAAACGGGTGAAATGTGTACTACTCTTTTTCATAGCAAGCTTTTCTTTTGATTGCTTCATTATAAATCAATTATAACCAATTGTCATCCTGAAAAAACGTTCTTTTTGCATGAAAATTGTAATGATATAAATAAAAGAACAGTTGTAAATCGCCCAAATGATAACCGCTCTCAGCAGTTAAACAGCTAGATATTATATGTATAAAGCAATATGGATTGGAAACTCCTAAAATAGTTTTTAATCAATTTATGCTTTAAACGGTAGAAGGATATCGCGTTATTGGCAGAAAAACTAACGAAGTTTAAAAATTTTAAATTGATAAAATAATATTGCAATAAAGAATTTGTTTCATTATAATGAACTTGTTCACTCTATTGTTACAGCTTTTTTACAAAAATAATCAGAAAAGACGGAACAGAATAAAAGTTATGTAAACTCAGGTTCATTTGTCTGATATTTCTGAGGATTTGGCCGTAAGGAGCTGAAAAAATGATTATTAGGGGGTTTGTGGATATGAAAAAACGTTGGTCGATTGTCACGTTAATGCTCATTTTCACTCTCGTGCTGAGCGCATGCGGCTTTGGCGGCAGCGGTTCAAACGGTGATGGGAAAAAAGACAGCAAAGGGAAGACGACTCTTAACATTAATATTAAAACTGAGCCGTTCTCCTTACATCCCGGCTTGGCAAATGACTCGGTATCAGGCGGGGTTATCCGTCAGACTTTTGAAGGATTGACACGTATTAATGCAGAGGGTGAGCCTGAAGAAGGCGCAGCTTCTAAAATTGAAACAAGCAAAGATGGAAAAACCTATACGTTTACGATTCGTGATGATGCAAAGTGGTCAAACGGTGACCCTGTCACAGCGCAAGATTTTGAATATGCATGGAAATGGGCGCTTGATCCTAATAACGAATCACAATACGCTTACCAGCTCTACTACATAAAAGGTGCTGAGGCGGCAAATACCGGTAAAGGCAGCCTTGATGATGTGGCAGTGAAAGCAGAAAACGATAAGACATTAAAGGTTGAACTAAACAACCCGACTCCATACTTCACTGAATTAACAGCATTTTATACTTATATGCCGATTAACAAAAAAATTGCAGAGAAAAACAAAAAGTGGAACACAAATGCCGGAGACGATTATGTGTCAAACGGGCCATTTAAGATGACGGCATGGAAACACAGCGGGTCTATCGATCTTGAAAAGAATGATCAATACTGGGAAAAAGACAAAGTCAAACTGAAGAAAATCAATATGGTTATGATCAACAACAACAATACTGAACTGAAAAAATTCCAAGCTGGCGAACTTGATTGGGCCGGTTTGCCGCTCGGACAGCTTCCGACTGAATCGCTCCCTAGCTTGAAAAAAGACGGTTCTTTACATGTTGAGCCAATGGCGGGTGTGTATTGGTACAAATTCAATACTGAAGCGAAGCCGTTAGACAACGTCAATATCCGTAAAGCATTATCTTATGCGATTGACCGCCAATCGATTGTTAAAAACATTACACAGGGTGAACAAATCCCGGCAATGGCTGCGGTGCCGCCGACAATGAAGGGGTTTGAAGATAACAAAGAAGGCTACTACAAAGACAACGATGTCAAAACGGCAAAAGAATACCTTGAAAAAGGCCTGAAGGAAATGGGCTTAAGCAAAGCATCTGATCTGCCGAAAATCAAATTGTCTTATAACACAGATGACGCACATGCGAAAATCGCTCAAGCCGTACAAGAAATGTGGAAGAAAAATTTAGGCCTGAATGTTGAGCTTGATAACTCGGAGTGGAATGTATATATTGATAAGCTTCACAGCCAAGATTATCAAATCGGCCGTATGGGCTGGCTTGCCGACTTCAATGATCCTATGAACTTCCTTGAAATGTTCCGTGACAAAGACGGAGGTAATAACGATACCGGCTGGGAAAATCCGGAATTCAAGAAGCTTTTGAACCAGTCACAAACTGAAACTGATCCAACTAAACGTGCTGAGCTGCTGAAAAAAGCAGAAAGTATTTTCATTGATGAAATGCCAGTAGCGCCAGTTTATTTTTATACGATTCCTTGGGTGCAAGACGAAAATCTGAAAGGAACCATCATTACTGGAACCGGAGAAATTTATTTCAGAAACGCGTACTTTCAATAAGTCTTATTTGTGAAAACAAAAACCTCAAGGTATATGGGGACTTATTTCCCATATACCTTTCTTACTGATGGATTGTAAAAATGTAAAAATCATGGAGGTGTTCCCCCTTGCTAAAATATATTGGAAGACGTTTAGTCTATATGATTATCACATTATTTGTGATTGTAACCGTGACATTCTTCTTAATGCAAGCAGCACCGGGCGGGCCGTTTTCGGGTGAGAAAAAGCTTCCGCCTGAAATTGAAGCAAACTTAAATGCGCATTATGGTTTGGACAAGCCGCTGTTTGTACAATACGCGAGCTATTTGAAATCTGTTGCAATGTGGGATTTCGGACCGTCATTTAAATATAAAGGTCAGAGTGTCAATGACCTGATCAGTTCAGGTTTCCCCGTTTCATTCACTCTTGGAGCAGAAGCTATTCTCCTCGCTTTAGCGTTTGGTGTATTGTTTGGGGTGATTGCAGCCCTTTACCATAATAAGTGGCAGGATTATACCGTCGCGATTTTAACGATCTTTGGTATTTCAGTTCCGAGCTTTATCATGGCGGCTGTGCTGCAATATGTGTTCTCCATGAAGCTTGAGCTGTTTCCGGTCGCGGGGTGGGAGTCCTGGTCATACACCTTTTTGCCTTCCATCGCACTTGCTTCCATGCCGATGGCGTTTATTGCCAGACTTTCCCGTTCAAGCATGATCGAAGTGTTAAACAGTGATTATATTCGCACAGCGAAAGCAAAAGGGCTGTCGCGTCCTGCAGTTACAGTGCGGCACGCCATCCGAAACGCGCTGTTGCCAGTCGTTACATATATGGGCCCTATGGCCGCTCAAGTTTTAACTGGAAGCTTTATCATTGAAACCATTTTTGGAATCCCGGGGCTTGGTTCACACTTCGTAAACAGTATTACAAACCGTGATTATACAGTCATTATGGGTGTAACGGTGTTCTTCAGTGTCATCCTGCTTTTATGTGTATTAATCGTAGACGTGTTATACGGCATTATTGATCCAAGAATTAAGCTTTCCAAAGCAAAGAAAGGAGCCTAGGCCATGCAGAACATTCCAAAAAACATGTTTGAACCAGCCGCAGCGAATGCCGGCGATGCTGAGAAAATAAGTAAAAAGAGCCTTTCCCTCTGGAAAGATGCGATGTTACGCTTCCGCAGCAATAAGCTTGCGATGGTCGGGCTTGTTATTATTGTTCTCATTATTCTCATGGCGATTTTTGCGCCTGTTTTCTCAAAATATGATTATTCGACTACCAATCTCTTAAATGCGGATAAGCCGCCTTCAAAAGATCACTGGTTCGGGACTGATGATCTAGGAAGGGACATTTTCGTCCGTACATGGGTAGGTGCGCGAATTTCAATCTTTATCGGTGTCGCAGCCGCTGTTCTTGACTTGCTGATCGGTGTTATTTGGGGCAGTATTTCAGGGTTCCGCGGAGGCAGAACAGATGAGATTATGATGCGTATCGCAGATATCCTTTGGGCTGTTCCTTCATTATTAATGGTTATCCTGCTGATGGTCGTTCTTCCGAAAGGGCTGTTAACAATTATTATTGCTATGACGATTACGGGCTGGATTAACATGGCCAGAATCGTTCGCGGACAAGTGCTGCAGCTGAAGAACCAGGAATACGTGCTTGCGTCGCAGACACTCGGGGCGAAAACATCCCGTCTGCTGTTTAAACATATCGTGCCGAACGCAATGGGCTCTATTTTAGTCACGATGACACTAACTGTTCCAACCGCGATTTTTACAGAAGCCTTTTTAAGCTATTTAGGACTTGGTGTTCCGGCTCCTCTTGCAAGCTGGGGAACGATGGCTTCTGACGGATTGCCTGCATTGACCTATTATCCGTGGCGTTTGTTTTTCCCTGCCGGTTTTATCTGCATTACGATGTTTGGTTTTAACGTTGTCGGCGACGGATTAAGAGACGCATTGGATCCTAAGTTACGTAAATAAGGGAGTGATACGGGTGACACGCCTATTAGAAGTAAAAGATTTAGCGATTTCATTTAAAACATACGGCGGAGAGGTCCAGGCGATCCGCGGAGTGAATTTCCATCTGAATAAAGGAGAAACATTGGCAATCGTCGGGGAGTCAGGCTCCGGAAAAAGTGTGACATCTCAAGCGATCATGAAGCTGATACCGATGCCCCCGGGTTATTTTAAACGCGGTGAGATTTTATTTGACGGCAAGGATTTAGTGCCGCTGTCCGAAAAAGAGATGCAAAATGTACGGGGGAAAGAGATCGGAATGATATTCCAAGATCCGATGACCTCTTTAAATCCGACAATGAAAGTCGGCAAACAAATTACGGAAGTGCTTTTTAAACACGAAAACATTTCAAAGGAAGCTGCGAAAAAACGTGCTGTTGAGCTGCTGGATTTAGTAGGGATCCCAATGCCGGAAAAACGGGTCAACCAATTTCCGCACGAGTTTTCAGGCGGGATGAGACAGCGTGTTGTCATTGCGATGGCACTTGCGGCGAATCCGAAGCTGTTAATTGCCGATGAACCGACAACTGCTCTCGACGTGACCATCCAAGCGCAGATTCTTGAATTGATGAAAGAATTGCAAAAGAAAATCGACACTTCCATCATCTTTATCACTCACGATCTCGGTGTTGTGGCAAACGTTGCTGACCGGGTCGCTGTCATGTACGCGGGACAGATTGTAGAAACCGGTACGGTAGACGAAATTTTTTACGATCCGAGACATCCGTATACTTGGGGGCTGCTGGCATCCATGCCGACACTTGACAGCTCAGGAGACGAACAGCTGACGGCAATCCCGGGCACGCCGCCTGATTTGACAAATCCTCCAAAAGGAGATGCCTTTGCGCTCCGGAGCTCATATGCGATGAAAATTGATTTTGAACAGGAGCCGCCAATGTTTAAGGTTTCCGATACTCATTATGTGAAATCGTGGCTGCTTCATCCTGATGCGCCAAAGGCAGAGCCGCCTGAAACGGTAAAAGCGAAAATGCGTACGCTGGCGAATACGTATCAAAAACCTGTCTTAGTGAGAGAAGGTGAATAAATTGACGGAGAAATTATTAGAAATCAAACATTTAAAACAGCACTTTGTTACGCCGAGAGGAACGGTTAAAGCCGTAGATGACCTGTCGTTTGATATCTATAGGGGCGAAACATTAGGTCTGGTTGGTGAATCTGGCTGCGGTAAATCGACAACAGGCCGAAGTATCATTCGGCTGTACGAAGCAACTGATGGCGAGGTGCTGTTTAACGGTGAAAATGTTCACGGTAAAAAATCCCGCAAAAAGCTGCTCGAATTCAACCGAAAAATGCAAATGATTTTCCAGGATCCATATGCATCGCTGAATCCGAGAATGACAGTCGCAGATATTATTGCAGAAGGCCTCGACATTCATAAGCTGACGAAAACGAAGAAAGAGCGTATGCAGCGGGTTCATGAGCTCCTGCAAACAGTCGGTTTAAACAAGGAGCATGCCAACCGTTATCCGCATGAATTTTCCGGCGGACAGCGGCAAAGAATCGGGATCGCGAGAGCTCTTGCCGTTGATCCTGAATTTATTATCGCGGATGAACCGATTTCTGCATTGGATGTGTCTATTCAGGCACAGGTCGTGAACTTAATGAAAGAACTCCAAAAGGAAAAAGGGCTCACCTACTTGTTTATCGCTCATGATTTATCAATGGTCAAATACATCAGCGACCGTATCGGAGTGATGTATTTCGGAAAGCTGGTTGAACTTGCGCCGGCAGATGAACTTTACGAAAACCCGCTACATCCGTATACAAAATCATTGCTTTCTGCCATTCCGCTTCCTGACCCGGATTATGAGAGAAATCGTGTCCGCCAGAAATACGATCCGTCCGTGCATCGGCTAAAGGATGGAGAAAAGATGGAATTCCGTGAAGTAAAACCAGGTCATTTTGTGATGTGCACGGAAGAAGAATTTAAAGCCTACTCATAATAAGTTGAAAATCCTTCAAAACAAATGTTTTGAAGGATTTTTTGATTTGGCTGATAGAAAGTAAGAGTCATATATTTTACAATTAGAGGAAAAACGGAGGCGGACACTATTCAAATTATTCATCAGAAAAATGTCTTTGCGCTGCTTCTGTCGCAATCTCTGCAATCTTTAGCTGGAGTACTGGTGACAATCGTTTTAATGGTAAGGGTCTATCAAATGACCGACTCTGTCTTTTTTTCGGGTCTTATTTTATCATTCATGTCGTTTGCAAGTGTTGCGGCAAGCTTTTGCATTTCAGATGCACTCCATAAGCTTGGTTTTAAAAAGGTGCTTGCCGGTGCAAGTCTGCTGAGAGCGGTCTTTGCGATGCTAATCGCATACAGTGTCAGCCAAAACGGAATTTCCTCCTTGACCTTGACGCTTCTGTTTGTTTTTTGTTTTTCATTTTCGGGCGCCTTTTTTCAGCCGGCAAGGTTCGCGCTGCTGCCTGTCATTGTTTCAAAAGAGCATTACGTGAAAGCAAACGGCGTGATTTCACTCGCTAATCAATTGTTTTTAACAGCTGGCTGGGGACTTGGAGGTCTTCTTACATATGCTGTATCTTTTGAGTTCGTTGTCGGCAGTGCCATTTGCCTGTTTGTCTTTTCCGGAGCTTTCATCAGCCTGCTTCATGTGAACGATGAAGGAATGAAAAGAACAGCTGAAACAGCATCTGCCAGAAGTGTATGGAAGGATCTGATGACAACCCCGATTGTAAGAGACATCACTGCAATGGACATGATAGAAGCTCTTGCCGGCTCAGTTTGGTCATCTGCCATTCTTTTGGCTTTTACAGTGGCTGTTCTGCATGAAACAGAAGTGTGGTGGGGAATCTTTAACGCTTCTTATTTTATAGGTGCTTTGATCGGCAGTGTCATTGCCATCCATTTTTCTGCATTTTTTGAGCGAAACATGGGGTGCGCGATTATATTCAGCTCACTTGTGATGTCAGTGCTGACATTTTTCTTTGCGGTTTCTCCCTTGCCGCTTTTATGCGCCCTGGCTTGCGCGGCGATGGGGCCTTTTTATCAGGTCAGAGATATTTGTCAGGAAACCGTATTGCAGGAGGTCATTCCGGCACATAAGCGCATCGGGATCATGGCTGCCAAAAACGCGATGTTGACTCCTTGGTCTGGTGTTACCTATTCCATCATGGGACTGCTGGCTGATGCTGCTGGTGCAAAAACAGCTTTTATTTCGGCGGCTGTATTATACGGCATTACTTTTTTGATTGCGTTGGCGCATCCCGGCCTGATTCATTACAAACGGGAAAAACACGCGAATTGAGCATGATCAAACATCTCCGGTGGAACGACGAATCGTCTTACTTGCCGAAAAAAAAATGAAACCATGCGGAAAGTTCGTACGTCTTTATAGATGTAAGGCTGTTTAAACAAGAAGAAATGGGGTATATCTAAAAGTATGAAGACAACGAACTCATAAGGAGCAAATCAATGAACTGGTACGAAAAGCTTAGCGAGTACTTTCCAATTGAAGAATTGAAATCAAAAGCGCATATGGAAGCTCTTTTGAAAGAGCGAAGCGATATTTATCATAAAGACGAAGGCAAGCATCATATTTTAATGTTTGCGGAATTTGAATCTTTTATCTTCGTTGATTATCTGTATGTGTCAAAAGATGCAAGAGGGCAGGGGCTTGGCGGCAAACTGATTGCCAAGCTGAAAAAGAAAAATAAGCCGATATTGCTTGAGGTGGAGCCTGTGGATGAAGATGATGCTGATACAGAAAAACGCCTGAGATTTTATCAAAGAGAGCATTTTAAGCATGCTCAGTCAATTGGGTACCGGCGCCGGTCATTGGCTACGAATGAAGTCAACAAGATGGAGATTCTGTACTGGTCACCGAAAACAGAATCAGAAGAAGAAATCCTTGAAGCCATGAAACAGACATATGAAAACATTCATACTTATAAAGATGAGAAATGGTACGGGGAATCATACGAAAAAACGGATGAAGTCCTGACACTCATTGATGAAGAAAAGCAAAAAAATATTTTCGATGAGTTAAGCTAATTGAGAATGCAAACACATGAATAAAATAAAAATTTGCTGGATTGACACATTTTTTTCTTAGGATACTGTTCACACTTACTTTTTTATAGTATAATACCTATAAAGATTCCTTTTTTAGAGTAATTTCAATTTAAGAATAAAATAGATGTTCATCCTACTAATTAGAGGAGTGAAGATGAATGGTTACATTATACACATCACCAAGCTGTACTTCATGCAGAAAGGCGAGAGCGTGGCTCGAGGAGCATGAGATTCCTTATGTAGAAAGAAACATTTTCTCTGAACCTTTATCAATTGATGAAATAAAACAAATCTTAAGAATGACTGAGGACGGAACAGATGAAATCATCTCAACCCGTTCAAAAGTATTCCAAAAATTGAATGTGAACGTTGAATCAATGCCGCTGCAAGACTTGTACCGCTTGATCAACGAGCACCCAGGTTTGCTTCGCCGTCCGATCATCATCGATGAAAAACGTTTGCAGGTCGGATACAATGAAGACGAAATCAGACGTTTCCTGCCAAGAAAAGTCCGCTCTTTCCAATTAAGAGAAGCACAGCGTTTGGCAAACTAATAGATCGCACGTTAAAAAGAAGGCTGAGACATCATCAGCCTTCTTTTATTTTTCAACCTGCTGATAATAAATGCTGGCAAGGATGACAAAGACGACAGTTAAAATGGGGAGAAGCGCTTCAACGGCGCCGTGCTGAGCCATAAAAAAAGACAGCTTTTTATCCCGGACAATCATTTCTCCGCCTGTATAAGCCAATAATCCGCTTCCCGCATAAATCAATAAAGGTATTTTCTCAAGCGCGATGTGGATAAGTTTGCTTCCCCAAATAATTACCGGCACCGATACACACAGACCAATCATAACGAGAGAAAGCTCACCGTGCGACGCTCCTGCGACAGCAATTACATTGTCCAGCGACATAAACAGGTCTGCGAGTACAATTGTTCGTATGGCTTTCCACAGAGAGGTGCTGCTTTTGACGTGCTGGGCGTCTTTTTTTTCAATTAATAGCTGGTATCCCAAATATAGAAGGAAAATTCCGCCGGCGCATTGCAGGAAAGGAATATTTAAAAGATAAACTGCTGCGCTTGTTAATCCGATTCTCATCGCAACGGCGATAAATGTTCCGAGAATAATGGCTTGCTGTCTTTGCTTGTCCGGTAAATTTCGGCTGGCCATGGCGATCACGACTGCATTATCGCCGCCGAGAATCAGATCAATTCCGACGATAAGCAGCAGCGATATCAGATAGTCATGCTCCATGAATCGGCACCTCGCTTTCGTTCCATCGCTT
This sequence comes from Bacillus sp. 205(2023), assembly GCF_037027485.1. Lineage (NCBI taxonomy): Bacteria > Bacillati > Bacillota > Bacilli > Caryophanales > Bacillaceae > Bacillus > Bacillus sp. 205(2023). Next base: position 245,701 of record NZ_JAXCHF010000003.1, on the reverse strand, counting down.
GTACCACTAATATATGAAGCGGGAGGCAATTTATGATAGCGGAGCGGAAGACAAGCCATTTTTTGGCCGAAGATGCATTTTTATTTCTTTTGTGACTGATTTATCATAAAATAGAAATACAAAGGAATTCACACTTGCCTTGGTTCAAGGTTAAGATGTGGACGGAATGGGTAAAGTGTAGTAAAGTACTATTAATCGGGAGCTTAGATGTCCCTTCAACATCTTATATAGAAGGGAAGGTTGGCAAATGGAAATTGAAAGAATTAACGAGCATACAGTAAAATTTTATATGTCTTATGGAGATATTGAAGATCGCGGTTTTGACAGAGAAGAAATTTGGTATAACCGTGAGCGCAGTGAAGAACTATTCTGGGAAGTTATGGATGAAGTTCATGAGGAAGAGGAATTCGCTGTTGAAGGTCCTCTTTGGATTCAAGTTCAGGCACTGGACAAAGGATTAGAAATTATCGTCACCAAAGCCCAGCTTTCCAAAGACGGACAAAAGCTCGAACTGCCGATTCCTGAGGATAAAAAGCAAGAACCAGCATCTGAGGATCTTGACGCCTTGCTGGATGATTTTCAAAAAGAAGAGCAAGAAGTCAATCAGGAAGAGAAGGAGCAAAAGCTTCAATTTGTCTTGCGGTTTGATGACTTCGAAGATGTAATTTCTCTATCTAAATTAAACGTTAACGGAAGTAAAACGACTTTATATTCGTTTGAGAACCGATATTATTTATATGTGGATTTTTACAATTTGACTGATGAAGAGGTTGAAAATCAGCTAAGCATCCTGTTGGAGTACGCGTCTGAATCCTCAATCAGCATACACCGTCTTGAAGAATACGGCAAGCTGGTTGTATCAGAGCACGCTCTTGAAACGATAAAAAAACACTTTGCATCATAGCAGACCGATTTCTTGCCGGAAATCGGTTTTTTTCTATTTCAAAACAACATATTGAAGCTGGAAAATCAAAAACATACATATAGGCAAAACATCAGCGAACAGGAGTTCATCGGTTATTTCCAGAAAGAGTTATGAATCTGGAAAGGAGAGATGACAATTGTTTAGTGCTGTGACAGAAGACGGCCAAGTGTTTCACCTCATAGGCAGGCAGAGGAGAGAACAATTAAAGCAGACCAGGTTTTTCTGCCCGGTGTGTGCAGAGGAGCTCGATGTGAAGCTAGGGTCTCAGAAAGCGCCGCATTTTGCCCATAAACAGAACAAGTCCTGCACGATAGACATAGAACCTGAGAGCGCCTATCACTTAGAAGGAAAACGGCAGCTTTATGTATGGCTGAAAACGCAAAAGGCTTCCCCGCTCTTAGAGCCGTACGTGAAAGAGATTAAACAAAGGCCCGACATCTTGGCAAAAGTAAAGGGGGATACGCTTGCAGTTGAATACCAATGCGCGACTCTCGCTCCAGATGTCTTTCAAAAAAGAACAGCCGGTTTCAAACAAGCAGGAATGATACCGCAGTGGATTCTTGGGGGCAGCCGCTTAAAACGGACATCATCATCCTTTTACCAGCTGTCCGCTTTCCATTGGCAGTTTATCAATGCCAGTCCGAACAGTGATCTGTTATGTTACTGCCCCGAAACACATTCTTTCCTGAGGCTCAGCCACATGATCCCGTTTTACACAACCCATTTTTACTGCTCCGTTCAAACGATTCCAATCCGCCAGGCAGCGGCTGAAGATTTATTTTTCACTGAACCAAATTCGTCGTTTAAGCACTCAGATTGGACAGGGGCCATTCTCCGTTTTCGCCGCAAAACTCATCGGTTTCTCTCTAAAGATATGAATCGGATCAGGCTTCTGTTTTATGAAAAACGGCAAACACCTCTCTCTTTTCTTCCGACAGAGGTGTTTGTTCCTGTAAAGAAAGGAGCTGTTTTTAAGAGTCCCGTTTTTGTATGGCAGGGCTATCTTTATCTGTTTATTACGGATCTTGGATATAAACATGCGCCCATTCGCTTTTCAGCCGTTTTGCAGCACTGCAAAATACACATTCATAAAAAGAACATTCTGCTAAGAGGCGTATACAGGGATCAGGATTTCATTGAGGCGGTTAAACAGTACATTGAGTTTTTGTGCAAGAAGGGATTTTTGAGGGAGACTCAGAAAGAAGTATATGTGCTGAATCAGCCCGCAAAGCGCAGCCAATCATTACAGGATCTCATTGAAAAAGACAGAAGCTGTTTTATCGAATGAGTTTTCCTGATTTGGCTCACCCTAAGACAAAGGTGGTGGGCTGGTTGTGAGAAGCACAAAAGGAAAGGTTTTTCGTGTTTTTACTGCTTTTTTGGCATTCGTTCTCTTCATAACTGCATATGATTTGACAAATGGCAGTGAAAAACCGGAAGATATTCACAACACAAGTTTATTGAGAAACAACCGTTTTTTCAATTGGCTTGAATCAAAGAAAACGAGGGGGATCACCATGGCTGAGGAAAAAAAAGCTAATCAACTGCCTGACCGAAGCGAGGTAAAGGTAGAGGACACATGGAGACTAGAGGATATTTTTCCTAGTGATGAGGCCTGGAATAAAGAATTTCAAGCTGTCAAAGAATTAATACCGGAATTATCTAAGTATAAAGGCAAGCTGGCTGATTCAGCTGATCATTTATACGAAGCCCTTACTTACCAAGATAAGGTGATGGAGCGTTTGGGCAAACTTTACACATACGCGCATATGCGCTCAGACCAAGATACCGGGAACTCCTTTTATCAGGGGCTTAATGATAAGGCTGGAAATCTGTATACACAGGCCGCAAGCGCAACAGCCTATCTTGTTCCGGAGATTTTATCCATAGAGGAAGACAAACTGCAGCAGTTTATTCTTGAAAAAGAAGAGCTGAAGCTTTACTCACACGCGATTGAAGAAATCACAAAGGAACGCCCGCACGTGCTGAGCGAGAAGGAAGAAGCGCTGCTGGCTGAAGCTTCTGAGGTGCTGTCTTCGTCGTCAAATACGTTCAGCGTGTTAAATAATGCCGATATTACATTCCCATCAATTAAAGATGAAGAGGGAAAAGAAAAACAGATCACTCACGGCAATTTTATTAATTTCTTAGAAAGCGAAAACCGCGAAGTCCGCAAAAATGCGTTTGACGCTGTATATAAAACATACGGTCAATATAAAAACACAATGGCGACTACCTTGAGCGGGACTGTGAAAAAAGACAACTTCTACGCAAGAATGAAAAAGTACAAATCAGCACGCGAAGCTGCGCTTTCTAACAACAGTATCCCTGAAGAGGTATACGACAATCTCGTCAAAACGATTAACAAGCATCTTCCGCTGCTGCATCGTTATATTGCACTGAGAAAGAAAGTGCTTGAGCTGGATGAAGTGCATATCTATGATCTGTATACACCGCTTGTGAAGGATGCGGGAATGAAGGTTACGTACGAACAAGCTAAAGATTATATGCTAAAGGGGCTTGCACCTTTAGGAGAAGAATACCGCTCTATCTTAAAAGAGGGGCTTGAAAACCGCTGGGTTGATGTTTATGAAAATAAAGGGAAACGCAACGGCGCTTACTCTTCTGGAACATACGGCACAAATCCGTATATTTTAATGAACTGGCATGATAACGTCAATAATCTCTTTACGCTAGTCCATGAGTTCGGCCACTCTGTTCACAGCTACTATACGAGAAAACATCAGCCATATCCTTACGGCAATTACAGCATCTTTGTCGCGGAAGTTGCCTCCACGACAAATGAAGCGCTGCTTGGTGAATATTTGCTGAACAATTTAGAGGACGAAAAACAGCGTTTATATATTCTCAACCATATGCTTGAGGGCTTTAGAGGAACTGTCTTCAGACAAACGATGTTTGCAGAATTTGAACATCTTATCCATATAAAAGCGCAAGAAGGAGAGCCGCTCACACCTGAGCTCTTGACCAATGTATATTATGATCTGAATAAAAAGTATTTCGGAAACGACATGGTGATTGATAAAGAAATCGGACTCGAATGGTCACGGATTCCGCATTTCTATTACAACTACTATGTATATCAGTATGCGACAGGGTACAGTGCGGCCCAGGCGTTAAGCAGCCAAATTTTGAAGGAAGGCAAGCCTGCGGTTGACCGTTATATTGACTTCCTGAAAGCGGGCAGCTCACAATATCCGATCGACATCTTGAAAAAAGCGGGCGTTGATATGACGTCTCCAGAACCGATTGAAGCTGCGTGCAAAATGTTTGAGGAAAAACTTGATGAGATGGAAGAACTGCTGTTAAAAGTAAAGCAGTCTTAAAAAAATTGCCTGTGCATAAATGATGCACAGGCTTTTTAAAATCCTTTAAAGGTTTTCCGATGGTTCAGGCGGTACAAGGTAAACAGAATAGAGAGAAATAGCAGAGGGGATGTAATGTAAAGAGGCAGCATATGCATCATAGCTAATAAATTTAAACAGAAAAAAACAACAATGCACACAATTGAGATTACATTAAACATCATGGCGATCCTCCTCGTCCTTGTTCCTTACAAGCATATGAATGAAATCTGTCAGTTATGTTTTGTGACAAAAATATGAACATTAAGCTTAATGGTTGTCAACAGTCGACAACTTTTGATATGATAAGGATGTGAAATTGATCACAAACAAACATTACCCCTTTGTTTGACCGTGAAAAATTTCTCCCATCCCCTTTGTTGTCGTTAAGACATATGAAACCGCGCTTATCCCGGCGCGGTTTCTTTAGTGCTTTGAACAGAACATATGTTTTATTTTTGCGCAAAAAAACAGCCTCAAGCATATACACGCCTGCGGCTATTTTTCACATGATTGGTATTCATCAGAACTGCTTGTGAGGGACTGCCAAAACATTCCGTGCTTGGCCTCTACTTTGGCAACCTTTTTAGCAAACGCCAATTTTTTCATTTCCTTTTCTACCTCTTCAAGACTCAAATCATATACAAGAGCGATTTCCTTAGAGGCAACGAAACGGAAATATTCAATAAAACATTCCAGAGGCGGTGTTTCCGACGGCTTCGGCTCGTCGCCAAGCATCTCAAATAAGATTTCTTCATATACATGATATGAATAGCTGCCGGGGACTTTAAGTCCTTCATCTTCATGCTGCGTATTAAAAAACGTCAGCGTCGGGGTGGCTGTAACATCCATCTCAGCCGCGATTTTCATGTCGCATTGAAGCGCCTTTACCGCGCTTTGGGAGTGAAGGTCTTTTTGAAATTCCTCGAGATCTAGGCTTGTTTTTGACGCTATTTCCAAAAGCACGTTTTCATCCGTTATATTCTTCTTCGAAACGAACAGACTCTCTTGCATATTCCGAAGAAATTGCATACCGGCTCTTCTTCCTTGAAGTTCGGCTGCCTTAAATGCGAGAGCGGCCATATATGGAGAAGAGAGCGGCTGATCTTGCTCAAACCATACACTGCCGTCACACGGCATACCGGAGCGGCTAGCGATCTTTTCCCAGGCTTCTGCCAGAAGATGCTTTTTGCGTTTCTTATTTAACGCTGTAAGGCTTGCGGATGCGATGATGCGTAAGGTGAAAAAACGTCCGTATCTGATTTTCATTTTTTTTATGACAGGCTCTAAGGACCAGCATTCGGGACATAAAGGGTCAACAAACATGTAGATTTCCAGCGGTTTTTTTGGATGGCCGTGGCAATGGGCGAAGTATTGCTCATGCTGATAGTTTGTCAATATGATCGATCCTCCGCTTCTGTTTGATTCACCATATGCCTTGCTGTCAACTCCAGCCGGCCAAACAAAAATTCACGAATATCGCCCTCTAGTCCTACATGGTCCATTGCGTCTTTCATACAGTTGAGCCACGCATCGGCCCTCTCGTTTGTAATTGGAAAGGGAAGATGTCTTGCCCTGAGCATGGGATGGCCGTGTTCCTCAGTATAAAGGGGAGGCCCGCCTAAATACTGTGTCAAAAATTGCTTCTGTTTCCTGGCCGTTTCTGTTAAATCGCTCGGAAATATGGGCTTAAGCAAAGGATGAGACGCGACACGCTCATAAAAAGTATCAACAAGTTGCGATAGAAGTTCTTCTCCAATCGCTTCATAAGGTGCGTTAAACGATTGTCCCATGTTGACTACTCCTTTAAATATGGCTAATAGGAATCATAATTCCTATTGCAAAAAGTTATTTTCTGTATTTATTTCAATTCATCTATGATTTATTTTAGCAACAAGGCATCATTTCTACAAACAAACTGCCTTTTATGTGCTTGAAGACAGGGTTCGGCTTTAGAGCCGGGTTTGTAATTCATATCATATCACATACAAATCATGAATGTGTAAGATTTCACTCCGCAAAAAAACCGGAGGGCAAGAGCCGCTCCGGTTACGCGTAATAGGTTGCTGTTATTTTTTTTACATAGTTTTGAGTTTCTCTGAAAGGCGGAATGCCTCCGTATCGATCAACGTTTCCAGGTCCGGCGTTATAAGCTGCTAACGCCATCGATACATTGCCATCATATTTATCCAGCATTTGTTTTAAATACTTCGTTCCGCCCTCAACGTTTTGCTGCGGATTAAGCGGATTGGAAACACCAAGTGAGGTTGCTGTTGACGGCATCAGCTGCATTAAGCCCATTGCGCCTGCACCGCTGACGGCTTTTGCATTAAAGCCTGATTCCTGTTTGATGACAGCGCGGATTAATTTTTCATCGACTCCGTATTTGTCAGAGGCTTTTTTTATAGCGCTGTCGATTGAGAGGTCACCCGAACTGATGTTTTTATCCTCTTGTTTGTTTGAGGAGACATCAACAGCGGCTGTTTCAGTGCTTTCACTCGCTTTTGTCATTTGGCCGGCATTGCCGTTTGAATAGGAGGTAAGCCCGTAAGCTGAAAGCAGTGACGGCGATGTCCCGTAAACGCTGTTCAGCTGGCTGAGCGGGCTTGAAGATGCTGCTGACGCTGTTGTTTGCTGGGACAGTCCATTTGTATATTGGCTGAGCAAGGAGCTGAAGCTTGAAAGCGGGCTTTCGGCATTCTGACTGCCCGTGCTGCTTGCATTTGATATAGACTGTAATGCCTGAAGCTGAAGGAGAGCCGCCCAATTCGTTACGTTCACTATGTCATTCCACCTTATATAGACTTTCGTTTTTCTTCATAAAAACGCTGAATTTTATTTTTGGTTTCACGCAGAGGAATACTGAATTGCTGAAGCAGCTTTTCAAAGGCCAGTTTGCCTTCATGCCAGTCAGCCGCCTCAAATTCGATTTCATAATCCTCTTTATTTAAATATCGGCTGTGATCTAAAACTATTAAACCTTTTTCTGTTTCTTTTTCTGCACGATTTGTTGCTAAAGATCCAAAATAATGAATCGCGTCTGTATCGATGTGAAGCTTCTTCAGCTGGTCCTCGACAGGTCCTTTCGGAATCGTGAAACGTGTAAAGTCGGATACGCCGGAAAGTTTCTGGTGGGTTTCCAGAAGTCCAACTTCAGCCGGTTCTTTTAACGTCAGCACATACTCGCCATTTTTCTTGCGTATTCGAAGCGCCGCATGTTTTTGTTTCAGTGCGAAGCTGTTGGTATCAAAATAGTGATTCTCTTGATTTGTAAATTCTTTTTCTGTCAAGTGCAGTGCTGCAGCTATGTTTTCAAATTCATGTTTTGTCAGCAGATTTTTAAATTCAATTTCAATTTCTTGGCTCATGATTGTCTTCCTTTCAGCTCTGTAAATCTCATTTTTACTATTATCTCTTTAGATGTTAGGTTTATCAATATCGAGCTTGATATGATAAAATGAATCTGTACTTTGTTTATAAAGGAGAGCATTATGCAAAACAGAATCGAAATCGTAAATGCAACACTATCGGATGATGAGCTTCGCCTAACCTGTGAGACAGAAGGAATCGAAGCAGAGCGCAAGCCGTCAGGTCAAATGCTTGTTGATTCTGACAACATTGCTTTTGTATACATACTTGAATTAGCTGATTCTTTTGAATATGTCATGATAAAGGAACATATATGGCCTGAACTGAAGCAGGCCTATGATCAAAGAAAACCGATTGTTTTAGAGGCAGGGAAGGAAAGCATTGAGCTGTCAGGCCTTTATGAGGAGCTGGAGTATCTTTTAGAAAATATTAAAGATAATGCGAACTACGGAGAAGAAATGGAAGAAAAAGTGAAACGCGTATTTCTATAGAAACTGGTGCTGAATTGGGGGATGTATGATGGATGACAAGCAATGGGAGCGTTTTTTAGTGCCGTACCGCCAGGCTGTTGAAGAATTAAAAGTGAAGCTCAAGGGGATCCGCACGCTTTATGAATATGAGGATGACCATTCACCGATTGAGTTTGTGACAGGACGCGTCAAGCCTGTGGCGAGTATACTCGAAAAAGCCAGACGGAAAAGCATACCGTTACATGAAATTGAAACCATGCAGGATATCGCAGGCCTTAGGATCATGTGCCAATTTGTCGATGACATCCAATTTGTAAAGGAAATGCTGTTTGCCCGAAAAGATTTCACCGTTGTGGATCAGAGAGATTATATTGCAGAACATAAAGAGAGCGGGTATCGGTCATATCACCTTGTCGTGATGTATCCTTTGCAGACGATATCCGGAGAGAAACATGTTCTTGTTGAAATACAGATCCGTACGCTGGCGATGAATTTTTGGGCGACCATTGAGCATTCATTAAATTATAAATACAGCGGAAACATTCCTGAAAAAGTAAAACTGAGGCTCCAGCGCGCTTCTGAAGCGGCTTCGCGGCTTGATGAAGAGATGTCGGAGATCAAGGGTGAAATACAGGAAGCTCAAGCTGCCTTTTCCAGAAAGAAAAAAGGAAGCGAGCATCAATAGGTAAAGGGGAAGAAAAAGCATGAAATTTGCCGTATCGTCAAAAGGAGATAATGTTTCTGATACGCTGAAAAGCAAAATACAGGCGTATTTATTGGATTTTGACATGGAACTGGATGAAAATGAACCGGAAATCGTCATTTCAGTCGGGGGCGACGGGACGCTTTTATACGCTTTTCACAGATACAGCGACAGGTTAGATAAAACAGCTTTTGTCGGCGTTCACACGGGTCATCTTGGGTTTTATGCGGACTGGGTTCCTCATGAAATTGAAAAACTGGTGCTCGCAATTGCGAAAACACCGTATCATACTGTGGAATATCCGCTCCTTGAAGTGATAGTGACCTATCATGAAAATGAGCGAGAGGAAAGATATTTGGCGTTAAATGAATGTACGATTAAAAGCATAGAAGGAAGCCTTGTGGCGGATGTGGAAATCAAAGGGCAGCTCTTTGAAACGTTCCGAGGCGACGGCCTTTGCCTGTCCACGCCTTCCGGGAGCACAGCCTATAATAAAGCGCTGGGCGGAGCAATTATCCACCCATCCATCAGAGCGATTCAGCTGGCGGAAATGGCATCTATCAATAACCGCGTATTCCGGACGGTCGGATCACCGCTCCTTCTCCCTTCCCATCATGATTGCATGATTAAACCGAGAAACGAAGTTGACTTTCAAGTAACAATTGACCATTTAACCCTGCTTCATAAGGATGTAAAGTCCATCCGCTGCCAGGTTGCATCCGAAAATGTAAGATTTGCAAGATTCCGTCCGTTTCCGTTTTGGAAAAGAGTCCAGGATTCATTTATCGGAAAAGGTGAGTAGAAAGAGGACGTATCGTGGAGCAATTTATTATTGAAAAGAACATCACTTCCGCTGAAGACGGAATGACCTTAAAGGAATATGCGGGCGAGCTGGGGATTTCGAAACGTCTGCTGACCGATATCAAGTTTAGCGGAGGAGATCTTCTCATTAACGGTGAGCATGTGACTGTTAAATACGTATTGAGAGACGGAGACCTTCTAGTTGTAAAGTTTCCTGAGGAACAGGTGAGCGAGACGCTTTTGGCCGAGCCTGTTCCGCTCGATATTCTGTATGAGGATGAACACGTGCTTGTGATAAACAAACAGCCGTATGTGTCATCTATTCCGTCGCGAGAGCACCCGGCGGGAAGCATCGCAAATGGCATCATCCATCACTACCAAAAAAACGGAGTGCGGGCCACAGTGCATCTTGTCACCCGGCTAGACCGGGACACGTCTGGTGTCATGCTGATTGCCAAGCATCGCTTTGCCCACTCCATTTTATCGTCGGCACAAAAAAACGGCCTTGTGAAACGCAGATATGTTGCGGTTGTGCATGGACGTATGACAGAGACAGAGGGAAAGATAGACGCCCCGATTGACAGACATCCTGACAGTATCATTGAACGGATGGTGACACCGGGCGGTCAGAAGGCTGTTACTCACTTTCGTGTCACACGTATAACAGATGACTTAACCTCGGTGGCATTGCAGCTTGAGACAGGGCGGACCCACCAGATTCGCGTCCATATGAGCTACCTCGGACACCCGCTGTGCGGCGATACGTTGTACGGCGGAACGAGACAAAAGATTGACAGGCAGGCGCTGCACAGTGAGCAGCTGTCGTTTATCCACCCGCTGACGCAGGAGAAAATGACGTTTCATGCGGCTCTGCCGCACGATATGCAAGAATTAGTTAAAGGAGAGAATCATTAAAACGATTCTCTCCTTTTTTATATGGCGCGAAATCTAGATTCGTCATAGGGCATAGAGCTTGGAACGGAGACTGTCTCCAGTTCGGGAAAACGCAAGGCCGTCAGTTCATTCCCAAACACACAGCCTGTATCAATGTTAATGGTGCGATTTATGATGCGGGGCTCTTTAACAGGTGTGTGTCCGTATACAACCCATGCTTTCCCGTTATAGGCGGCGGCCCAATCCCTCCTGACGGGTCTTCCGTCCGGATACGTTTCACCCGTCACATCGCCGTAAAGCACAAAGTCCTTTACTCTTCTTGTGTTTTTGCCGATATCGTCAGCCTTTATGCCAGCATGGGCGACAACCAATTCTCCATTATGTAAGATGTCGTAAAGCGGCGCAGTTTCATAAAGCTTCATAAATTGTTCGCTGACTTTTTTTCTTTCTTCCTCAGAAAGTGCTTTAAGCTCTGCCGCAGTTGTTTCAAGACCGTGCATTACTTTAACAGGATTTCCTTTTAAGTAGCGGTATAGCTTGTTGCAATGATTTCCCGGGACATAACGCACTGCTCCTTGTTCATAAGCGCGGGCTACAAAGCGGATGACTTCAATTGATTTAGGGCCTCGGTCTGTCAAATCTCCGGCAAAAACAAGCATCCTGCCTTCATCATGTACAGGCAATCCATTTTTTATTGTGTATCCAAGTTTTTCTATCAGGGCTGTCATTTCATCGTAGCAGCCATGAATATCGCTGATAATATCGTAGTAAGCCATGCAGCATCCTCCTTACTCATGATTTTATTTATTATGAAGCAAATTGCTGTGAGTCATCACCAGCTTTTATGTGCAAATTATAGAAGAATCATTTTCTAAAAAAAATGAGACCTTATTACTTTATTTTTTATCATCACCCTTGTTAAAATCGCGTTATGTTTTTTTAAAAGGAGGTTCAGATTATGGCGCATACATCTGTCGCATCATTAGTTGTCGTACTTATCGTTGCATTTTTAACTCCCATCCTTTTGCATCGGTTTAAACTCAGCATCCCTGTTGTAGTTGCTGAAATTATTATGGGATTGATTATAGGAAAAAGCGGCCTTAATTTAGTTGTGGAGGGTGATACTTGGCTTCAGACGCTCTCTATGCTCGGATTTATCTTTTTAATGTTTTTAAGCGGGCTTGAAATTGATTTTTCATCCTTTGAGAGAGGAAAGAAAAAGCAGTTTTTGCAAAACGGCAAGGAAGCACCCAATACATTTGCCACAGCATCCATTATTTTTATCGGTATTTTTATTTTATCATTGCTGCTGTCCTATGGGTTCGTCTTGGCAGGATTTATCCAAAATGCTTTTTTAATGACGCTTATTATTTCTACGATTTCGTTAGGTGTTGTTGTTCCAACCTTAAAGGAAGAACGGATCATGGATTCAAACATCGGGCAGATTATCCTGCTTGTTGCTGTGATTGCTGACTTGGTCACTATGATTCTTCTTGCTGTATTTTCTTCTCTATACGGAGAGGACAGCGGAAACATGTGGCTCTTGATGATCCTGTTCGCAGCCGGAGTAGTGCTTTACTTTTTCGGCCGGGTCTTCAAACACCGTTCTTTTGTTCAGTCCATGTCAAAAGGGACGATCCAGATCGGGACTCGTGCTATTTTCACCTTAATTATCGTACTGGTGGCTCTGTCTGAATCACTGGGGGCAGAAAATATTCTCGGCGCTTTCTTAGCGGGCGTACTTGTTTCCCTGCTCTCGCCGAACAAGGAATTGGTTCAGCAGCTTGATTCCTTCGGCTACGGGTTCTTAATACCGATTTTCTTTGTGATGGTCGGTGTAAAATTGGATATTTGGACACTTTTTCAGGACCCGAAAATTTTAGTGATGATTCCGCTGCTGCTTATGGCGCTGTTAGTAAGCAAAATTCTTCCTGTCCTGTACTTGAAGAAATGGTATGATAACCGCACAATATTGGCGTCTGGTTTCCTGCTGACATCAACGCTTTCTCTTGTGATTGCCGCTGCGACAATCGGCCAGCAGCTTCATGTAATCAGCGCGAATATGTCAGGAGCGCTTACGCTGGTTGCGGTTATTGCAAGTATTTTTACGCCGGTCGGTTTTAAAAAGCTGTACAAAAAACAGGAGCAGCCGGAGGAGAAAAAGAAGATCACATTTATCGGCGCTAATCAAATGACACTGCCTGTGACACTTGAATTGCCTGAGAACGAGTATGAAGTGCGTGTCGTGCACGTTTATCAAGAAAACGCTGAGGAAAAGCTGTCAGACTCAGTATTTTCCGTCGAACCGATTTCTGATTATGAGCATCAAACCCTTGAATCTCTCGGTATATTTGATACAGAAATCCTTGTAGTGGCGACAGGGGATGAAGACATGAATACGGACATCGCATTATACGCCAAAGAAAAAGGAACAGAAAGAGTCATTGCCAGCACCGGATCACCGGAGAACGAAGCGAAATTGAAAGAGCAGGGCATCAGCATCTTTTCCATCTTGCTGTCGACCAAAACGCTGCTTCGCGCGCTGATAGAAGCGCCTGGCGTCATGAAACTGCTCACGAACCAGGAGTCTTCGCTGTATCAAATTAATATGGAAAACAGCAAATACGATGGCGTGATTCTCCGTGAATTTCCTTTAACAGGGGACGTGATTTTTGTCAGGATTTTCCGGGGTGTCGACAGCATCGTTCCTCACGGCGATACAAGACTGAAAATCGGAGACCGCTTAATTGTCACCGGATCACGCGGGTACGTAACCGATCTTAAGAAAACATTGGAAGGATAATATCTTGACCAAATAAGGATTCGTGTTAAGATAGAGGTGCAGAACAATTCAATATGTATTCGTAAAACCACTAGGGGTGTCCTTTATAAGGGCTGAGATAAAAGTGTGACTTTTAGACCCTCATAACTTGAACAGGTTCAGACCTGCGTAGGGAAGTGGAGCGGTATTTGTGTTATATAACTATGCCAATTCCAAACCACTTTTCCTTGCGGGAAAGTGGTTTTTTTATTATCAGACAGGGGGAATGACGTGTGAAGTTTTCAGAAGAATGCCGCAGTGCAGCCGCAGAATGGTGGGAAGGCAGCTTTGTCCATCCATTTGTTCAGGGGATCGGTGACGGAACTCTTCCGATCGACCGCTTTAAATATTACGTGCTTCAGGATTCTTACTATTTAACTCATTTTGCAAAGGTGCAATCGTTCGGTGCCGCTTATGCAAAGGATCTTTATACAACAGGACGCATGGCCAGCCATGCTCAAGGTACATATGAAGCGGAAATGGCGCTTCATCGAGAGTTTACGGAGCTTTTGGAAATCAGTGAGGAAGAACGGAAGTCATTTAAGCCATCTCCTACCGCTTACTCCTATACATCCCATATGTACCGTTCGGTTTTGAGCGGGAATTTTGCAGAAATCTTGGCAGCTCTTCTCCCGTGCTATTGGCTTTATTATGAGGTTGGTGAGAAATTGCTGACATGTGATCCGGGGCATCCGATTTATCAGAAGTGGATTAGCACATACGGCGGTGACTGGTTCAGACAGCAGGTGGAAGAACAAATTAACCGCCTGGATGAGCTGGCGGAAAACAGCACGGAGGAAGTGCGTGCCAAAATGAAAGAGAATTTCGTTATTTCGAGCTATTATGAATATCAGTTCTGGGGAATGGCTTATCGAAAAGAAGGCTGGTCAGACAGCGGCGTAAAAGAGGTGGAAGGGCTTGGAGCTGCACGCCATAACTGATGACCGCAAGCCGGTTGAAGATCTAGCGAGATCAATTATAGCCATTCAGGATGAGGTTGATTTCATCCATATTCGTGAACGGTCTAAATCGGCGGCTGACATTTTGAAACTGCTGGAGCTTATTTCTGAAGACGGTGTTGATAAGCAAAAGCTGGTGATGAATGGCCGGGTTGATATTGCGCTTTTTTCAAATATTCATCGCGTTCAGCTGCCGAGCAGCAGCTTTTCGCCAAAACAAGTAAGAGCCAGATTTCCTCACCTGCACATTGGGCGATCGGTGCATTCACTGGAGGAAGCGCTTCAGGCAGAAAAGGAAGACGCTGATTATGTTTTGTTCGGCCATGTGTTTGAAACGGATTGCAAACAAGGCCTTGAGGGCAGAGGCATGTCTTTGCTTTCAGAAATCAAACAGAGGATCTCGATTCCGGTTATTGCAATTGGCGGAATGACACCTGCCAGATTAAGAGAAGTGAAACAAGCAGGTTCAGACGGTATCGCTGTCATGTCCGGAATTTTTTCTTCCGATGATCCTTTGGAAGCTGCCAGACGATATTCCCGCAAGCTAAAGGAGATTCAGTATGAAAAGGCATTATGATGCAGTTGTCATTGGAGGCGGAATGATTGGTTCCGCGATAGCTTATCAGTTGGCAAAAGAAAAGAAAAACACCGCATTGCTTGAAAGCGGAACAATCGGCGGCAGAACAACAAGCGCCGCGGCAGGGATGCTTGGCGCCCATGCCGAGTGCGAGGAGCGGGATGCGTTTTTTGATTTCGCCATGCACAGTCAGCGTTTGTATCAGGGGCTTGGAGAGGAGCTATTTGCATTATCCGGCATTGATATCAGAAGGCATGATGGCGGTATGTTTAAGCTTGCATTCTCCGAAGAAGACGTGTCACGCCTGAGACGGATGGACGATTTGGATTCTGTCAGCTGGCATACAAAAGAAGAAGTGCTGGAAAAAGAGCCGTATACGGCCGGTGAGATTTACGGGGCGAGCTTTATTCAGGACGATGTTCATGTTGAGCCTTATTTTGTATGCAAGGCATACGCTAAATCGGCTAAAGCGCTTGGTACGGAAATTTTTGAGCATACTCCCGTTCTCGATGTGACACGTGGCGGTGAATCCATTTTGATCAAAACAGGTTCCGGTGACGTGCATGCGGACCATGTCGTGGTTGCCAGCGGGGTCTGGAGCGGGATGTTTTTTAAACAGCTCGGGTTGAACCAGTCATTTTTTCCTGTAAAAGGAGAGTGCCTGTCTGTTTGGAATGATGATATTCCGCTGACAAAAACACTTTATCATGATCATTGCTATATCGTACCGAGAAAAAGCGGCAGACTGGTTGTCGGCGCGACGATGAAGCCTGGTGATTGGAGCGATAAGCCGGATCTTGGCGGACTTCAGTCGGTTATGGAAAAAGCGAAAACGATGCTGCCGGCGATTCAGAATATGAAGGTTGATCGTTTTTGGGCGGGACTGCGTCCGGGGACAAAGGACGGAAAACCATACATTGGCAGACACCCTGAGGACAGCCGCATTTTATTTGCGGCGGGCCATTTCAGAAACGGGATTCTGCTTGCTCCTGCAACGGGTGCTTTAATCGGTGATCTCATTATGAATAAAGAGGTCAAGGCAGACTGGCTGCACGCCTTTCGAATTGATCGCAAGGAGGCGGTTCAGATATGATGCTTCAGCTGAACGGTAAACAAGTTGAGTGGGATAGAGACACAGGTACGATTCAGGATCTGCTTGCGTCTTATCAGCTTGAAAATAAAATCGTGATCGTTGAAAGAAATAAAGAAATTATCGGTAAAGAACAATATCACGAGGTAGAGCTTTCTGATCGTGATGTCATCGAAATTGTTCATTTTGTAGGAGGCGGATGAGAATGTTAACAATTGGCGGGAAACAATTTCAATCAAGGCTGCTGCTGGGCACGGGAAAATATCCATCGTTTGACATTCAAAAGGAAGCGGTGGCTGTTTCAGAGTCTGATATTTTAACATTTGCTGTGCGGAGAATGAATATTTTTGAAGCGTCTCAGCCTAATTTTCTGGAGCAGCTTGATTTATCCAAATATACGCTGCTGCCAAATACAGCAGGCGCCAGCACGGCGGAAGAAGCAGTTCGAATTGCACGGCTTGCGAAGGCATCCGGGCTTTGTGACATGATTAAAGTCGAAGTCATCGGGTGCAGCCGCTCCTTGCTGCCCGATCCTGTGGAAACGTTAAAAGCGTCTGAACAGCTTCTTGAAGAAGGATTCATTGTACTGCCGTACACCTCGGATGATGTGGTGCTGGCGAGAAAGCTTGAGGAGCTTGGTGTTCATGCCATTATGCCGGGGGCTTCTCCGATTGGATCGGGACAGGGGATTTTAAATCCTTTGAATCTGTCATTTATCATTGAACAGGCGAAAGTGCCGGTCATCGTGGATGCCGGAATCGGATCGCCAAAAGATGCGGCATATGCAATGGAGCTTGGAGCGGACGGCGTACTGCTGAATACGGCCGTATCAGGTGCGAACGATCCGGTGAAAATGGCACACGCCATGAAGCTTGCGGTAGAAGCAGGCCGTCTATCTTATGAAGCAGGCCGTATTCCAGCCAAGTCATATGGGACGGCTAGCAGTCCGGGAGAAGGTCTTCCTGTATGACGGACAGGTATTCCAGACAGGAGCTGTTTGCTCCAATCGGCCGCGAAGGCCAGAAGAAACTGAGAGAGGCGCGCGTTGTGATCATCGGCGCCGGCGCACTGGGAACAGCCAGCGCAGAGATGCTGGTGAGAGCGGGAGTCGGATCGGTGAAAATCGCCGATAGAGATTACGTCGAATGGAGCAATCTTCAGCGCCAGCAGCTTTACACAGAAAATGATGTCAAAAAGGAACTGCCGAAAGCAGCAGCAGCTGAGCAGCGTCTTCGTTCCATTAACAGTGATGTGGATGTGACCGGACTTGTCATGGATGTCACAGCAGAAAACGTATCCGAGCTGATTCGCGGCGCATCAATCATTGTAGATGCCGCCGATAATTTTGAAACCCGGCTCATTGTTAACGATGCTGCGGTGAAAGAAGGCATTCCGTTTCTTTACGGCGCTTGTGTGGGGAGCTACGGTCTCACGTTTACTGTATTGCCGGGAGTAACACCCTGCCTTCATTGTTTACTCGATACTCTTCCGATTGGCGGTGCGACATGCGACACAGCCGGCATTATCAGCCCGGCTGTTCTGCAGGTTGCTGTTCTTCAGGTGACAGACGCCCTGAAACTGCTGACGGGAGAGGAATGCGAGCCTGTGCTGCGCTCCTTTGATCTGTGGAAAAATGAGCGGTCAGAGGTAGGAGCAGCGGGACTTAAAGATGACTCGTGTCCAAGCTGCGGCACAAAGGATTTTCCGTTTTTATCATATGAAAATCAAACGAAAGCAGCAGTATTGTGCGGCAGAAACACGGTGCAAATCAGATCCTCTTTCACAAAAGAAGCAGATCTTGACGTGATGGCGGGGCAGCTGAGGCAGGCGGGGCTGGAAGTAGCAGCGAATCCGTATTTAATTTCCTGCCGCTCGGATGACATGAAAATGGTGCTGTTTAGGGACGGCAGAGCATTGATCCATGGAACAAATGATATTGCCAGGGCAAAATCCATCTATCATAAATGGATCGGGTAATAAAAGGAGTGTAGTTTGATGAGTATATATAAAGCCTTGACGATCGCCGGCTCTGACTCAGGCGGCGGCGCGGGGATACAGGCAGATATTAAAACCTTTCAGGAGCTTGGTGTATTCGGAATGTCTGCCATCACGGCGGTAACTGCTCAAAATACACTTGGCGTCCACGGCGTGTATCCGCTGACTGCAGAGGCATTGAGAGAGCAAATTGACGCTGTGGCGGAGGATTTGAGACCGGACGCCGTAAAAACAGGAATGCTTTGGAATGCGGAAATGATTGAAGAAGTGGCAAGGAAAATTGATCAATACGAATTAAGCCGGGTGATCGTTGATCCGGTTATGATCGCGAAGGGCGGGGCGTCCTTGCTTCGCGATGAATCAATCGCTACGCTGAAGGAGCTGCTGATTCCAAGAAGCTATGCGATCACGCCGAATGTGCCGGAAGCAGAAGCGCTGACGGGTATGGCGATCCGTTCGCTTGATGACCGGAAGAAAGCTGCGGAACAGCTGGTGAAGATGGGTGCACAGCATGTGATTATCAAAGGCGGGCACCAGCCTGAGGACAATCACATTACTGACCTTCTTTTTGATGGAAACATGTTTATGCAAATCAGCCATCCTTATATCGATACGAAGCATACGCATGGCACAGGCTGCACCTTTGCTGCGGCTTTAACAGCCCAAACCACTAAAGGAGACAGCATCCAGCAGGCATTCGAGGTTGCTGCCAACTTTGTCCGCGAAGCTGTGGAAAATACGCTTTGCATCGGATCGGGCCACGGACCGACAAATCATTTCGCTTTTAAACGAAACAGTATAAAAATAAACCGATGAGACCACCTGCTTATGGGGGTCTCTTTTGTGTTTGACTTTGGTATGCGCTTTTCATCTGGACAAGGTTATGATATGATAGGTATTAAGATCAGGTACTAATACTATGTCTTTAACAAATATAGGAGGCTTTATACATATGAATTTTTCACTTGAAGGCCGCAACATTGTTGTTATGGGAGTAGCCAACAAACGCAGTATCGCTTGGGGAATTGCGCGCTCTTTACATGAAGCGGGCGCACGTTTGATTTTCACATATGCAGGTGAACGCCTGGAGAAATCTGTTCATGAACTCGCTGGAACTTTGGAGCGAAACGATTCCATTATCCTTCCTTGCGACGTGACAAACGACGCGGAAATCGAAACTTGTTTCGCAAGCATTAAGGAGCAGGTCGGTGTGATCCACGGTATCGCGCATTGTATCGCGTTTGCCAACAAAGAAGAGCTTGTCGGCGAATACTTAAACACAAATCGTGAGGGCTTCCTTCTAGCTCACAACATCAGCTCATACTCACTGACCGCTGTCGCAAAAGCGGCGCGTCCGATGATGACTGAAGGCGGAAGCATCGTAACGCTGACTTACCTTGGCGGAGAGCTCGTTATGCCGAACTACAACGTGATGGGTGTAGCGAAAGCTTCTCTTGACGCAAGTGTGAAGTACTTAGCTGCTGACTTAGGAAAAGAAAATATCCGCGTTAACAGCATTTCTGCCGGTCCGATCAGAACATTGTCTGCTAAAGGCATCAGTGACTTCAACTCCATCTTAAAAGACATCGAAGAGCGTGCGCCGCTACGCCGCACGACTACACCTGAAGAGGTGGGAGATACAGCAGCATTTTTATTTAGCGATATGTCCCGAGGCATCACAGGTGAAAACCTTCATGTTGATTCAGGTTTCCATATCACTGCCCGCTAAGCAGATTCACCATCAAGCAGTCCCTAACAGGGATTGCTTTTTTATTTCTTCTGATTTTCAGCATTCTGTCATATAGATAGAATATGACAGAATCGGAGGGATGAAGATGTCTAATAAGAAAAGAAACGCGGATAAAAAACCGCTCATGTATATTGTTCAGCCGGATTATATGGAAACACGCTCGTCCATGCAGGAGATTGTCATTAAAAGAAAAGCCAAACCGGCTCCGCCAAAAGCAGAGGAACAGCCGGTTTACCATGAAAAAGAGCGGGAAGACATTCAGGTAAAAGGTGCCATGGAAACAGAGGAAAAAGAGCGGGAAGACATTCAGGCAAAAGATGATCAGCAAACAGAGAAAAAACAGGTAGAGGAACAAGTGAGTCAGCAAAAACAAGAGGCGAGAGAGCCGGATAACCAGAAAAAGCAGCAGGAACCGTTAGAAGAGCCGCAGGCAATTGAAGACACCGCCAAACAGCAACCTCAGGAAGCGGAAAAAAAGGAAGAGCCTGCACCTGAAGCCCGTATGCCTGAAAAGGAACCGGAGGCCGTTCATAATGCAGCTAAAGCTGAAGAAAAGACACCGCCGGCCAGAAAAGTGAAAAAACCGATGAGCAAGATGTCCATCCATGAAAAAATCGACTTTTTAACAAAACTGCCGCATAACATGCCCAGAGCACTTTGTCTGATCGAAGCCAATGGGAAAACGTACAGAGGCGTGATTGTCGGAAGAAGAAATGATTCCGTTCTGCTTCGGACGACCGGAAACGGCGCTCCGACTGAGCTGGCGATCGATGATATCACATCTCTGCACCCGTTAGGTTTTTAATGAAAGCAAAAAGCTGCCCGGCAGATCGTTCCGGCAGCTTTTTTACATAGAGAAAAGCCTGCAAATCTGCAAGCTTTTCCGCCTTATCATGAATGATGATGTGTGCGATTGATTAAACGGGGATTTAAGCAATTGATCGCGCAGAAGCAGTCTAAATCCACTTCAATGCAGTAGT
This sequence comes from Bacillus sp. 205(2023), assembly GCF_037027485.1. Lineage (NCBI taxonomy): Bacteria > Bacillati > Bacillota > Bacilli > Caryophanales > Bacillaceae > Bacillus > Bacillus sp. 205(2023). The sequence continues at coordinate 225,002 of NZ_JAXCHF010000003.1, read as the reverse complement.
GCGTTTTTTCAAGTCGGAACACTTCACAAATCGTGTCTTTATCGGTGAAGTCCAAAATGTGTTTGTGTTCGTCAAAAGCGATTAATAAGGATAGCGTTGCGCAGCTGCCATGAACTTTTTCCACTCTAAAAAATACTGTATTAAAGCAAGGTCCGTTATCCAGCTCGCCGACATTACCGAAGGCGACTAAAGGCTTTGATTTTGATGTAAATATTGCAAAAGGCACTGTATCGCCTAATGAATGGCTTACAGATAAAAGCTTGGAGTGGCAGCCGGTCGGGCAATCCTCTTCAACCGCGTTTTGCAGATCTTCAATTTGTTCTACCGCTTCACGCACGCAGCTTGATGTTTTCTGGCTCATATATTATCCCTCCTGCCTTATAATTTTGAGACTGGCGAAATGATGGAGAGTCAGCTGCCTCACTTTCGAAGCAGCTGAATGATTTGCACTTGTAATAGAGCTTGGAAGGGGATTCCTCTTTACAAGTGTTTATCCATTGTGATGATGCTTTTTATCCTTATGAGGCGAAGTTCTGTCAACTAATTCTGGTGACAGGCATTGAATCGCACAGAAGCATCCGAGGTCCACTTCGATGCAAAAATCTGTTTTTTCGAGCCCGAAGAAATCTGGGTCACAAGGGTGGCAAACACTTAAGGTATCGCCTTTGATATCGACCGGGCGTAAAATAGACAGTGTTGCACAGCAATCGCATAATTTTTCAACGCGGAAGAAAATGGATTCAAAGCATTGCATATCATCCACAAATCCCCCCACGTTTCCGAATGTGGAGAACAATCCGCCTTTTTTATCAAAAACGAGAAACGGAATTGTGTCTTTTCCAGCAATCGTAGGGTTTAAAAGGTTTGTATAGCAGCCAGTCGGACACTGTTCCTCCACTGCCTCCTGCTCTGCTAAAATCTTTTCCACTGCATCGCATACACAGTTCTCATGCCGGCCATGGGTTTTTCCGCAGCTCATTGATTTCAGCTCCTTCTTTATAGGGTATTTGACTTTAGTCCTTAACAACATATGTACTCGTGCCTCACTTGGTGTGGGTGAACGTCTATATAATCATCATATGCTGGGAAAATAAGAAAAAGCAGAGCGTTTTAGCTCTGCTTTTAGGTCCTAGAGGACGAGTGTGATAACTAGGATGGCAATGAGAGTGTTTGTTGCTGTAGAGACAAGTGTTGCAATATCGACATCTACTGTTGAGACGTTTACGCCGCGGGAGCATTCGATGAGAAGTTTTTGGCGGTTTACTTGTTTGTTAGCTGTCAGCTGCAGTAAATCTTGTGCGACTAATTCAGCAATTACACCATCTGCAATGGATGTGAGAGTTGCTGTCACGACAGCGGCATTAATTGCAGTTACAACTGATGTAACGGCTTGAACGTCTGTTGATGTAACGTTGATGTCACAAGAGTCTCTGATAATAATTGTCTCATCGGAGACCTGTTTGTTAAGATTTGCCTGAGCCAGATCTTGATTGATAAAAGCATTGTCGTCGCCGAATCCATTGCCATTGCAGCAAATATCGCAATTGCATTTTCTTTCTTCTTTTTTATCTTTTTCGTCTAACGGATGGTCACAGTCAGGATCAAGTGCAACCCAAGAGTATGGTCTGCTTTCCATATCTATTCCTCCTTTTCTTTTACTGTTATTAAATGAGCGAGCCTCTTACTTTGACTGAGGCATATATCCTGATGAAGAACCCTATTTTTTATGATTGGTTTGAATTGTTATTGTTTTGCCGTCTTTGTCTGAGCTGTTCAATTAATTGCTCTCTGCGGCTTAGCGGTTTTTCGTTCTTTTTCTCTTGCGCGGCTGCTTCTTCTTTTTTCTTCTTTTGATTTTCAACTAATGCAGCTGATTTAGCCTGCAAGTCTTTTACCAGATTCAAGAGCATTTCTTTTTCTTCATCTGATACTTTTTTCATTTTGTCTTTCGTGACGCCGTGTTTAAGAAAGATATTTTGAACAAGCATTTTCGTCATTGGATCAGCTTCCGGCAGCTTTGCAAGCTCTTCTTTGAATTTATCGTTATCTGACATTTGTTTTCACCTCGACTTTTAAGTTTATGAAAAGAAAGGGTTAAAGGACGTCAAGTTCATTGAGAATGCTGTTTAGCACCTGAAGCAAAATTTGTACAAAGGTTATTATTTCGTCGGCAGATAAAGTAATTTTGATGTTTCGACTGTTGATAATTTTAATGATGGTTCTTTTTTTGATTTGGGAGTTATCGAGGATGAGTATTTCGCTTGCGACTGCGTCAGCTAAGTTCTCGTCGGCGATGACGAGCTGTGTTGCCAGGATAATCATTGTTGTGACCAAGGCTTGTATAGAAAGGGCAGCTGTTATATGTGACGTATCTATTGTGATATTTTCGCAATCAATGACTTCGATCTGCTGCTCGAATTCGCTAGATAATTGCTCAAATATTTCAGGATGCAGGGATTCAACTTTTTCTTCAAATGACATAACCTTCACTCCTTTCTTATCCATACTGTATATAATGCAGAACAAGTGCAGAGCGGAATAAGAAAAATAACCAATTTTCAACAGGACAAGATACAAATTCATGAAAGCTAGGGTTTCTGCATATATGTGAAGGGGATGATGAAAGGAGTGAACAAGTGGTTATCAATTGGCTGTCTCTTTTCCTTCTTTCGCTTGCGGTCTTCCGGCTCGCGCGTCTTTTCGTGTTTGATACGATTATGGCGCCGCTTCGCAGCCTTTTTCATGAAGAGAAGGAGGAAAAGGATGCGGACGGGAACATTGAAACGTATATTGTCATAAAGGGAACGGGTGTGAGGGCGTTTATCGGTGAATTGCTGAGCTGCTATTGGTGCACAGGCGTGTGGTGCGCCGGCTTTTTGATTTTGTGCCAGGTCTTTATTCCAGAGGCGGCCCAGTGGCTGGTTTTGCTGCTTGCGATCGCAGGGCTGGCCGGTATTATTGAAACCCTTGTATCAAAATGGCTGCAGGAATAAGGCATTCCCATCAGCAACTTTCCGTCAGTATCCGCATAAAGTAGTATATATGACATAAGGAAAGGAAGGGATCAAAGTGAATCAATTTAACAAACCTTCCCAAAAAACTCCATATACAGATTCATCGTATCAAACAAAAAAGATCAAAAAGAAAGGCTGCGGGTGCGGCAGTAAAAAGAAAAAACCTCAATAGCCTGACCCTTACAAGAGACCGGAGATGTCCGGTTTTTTGTTTTTTTAACAATGCTGATTCGCTCAGCATATATCATAAGAGGGGGGATCTCATGAACGAGTTTGAAAAATTCATAGAGGGCAGGTATGGACCGCACGATCAAAAGCAAAACAAACATGACAAGACGATCAAACGTATTGAAAAGGAATTGGCTTTATTTGACGAAGCCGGCCTGTCGTTTGAACAAGAAATAGAAGAATTGGCTGAAAAGACGGAAGACTTACTGAAAAAACGGCAGGCTCAGCATGATCCATCATAAATCCGCAAACGCCCTATGCGGATATCCAATCCGATCATGATGTCTCACATAGTGTATAGAGAGTAAAGGAGGTGCTTAGTTATGGGCTTTGGTTACGGAGGCTGCTGCTACGGCGGCGGTTATTCTGGAGGATATTCAGGCGGTTACGGTTCAACATTCGTTCTTGTGGTCGTACTGTTCATTCTTCTCATCATCGTAGGTGCATCTTTTTTTAACTACTAAGAAATGAATGAAGGAGGAAGTGCGGATGATTCCCGTGCTTCTTCCTTACATTGTGTACCCTTTGCTGCTTTTTAAATCAGTAACTTATTTTTTGATTGCAAATCATCACATTATGCGTAAAGCGTTCATACAATACTGTATTACTCCGCCAAAAGGAGGCGTATCATGGATAATCAATTTTTTAAGAACATTGAAAAGAAAACAGGCGTGAACATGCAGGATGTCATGAATCTTGCAGGATCACTTCAAAACGCCAATTTTAAAGATGAAAACACAGTCCGCAGCGTCATTAAACGCGTGGCGCAGCTGGCAAACAGACGCGTGCCGAAAGAACTGGAAGATAAGATTGTCCAGTCCATTACAAGCGGAAAAGAAAAGCTTGATTTTGGAACAATTTCTAAAATGTTGGATAGTAAATAAGCGGATGGCCTGGGCAGCGGGCCTTTTTTACAGTGAAAAACCCGGCAGTATCACTGCCGGGCTGTTTATTTGGGCAAGGGCTGTCTCGTTTGCTGCAAAAGAGGATACAAAAACCTTGAACGGTGGGCGGTTTTGCCGCGCCTGTTTGCGGGACAAGACAAATATAAATGCTGTTTGGCCCGTGTCATTGCAACATACAGAAGGCGTCTTTCTTCCTCAAGCGGAGCTTCGTCTCCCTTTCTCGCTGTTTCTAGTGAGAAATCATGCGGGATGGAGCCGTCTACCGTGCCTAATACATAGACGGTTTTGAATTCGAGGCCCTTTGACCGGTGAATGGTCATCAGCTGCACGCCGTTTTCATCCATTTTGTTTTTTTCAGCAGCCCGCATGTGATCAACATGGGCGAGAAAGTCAGGGATGGTTTTGAATTTTTTGGCGACAACCTTGACGTCACGCAGGTCATCAGAGCCTTTTTCCAGCTTATTTCCTTCGTTGCCCCGTTTTTTTAAGTATTCGGAGAAGCCCATTTTTCCTTCGGCAAAGGTAATGGCTTCCACCGGCTTCATGGTGCGGATGCTTGCGAAAAAGGGCACGATTTTTTTGATTTTATCCAGCTGGAACGGCTTCAGATCCGGCAGTTTGGCCAGCGCCTTGATCATGGAGCAGTCCTCGGTAATCGAGAGCGCCTTCAGCGTGTTTAAAGCAGACTGTTTTAGAAATAAGGCAGGCAGCAAGTGTTTAATCGCTTCAGCATCATCCTCGTTTTGGCTCGCGTATAAGTATGCGAGTATCTGGCGGACGATCCTTCTGCTGTAAAAGGACTGGACGCCGCGATCTGCGGTATACGGAATTGATGATTGATGAAGCCTTTCATAAATGGCGCGGCCGGCGCTGTTTGTCCGGTAGAGAACCGCAAAATCTTCAGGGTTTGCGCCGTTTTGAATTTTTTCTTTCATATCGGAAACCACCATTGTCGCTTCTTCTTCTTCGTCATAAGGATAAAACAGCACAGGGACCTGCGCATCGTCACGTGCGGCTTCCAGCATCTTGGCATACCTGTTTTTGTTCTTTTTCACGACAATATCAGCACTGGAAACGATCGGATGTGTTGAACGGTAGTTCGCTGTTAAATAGATTGTTTTGGCACCGGGATAATCCTTTTGAAAATCCAGAATAAAAGAAGGGCTGCTGCCGCGAAACGCATAGATTGACTGATCGTCGTCACCGACACAGCACAGGTTTTGTTCCGGACTCGCCAGCATTTGCATGATTTTATATTGAACCGGATTAATGTCCTGAAACTCATCGATTAAAATATACGTAAACCTAGATTGATATTGCTTCAGAAGGTCAGGCCGTTCTATAAACAGTTCATAGCAGGCTGATGCCATATCATCAAAATCAAATTGGCGGTGTTCTTTTTTCTGTCGCTCATAATATTCGTATAGGCGGTAGACTTGTTTTTCCCACTCATCCTTTAAAGTAATACGTTCATTCGGCAAATAAGTGTTCTTCCAGAACCCGATTTGCTGCAAGGCCTGATCGACGGGGAACTCTTTCTCATCTACGCCTTCTTCATAGAGTGCTTTTTTCATATATTGTTCCTTTTGCCACTCCATTTTCAGCAAATGTTCGCCATTCCATTTGGCAGAATCATAGTGATACAGGATTTTATAAAACAAACTGTGGAATGTCCCGGTGACAAGTCTTCTGACTTTTGACGGCTGTAATCCGTACTGCTTCGCCATGCGATCTTTCATTTCCGCGACGGCTTTTGTTGTAAAGGTGACAAGCAGCATATGTTCAGGCGGTATGTCTAAGTGTTCGATCATGTGGGCAGCGCGCGCGGTCAGCACACGTGTTTTTCCGCTTCCTGCACCGGCAAGCACCAATAAAGGGCCTTCCGTTTCCGTGACAGCTTTCAGCTGATCTGTGTTTAAGCCGACAGTCGGAAAAAGGCTCATATCAGGTGTTTCCGGTCTTTTTATAAAAGGTGTACCAGGTTTAATATGTCTTGGAGTCTGCCAATCCGTGACACCGGGTGCCGGATCAGCTGATATCGCTTTTCCTTTAGGCAAACGAAAGACGCCGGATTCCTGAAAGTCTTCTTTTCTCTCTTCTTTCGCCGGTTTCGGTTCGCAGGCTTCCTCACACGCCGGGAAATCACCAGGCTGCCGGTGAATAAATGCAGGCGGTTCAGCGATGTTGAGCCTTAACAAAACAGGCTTTCCGCAATGAGAACAAAATAAATTCCCTTTTATTCCTTCTTCATAGAGGAATTGATAATGTTCTCTCGAATATGTATGTAAATGTATTGTTCGATCATTCAGTCGGGCGCATTTCAAAAAGGGGTCCTCCCAATAAAAAGGTGTTCATTACAGACAAAGACTATCATATCAAAAGAAACGTGTTTCAAAAAGTAAGTTTAAGGGAAAAGAACAGCAGAAGGGTGGGTATCGTATGATATATGCAGGTCAGATTCAGAACCAGCAATACGCTCAATATGCCAATCGCACAATAGGCCATAAACAGGATTATGCCGGAACAGAGAAGATCAGCTATGTTTCGTTTCAGCGGGTATACAAGGAACTTGAAAAACAGCAGGAGAATCTAACGGCTGCTGAAAGGAAAGTAAATGAGGCAAAACGTAAGCGCTCTCTTTATAAAAGATTGCGAGAAAAAGGGATAGGCACATCTATTAATCGATATGTATAAAAAACCGTTCACATGAGAGAGCGGTTTTTTAGATGCGAAAAATCCGGATCTCAGAAGACCCGGATGGTGTTTAATCCTTAATCATTTGCAAATGGGGTATGCCAGCATCGAGAAATTCCTCTTCAGACAGCACCCGATATCCATGTTTTTTGTAAAATGGCACTGCTTGTGTCTGCGCATTTAACATAAAACCTGAAGCACCGCCGTCTGCTGCCGCTTTTTCCAGCGCTTTCATAATGATGCCGCCGACACCGGCTGAGCGGTGGCTTTTTAAGACACAAATTCGCTCTAATTTGCCGTATCCGTTCTTTAGCCGCCATCTTCCGGCGCCGACCGGCTGATCTCCGTCATATACCACAATATGCTCTGATTCGTTTTCGAGCTCATCAATTTCTTCTTCAACTGGTACGTTTTGTTCTTTGACAAAGACTTCTTTTCTTACATAATATGCATCTTTCATTTGTTTTTCATTTTTAGCGATAACTGCTTCCAATCGTTTATTCTCCTCCGCCTAACAGGAACGTTTCATATACCGTCCACGAACCGTTTTCCAATTGATACAGCAGATGAAAACGGTCAACAATTTCTTCATGAGATACTTCCTGCATTTTTAACTGCCCTAATACATCCGAATGCTCATCGTCGGAAAGGTTTTGGCCGACCGTCACATGCGGAACAAAATTGTATTCCTGATTACCGGCTAATACACCGGTGTAAAGTTTTTCATTCAGTGTTTTTAATTCTTCCGTCGGTTCTGCTTTAATGTAAATGACATTATTGACAGGCGCAAAAGAACTGTATTTGGTCATTTTGAGAACAATCGGATGAGATTCTTTAGCGATTTCTCTCAATTGTGATACCAATTCACCGGCTTCCTCTTCCGTAAATTCAAATGAAGATCTCAGCGTCAAATGAGGCGGGATCAGGGAATAGCTCGGATCATAGCGCTTTCTGTAAGAGTTCGCGAGATCTTGCAGTTTTTTTGATGGAAATAAAACAATTCCGTATTTCATAGTATGTCCCTCCTGAAAATAAAGTATGTTAGAGCATTTTTTTCAGAGCCGGCGTAATGAGCGGCTGCCAGTATGTCCACTTGTGGTCTCCGTCAAATGGCTCAAAATAATAATCGGAAAGCTTTTCCTCCAAAAGCTTTTTCAGCTCCTGATTCGGTTCTGTGAAGTCCAAAATATTGCCGTCTGTCGTATGGACGTCTGTTTCTTTTGTTCCGATTTGGTGATAAAGAGAGAGGTGTTTGATGTCGTCTGACTGTTTCACGGCTTTTAATACATGTTGATCTACATAGGGAGACTGCATGATGATGTTACCAAACATATTCGGATAATCAAGCGCTGTCATAAGAGAAACGGTCGCTCCGAGAGAATCACCGATCAGTGTCCGCCCGTAGCCGACTTGGTACGTCGGAAATTCATGGTCCGCAAAAGGAACTAGCTCGTGGGCAATAAATCGTTTATATGCCGAAAACTTAGAACCTTCCGGATGATAGGTTTTTCTGCGTTCTTTTACATCCTTGTAAGGAACACCGATAATAATGCATCGGTCTATTTCTCTTTTGGACAGCAATTCCTCCACTTGTCTGCCGATTCTCCCCAGCCTGAAATAATCGTGGCCGTCCTGCGCGATAATAAGATGATATTTATAAAGAGGGGAGTAGTTTGACGGCAGATAAACGAGTACTGTCATTTCCTCGTTAAGCTCTTTTGAAAAGAGCTTCTTTTCTTGAACTGTGCCGTTTTTCGGTGCCATAATACATTCCTCCAGGACATCACTAGACTTTCTTGCGTTTGAAATTATTGTACCATGAATTATTAGAAATTTCTCTCTTTAAACAGTTCGGTGCCCGAAGAAAAAAGTATTGAAATAAACTGCAAATTGCGCTAATATAAAACAATCAGAAAATTGAAATCGATATTTCTTATCGTGAGAGGTGGAGGGACTGGCCCTTAGAAACCTCAGCAACCGGCTTGTTTTGCATACGTGCAAAGCGCCAAGGTGCTAAATCCAGCAAGCGAACTATGCTTGGAAGATAAGAAGAAGCGTTAAACCCCTTCTTCTTATGAAGAAGGGGTTTTTATTTTGAAAAGGGAAGGTGTCAGCTATATGTCACAGCACGTTGAAACGAAATTAGCCCAAATCGGAAACCGAAGCGACGAAGTAACGGGAACAGTGAGTCCCCCTATTTATTTATCAACTGCATACCGCCACAGAGGGATCGGCGAATCGACCGGATTTGATTATGTTCGGACAAAAAACCCGACACGCCAGCTTGTTGAGGACGCGATTGCCAGTTTAGAAAACGGAGCGAGAGGGCTTGCCTTCAGTTCAGGAATGGCAGCGATTCAAACCATTATGGCGCTGTTTAAAAGCGGGGATGAACTGATCGTTTCATCGGATTTGTATGGCGGCACGTACCGTCTGTTTGAAAATGAATGGAAAAAATACGGCTTGACCTTTTATTATGATGATTTCAGCGATGAGGACTGTTTACGCTCCAAGATTACACCAAATACAAAAGCGGTGTTTGTGGAAACACCGACAAATCCGCTGATGCAGGAGGCGGACATTGAAAAGATCGTCCGGATCTCAAAAGAGCACGGTCTTCTGGTGATTGTTGATAACACATTTTATACACCGGTTTTGCAGCGCCCGCTTGAGCTTGGCGCCGACATTGTCATTCACAGCGCAACCAAATATTTAGGCGGCCATAACGATTTGCTCGCGGGCCTTGTTGTTGTAAAGGATGAACAGCTTGGAGAAGAAATGTTTCAGCATCAAAACGCCATCGGCGCCGTCCTGCCTCCGTTTGACTCATGGCTTTTGATGAGAGGAATGAAGACACTCAGTCTCAGAATGCGCCAGCATCAGGCGAACGCGCAAGAGCTTGCGGCCTTTTTAGAGAAGCAAGAAGAAATCAAGGATGTGCTTTACCCGGGAAAAGGAGGCATGCTGTCCTTCCGTCTGCAAAAAGAAGAGTGGGTGAATCCATTTCTAAAAGCACTGAAAACGATTTGCTTTGCAGAAAGCCTCGGCGGGGTGGAGAGCTTTATTACATACCCTGCCACACAGACGCACATGGATATTCCTGAAGACATCCGTATCGCAAACGGCGTCTGTAACCGTCTTCTGCGTTTTTCAGTCGGAATTGAACATGCGGAAGATTTAAAAGAGGACCTAAAGCAGGCGTTATGTCAGGTCAAAGAGGGAGCTGTTTCATTTGAGTAATCACAATTGGACGCTGGAAACCCAGCTCGTGCACAATCCATTTAAAACAGACGGCGCAACCGGGGCGGTCAGTGTACCGATCCAGCACGCATCGACCTTCCATCAATCTTCATTTGAAGAATTTGGCGCATATGATTACAGCCGCTCAGGCACGCCGACAAGAACAGCTCTCGAAGAAACAATTGCCGCCCTGGAAGGCGGAACGAGAGGGTTTGCTTTCAGTTCAGGCATGGCTGCGATCTCAACAGCATTTTTACTTCTCTCACAGGGCGATCACGTTCTTGTGACAGAAGATGTATACGGCGGAACTTTCCGCATGGTGACAGAGGTTTTGACCCGTTTTGGCATTGAGCACACGTTTGTTGATATGACGGATATCAACGAAGTGGCGCGGAATATCCAGCCAAACACAAAGGTCATTTATATGGAGACGCCGTCAAATCCGACACTTGGAATTACTGATATTAAAGCGGTTGTCCAGCTTGCAAAAGAAAACGGCTGTCTGACCTTTCTGGATAATACATTCATGACACCGGCACTGCAGCGTCCGCTTGATCTCGGCGTTGATATCGTGCTTCACAGCGCAACAAAATTCCTGAGCGGACACAGCGATGTGCTGTCAGGACTGGCTGCTGTCAAGGATGAAGAGCTTGGGAAACAGCTGTATAAGCTGCAAAACTCGTTCGGCGCCGTCCTTGGCGTGCAAGATTGCTGGCTCGTGCTGCGCGGCTTAAAAACATTGCAGGTCCGTTTAGAAAAAGCGAGCCAAACAGCGCAGCGGCTTGCGGAATTTTTCCAGAAGCATCCGGCGGTGAAACGCGTGTATTATCCGGGGCTGTCTGATCATCCGGGAGCCGAAACCCATAAAAGTCAGTCGATAGGAGCGGGTGCTGTGCTTTCTTTTGAGCTTGAAAGCAAAAAGGCCGTTAAGAAATTAGTAGAGAATGTATCACTTCCGGTCTTTGCTGTGAGCCTTGGCGCCGTGGAATCGATTTTGTCCTATCCGGCAACGATGTCTCACGCAGCAATGCCTAAGGAAGAACGTGAAAAACGCGGCATCACAGACGGCCTGCTCCGTCTAAGTGTGGGAGTCGAACATGCAGATGATTTAGAACGCGATTTCGAACAAGCGCTGAAAGAAATTGCGCCTGTAGCTGCGCGTTAAAAAAGAAGCCGGGCGATATCCCGGCTTCTTTTTACTTTTCATCAACAGGATTCAGAATCGCCAGTACTTGATGATCCTCCCATTTTCCGTTGATTTTCACGTTTTTTCGGGCAATGCCCTCTTTATGAAATCCCGCTTTTTCTAATACGCGCATGGACCCCAGATTGCGAGGCATGACACCGGCTTCAATACGATGCAGCTTCAGATCGTAAAACGCATAATCAACAATCAGTCTGACCGCCTCTGTCATAAGGCCCTTTCCGTTATGGGCTTTATCTAAAAAGTATCCAATAAACGCGCATTGCAGCGCTCCGCGGATGATTTGGAAAAGGGAAACCGTCCCGATTAATGTATGGTCTTTATTTGTGAAGATGCCGAAGTGATACTCTTGGTCATTTTCCAGTCTTTGCTGATATTGTTCGATCCTTTTTCTCTGCCCTTCAATCGTATAGTAATCGTCTGCGCGAATCATGGAGAACTGTTCAAAAAATGCCCGGTTTTCGCTTTGCAGCCGAAGATTCTCTTCAGCATCTTCTGTTTCTAAAGGTCTTATATAAATGGTATGTCCTTTTAACATACAGTGATCTCTCCGTTCTCGCATCAGCAATTTCTCTTACATAGTATTCTGAGGAAAGTGTGAAAATCCTTTTTATAAAAAGGAAGAAAACCAATTTCCCATAAAGGTGCCAACATAATTGCCGATCAAGTAGCCGAGTGTGCCGACCAGCATAATCGGTGCAACAAGCTCCCGCCATCCTTTGGCAATCGCCATCGCAGCTGCTGTTGTAGGGCCGCCGACTGTGGCGTTTACGGCAAGCAGAATTTCCTCAAGGCGCACGCGGAACAATTTACCGACAGCTAAGGAAACCGCTAAATTGCTGATGGCGATGATAAAGACAAATAAGAGAATAAGAGGCGCATTTGTGATGATTAACCGGAGATCTGCAGGAATGCCAATCACCACAAAAAACAAATAAATCAAGTAGGTGCCAAGCTCCTGAGATCCATTGAGCCTTTCAAAAAAACGAGGGAACAGAAAGATGATAAGAACGGTTAAAGACGTAAGCACAAGGTACTGATCGCCAAGCGTCCCGGTCAAAAGGGGATGAGAAAACGTAATTTTGAAATAGCCGGAAATCTTACCGCTTACCGCAACAAGGGCAAAAGCAGCTCCAGCGTTAAAGGCAATATCCTTTAATGAAATGTCTTTCCGCTTCCAATAGCTTTCCGCGCTGTTACCGCTGTTTCCTTCCGCTTTTGCCTGATCTTCAAACGGCATCGCATAATGCCGGCGAAACCATTTGAGTGCGGGAATGCTGATTAAAATAAAAAACAACAGCGCCATCATAAAGTTATCTGCCACAACCGTTGCCGACACATATTCGCCCGGTGTCTTAAATTTCGCAGCCATCGCCGCAAAATTAATCCCGCCGCCAATATAGGAGGCACTGATCATCCCGCCGATCTTATCTAGATAGGGAATATGCTGTTTTAATAGAAAAAAAGCGATGATGCTGCCAACCACTGTCCCTAAGGAGCTTATAAGAAAAATAAACAGCAACCGCCTGCTTTCCTTAAATATCTGCCGCACATTGATCTGAAACAGCAAAAGAGGAATCGCAAGCGGCACCACATATGACCATACGGTATCGTAAACAGGGGATTCAACAGGAAGCACTCCTATATTTGTAAACACCATTGCGCCTGCCAGCGCGATAATAGCGCCAGACACAGCGGACGCCCACTTAAAGCGCTGCTCCAGCCCGATGCTCACTGCCGCCCACACCGCAATAAACCCCCATAATACCCATACATCATCAGAAGAAATCAAAGAATGCAAAACCCCATCACCTCTATTGTTAGAAAATTAAGACATATTATAATAGCTGATGAACATAACAGCAAGTCCGAAAAAAAGTTTTTCTAAAAAAGAAGTTGACGAATAGAAGGGAAGATTATATAATAGAACTTGTCAGAAAGACAACAATATACCCAGCAACACATACATATCATGATTCCGTAGCTCAGCTGGGAGAGCGCTACCTTGACAGGGTAGAGGTCGCTGGTTCGAGCCCAGTCGGAATCATAGCTTAAACCCTTGCGCAGCAAGGGTTTTTTACTTTTTGTAGGGGTTGTCGGTTTTATTAATGCAGTATATGATTTAATGAAAACCCAAGAATAAAAATTGAGTTGAGAAAGATAAAATAAAAACCCCATTTGTAAAGTCCAAAATGGGGTTATTTCTTAATTTCATATTAAGTTGCTGCTCTATCTGCGACCTTATAAGTGGACTGCTCAGAAAGAGCGTATGAAGCGCTAGATACTCCAACAACGCCAAGCAAGAGCGCTAAACAAATTGCAATTTTACATTTTTTCATTTAAATGTTTCCCCCTTTGAATTTGTTTGCGTGCTTCAATTGCCATTTGATAAAAATCGACCGCATCATGTCTGTCTTCTTTGTTGGTCAAAAAATCAGCAACAGCAACAGCGTATTCTTCCATATCACCGTAAAGGTTTTTCTCTACGAAGAACTTGAACACTTCTCTAAGTGTTTGTAAGTCGAATGATAAATAAAGACCTTTAACCAGTTTTAATTTCTCGGTTACTTCCTGGTTGTTGTGTCGGGCAGCAACCTTTTGACCTTCCTGGTATAATTCTAATGCAGTCTTTAAATCATTTTTCTTTGCTTTGACATATGCCAGATTAAAAATCGCTTTGGACTCATAAATGTGTTTTCGATCTTTATGAATTTCATAGGCAATTTGAAAATGTTTCTCAGCATTGTCAAGTTCTTCAAGGTTATTATAACATAATCCCACGTTAAAATGAGCTGAACCAATTAAATGTTGCTCCCCTATTTTTATAGCATCATGCTGTTTCTAAAGCATCCTCATAACACATTTTATCTAGCCAATTCCCAAAGATAACAAACTGACATTGGACCATTTCTTTGCCATATGTAAGGTTACCCTGAGCATCTTTTTGCTCTTTAAATATAGAATATGCTCGCTGAGCATAATTCATTGAGAAATGAGTCTCTTTCATATAGTAATAGACCTCTGATACTTTAAAATAGAACTCGGCCTTATCTGTATTTGCGTTTTCATCTAATAAATCAAGATATTTTTCGGCTTCGCGATAATATGTTAAGGCAATAACTAAATCTCTTGTTCTGAAATGATACATACCGGTAAAAAAATGATAATAGAACTCTATTGTATTCGTAAGGGATTCAGGGGCCATATTCTCCCTTGTCTTTTTAAGAGCAGAATAAACACCATCTATATTTTTAACAGAGTCAGGTTCGAGATACGACAGCATTATTTCGTGCCGTAGCTTTAGTAGCTGAAGATAGACTGCAACCTTTTCATTTTTCTCCATCATATCGAATTCTTTTTCAACTTTTCTTTTCATTTCTTTTGCTTTCTCAACTCGACCCTGCTTTATGACAACATACCAATGATTAATGTCTGTAGTTACATAATGATATGGGATTAAATCCGAAACAGACGATCAAATACCTCCTTTTATTTACATATATTTAATTTCATACCACTAAGGACCCCTCTAATAGATTATTTTTTGAAAAGTCCCTCTATTTAGATTAAAAATGGTCGGAATAAACATAAATAAGGACCATATCGTCTGATATCGACCCTTTAGCTTGCTTTAGAATTTATAGAAAATTGGTCTAAAAGGCTATCGATGTCGTTTAATGATTTATAAATGACATCTACATTTTTCAAGAAAATGTTATAATGAAAAGTCATAAAATGATGTGAGGAGGAATTTCGATGCATTACATAACGGCATGCTTAAAAATCATCAGTGATAAAGAACTTAATGAAATAATGAAGGAATTTAAAAAACTTGAGGAAGAAACAAACAAAGAAGAAGGGTGTATTCAATTCCATGCATATCCGCTTGAACCATCAGAACGCAAAATAATGCTTTGGGAGATTTGGGAAAACGAAGAAGCTGTTAAAGAACATTTCACGAAAAAACACACAAAAGACGTTCAAAAACAAGAATTAACGGAAGTAGAATGGTTAATGAAAAGCAATGTGAATGAGTAAAAGGTTCCTTAAAAAAGAGACATTCAATGGCTAAGAATAACCACCTGTAATTAAGTAGTAAAATATGTTGGCGGATTGTTGTCCAACTCTGCCAACAATCATCATTTTCATTCAGAAGTAATCAGATGTACAATTCAATAGGCTTTGAAATAAAAGGGCAAACTTGATTTTTTGGCTTAGAAATTCATTGAGCCTGTCTCTTTTAGGGTCAAAATCATTGAAAAGTTCAGCGGTGTTTAATTTGAACCTGGATAGGAACATAAAATCTCAATTTTCTAAGAAAAGCTCCCACACAATAGGGAGCTTTTCTATTTTCACATCACTTGTTATAAAGCGTATTAAATATAAGAAACTTTTATAGATATTTAAGAGATTTAGTGATGTTTTTTATACGATTCGACAAAATCATAATAATGATCATCGTCATCATAATACTTTTTATCGTAATGGTAATCGTGATCATCATCATACTTCTTGTCATGATCAAAATCATAATACTTATTGTCGCAATCATAATGCTTCTTATCGCAGTCATAATACTTATTGTCGCAATCATAATGCTTCTTATCGCAGTCATAATACTTTTTGTCGCAATCATAATGCTTCTTATCGTGGTCATAATACTTTTTGTAATAAGTTTTTTTCCAAGTGTAACACTCTTCTTTATATTTTTTATAATAACCCAATTTAAGCCCTCCTATTATTTTAATCAATATTAATATATGAAGTTTATATGATATGGTATGGCCAAATTCACTAATAATTTATTAATAGGGCTATTTCTGATAACCAAATATAAGTTAGGTGAAAGGATTCGATCACAGTGAATAGACGAAGTATGTTGTAATGCCATTTGGGAACAGATGGGGACGAATAGGGGACAAACTTTTTAGTCAAAACAAAAGGTTTTTTATCAGAAATTCTTGTTAGAAAACCCTATAAAATATGGTTTTTAAAATAAAACGTCAGTTCGTATCGGCATATAGTCCCTACCTCCTTGACAGGGGAGAGGCCACTGGTTCGAACCCAGGCGGAATCATACACGAAAAAAACGGCAGGAAACGCTGATAAAGGCGTTCCTGCCGTTTTTGTTTTGTGTTATCTTTTCGCAATGAGATAAAGTGATATAGCTCTTTGGGTTTGAAGAGGATTATGAATCGTAATCACCCACTGGTTTCTTCGCCTCGGAAAACTGCCTATTGCATACATTGGAGCATAATCACGTGGAGTAAACCCGCCATTTATTACCTTTATATCTCTTCCTTCAAGATAACAAACAAGGTATTCACCGGGATCTATGACCTGTTGGTTAGTCCATGCGTAAGAAGAAAAGCCGTCTCCGAGATCCTCGGTGGAAGATGGCGGTATAAAGCCATCTACATTCAATGTTATTTCTCTTCTTCGCTGTCTTTCTGAAAAGTCTTGATTTCTTTGCGTGTGATGAGCAGGTGGTAAGTGAGGAATTAACACAGGAACATAAAAGTAATGATACAAAGTAACCACTCCTTCGTTTACATTCATACAAAGTGTATGTTGGCGTATTTCGTTAATTCCTGTTTTGTTGTCAGTTGACTAAGAATGGAACTAAAGGAGTGAGGACAATCAGCTTGTCCATTTTTGTTTTAAAGACTGCCTTCATTTTTTGTATAGAAAGTTTCTTTGATAATAAGGTCTTTTTGCCATTGACTAGTTTTATAGCCCTCGCTATTTTTAATCATTTTTATGATATAATGGATATGTTTTTCAGTAATTTACAGTGTTGGTAACGGAGGAAATGATATGAAATGGTATTGGAATGGCTTAAAGAACTATGTCAATTTTGAAGGGAGAGCTCGGCGAAAGGAATATTGGATGTTTCATCTCTTTAATGGCATCATTTGTTTTATTTTATTACTGCTATCATTAATACTAGTTGGATTATTAACATCAGGCCCATTGGCGGCAGAAGGATATGCCGGTTCTCAAGTAGGATATGTAATTGGATATGGCGGGGGATTACTGGCATATATTCTGATCTTTCTTTATCAGTTAGCTGTTTTTCTTCCGTCTCTTGCTCTCAGTATCCGCAGATTGCATGATATCGGCAAAAGTGGCTGGTGGATATTTATAGGCTTTATTCCAGTGGTCGGTCCTATTATTATGCTGATCTTTAACTGCCAAGATAGTGAAACAATAGAGAATCAATATGGAGCAAATCCTAAGATTATAAATGAATCGTAAATTGCGCCCCAATTGTTAGACAATGAGTTTAGCGATTGGGGTGTTTTTTATAGCCTGAAGAACTCATAAGGTAACTACATATTCAAGATAGAGAACAACTTTTAAAGAATTTTGTGCTGCAGGATATCGGCATGAATGATCTTACATTATTTGGTTTAACATGGTTAACTGCATATTGAATAGTTATTTCTTTTTCTTCTTAACCACTTTCTAAGCACCTTTGTTTATAGTTTTCGCAAAGGATTGAATTAATATGCTCAAGAAGACATTTAGAATGGAACGAATCAAAGTGAAATTAATGGACAAACTTATATGGATTAAAAAGAAGAGAGGAGGGTGGAAATGAGTAAAAAATGGTTGCAAATAATAACTGCGTTATGTCTATCCACTTTTATATTAATGGGCTGTAATAATGATCAAAATAATAATGATCAAGACAACACTCCAGATGTTGAGGAGAACGATCAGGATAATAACGGTAACAATGCGCCGGGTGTTGATGAGGACGATACGATCAATAAAGATGATGAAAAAGATAATGAGACTGATCCCGAAGATCCGGTTGAGGATAATGAAGATGCCGATAAAGATAAAAAAGATGAGTAAGGAAACAGCACATCACCATTGTTTGCAGAAGAACCGACTCTTCGTGCAGAGAAGTTTTAGTATTCTTTTCTGATGCTTTCTGCTGGCGGTGCTACAGACGAAAAACGTGCTTGAAAGGCTCTAAAATGACAAAAAGCTCTGTCCTTAGTGGATGGGGCTTATTGTGTGTTTGTGACACGTTTTTGAAATGAATACTTTTTACCGAATTTAAAACATAAGAAAAATTCAAATAATACTTTAGAAACAAAATGTGTGAAGTTTGTAAAAATGACATTGATTTCAACTCGAATTTTTGATAACTAATAATTGTCTATATTGTCAAAAGGAGTTGGAATCATGAACAAATTTTTCTTGGCTCTCTTTTTATCCGTTTTCGCTTCTGTCAGCATTGTTTCAACAGCGAATGCAGCAGTAATCGATCATGACAAGGTTGTCGGCTTTAAAGAGGTAGTGCCTGCCACTGTTACTCAAAAAGCGGCGAAACGTTTTCAGCCATATTTGAAGGTTTATAGCGGGTGCGTGCCTTTTCCTGCAGTCGATGCACAAGGCAATACAAGTGGAGGTTTAGAGCCTACTGGAGCGCCTGAAGGACATTGCAGCAAAAATACTGGACAAGTATATTCGCGTTCTGCTTGGTACAATGGTGTTTGGGCAATTATGTATTCCTGGTATTTTCCAAAAGATGAAGCCTCTCCAAAATTAGGTCACAGACATGACTGGGAAGGAATCGTTGTATGGATTGATAATCCAGCAAATCAACATCCAAAAGTTTTATCCATTGCATATTCCGGACACGGAAAATTCACAAATGCAGCACCAAGTGGAAGCAACATGAGAGATCATCATCCTTTGATTGCATATGACAGCACTTGGCCGCTGAACCATGAATTACTTATGAGCGATGATGTAGTAGGCGGAACTCAACCGTTAATCGGATGGGATGATTTAACTCCTGCCGCAAGGAATGCATTACATACAACAGATTTCGGTAAAGCAAATGTTCCTTTTAATGATAATAACTTTACCAGCAATTTAAAGAAAGCATGGTTTAAATAAAAACATCTTGGTATTGGGAAGAGTCCTTACAAAGAAGGATTCTTTTTTTTTTGACTTACATGAATTCCTATTCGTTACAGTTTCTCCGATAGCTGATTGGCAATGATTACTTTTAAAAATGGAACGAATGATAACAAGAGAAGTCCTTGTCGGAAAGCCTTTTCTCTCAAGAATCTCTCTGGGGTGAAAATGATGTCTGTCTTTTAAATGAGAGGATAAGGTTCAAGCCGCAATCTATTACCATTAAGAGTAGTAATTAAGATTCAAAATATTGACAAATCGATGTATTTTCAACAAAAGGGCAACCCCTTCATGTATACTGAGTCCGTAATTACAATATATAGAAAGGGGTAATAGAATGAAAATCAGTTTAGAGAAAAAAGCAGGTTTCTGGAAGAAGGCAGCGATTTCATCATTTATGTTCACCATGTTTTTTACCCTGATGATGAGTGATACGGTTTTTGCGGCCGGACTGAACAAGGATCAAAAGCGCCGGGCGGAACAGCTGACCAGTATCTTTGAAAACGGCACGACGGAAATCCAATACGGATATGTGGAACCCTTGGGTGATGGAAGAGGCTATACATGCGGACGGGCAGGCTTTACAACGGCTACCGGGGATGCATTGGAAGTAGTTGAAGTATACACAAAGGCAGTACCGAATAACAAACTGAAAAAGTATCTTCCTGAATTGCGCCGTCTGGCCGAAGAAGAAAGCGATGACATAAGCAACCTCAAGGGATTTGCTTCTGCCTGGCGTTCGCTTGGAAATGATAAAGATTTCCGTGCTGCCCAAGACAAGGTAAATGATCGCTTGTATTATCAGCCTGCCATGAAACGATCAGAGAATGCCGGATTGAAAACGGCACTGGCAAAAGCTGTGATGTACGATACAGTTATTCAGCATGGCAATGGTGATGACCCTGACTCTTTTTATGCCTTGATCAAACGCACGAACAAAAAGGCAGGCGGCTCACCTAAAGACGGAATAGATGAGAAGAAATGGTTAAATAAATTTCTGGACGTGCGTTATGACGACCTGATGAATCCAGCAGATCCGGACACCCGTGATGAGTGGAGAGAATCGGTTGCCCGTGTGGACGTGCTTCGCTCTATCGCCAAGTCGAACAACTACAATCTGAACGGACCGATCAATATCCATTCAGCAGAATACGGTGATTTCGTAATCAAATAAGCAGCAAGTGTAAAGAAACCGGCTGCACCCTTTGCGAATACACCCGCCGCCTTCATTAATATGGCGGGGTTTAACGTATGAACCGATTGTGTAAATGTCATTATCATTACTTAGCCCTTCTCAGAGAGAAGGGTTTTTTCAATCTAATCTGCTGTTCCAATTCAATGAAAAAAACCAGATTTACTAGGCATGAATGTATCTGGTCCAACGGCAGTCACATCAGCAGTTAGGCTTAATACATAATTCTAGACTTGTTTTCATGCTGGCTGATCCTCTAAATAAAGAGTGTTTTTCTTACAGTAAACGGAACAGTTTCTGGCATATTACATTCTTTAAACTTATTGTGTTGACTGAAAGATAAATTATGCTTTGGCAGATACAGAACTAATGACGAATGGTCACTCTTAAGAGTTTTTTTGTTATTGGTCAAAAGGGGTGAATGAATGCCTGCTCAAAAGACAGAATAAGGGGGAAGCTGATATTCCAATGTTTTCAGAAAAGAGGTGAAAGCATGACTAAAAAAGGGATTCAAAATTCAAGTATTGAACAAATAAGAAATGATCATGAGACTGAAACAGCATTCAAAGCAGATGACCCTAAAAAACATGGCACAGGTTCAAAGAGGACCAAATAAGTTTTGTTTCAATGGAAAGCCTGATATCAAGATCTGGGCCAATTGTTTTTGGCCTGTCATATTGATTGATAAGGAATGGGAGTGGATGATGTGACTCAAAAAAATGGAGCAGACAGACCTGATGATTATAAAAGATTTTCTGAAATCGACAAGGATTTTGATTTTAATCAAAATGGCGATCCTAAGTCAGAGACATTAGGTAAGAACGAGCAAACCAATAACAAAGAAGAAGCAAACGAAAATATGGATGTCGCAGGAAGATATTTTGAACCGTCAGATTACAAAGGAACCACACAATTGGAACAGGGTTTGGCTGAAACGCATGAACAAGTCAGTGATGACTATTTTGAGGGAACCATCGACCAAAACTTGGACTAATAATCAAGCGGAGCTGACTCGAATGAACTTGAGTTAGTTCCGTTTTTCGTACAAAGATGAAACTGGTTGGCAGAGGCTGTTTTCATAAAGGGGTATGTAAATAGTGGTATCCACGCTTTATGTGAACGCCTGACAGCTGCCGGCTTTTGCGAAACAAAAGGAAATTATTCTATTAAAAGAAGAGAATGCAACTATTTAATCTTTTTCAGTCTTCTTTGGATTCCTTGATTTTGAATAGAGAAAAAAGGTTCAAGCTGATGCATGACTTATTCTTTAATATCTTTTCTCTAAAGGGAAAAATTGATAAAATTTAAGCAGAAGAATGAAAAAACACGATTCGGTTGGTAGTCCGAATGCATTTTTATCATGTCAGTAACCTTCCCCTCCTCGGGATGTCCATCATTCTTTCATCATTTAAAAGAGGGGGGAATCGTTATGAAATTAACGATTTACTACAATGGTCAGTTTTGGGTAGGAGTTATTGAGGTTTTGAAAAACGGAAAACTAAAGGCCTCTCAGCATTTGTTTGGAAAAGAGCCGAAGGATTCTGAAGTATTAGATTTTGTTAATAGACAACTCTTAAAGACTCTGTCCCAGTCTGAGCAGGAAGGAGTTAGTGTAAAGGCCCAAGATCAGAAAAAGATAAATCCGAAAAGATTGCAACGTCAGGTTTCGAAGGAATTGAAACGTGCCGGAGCATCCTTAAAGGCACAGGATGCGATGAAACAAGAGTTGGAAGCGAAGAAGCAAAAGAAAAAACATATAACGAAAGAACAAAGAGAAAAAAGAAAAGAACAAAAGTATCTCATCAGAAAGCAAAAAGCTAAAAAAAAGCATAGAGGAAAATAGCTTGAAAAAGCAGGCATAGAGCCTGCTTTCTTATAAGTGAAGTATATGTTTTACACTTTAGCGTATCTCCAATGGATAAAGTCTTTTTCTTCACGGTCCAGTTTAAACCCTAACTTCTTCAAAATATGCTGTGATCCCATATTGCCATGTTCACATCTTGCCGCAATACAGTTAACATTCTCTTCGCTTAATGCCCAGTTGATTAACTTTTGAGCAGCCTCAAAACAATAACCTTTACGGCGGTGACTTTTATTTGTTGCAAAACCGATTTCAACCATGCCATCCGTATCAGGGTCGCCTAAAAACCCAGTTCCTCCGACAATTTCATAATCATCCTTCTTTAAAATGATCCATGAATCAAATCCTCTTGTTCCTTTATTTTTGATTAAAATCTCGCGGAAATAAGGAATTGCTTCAAAAAAATCGGAGTTTGGCCATTCCCCATTTGTTTTATAACCCAGGTCTATAATAGCCTGATGATCCAGTTTAGATGCAGCGTCTAGAAGGTTAACATCAATCGTTTTTAATAGTAACCGATCCGTTTCAAGGAGAACCATCTCTTTAGCCTCTCTTCTATTTGATATCCATACATGTGATTCTTTTTATGTTCATTTACCATGAATCGAGAATTAATTGTCCTCTCTATAACAAGTTTGTCACAATGCATATTCATTATTTTCTCTCTATATAACGTATCCGTAATATGTGCCGCACCAAAAAAATTCATGAACTTGATAACAGAAAAAAACGATAAAGAAATCAGTATGATTTCAAATAGTAAGAAACCGTCTGGGTCCAAATAAACGGATGATAAGGAGTAAAGGGGGAGCAGAGATGGTGCCTGCTCTTAATTATGAAAAGCTATTTGCAGCTAACAGGAATATGCATAAGTTTGGCGGTGAGAACAAAGCAGTAGCAGACTTCCTTAAGACATACTCATCCTTTGATGCTCACTAATCGTCATCAGCAGGCTGCGCATCGAATTTGTCATGTAAGCGTCTTTGTGCCGAATAAAGATGGTTGAGATCATGCTATATTTCTCAGGCAGCGGGTGACAATAAACCTTACCTGCGGCTGAAAGATGTGTTATGGCAGATTCGGGTACGACTGTGATTCCAAGACCAAGTGCAACACTATTTAAAATGGTCTCTAGAATGTTAAACTCCAAAATTCTTTTTGGCAGTAAACCTTCATCTTTGAGCCAATGTTCCAGTCTGGAACGATATCCGCATCCTTGATTAGACACAAGGATCGGCGTCGTCATAAAATCCTCTATTTGAAACGTTTTATTTGCAGTTACTAGAGTAAGTTTTTCAGTATAGACATCATATTGTTCGAGAAATGAATGCTTAATTGG
The DNA here is from genome assembly GCF_037027485.1 of Bacillus sp. 205(2023). NCBI lineage: Bacteria > Bacillati > Bacillota > Bacilli > Caryophanales > Bacillaceae > Bacillus > Bacillus sp. 205(2023). The sequence continues at coordinate 201,384 of NZ_JAXCHF010000003.1, read as the reverse complement.
CCCTGATATAAAAGCCCCGTCTAATTCGTGGTTGGTTACCTTCTCAATAAGCTCCTCCGTTAAACCAGCCTGCAATGATAAATCCACGTTTGGATACTTTTTATAATAGGAGGCTAAGATGGTCGGCAGTATCCTCACTGTTTCCACTGTACCGATTTTTAATATTCCAGAGGGGATATCACTATCAAGAAAGACTTGTTTTAGCTCTTCAACATCTTTCAAGATTTTGTTAACGTATTCAAGCATTTTTCGGCCCTCAGGATTTAATGTTACCCCTTTTTTATGCCGATTGAAAAGAGGTGTTTTGAGTTCGTTTTCTAATTGCTTAATACGTGCTGTTACATTGGATTGTACATAGCTTAATTCCTTTGCAGCGCCGGTAATACTTTTGTGATGGGCAACGCTTTGGAAAATTTGTAAGTCTCGCAGTTCCATTTAGTATCCCTCCTTCATTTAAAATATCATTATAAATGATGTTTTTCATCATTTTTATTCATTTTACATGATGTCATCCTTCTTTTTATAATTCTCATTGTCAATACAAGAAAAGGAGGGGAATGACAATGAAAAACGGTCAATTATTCATTGGTGTCCTCACATGTTTAGTAGCAAGTATGTCGTGGGGCGCAATGTTTCCAGTTGCAGATCATGCATTAGCATTTGTTGATCCATTATATTTTTCATCTATTCGATATGGCGTGGTAGCAGTTATCTTAGTGATTTTATTATTGGTAAGGGAGGGGAAGAAATCATTTCGTTTAGAGGGTAAAGCAAAATTGCTCATTTTTTTTGGTGTAATGGCGTTTACTGTATACAACGTTTTTATTTTTTGGGGCCAAAGGTTGATGGGGAAGTCTGGAATCATGACTGCGTCTATTGCAGAGGCACTTATGCCAATCATTTCTATTTTTATCCTGTGGGGATATAAACATGTGAAACCGAAAAAATATAAGATTATATCTATTATAATTGCTTTTCTTGGAGCCGCATTCGTTATTACCAAAGGCGATATGGGTTTCTTTTATACATTGAGAGATAACCTGTTTTCGCTAACCTTTATTTTAATGGGTGTTGTGGGATGGGTAATCTATACAATGGGGGGACAGCTATTTCAAGAATGGTCTACACTTCGCTATTCAACATTGACGTGTTTATTCGGTACAGCTGTAACAGGTATTCTAACAGCTGTGCTCACCGCTCAAAGATACGTGTCCATACCTAGTATAAATGTGATTGCTGAAATTAAGTATGACTTATTATTTATGATTACTTTACCAGGTATCGTAGCTCTCCTTAGCTGGAACTATGGTGTTAAAATTTTATCACCCATTAACGGGATTTTATTTATTAACTTTGTTCCCATTACTACATTGTTAATCATGATGATACAAGGATCTAAAATAACCACTTTTGATGTAGCAGGAACACTGCTTGTCATGACAGCGCTTATTCTAAATAACATTTTTCAGCGTAAGGAAGATAAAAATGATAAGCAGTCTTTAGAAAATGAACAAACACGGTTGACTATCTCTTAGACGTTGGAGGATGCTATATGCTTGAAGGTTTATTGTTTTTCATTTCGGCTGGAATTGTCTGTGAACTAGCAGCAATTAATCGAAATGGCCGCAAAAATATAAAACAACAGGAGGAGTTCAATCAACTTTTAAAAGAACTTCTTAATAGAGCCATCAAATAAGTTTCGGTATATGACATGTTGCAGATAAATCATCTCCTTGAAAATTCAAGGAGATCTTTTTTTAAAAAAAAAGCTTTGACATTCACGTTACGTCAAAGTGTACGGTTAATGTATAAGGAGGGAGAAGAAATGGAATATACCGTTCAGAAGTTAGCCAAATTAGCGGGAGTCAGCACAAGAACGCTTAGGTATTATGATGAGATTAACCTTTTAAAGCCAGCACGGATTAATTCATCAGGATACCGAATTTATGGGGAAAAAGAAATCAACGAATTACAGCACATTTTATTTTATCGAGAGTTAGGTTTCCAATTAGAGGAGATAAAAAAATTAATCTTTTCCCCATCTTTTAATCGTCATAAAGCATTAAAGAATCATCATGCAGAGCTTCTAGAAGAAAGAGCCCGGATTGATAGCCTTATACAAAATGTAGAAAAAACAATTCATGCAGAGGAGAGAAACGAAAAGATGAGAGATGAAGAGAAATTTATAGGATTTAAAAAAGAGCTTGTGGAAGAAAATGAGCGGAAATACGGAGCGGAAATACGCCAAAAGTATGGAGAAGAAGCGGTGGAAGAAACTAACCAAAAAGTGTTGAATATGACAAAGGAGCAATATGAAGAGCTGACCGCTACAGAAAAAGAAATGTTTGAAAAACTTAAAAAAGCATTTGAAGAAGGAGATCCAAAAAGTGAAGATGCCTTGAAAGCGGCGGAATTACACAAAAAATGGCTTCTTTATCATTGGAGCGACTACAGCAAAGAAGCTCATGCAGGTCTAGGGGAGATGTATGTATCAGATGAGCGCTTTAAGCGATATTACGATCAACATGGTGAGGGATTAGCTGAATTTCTAAGACAGGTGATCTATGCGTATACTGGGAAAGTTAATGATTAAGCATTGAACTGATGCATGGACTTTATCGAGCGAAAACGAAAGCGAAGTTTGAAGCACGATTGAAAAAACTAGAGTATTTCTTTGTCATGAAGGGTCAAAAAAGCTTACTCATTGTAAGCTTTTTATGATTTGTCATTTATAAATATGAGTTACTCAATGGTAAGAATGCTTAGCCATAAAGACTAAGCATCTTCCCCATCTCTTTCAAATATCATTTCAAAATAAGCAGCTGCTCCATACCCGTCTATACTAGGGGCGAAAACCTGAATAAACTTCCATCCTTTTTGAGCATAGTCACGAATGATTTGTTGGTAGTCTTCTTTGGGTCTTCTTCTCATGGTACTAAGTTCGACTCTAACGAATTCATACTCTTTCATCATGTGATACCTCCTGTAAGGTTATACGAAAGAGCGAGAGAAAAGTTCCGAAAGATGGAAAAACAAAAGGTGAAACCGAAAATAACCAATGAGGCAAGAACATTCAAGTTCGGATCATATAAACGCAGTTCTGATTGACCATACGAATATAGAGAAGATGTAAATCGCGTACCTAATCGTGGAATGCTTAGAAATCAAGTACGCGGAGCGAGCTACGCCTTGTCATATCCTCTAGATGAACTGGCGATTAAAGAAAAAAAAGGGGGAGGATCATAACGGTGCTCCTTTTATGGTATTTCAATGGGGCATGTGGTAATGACATATTCTTTACCGAGCCGTGTGACAATCGCGAATCAGCAAAAAAAGTGATACTAACACATATAAAAACGAACAGATCATCAGTATACTTATGACCGGATAGTGTTTCGCAGAGTATATGAAAAAGTCCAGCTGTGAAATTTGTTTGGGGTTGGTGATGGTGTCAATGCCGTTAAGGAGCTTTGAAAATTTGTCTGTGTAATTCCAATCGAATTGATCTGAAACAAGCTCGCTTCCTTGATACCAACTGACAGCGGCTAAAAACAGAAAAGCCATGAATGAAAATCCAAGCTGAACAGCTAAAACAATCTCTTTCATCGTGCGCCTTTAAATAAATGAACATGAGAAAAGCAGATCATATATTACCATCATGTAGGTGGTTGGACAATTTTTTCTTTATTCCGGATTGGGATAGCTGACAATGGAAAGGATCTTAATCTGTAATATATTCATATCGTAGAATGGAGAGCCAATATGTATTTCATTGGAGTTTTGGTTCAGGCTGGGCTGGTATTTTTTTGCTCTTTCGGCTTTTGTCGCTCTCAGCTATGTGTTATTTTGGATATTGGTGATCATATCCAGAAAGTGATGGTGTCCATGAACAAAGAAATCCTAAAATACATACTCACTATTTTTTCAATATGTGCAGCCCTCCAGGAAACCGATGATATCAGTATTGCCCATAGCTGGATTTTGACTGAAATCGTCCGATTTTTGATTTGCGCGGCTGTGTTTGTTATCCTGACTTTTCTATTAGAGACTGTTTTTCCAAACAAAAAAGAGTCACATTAATGTGTGGCTCTTTTTGCATAAAATCATCTGATTAAAAACATTACAAATGAATCAATCATCATGACAAAAAACAGCAAGCAAAAATAAATGAGTGAGTAGACAAACATATCCTTTGCCCACTTTACGTCATCGTCTGTTTTGAATCCTTGCATGCTTTTTTTGATCCATATACCTCCGAGAACGAAGGCAGTTAAAAAATAAAATGGGCTTATATGGCCGGTGCCGAGAGAAAAAGGAAATAATAGCGTGACTGGCACCAGGACAGCAATATATTGAATCATTTTTACTTTCGTTACATGATTTCCTTTTACAACAGGCAAGAGCGGGACACCAGCCGCCCGATATTCCTCTTTGCGTCTTATCCCAATAGCCCAAAAATGCGGGGGCTGCCACAGAAACATAATGGCATATAACATGACGGCGGTTACATTGATTTCTCCTGTGATGGCACAATAACCCATCAGCGGCGGAGCAGCTCCCGGAAAGCTTCCGACAAACGTGCTCCATACCGAGGCCCGTTTCACCCATACTGTATAGATAATGGCATAAAAAATAAAGGCGGCCAGTCCGAGAATTGCAGTTAAAGGGTTGAGGGAATACAGCATGGCAAGACCTGCTATTCCTAAAACAGAGCCATACGTTAAGATCAAAGCCGGCGGCATTTTTCCTGTGACTGAGGCCCTGCTGCGGGTGCGTTCCATTTTTGCATCCATATGCCGATCAAAATAGTTGTTGTAGACAGTGCCGGAGGCCATGACGAACGCGGTTCCAAGCATTGCCGTTATCATTGTCATAAAAAAAGCGAGTCCTGTTAATGGTTTTTCTGAGCCCACAAATGCGATCCAAAATCCGCCGAAGGCTGCTATCGAGTTTGATACGATAATGCCGGGTTTTGCAAGCTTTATAAAATCGTAAACGGATACCCGGTTCGAGGCTTTTATGTATTTTGTTTCAGAAATCGGAGCAGAAACTCTTGAATTCTCCAAAAATAGACGCCTCCCCCAAAACTGCATGCTTTTGTTATCGTACCAAGAGGCCAGTCAGATCACAATTATTTCCTGTATTTGTCATGATATTGTCAATTTTTATACAAAAAAAAGGGGAGCTGGACTGCCCCCATTTTCGGTAAACACCGCCTGCTATCTGTTGTATCCTCCATATCCGCCGCCGTATCCGCCGCCGTATCCGTACCAAGGGTAGTAAGGAGGGCGCGGGTAGTAGTAAGGCGGACGCGGATAAAACGGATAAAACGGTCTTGGGTAATAATAAGGCGGATAAAATGGCGGTCTAGGGCGCGGACGCGGGTAGTAATATGGCTGTCTTTCATCAAAAGGTGAAACTTGCTCAAACTGATCGTAATTAACAGGAAATTCCAATAGGGTTACCTCCCTAGCATTTTTTATTCTGTTTACCTTATTCCTGATATGAGAAATGGGTGTATGTCCATCGACCAAATTGTTTTTTTAATTGAGTAAATCCTCAGAAAGGGATTGACAAGAACTTCTAAATCTCCTATTATTACAAAAGTGAAATAAATGTTACTTTAATGTTACAAAAATATTTCTAATTGAGTACGAATGAGCATAAAGAACATCATCTGAATCTTTTGATGGGATATAAATCGAAGTGATTACGAAAGAAGGAGTTTGTGTTGTTGGCGAGAAGAATCAAATGGTTTCAAGTATTATTAGCAGTTGTTTGTGCGGCAGGGCTTATTGGCTTTTGCCATAATACATCAAAAAAAGAAACGGTCATGAATCAAGTGAAAACCGATTCTCAGTATGGAGATGTGGAGATCGCAACGCTTGTGAATGACGGGAAAACCTTCAATTACGCGGTCAACTACCCTGTTTTCAAAAATAAAAAAATGGATGCGGCATTAAAGAGTTTCGCAGAGAAAGAGGTTCGCCAATTTCAGAAGGAAACGAAAGATGCTGACCAGGAGCATACAAAAAAGCGCAATGAACTCAACATCGATTATGAAATTGTTCATTATGCCAAGCAGACAGCGGCAGTGGTCTTTAATGAATATAAATACATAGGCGGCGCGCATGGACAAACCGTAAAAAAAACATTTAACTTTGATTTTAGCAAGGAAGCCTTTCTTTCTATTGATGATATTTTCAAAAAGGACTCTGATTATTTACAAAAGCTTTCGCTGATCGCTTATCATGAGCTTAAAAAGAATAAGGACATTGCAGCGGACGACGAATTGTTAAAAGAAGGAACTGCACCGGCAAAAGAAAATTTCAGCCGTTTTGCCGTCAAGGAAGATTATATTGAGTTTTATTTTGATACATATCAAGTCGCTGCGGGCTATCTTGGAGAGCAGTCGATTGCGATTAAGAAAAATCTTTTGAAAGATATATTGAAAGAACAGTATATTGATAAAGCGAAAAACAAAAATAAAATCAAAGAACAAAAACCGAAGCACGAAGTCATTTCATTACCTAAAGAAGAAACAGTTGATCCGAATAAAAAAGTCATTGCGCTTACTTTCGACGACGGCCCGAATCCTGCGACAACAAATCAGATTCTGGACTCCTTGAAGAAATATGAAGGGCATGCAACGTTTTTTGTGCTGGGCAGCAGGGTTCAATATTATCCGGAAACGTTAAAAAGAATGCTGAAAGAAGGAAATGAAGTGGGGAACCACTCATGGAGCCATCCGCTTCTCACAAGGCTTTCAGTGAAAGAGGCTGTAAAGCAGATCAATGACACGCAGGACATGATTGAAAAAATAAGCGGGTATCGTCCGACGCTTGTGCGTCCTCCATATGGCGGCATTAATGATGAACTGCGCAGCAAGCTGAAAATGGATGTCGCGTTATGGGACATTGATCCGGAAGATTGGAAAGACCGAAATAAAAATACAATTGTCAACCGAGTCATGAGCCACGCGGCTGACGGAAAGACGATTTTAATTCACGATATTTACGGCACATCTGCTGATGCGGCCGATGAGATTATCAAAAGACTGACCGATCAAGGCTATCAATTGGTGACGGTCACTCAGCTTGAAGAGGTAAAAAAACAAAGGGAAGCGAAATAAATGTGGAAAGGCTGTCGCGGGAAATGCCCGTTGGACAGCCTTTTTTCTTTTTAATAAGAGCCTGTGGTTGCCCATACATTCAGGTTGGGGCCTGAATATTTACCGAAAGCGTAGGAGGTTCTCGGGTCTAAGTCATAGACCATAGGCGTATAACAAGATTTTTGGCCTGCCACCGCTTTGCCATTGCCGCCTGCAGAGTCACAGTTATATCTCTTTTTGTCTGTGTTCCGGGTTATTTCAGCGTTTGCTTCATAGCCTGTTGTCAAGGTGTTGTTCATCGTTATTTTTGCCCATGCCGTTTTGCATGTACTGCTGAACTTGAGCTCGACGACTCCGATGACTTGATTGTTTGCGTTCACTAAGTTAGAAGATTTTTTTGTGGCGGCGCTGGACGCACAATCATTGTAATAAGGGCTTTTTCCATCGTAGGCATGTGTTTCCGCATGAGCGGGTGCTCCCTTTATGGCAAAAATAAATACGAATGCGAACAACACCAAAGACACCTTTTGAACCATTCTTTTCATTTCTTCCTGACCTCCTTAAAATGACAAACAATAAATCATACGGAGGAAAGGCCAAAACATGCATGCTTTTTTGTGAAAAATAAAGGCGGCCGGGAGGATGGAGTACTTGGCCGCCTGGGTGTGAAGCTAAGCTTTCAGGTCAATGGTTTGTCCGAGCGTCGGATGCTGAATCAGCTTAAGGGTTTGATCAGCATTTTGCTGGGCAGTGTCCAGCATCTTTTTCGTTAAAGCGATATCAACATTTTGGGCCAGATTTGCTTGATGCATGGCAACTGATAATGCAGGAATATCCATTGCTACACCTCCTATGCCTTACCTATCGGCGGCCGGCTTCGATTTTATAGGGCAGAAAGGCTTAAATTTTTCTGTTGACCCTTACGCTGCGGCACACCGTATATTTTTCGTGAGGAGGGATTAGGATGAATATCGTAATAGAACAGACCTTTCAGCAATATGAAAAGCTGTTTTCGATGGAAGAACACGAAAGAGAGGACGAGTTTCGATATACGATGATGGGACCGTTTGGAAAAATGTGGAGCGCCATACAGGTTCCCCTAAAAGCGAAGACACCGAATGGATATGATGTGATCATGGCTGTAAAGATGCTTGGTTATTTGGATGTGTGTGATGCTGAAACCGGACAGAAAGCATTAAGAAAACTGCAGCAATTGCATATTGCCGAGACTGCTGAATCTGCGCTGCAGCAGTGTATACATTTTGCCGAGCGTGAAAAGCTGCGAGTAAATGCGGAAGAAATGAGGTTCGGGCTTTACATTGCTGATCCAAACAAGCTGAAGCTGCAAAAAGGGTATTGCGGGTTTGGGGGAATTCCAGGCTTTATTCACGTTTGGATGTATCCGAACAGCTATAACCTTCTGAGGATTTCATCGATGATTGCCCATGAATTTCACCATAATCTGCGGTTTTCGTATTTTGATTTTCAGCGAGGTTCTGTGTCGGTCGGGGATTATCTTGTCATTGAAGGGCTGGCTGAGTCATTTGCGCGGGAGCTCTTTGGCGAAGAACAATTAGGTCCTTGGGTTACTCGCTTTGATCGGGACGATTTGCAATATTCCATTGAAGTCATAAAAGAGGTGATTGATGTAAAAGGCTTTTCGGAGGTGAGCCGTTACATGTTTGGAGATCAAATAGCGAAAGCGCAAGGCTTTGAGCCGGCGGGATTATCTGCTTTTGCCGGATATGCGGTTGGATATCACGCTGTTCAGTCTTTTATGAATAAACACCGGGTCGATATAAAGGAGGCCACACTCTTGGATACAGAGACGATTCTGTCTCAGTGCGGGCTGTTCTCGACATAAGAAAAAGCGTCACGTCAGCGGCGCTTTTTGATGTTTTGATGGATCAGCTCTAAGAGTGTGCAGGTGACAATTCCCATCGTATAAGCTATGATATCGCTCCATAAAAATCCGTACCCCAGCACGAGGCCGCCGAGCGAAGTGCCCCTGATCCGGTCGATCCACTCAGCATGGTACAGCTGGCTGCATTCGATAATAACGCAAAATAAAAGGCTGATAATGCCTGTTGTGATGGTTTTCATCGTCTGAAACAGAAAGCCGCAGCCCGTAAAAATCATTGCGGCCCACAGTGCATCTCCGAGATAGGCATTGACGATATCCGGGAGAAAACTGGAGAATGCTCTTGACCCCAGTCCCAACCCAATGATGAGGATTGTAAAGGCCGCATATATGAACCGTTTCCTACTCATTAATGATTGATACCTCTTCTCGTATTTTCCTCCCATGTATTGTAAAGAATCCATCCTCACTTTGTCCATAAAAAAAGCGGCTGAGCCGCAAGTGCTTTTATCTTGCTCTTAGATTGACATGGTCGGCTGTCTGGTCTTTTCCAACGACGAAATGGAGCTCATAACGGCCTGTATCATAGATATAGTCGATTTCATCCGTGAATGGGACGGTTAAAATTCGGTCGGCGGGGCCAATTTGATCGCTCAGCACATCCGGTGTAACCCCTCCAAGATTCAGACGGCGTTCTACTCCGGTTCCAAAGTAACGGATTTCTGAAATGGTCATGTCTTTGTTATAGGAAAAGCCGTAGCCGGGATTTCCCATATTCCAGCTGTATAGATCAAACATATTGTTTCCTCCAGCCGGTCTTTCCGGTTCTCCCATCTTGGCATGGACATCCCCTTTTGTGCTTTTGTTAATCGTAAGACCTTGTACCTGCTGCGGCAGTTCACCTGTAAAAGCGGTATTATAAAGATTTTTTACAAGCTCAGCGGATGATGAGGTTGTTTCTTCAGCAGGCGGATTTGTCTGAGCGGCAGCTTTTTCCGGAATTGCCGTCCCCAAGCCAAAAACAGTGCCTGACAGTGCTGCTGCCGCTGTTAATGCGGAAATGGTTTTCTTCATGGTTATCCCTCCCTTTTTTGTCTATCATGACGTTTCCCGGTGTTCGTGCATTAAAACATTTGTATGCGCTCTGTATGTTTTAATCAGCACATGTAAGGGAACTGAAATGGGTAATTCGGTATATAAACGCAAGAAAGGGGAATGGAGATGGCGGACACAAAAAAAGTAACCATAAACGGCGTTGAGATGGAGACAGCCGGAGACCAGACGGTGCTGCAGCTTTTGAATAACAGTTCAATCGAAGTGCCGCAAGTATGCTATCATCCGAGCCTTGGGCCGATAGAAACATGTGATACGTGTATCGTCAGCATCAATGGTGAACTGAAGAGATCGTGTTCAGCTGAAATAAAGGATGGCGATGTCATTGATACGCTTGCGTCTGACGTGAAAAAGGCACAGGTCATCGGGATGGATAAAATCTTATATAATCATGAGCTTTACTGTACAGTTTGCGATTACAACAATGGAGGATGCGAAATACATAATACGGTGAAGGAAATGAAAATCAATCACCAAAGCATCCCGTTTGATCAAAAGCCTTATCATAAGGATGAATCCCATCCATTTTACCGGTATGATCCTGATCAATGTATTTTGTGCGGCCGCTGTGTCGAAGCATGCCAAGACGTACAGGTGACAGAAACACTGACGATTGACTGGGAGCGGGAACGCCCGCGCGTCATTTGGGATCATGACGTGCCGATTAACGAGTCGTCATGTGTGTCTTGCGGCCATTGCTCAACCGTATGTCCATGCAACGCGATGATGGAAAAAGGAATGGAAGGGGAAGCCGGATATTTAACAGGCATCAATAACGAATCACTGCGTCCGATGATCGAGATTACGAAAGGCGTAGAGACAGGATACGGCTCGATTCTCGCCATTTCTGACATGGAATCTGCCATGCGTGATGAACGAATCAAAAAAACCAAAACCGTCTGCACCTATTGTGGTGTCGGCTGCAGTTTTGATGTTTGGACAAAAGGCAGAGATATTCTGAAAGTGGAGCCACAGGAGGAGGCGCCTGCCAATGGCATTTCCACTTGTGTAAAAGGCAAGTTCGGCTGGGATTTTGTAAACAGCGAGGAGCGTCTGACAAAACCGCTCATCCGCGAAGGCGACCATTTCCGGGAAGCAGAGTGGGAGGAAGCCTTAACACTGATCGCAAGCAAGTTCACTGAATTGAAAGAAGAATGTGGCCCTGACTCACTTGCTTTTATCACGTCGTCTAAATGTACGAATGAAGAATCCTACCTGATGCAAAAGCTGGCCAGAGGGGTTATCGGCACAAATAATGTGGATAACTGCTCGCGCTATTGCCAGTCTCCGGCTACTGCCGGCCTGTTCCGGACAGTCGGATACGGCGGTGACTCAGGATCGATTACAGATATCGCCCAGGCAGATCTTGTTTTAATTATCGGTTCGAACACATCAGAGTCGCACCCGGTATTGTCTACCCGCATTAAACGGGCTCACAAGCTGAGAGGGCAGAAGGTTATCGTGGCTGATATCAGAAAACACGAAATGGCTGAGCGTTCTGATCTATTTGTTCAGCCGCGTGCCGGATCAGATATCGTCTGGCTGAATGCCATCGCCAAATATCTGATTGAAAACGGCAAGGCCGATGAACGCTTTTTGCAGGAAAGGGTCAACGGCCGGGATGAATACGTGAAAAGCCTTGCGCCGTACACACTTGAATATGCAGAGGAGAAAACCGGAATTGATAAACAAACCCTGATTCAAATGGCTGAAATGATTCATGAGGCTGACAGTGTGTGCGCGTTGTGGGCCATGGGCGTGACACAGCACATTGGAGGCAGCGATACAAGCACTGCGATTTCAAATTTGCTGCTTGTCACAGGAAACTACGGAAAACCGGGTGCGGGTTCTTATCCATTACGCGGCCATAACAACGTGCAGGGAGCAAGTGACTTCGGAAGCATGCCAGACAGCCTGCCGGGCTATGAAAAAGTGAAGGATGAACAAGTCCGCAAGAAATACGAACAAGCTTGGGGTGTGCAGCTGCCGAAGGAGCCGGGCATGACCAACCATGAAATGATTGAAAAAATCCATTCCGGCCAGCTGAAAGCGATGTATGTAAAAGGGGAAGAAATGGGCCTTGTCGATTCTAATATCAATCATGTACACGCCGCATATGAAAAACTTGATTTCTTTGTTGTGCAGGACATTTTCCTATCTCGGACGGCAGAATTTGCAGATGTTGTTCTTCCTGCGAGCCCGAGCCTTGAAAAAGAAGGAACCTTTACAAACACTGAACGCCGTATTCAGCGTTTATACCAGGTATTTGAACCTATGGGTGAATCAAAGCCGGACTGGCAGATTATTATGGAGGTAGCGAATAAGCTTGGGGCCAATTGGAATTATGAGCATCCTTCCGACATTATGGAAGAAGCTGCAATGCTGTCACCAATTTATGCAGGAGTAACTTATGAACGTCTTGAGGGCTACAACTCCCTGCAATGGCCTGTAAGTGCTGATGGGAAGGATTCACCTTTACTCTTTACAGAACGCTTTCCTTTTCCGGACGGCAAAGCGATTCTTTATCCGGTTCAATGGACTGAGCCTGAGGAGTTCGGTGAGGAATATGACATCCATGTAAATAACGGCAGACTCTTGGAGCATTTCCATGAAGGAAACCTGACGTATAAATCAAAAGGCATTTCTGAAAAAACGCCGCATGTATTCTTAGAAATTTCTCCAGAGCTTGCGGCAGAACGGGGGATCCAGAACGGGACCCTTGTCAGACTCACGTCGCCTTTTGGAAATGTGAAGGTGAAATGCCTGATCACTGATCGTGTCAAAGGGAAGGAAGTGTATCTGCCAATGAACGATTCTGGGGAAGCGGCGATCAACCTGTTAACAGGCAGCCACGCGGACAAGGATACCGACACGCCTGCGTACAAAGAAACATCAGCGAAGATGGAAATTTTGAAGCAGGATGGAATCAATCCGCTGCCTAAAATCAATCACCGCAACGGAAATCCGCAGCCGCAAATCGGTGTGCAGGTTCATAAAAAATGGGCGCGGAAGGATTACATCTTCCCTGGCGATGCTGTGAAAAGGGGGATTGGGCACAATGGCTAAAGCGATTAAACGCATTCAGAAAGTACAGGTGACCGAAGAAGATCAGCGCAAACGTGATTTGGAAGAAATCGAAGATGCCTTAGTCGACAACAAAGAAGCCGTTCTGGAGACCCTGCATATGCTTGGGCACATGAACGAACGGGGCGTGCTGCCTTTGCTCCGCGGCCTTTTTGGCCAAGGTGATAAAGTCCTTGACATCCTAGTGAAAAAGGCAGATACAGAGGAAATGGCCAATATGCTTAAAAACCTGCTTCTCTTGTTTGGAACGCTCGGCATGCTGGATGTCAAACAGCTGGAGCCGCTCATTTTGAAAGTGAATGCCGGTGTGGCGAACGCGGTAGAACAGAAGAACAGCGAAGAGAAAACAGGTTATTTTGATATCATCCGTTCGCTTAAAGACCCGGAAATCAACAAAGCGGTTACGCTGCTCTTCTCCTTTTTAAAAGGAATGGGACAAGATACAAAGGAGCTGGAACGCACAACTCAGCCTCCGGAACATCAAAAACATCATCAGGAACCCCGAGAGAAAAGGGGAATGGATAAGCGAGATTGACACCCGCCCGAGCCGGCTAATGCCAGCTCGGGTTTTTGTATGAGATGAGTCTTTAGAACTGGGAGGAAATATCTAAATTAGAAACAAGACAAAGAAGCTTTTGTTTTGGAAAATGATAAGCCATCACCGGCCTGTCCAGTATTTTTTCCAGTAAAGGATAAATATCTATGTCATTGGCTGACCTATACTATGAATGGATATGATAGAGTAATTTGTTACTTTGTTCCCTGTTAAGAAAAGGAAAAGCGTGATTATAATAGAAAACGATTACTTTAGATGGAGGAACAGCAATGAAAAAAGCATTATTCATTTTGTTTGTGCTAACGATTGGATTTGCGCTTTCTGCATGTAGCCAGTCCAGTGATGCGTCAGCTGAGCAAAAGACAGAAAAGAAAGAAGCAACAGCAACGGAAAAGAAAACAGAGGAAAAAGAAACCAAAACGGATGAAAAGGTGCATAAAGTAGGCGAAACTTTTAAAGCTTCCAGCACAAATTTCTCGGTCAATAAAGTATATACGACGGCAGAACAAGGCGAGTATAAGACAAAAATTGGGGAGAAAGAAAAAACAATAAATAATAATCAAGAATTTTTAATAGCTGAGGTAACGATCGAAAATACAAGCGACAAGTCTTTCAATTATACGAGTGGCGGTTTTGAATTGAAAGATGGCAAAGATCAATCAATCAGAGCAAACATAGTATCTACTGCTGACCTGAAAACAAGCCTTAAATCAGGAAAGTTAGCCTCGGGTAAAAAGGTAACAGGCACAGTCAGTTTCGTGATTCCAAAAGGAGAAAAAAACCTTAATCTGTCATATAGTCCATCATTTTTAAATTTTGAAACAGAGGATATTACATATTTCGTAAAACTGAATTAAGGTATCTTTTGAGCATGTCACCGGAAAATCGGAGCATGCTTTTTTAATTTAAAAGAGATTGATAGTATAAAATGGTAGTGAGGTGATCAATTATGCAAACCAAATGGCTGGAACGGGCCCAGCGGATTCAGGCGATCGCACAGGCGGGGCTTGCTTTTTCCAAGGATGTTTATGACAGGGAAAGGTACGAAGAGCTGATGAAGCTCAGCGCAGAGATGATGGCGGATTACTCGGAGAAGGACATTGAAGTCATCACTGATTTATGGAAGGGCGAGAAAGGCTATCCGACACCGAAGGCGGATGTTCGCGGCGCGGTATTTCGAGAGAATCGCATATTGCTTGTCCGGGAGAAGCATGACGAGCTGTGGTCACTCCCAGGCGGGTTTTGTGAAATTGGTTTATCACCCGCTGAAAATGTGATCAAGGAAATCAAAGAAGAGTCGGGTTACGATACAGTGCCTTCTCGATTACTGGCCGTGCTGGACAGCCATAAGCATCCTCACCCCCCTCAGCCTTATCATTACTATAAGATCTTCATTGAATGCAGCATAACGGGCGGGCAGCAGAAAACCGGGATTGAGACGAACCATGCCGCTTTTTTTCCGGAAGACAGGCTCCCCCCGCTTTCTCCAAAACGAAACACACAGTCACAGCTCAGCATGCTTTTTGACTTTCAGCGTCATCCGGATAAGAAAACCGTATTTGATTAAACAAAAAAAGAGCCGGAGGCTCTTTTTTTGTTTTTACAGGGCAATATGTTTTTCGCTGGCTAGCTTCAAAAGGGTTAGTACCGAATCGGCTTGTTTATGGCCGAGCTTTTGTTTTAGTTTGCTTTCTTCCACTAAACGGCTTCCATATATATCGACAGAGGCTTTGTCGACGACAGTATGCCAGTTTTCCTGTTTTTTTCCCTCAACGAGCGGTTTTGAATGTCTCTCAGAAAAAGAGAACACAAACAATACAAATGCAAGTGAAAGTACGATGCCGACAACTAGTTTTTTACGGTTGATCTGTGCAGTCATTTGTTCTCTCCTTCACCATTTTACTTTCTATTTAATCATATCTTCAGCATGCTTTACATAATGGAAAAGTCATCTTTTAGAGTAGTGCTTACGTTGCGGATGAGGGCGACGTGTGAGATTTTCATAAGCTATTGATTGCGTTTCTAAAATCGATGAGCATGCCTAAGGTCACGTTGTGAACCAAATCGGGTGTGCGTAATAGAAAAAAATTGAAAGATTATGGTAAGATGAACAACATTCGAGGGGGATTATATGATGCCTGCACCGGCATCTTGAAGACCTGCCTGCTGTTTCAGACGACAAAATGGATGTCCCTCTCTTTTTCGATAGCAGGAGGTGGTGAAGTTCGTCAATTGCTGAATCTTTTCTTTCATGGGGAGGGGAAAAGCATGAATGTGGTAAATCGGCGACAAGCTTTGCAGCGTGCACTGATGAACGGAAAAAATAAACAGGATGCTTATCATCCGTTTCCGTGGTACGAGTCGATGAGAAAGGAAGCTCCTGTTACCTATGATGAAGACAATCAAGTATGGAGTGTTTTTCTTTATGATGATGTCAAAAAAGTGATTGGGGATAAAGAGCTTTTCTCCAGTTATATGCCGGAGCAGATAAGTTCTATCGGGAATTCGATCATTAATATGGACCCCCCAAGACACGCGCAAATCCGTTCTGTTGTCAATAGAGCGTTTACACCGCGTGTCATGAAGCAGTGGGAACCAAGAATTCAAGACATCGCAGATGATCTGATACATCGTTTTCATGGGCGAAGCGAGTTTGATTTGGTCCAGGATTTCTCATATCCGCTTCCTGTCATTGTGATATCTGAGCTTTTAGGCGTTCCTTCAGAGCATATGGATGCGTTTAAGACATGGTCTGATATTTTGGTGAGCACACCAAGAGATGGAAGTGAGGAAGCGGAGAAAGCCTTTCTGAAAGAGCGGAACAAGTGCGAGGAAGAGCTAGCCGCGTTTTTTGCCGGCATCATAGAAGAAAAACGGAAGAAACCGGAACAGGACATCATCTCCATTTTAGTTAAAGCGGAAGAAACCGGCGAGAAGCTTTCCGGAGAAGAGCTGATTCCGTTTTGTACATTGCTGCTGGTGGCGGGAAACGAAACGACAACGAACTTGATTTCAAACGCGATGTACAGCATTTTAGACACGCCGGGCGTTTATAACGAATTGCGGCGGCATCCAGAGCTGGTGCCTCAGGCGGTGGAGGAAGCTCTGCGTTTCAGGGCGCCTGCACCTGTCTTGCGGCGAATTGCCAAACGGGATACAGAGATTGGTGGCCAGCAGATGAAAGAAGGCGACATGGTGTTAGCGTTTGTGGCGTCTGCAAATCGTGATGAAGCGAAGTTTGACAGGGCGCACATGTTTGATATTCACCGCCATCCCAATCCGCATATTGCGTTTGGCCACGGCATTCATTTTTGTCTTGGGGCTCCGCTTGCACGGCTTGAAGCAGCCATTGCGTTAACGGATTTGACTCAAACGTTTTCTCATATGGAGCCAGTCAGTATCACCCCGATTGAAAATAGTGTGATATACGGACTAAAGAGTTTTCGTGTCAACATATAATATGAAAATTGGAGGCTGAAATGATGAGACAGCATCATATCTCAATTATTAATATCCCGGCATACGGACATGTGAATCCCACTCTTGCGTTAGTGGAGAAGCTTTGTGAAAAAGGGCACCGTGTCACTTATGCGACGACTGAGGAATTCGCGCCTGCGGTGAAGCAAGCCGGGGCAAGCCCGCTTTTATATCAAACTACGATTAACGTGGAACCGGAACGCATTAGGGAAATGATAGAGAAAAATGAAACACCGATTAGCATTTTAAAAGAATCGCTCGAAATCTTGCCTCAGCTTGAAGAATTATATCAAAATGACCAGCCTGATCTTATCGTTTATGATTTTATCGCATTTGCGGGAAAATTGTTTGCTGATAAGCTGAATGTGCCGGCCATCAGGCTTTGTTCTTCCTATGCGCAAAATGAATCCTTCCAGCTTGGAAGTGAAGAGATGCTCAAGCAACTCAAACAAGCGGAGGCCGATTTCCAGGTTTACCTTGAGAAAGAAAACTTACCGGCTGTCTCATTTGAACACTTAGCTATACCGGAAGCGTTAAATATTGTCTTTATGCCGCGGTCTTTTCAGATTAAAAACGAAACCTTTGATGAGCGATTCTGCTTTGTCGGCCCTTCACTTGGAAAACGAGGTGAACAAGAGAGCCTGCTGCCGGAAACAGGCAATCGTCCGCTCATGCTGATTTCATTGGGAACCGCTTTTAACGCATGGCCGGAATTTTATCGTATGTGTATAGATGCATTTCGGAATTCCGACTGGCATGTTGTGATGTCAACAGGGATATCAATTGAACCTGACAGTCTAGGTGACATTCCTGACAACTTTACAGTACGCCAGCGCGTTCCGCAGTTGGATATCTTAGCGAAAGCCGATCTGTTTGTTTCTCACGGGGGAATGAACAGTACGATGGAGGCAATGAATGCGGGGGTACCGCTTGTTGTGATTCCGCAAATGTATGAGCAGGAGCTCACTGCCCGGCGTGTTGATGAATTAGGCCTCGGCGTCTATTTGCCGAAAGAAGAGGTCAGCGTCTCCCGTTTGCAGAAGGCAGTTCAGGACGTATCCGGAGATAAAGAAATGCACAACCGTGTAAAAGACATGCAGAAAGACGTAAAAGAAGCAGGCGGAGCGGAGAAGGCAGCTGCGGAAATTGAAGCCTTCATAAAAAAGTCTGTCGTTCCGCAATAACACATTTGCACCCGAAATCTGCTGAGATTTCGGTTTTTCTTCTTTTAAAAAGGATGGGATGCAATGAGTAAAGAAAACGCCGTCTATCTGATTACAGGGGTGATGGCAGCGGGGAAGTCCACAGTTGCCCAGCTTCTTTCTGAGCGTTTAGACAAGAGCGTTCATGTCAGGGGAGATGTATTTAGAAAAATGATCGTAAACGGCGAAATGCAAATGTCAGACACTCCTTCAGCTGAGGCGCTGGAACAGTTGCGTCTTCGCTACCGGCTGGCGGCTAACGTATCGGATATGTATGCTGAAGCGGGGTTTCATACGGTGGTGCAGGATGTGATCATCGGACCTATGTTAGAAGAAATGGTGAAGTTGATCAGTTATCGTCCATTGTATGTGATCGTGTTGGCACCCCGAGCTGACATAATAGCCGCAAGAGAATCAGCACGCAAGAAAAAAGGATATGGAGATATCAGCATTGAATCTCTCGATGCCGTCTTGCAGTCAGAAACACCGCGTCTTGGCCTGTGGCTGGATTCGTCAGAGATGACGCCGGAAGAGACGGTGGGAATGATATACAAAGGGCTGGAGACTGCAGCGAAAATAAAATAATGTATCCTGCTTTCTCCAGCTTGTTCTGGGGTGCAGAGGCCAGCCCCCGCCCCGCGAACATCTTCTATTAAATATTCTTTTTCATCCCGCATCTCCGGCATTCTCTCAAAAACTTTCCGCCTTTTACGGAGCTTTTAAAAAGCGTATAGTCACAATTATCACAGCGTCCGCTATGGACGTCGGGATATTCGTTGAATTCATAAATAACCGATGTGTCGTAGCCTTTTGTTTCGTATTCTTCTTTTGTTTCCATGGTCGATCCTCCGTTAAAGCGTGTCTGTTGTTTATATTACAGCATGCATCCGGTGTATTCAACGGGTAATGAGAGGCATTTGGTTCATCTTGATTTCTCCCTTGGTTTGCGACACAATAGCTTTATTAAAGGTTATATACATATAAAGCCTAAGCTGGCAAAGAGGAGAGGAACGGATATGGGTAAAGGTTTACATGGAAAACGCGTTGCGATCGGCGGTTCTCGGAAAACGGAAGAAATCAGCACAATCATTGAAAAACAGGGCGGAATTCCTGTCGTCCGGCCTCTCCAAGGAACGGTGTACTTGGCAGAGGAGCAGGTGGAGCCGGAGCTGCGCAAATTTGCGGAAGAAAAAGCCGACTGGGTGATCTTTACGACAGGCATCGGTACGGAGACGCTTGTGAAGATGGCAGAGAAAATCGGAGTAAAGGACGAGTTTCTGCTGGCGATTCGCCAGGCTAAAGCGGCGTGCCGAGGGTACAAAACATTGTCTGCGTTAAAAAAGCTTGGCATCACCGCAGAGGCTTCTGATGAAGATGGGACAACCAGCGGATTGATCCGGTCCTTGGAGCCTTACGACTTTTCAGGAAAAAAAGTAATGGTGCAGCTTCACGGAGAAAATGCACCTGCCCTCATAGCATTTTTGAAAGAAAAAGGAGCTTCAGTTTTGCCGATTCTCCCTTATCAGCATATCCCGCCAGAGGAGGAAACGGTGGAACAGTTATGCCGGGAACTGCTGAATGGTGAATTGGATGCTGTTTGTTTTACCACGGCCATTCAGGTTCGTTCTCTGTTTCAATTTGCCAAGGAGCGCGACTTTATCAATGAAGTGAAGGCTGTATTCGAAGAGCATGCCATCGCAGCGGCTGTCGGAAAAGTGACAGCTGAAGCGCTGCGGGAAGAAGGGATCACAAGGCTGCTTGCTCCGGAGATTGAGCGGATGGGCGCGATGATTATTGAACTTTCACGGTATTATGAAGAAATGGCTGGGGAATAAACAGCACAAAAGCCGCTTTTCTGTTGAGAAGCGGCTTTTATGTGATCTGCAAATCCCGAAATCGCTGTCATAATGTTAACCATTTTGCTTCAGCTGCTGATGCGCGGTAAATAATGACGGGTATGTCAGCACGCTGAGTATGACACAAGTCAGCGCGGCGGACGCCATCGTTGTAAAAACAATCAAAAGCTGAAAGCGAACTGCCTGAATCGGGTCCGCGCCCGCTAAGATCTGGCCGGTCATCATGCCGGGAAGCTGGACGAGCCCTAATGTCTTCTGGCTTTCGAGCGTTGGGATCATACTCATTTTCATAGCGGAAGTCAGGATATGCTGTATGGATTGTTTTGGTGTGCCGCCAAGCGACAAAATCAATTGAATTTCTTCCTTGCGCACCCCGATCTCGGAGCTGAGCCGGTTTAAAAACAGGCTCGCGAGCACCATTGAATTTCCGATGACCATTCCGCTGATCGGGATGACATACCGTGCGGTAAGCGGGATGATGTGAAGCGCCAGAAGAATGCCTTGGGTGACGATTTCTACAATCGCTAATGCCACAAACACCCTCCAAAAAGAACCGATTTTCATTTTCTTTCGTTTGACGACGTTTTGCGCCGCCACCGCCAGCATTAACAGCACCATCAGCAGGATAAACACAGGGTGATCCCCATGAAATATCAGCGACAGCACATAACCGATCACAAGCAGCTGTAACGCGGCCCGGATGGTGGCAATGATCATGTCTTTTTCTACGCCGGCTTTAAAGGATTTTGATAAAAACAAGGCGATCAAAACAAAGATCATCGTTAAAGAGAGGGAAAGATAATCCATTATTGAGTGCCTCCCTTCAAAAACTCCTTGGCTGCTTCATGCTGCGGATTAGAGAAAAATGTTTCAGTTTCTGCGATTTCCAGCAGCTGACCATCCGCCATAAACCAAATGGAATCGGCTACTCGTTTTGCCTGCTCCATATTATGAGTCACCCACATGACCGTCAGCTTTTTCTCTTGATGCTGCCTTTTGATCAGCTCTTCAATCTCCAGAGCAGAAACAGGGTCCAGGGCAGATGTAATTTCGTCCAATAATAGGATGGAGGAAGGGTTTGCGAGTGTTCTGGCAAGTGAAAGCCTTTGCCGCTGTCCGCCGGATAAATCCTTGGCGCTCCTGTCTAACAGCTCTGGAGACAGGCCTGTCAGTGAAGCGAGCTCTTCAGGAGAGTAAAGCTGGGTTTGGTGGAGCTTTTGTACCAGATTCAGATTGTCACGCACCGTTCCGTCAAGGACGGGGGCGGATTGAAAGGCAAGGGAGGCCGTCCGCCTCAGTTCATTCACATTCCAGTCTCTGACTTCCTTTCCGTAAATCTTCACTTCACCGTGATCCGGTGTTTTCATCAAATTACACATTGACAGCAGTGTGCTTTTTCCTGAACCGGAAGGGCCCAAAACGGCCACGGTTGCACCCTGTTTAATGTCTCCGGTGACATCCTTTAATACATCATAGGTTTGTCCCTCTTGTTCATAGCTTTTTCGCACAGATGTGAATGAGATTGCTGGTATATCGTCTTTTTGATTGTTTGCTTCCATTAAAATATCACCTTTCAGTTAAGTGGGCTTAGACTATACATAAATATAACGTGAAACAGGTCTCTTTTGGAAGGCGTTAAAAAGAAAGGAGAACGGGCTTTCGCCCATTCTCCAGAAGCTGCTAAGCAGTCAGATTTGACTGAGTTTTCTCTTTAGGTTTTTGTTGGGAAGCGAAGGTATGTAACACCATTCCGGCAATAATAATCATTAAGCCGGCAAACGATAAAATGGAAGGGAAAACACCTGACAGCAGGATTATTTCACCAAGCAAAGCGAATATCACTTCCCCGGATTGTGTTGCTTCAACAGCAGCAAGCTTTTGGGGATGATCTCTTACCATATCCGTTGCCCGGAAAAATAAAACGGTCGCAATGATGCCTGAGCTGACGGCAACGATAAAGGATTGAACGGTTTGCCCCGCGGTCGGGAGGCCATCTGACCACCAACCGTAAGTTGCCAATACAAGCCAGAATGGAAGGCTTGCAAGGGTCATTCCCAGCACACGCTGGAACGTATCAAGCCTGCCTCCGTATTGCTCAAGCATTCTCCGGTTTCCCAGCGGATAGGCGAAAGCAGCAATGACAACCGGCAACACGCTGAAGAGCAGCATTTTTCCGGAAAGCGATTCTGCATGCTGGAGCTGAATCAGCGCTGCCCCAATCAGAATGACGACGGAAGTGCCCAGCGAAACAAGGGGAATCTTTTGCCGAACGAGCAAAGTGCCTCCAGGCGTGTCTTTTTTCTCATAGAAAAATGGAGACAGCAGCACACCGGCTACAATGGTAATTTGCCATGTTCCGGCTACGAGCCAGCCCGGCCCGAATGCGGCGGCAAACGTGATCGGCGCATAAAAAAGAACAAAACCGACGAAGCTCCACTTTATCCAAAAAAACGGCTTTTTCCGCATCTCTTGTAAAAGAGGAACGAACTTCCCTTTCATTATGACAATCAGACATAAAAACGGAACCATAAAAATAAAGCGTAACGAGGCGCTCCAAAGCCAGCTGCCTCCGGATAATTCCATCGCCCTGTTTAAAATAAAGGTAACGGCGAAAAAGAGAGAAGCCAATATTCCGATTACGATCGCTTTCATCAAATCCCTCATTCTGGCATTATTTTTTTATACTATACTACCCGGGATGATACAGATCAACGGAATTGTGAGAAAATAATGATGTTTTACGGATCAATATAAGTGGAAGACAGAAATAGGGAGGTGAAAATGATGGAAACAGAAACGTACTTTTTTCAGGATGACGGCAGGATTCCAAATCACCCTGATTTTCCGCTCGTTATCTATAAAAATGTTTTTATGGGACGTGCTGAACAGGCAGAGCGGATCGTCAACCGGCATGGCTGGCTAAACAGCTGGTCGGGCAGTGTTTTTCCGTACCATCATTATCACAGCAACACGCATGAAGTCCTAATCGCAGTCCGAGGGGAGGCTGTTATTCAATTTGGGGGAGAAAAAGGAGCTGCTGTTCCTGTCAAAACAGGCGACGCAGCGGTCATTCCAGCCGGTGTCGGCCATAAAAAGCTAAGCGCGAGCCCCGATTTTACAGTAATCGGCGCTTATCCAGATGGTTCTCGGTATGATATGAAGACGGGAAAGCCGGATGAAAGAGCGGCTGCGCTAGAGAATATAGAGCAAGCAGTACTTCCGGCATTGGATCCAGTTACAGGAAAAAGAGAACCTCTATTAGACATATGGGTAACGCGTAGGGGAGAAAATTGATGGATTGTCAATAACTAGTGCTGAAGAAATGTTATGACACGGGCACCATATAAATTAATTTCATAATCGAAGCAATTCACGTTCAAATTTTGTTCAAAAAGTGTTATCATATAGAAGGTAATCAAATTGGAGTTTTTTATGTTTGCTATTTTCAGAGAGAGTAAAGGATTTTGACTTATTCAATGGTTTATTTTTGAGATAAAAATAATACTGAATATGGCAAGATGAAAAACTGGGTAGTAAACATTTATTTTTGCGAATGATTGTGCACGAATTCACAATCCTTCTTCTCATGCTTTCAAACATGAGATCAGGGAGAGGCACTACCCTTTCCAAAAAATCAGCATACTGCTTATAGTAAAGGAGAATTGGATATGCCAGAAACAATCGATCAAACAAATGCGTCTGTCAGCCAAAGCCAGCAAGATCTTATTGATCAGCTGTTAAAGCCAGAAGTTCAAGAATCACTGACTGTTTTAGTTGACCAGCTTCCAAAGCTGACTGAGTTAGTGAATATTTTAACGAAGTCTTACGATTTCGCTCAGTCTGTTGCGACTGACGAAGTATTGAAAAGCGATACAGTCGGTGCAATCACTGAAATTCTTGAGCCTGTAAAAGAAACAGCAAAAGAAGTGGCTGCGACTGCAATCGAAGCGAAAGACCGCGCGGATGCTAGCAACGAAACGATTGGACTTTTCGGCCTGTTGCGCATGCTGAAAGATCCTCAAGCTCAAAAGCTGTTCCGTTTTGCTAACAGCTACCTTGAAATCATGAACGAAAAACAAAAATAATCTCAGATTCAAATTGATATAAAGGACGGAGGATATACGATGTCAAAACATATTGTCATTTTAGGCGCTGGTTATGGCGGTGTTCTTTCTGCTTTAACAGTTCGCAAACATTACACAAAAGAACAAGCACGCGTGACAGTGGTAAACAAATACCCAACTCACCAAATCATTACGGAATTACACCGTCTTGCAGCAGGCAACGTGTCTGAAAAAGCGGTTGCAATGCCGTTAGAAAAACTTTTCAAAGGCAAAGACATTGATCTTAAAATCGCGGAAGTCAGCTCTTTCTCTGTTGATAAGAAAGAGGTTGCGCTTGCTGACGGTTCTGCATTAACTTACGATGCGCTAGTAGTAGGCCTTGGTTCTGTCACTGCTTACTTCGGCATCCCAGGACTTGAAGAAAACAGCATGGTTCTTAAATCTGCTGCTGATGCTAACAAAGTTTTCAGCCACGTTGAAGACCGTGTGCGTGAGTACTCTAAAACGAAAAACGAAGCGGATGCAACAATCCTTATCGGCGGAGGCGGCTTAACAGGCGTTGAGCTTGTCGGTGAGCTTGCTGACATCATGCCGAACCTTGCGAAAAAATACGGCGTAGATCATAAAGAAATCAAATTGAAATTGGTTGAAGCAGGTCCGAAAATCCTTCCTGTTCTTCCGGATGATCTTATCGAACGCGCGACTAAAAGCCTTGAAAAACGCGGCGTTGAGTTCTTAACAGGCCTTCCTGTTACAAATGTAGAAGGAAACGTGATTGATCTGAAAGACGGATCAAAAGTTGTTGCCAACACATTTGTTTGGACTGGCGGCGTACAAGGAAATCCTTTAGTCGGCGAATCAGGTCTAGAAGTGAACCGCGGCCGTGCGACAGTTAACGATTTCCTTCAATCTACATCTCATGAAGATGTATTTGTTGCCGGTGACAGCGCAGTTTACTTTGCGGCAGACGGCCGTCCATACCCGCCAACTGCACAAATCGCATGGCAAATGGGTGAGCTGATCGGTTACAACCTTTTCGCTTACTTAGAAGGAAAAACACTTGAAACATTCCAGCCAGTAAACTCTGGTACACTTGCAAGTCTTGGACGCAAAGATGCGGTAGCCATCATTGGTGCTAATTCTACACCGCTTAAAGGTCTTCCTGCTTCCTTGATGAAAGAAGCAAGTAACGTACGCTACTTAACACACATTAAAGGACTATTCAGCCTGGCTTACTAATCCTTTCTTGTAAAATCGGACATTGCCAAAAAGAGGTCTTTTCAGGCAGCTTTACGGCAATGTCTTTTTTGCGCTTATTTGCTAACGTTCACATTTAAATTTTAAAAAGAGATTGATCACAGAGGAATATAAAGGTAAAATAAAAACAAATCAAAATGTTAACGTTAACATTTTGAAATAGAATGAAAGACGGTGAGGACATGGAACCCTTTATGGGAGAAAACTTTTTGCTGAAAAATGAAACCGCTGTCAACCTCTATCACAATTATGCGAAAGACATGCCGATTATTGATTATCACTGCCATTTGAGTCCGAAAGAAATCTATGAAAATAAGAGATTTCAAAACATGACAGAAGCCTGGCTGTATGGAGACCATTACAAATGGCGCATCATGAGAGCCAATGGAATTGAAGAAACATACATTACAGGCGATGCAGCTGATGAGGAGAAGTTCATGGCATGGGCGAGAACAGTGCCGATGGCGATTGGCAATCCGCTCTACAATTGGACCCATTTAGAGCTGCAGCGATTTTTTGGGATTTACGAGATATTAAATGAGCAATCGGCGCCAAATATTTGGAAACGGACGAATGAACTGCTGCAAGGAGAAGGCTTCGGGGCAAGGGATTTCATTGTGAAATCAAATGTAAAAGTAGTATGCACAACCGATGACCCTGTCGATTCCCTCGAGTACCACCTATTATTAAAAGAGGACAAAGATTTTCCTGTCAGTGTGCTGCCGGGATTTCGGCCGGATAAAGGGCTGGAAATCAATCGCGAAGGCTTCCCGGGTTGGGTGCAGGCGCTTGAAAAGGCTGCGTCACTTTCGATTACAACCTATGATGAGTTTTTGAAGGCTCTTGAAGAACGAGTGCGTTTCTTCCATTCAGTCGGCGGCAGAGTATCTGATCATGCGATTGATTCAATGGTGTTTGCCGAAACGGACAAAGAGGAAGCGGGCCTCATTTTTACCGCAAGATTAAACGGGGAACAGGTTTCTTACGAAGATGAGAAGAAATTCAAGACATATACGCTTCAATTTCTTTGCGGATTGTATGCTGAGCTCGACTGGGCGATGCAGTTTCATATCAATGCACTCAGAAATACGAATACGAAAATGATGAAGAAATTGGGGCCGGATACAGGCTATGATTCTATGAATGACGAAGAAATTGCGAAGCCTTTGTACAGGCTGCTGAATTCAATCGAAATGAAAAACCAGCTGCCGAAAACGATTTTATATTCGCTCAACCCAAATGATAACTATGTCATTGCCAGCATGATAAATAGCTTTCAAGACGGCATCACGCCTGGGAAAATACAATTTGGCACAGCATGGTGGTTTAACGATTCCAAGGATGGAATGCTTGATCAAATGAAAGCGTTGTCAAACGTTGGGCTTTTCAGCCGTTTTATCGGCATGCTGACTGATTCCAGAAGCTTTTTGTCGTATACACGCCATGAATACTTCAGACGGATTGTCTGCAATCTGATCGGCGAATGGGCTGAAAACGGTGAAGTGCCGAAGGATATGGAGCTTCTTGGCGGTATCGTACAAGGCATTTGCTATCACAATGCGAAACAATATTTTCAATTTCAAGAAGAAAAGGCAAACGTATAAAATAAGTTCCGCTCAGATACGTCATACTGAGCGGACATCTCATCGAAAATTCTTAAGACACAGAGGTGGAAGATGCGAGCAGAACTGGAAAATAAGGTTGTGTCGATTGAAACGGAGAAGAGGCTTTCACTGAAAGAGAAAATTTCCTATGGTTTTGGTGATTTTGGGAACGGTTTTATGTTTGATTTAGGCCAAATCTATTTATTAAAGTATTTTACTGATGTGGCGGGAATTCCGGCTGCAATGGCGGGAAGTATTTTTTTAGTCAGCAAGCTCTTTGCGGCTGTAACAGACCCCATTGTCGGCTCATCAATTGATTATCGCAAAAACATCGGCAGGCGTGGGAAATTCAGGCCTTATTTATTAATCGGCAGCATTGTTCTTGCGGTGCTTACTGTTCTTATTTTTCTGTCCCCGAATGTATCAACGATAGGCAAGCTGATTTATGCGTATGCATCCTATATACTGTGGGGCGTGGGCTATTCATTTGTAAACATTCCGTACGGTTCATTGGGAGCGGCGATGACTCAAAATACCGAAGACCGGACTTCTATCTCTACTTTTCGCCAAATCGGTTCACTCGGGGCTTTGTTTATCACGAGCGTGGCCGTCATGCCGCTGCTCGTCAAATTTGATAACCCGAAGGTAGGCTATCCGGTGGTCATGGGATTGTTTGCTGTTCTCGGTGTGCTTTGGTTTTATATTTGCTATCGCAACTGCAAGGAACGTATTGTTATTGCGGAAGCGCCAAAAGAGAAATTAACATTTTCATCTGTCGTCAAAACGTTTATAACGAACAAACCGCTGTTAACCCTTGTCCTGATGACCATTTTTTCGATTTCCGCATACAACATTAAATCCGCAATGCTCGTATACTTCGCACAATATAACCTAGGCAATGTCGAACTGATGGCTTATATGAACTTTATCATTATTGGATCTTCCTTTTTGGGCGTCGTGTTTCTGCCAAAGCTCGTTAAGATGTTTGGAAAGAAACAAACCGCAATGATCGGTTTCGGCATCAGCGTTGCCGCGGACCTGATCAACTTTATGCTTCCTTCAAATGTATATGTGTTTACCATCCTTGCAAGCATCGCGTTTATTGGGATCAGTATTCCCAATGGGATTACGTGGGCGCTTGTCTCAGATATCATTGACTACGGCGAGTGGAAATCCGGTGAGCGGAAAGAAGCAACGACATATTCCCTCTTTAACTTCTCGCGAAAGCTTGCTCAGTCATTGTCTGGATTTCTCTCGGGGATCGGATTGGGGCTTGTCGGATACATGCCGAACGTAGCCCAGACGGCACAGGCGCTGCTCGGCATTAAAGCGCTTCTTCTTCTGTATCCCGCCATTGCTTTGGCATTAGCTATGGTCATTATCGGTTTTCTTTATAAACTGACAGATCAGCAGCATGCACAGATTGTCGAAGAGCTTCAGCATAGAAACTGATCAAACAACCATATAAAGAATATTTTGAATAGTTAGCAAGTAATAATAATTTGTAAGGGTTTTCGCTAAGTGATGAAACTGAAAGAAAGGAGGCTCTTTATTGAATTGAATACGGTAACGATTTCCGCTGAAGAAGCGAAGGAACTGGTTCAGCAAAAGCTGATCGGCGCCAATTTGAATGAACGAGATGCCGAAAAAGTAGCAGACGTGCTCATACACGCCGATTTACGTAATGTGAATTCTCATGGTGTTTTGCGAACAGAACATTATGTGAACAGGCTGAGGGCTGGAGGCATCAATCCAAAAGCGTGTCCCATTTTTAAAGAAACGGGGCCGGTGACAGGAGTGCTGGACGGTGATGACGGGTTCGGCCATGTGATTGCCGATAAGGCGATGACTCATGCCATTGAAATGGCAAAGAAAAATGGTGTTGGCATGGTCACCGCGACAAACAGCAGCCATTGCGGAGCGTTAAGTTATTTTGTGCAAAAAGCGGCTGAGGAAAAACTGATCGGAATCGCTATGTCTCATACTGACAGTATTGTCGTCCCGTTTGGCGGGAGGTCTCCTTTTTTAGGCACGAATCCAATTGCTTACGGTGTGCCGGCAAAGCATAAAAAACCGTTTATCCTAGATATGGCGACGTCAAAAGTGGCATTTGGAAAGATTCTGCAGGCGCGTGAAGAGGGCGCAGAAATACCAGAAGGATGGGGAGTCGATGAAAACGGAGAGACGGTAACAGACCCTCACAAGGTCGTCTCACTTTCAGCGTTCGGGGGTCCTAAAGGCTACGGGCTGTCTGTTGTGGTGGATGTGTTTTCAGGTTTGCTGGCTGGGGCGGCTTTTGGGCCGCATATCGCTAAAATGTATGGCGATCTTGATCAAAATAGGAAGCTTGGACATTATGTTTGCGCGATCCATCCGTCCTATTTTACCGGACAAGATACGTTTTTAGAGCAGATGGACGCCATGCTTGATGAACTGCAGCAATCACCTCCGGCTAGAGGAGCCGGGCGAGTGTATGTGCCTGGCGAATTGGAGCAGCTGCATGAGGAAAGAAACAGGAAACACGGAATTTCAATTGCTCGGAGCGTGTATGAATTTTTAAAAAGCAGGTGAGAAAATGAAAGCGGTTCAAGTGCGAAAAGCGTATGATTTGGTGACAGCAGACATGGAAAAGCCTGTTCTTTCAAAGACTGATGAGGTGCTCGTCAAAGTAAAACGAGTCGGAATTTGCGGTTCTGACATGCATATTTATCATGGCACGAATCCGCTTGCGACCCTTCCGAGAGTAATCGGACACGAGGTAACGGGAGAAGTGGAGGAGGTTGGTGCGAATGTTAAAGGCCTGAAAGCCGGAGACCATGTTGTGATTGAACCGATTTCTTATTGCGGAAACTGTTATGCCTGCCGTAAAGGCCGGCCAAATGTTTGTGCGAAGCTTTCTGTGTTTGGCGTTCATGAAGACGGCGGGATGCGGGAATATGTTGTGCTTCCTGAAAAGCAGCTTCACGCGGTTTCAAAAGAGCTGCCTTGGGAGGAGGCAGTTATGGCCGAGCCTTATACAATAGGTGCCCAGGCTGTTTGGCGGGGACAGGTGGAAAAGGGTGATCGCGTTCTGATTCAGGGAGCGGGGCCTATCGGCATCTGTGTGTTAAAAATGGCAAAGCTTGCGGGTGCTTCCGTCATGATAACCGACTTAAATAATGAGCGGCTGGCATTTGCTACAGAAAACGGTGCCGACGCTGTTGTGAATGTTCAAACAGAACATGCGGCTGAGCGGGTTCGGGAATGGACGGGCAATGAAGGAGCCAATGTAGTCATTGATGCTGTCTGTCTCCCTGCGACTTTTGAGCTTTCCGTTGATGTTGTTTCTCCGGCAGGGCGTGTGGTGGTGCTTGGATTTGATGAGAGAGCGTCACAAATTCCCCAGCTCCCCATTACAAAAAAAGAAGTCACGATTACCGGCTCAAGACTCCAGACAAATCAGTTTCCGAAAGTTGTAAAGCTGCTGAATGAAGGCCGGTTAGCGCATAACGGGCTCGTCACCCATACGTTTTCAGTTGATGATGTCCATCACGCGTTTCAATTTATCAAGGAGCATCCCGATCAGGTGCGGAAGGCAGTGATCACATTTGATTAAAAGGCTCAATCCGGAGGTGTACGATGAATATTACATTTCGATGGTATGGACAAGGCAACGATACAGTCACACTTGAACACGTGAAACAAATTCCCGGGGTGAAAGGCATCGTCTGGGCTCTTCATCACAAACCTGCCGGGGAAGTGTGGGAAATAGAAGAAATCAAAGCTGAGACGGAATATATACAATCCCATGGTTTTCATGCGGAGGTTGTCGAAAGCGTAAACGTTCATGAAGCGATTAAACTGGGCAGCGAAGAACGCGGCCGATACATTGAAAATTATAAGCAGACCATCCGCAATCTGTCTGCTTTTGGCGTGAAAGTGATTTGCTACAATTTCATGCCGATTTTCGACTGGACACGCACCGACATGTTCCGTCCGCTGGAAGACGGCTCAACCGCTCTGTTTTTTGAAAAAGCCAAAGTGGAGAGCCTGGAGCCTCAAGAGCTGATCCGGACGGTGGAAGAAGCGTCTGACCTGACACTCCCAGGGTGGGAGCCTGAAAAAATGGCTCGGATCAAAGAACTGTTTGAGGCCTACAGGACGGTCGATGAAGAACAACTGTGGAACAATTTATCATTTTTTTTGAAGGAAATTCTGCCGGTTGCTGAAGCGCATGGCATTCAAATGGCCATTCATCCGGATGACCCGCCTTGGCCGATTTTTGGATTGCCGCGTATTATCACAGGAGAGGCAAGCTATGAGAAGCTGCGGGCCATATCAGACTCACCTTCTAACTGCATCACCTTATGTACCGGTTCCATGGGGGCCAATCCCGCCAATGACATGGTGGAAATTGCTAAAACATATGCCGGGCTTGCTCCATTTTCACACATTCGCAATGTGAAGATCTTTGAAAATGGGGATTTTATTGAAACGTCTCATCTGACAAAGGACGGTTCGATTAATATTCATGGGGTCATGGCAGAACTGCACAAGCAGGATTACAACGGATATGTCAGGCCGGATCACGGTCGCCATATTTGGGGAGAGCAATGCCGTCCGGGCTACGGCTTATACGATCGCGCTTTAGGCATCATGTATTTGAACGGACTGTGGGACGCGTACGAATCAATGGCGAAAAAAGAGGTGGAATTATGATTCCTCTTCATCATCGACTGGCAGGTAAAGTTGCTGTTATCACAGGGGGCAGCGGTGTGCTCTGCTCGGCCATGGCCCGGGAGCTTGCCCGCCATGGCATGAAGGTGGCGATACTGAACCGGGCAGCTGAAACAGGACAAGAGGTTGTGAGGGAAATTACGAAAGCTGGCGGCACAGCATGTTCCGTTTCTGCTGATGTGCTGGACAGGACGTCGCTAGAGAAGGCGAAGACTGATATCCTTGACCGATTTGGCGCTGTTCATCTCTTAATCAATGGAGCAGGAGGAAATCATCCCGCTGCGATTACTGATGTGGAGACATATGAAGAAGAAGGAGAAGGGCAATCATTCTTTGACATGGATGAAAACGGATTTTCAACTGTTTTTTCAACCAATTTCACTGGGGCATTTCTGGCTACCCAAGTGTTTGGAAAGGAACTGCTGAAGGCAGACTCACCAGCCATTGTGAATATTTCATCAATGAGCGCTTATTCACCTATGACGAGGGTTCCGGCGTACAGTGCGGCCAAAGCATCAATCAATAATTTTACAATGTGGCTGGCTGTGCATTTTGCGGAAACCGGACTGAGGGTTAACGCAATCGCACCAGGCTTTTTTCTGACAAAACAAAATCACGATCTGCTGATCAATAAGGATGGAAGCTTTACAGACCGCTCTAAAAAGATTATTGCGGGAACACCGATGAAGCGATTTGGAAAACCGGAGGACCTGCTCGGCACGCTTCTTTGGCTGGCGGATGATTCCTATTCAGGCTTTGTCACCGGCATCACCGTTCCTGTCGATGGAGGTTTTATCGCTTATTCAGGAGTGTGACGAAAGCAGATACAGATACTGAACCAACATAGGGGTGAGGTTGAGATGTTTTCAAAAGATAAGCTTCCAGTCATCCTTTTTTTGTTCCTGGCTGGTGTGATTAACTATCTGGACCGTTCGGCATTGTCCATTGCAGCTCCATTCATTCAGGATGATCTCACACTGTCCGCTACACAAATGGGCTTGATTTTCAGCAGTTTTTCGATTGGATATGCCGTTTTCAATTTTCTTGGCGGTGTGGCATCCGACCGCTACGGAGCAAAATTGACCTTATTTGTGGCCATGGTCGTTTGGTCGCTGTTCAGCGGAGCAGTTGCATTGGCTTTTGGCTTTGTCAGCCTGCTGATCATACGAATTTTGTTTGGAATGGGGGAAGGGCCGCTTTCGGCGACCATCAATAAAATGGTCAATAACTGGTTTCCGCCGACTCAGCGGGCGTCTGTTGTCGGAGTCACAAATAGCGGAACGCCCCTTGGCGGAGCCATTTCCGGCCCAATTGTCGGCATGATCGCCGTTGCATTCAGCTGGAAGGTCTCCTTCGTTCTCATCATGATCATCGGATTGATTTGGGCATTTCTCTGGTTAAAATTCGTAAAAGAAAAGCCGGCTGAGCCAATGGGCAATGCTCCTGCGATGAAAGTTGAAGCCGCTCCCGAGGAGAAAATTCCGCTGACCTTTTATCTGAAACAAAAAACAGTCTTGTTCACGGCGTTTGCTTTTTTCGCTTACAACTACATCCTCTTCTTCTTTTTGACGTGGTTTCCGAGCTATCTTGTCGAGGAGCGGGGGTTAAGTGTTGGGTCAATGAGTGTCATCACAGTCATTCCGTGGATTTTAGGATTTATCGGCCTGGCAGCCGGGGGATTTGTTTCGGACTATGTATACAAAAAAACAGTCCGGAAAGGCGTGCTGTTTTCGCGTAAAGTCGTGCTCGTCACGTGTTTGTTTTCTTCCGCGGTATTGATTGGTTTGGCAGGGCTTGTCACCACAACTGTAAGCGCTGTTACGCTCGTGGCTCTGTCTGTCTTCTTTTTATATTTGACGGGCGCGATCTACTGGGCTGTTATTCAGGATGTAGTCGACCAAAAGAATGTCGGTTCGGTTGGCGGATTCATGCATTTTCTCGCCAACACCGCAGGCATCATCGGTCCCGCTTTAACCGGCTTTATTGTTGACCGGACGGGTACTTTTTCTGGCGCATTTTTACTTGCCGGAGGGCTGGCCGTCTTCGCTTCACTGGCTGTCATCCGTTTTGTGCGGCCGATCATCGGCAGCGCAGCAGGAACGCATGATGATACGGTTTCTTATTAATCTGGAAATATGGTGGGAGAGGCGTTGTGTTTGATGATACAATATGTAATAACGAATCGTAGCCGGTATGATAAGGAAGGGAAATAGATGGTAACCATTAAAGATATCGCAAAACTTGCAAACGTATCCCACACAACCGTTTCCAGAGCACTCAATAACAGCCCTTATATTAAAGAACACACGAAGAAAAAAATATTGGAGCTCGCCTCACAGCTCAACTATACACCGAATGTGAATGCAAAAAGCCTTGCAATGCAAAAATCCCATACGATCGGGCTTTTCTTTACAAGCATCACAAACGGAACCTCACACAGTTTTTTCGCTGATACCATAAAAGGCGTAAACCAGGCAATCAGCGAGGAGTACAATCTGTATGTGCGCGGCATTGATGATCTGAAAAGCTATGACTCTGTAACACCAATGAGATATGACGGAATTATTTTAATGAGTCAAAGTGATATTGATAATTCTTTTATTTATCATATTCGGGAAAAAAAGATCCCGCTCGTCGTGCTGAACCGGGATATCGATGACAGAGGCATTACCAACATATTGTCCAATGACAAGGAAGGTTCTCAGGAAGCTGTAGAATACTTGATTAAAAACGGACATCAAGACATCGCCATCATTGAGGGAATCGAAGGATTTAAATCATCTCAGCAGCGAAAGGAAGGCTACTTAGCGGCGCTGATTCGCCATCATATACCGATCAAACATGAATACAGTGTAAAAGGGCAATACGATATGGAGAGCGGCTTTCAGGCGATGGAACGCCTGCTGGCGCTTCCGAACACTCCAACCGCTGTCTTTTGTTCGAATGATGACATGGCGATCGGAGCAATGAATGCCATATTTGCCAAGGGGATGCGCGTGCCTGATGATATATCTGTCATCGGGTTTGATGATATTGGTTTTTCGCAATATATCACGCCAAGGCTTTCTACAGTGAAACGTCCTGTTGAAAAAATCAGCGTGCTCGGTGCAAAAAAATTATTGGCGCTGATCAGCACACCTGATACGAAAGCAGAAAAAATCTTTGAAAACACAGAGTTTATGGTGCGTGATTCAGTAAAAGATGTCACGACATGATGCCCCGTTTTTCCAGCGGGCATTCTTTA
This sequence comes from Bacillus sp. 205(2023), assembly GCF_037027485.1. Taxonomy (NCBI): domain Bacteria; kingdom Bacillati; phylum Bacillota; class Bacilli; order Caryophanales; family Bacillaceae; genus Bacillus; species Bacillus sp. 205(2023). The sequence continues at coordinate 166,239 of NZ_JAXCHF010000003.1, read as the reverse complement.
TACAGAGAAATGTTAACGTGTGCATAAATCCGAAAGGGAGGCAATGACGGTGCAAAAGCTGAATAAAAAATTGTACGAAAGCTATACACAGTATCCGGAAAGGATTCTCCAGTTTGGAGAAGGAAATTTTCTGCGGGCGTTTGTCGATTGGCAAATTGAGCAATTGAATCGACATACTGATTTCAATGGAAGTGTCGCAGTTGTACAGCCGAGAGGTTCAGAGAAAATCAAAAGATTAAATGACCAGGATGGCTTGTATACTCTTTTTTTACAGGGAATGAAGGATGGAGAAGCGGTAAACGAAAAGATGATTATCAATTCAATCAGCCGCGGGATTGATCTGTTTTCCGACTATGACGAGTTCAAAAAGTTGGCTTCAAGCGAATCACTGCGTTTTATCATTTCTAATACGACCGAAGCTGGTATTGTTTGTGAGAAAGAAGACCGCTTAGAGGATAGGCCGCAAAAAACATTTCCAGGGAAATTAACAGCTTTTCTGTACTTTCGCTACCAAGCTTTTGCCGGAGACGAGACAAAAGGGTGTGTCTTGATTCCGTGTGAGCTGATTGAGAATAACGGGCAAAAGCTGAAGGAAGCGATTTTGCATTATGCTGATCTATGGGAGCTGGAAGAGGGGTTTGCGCAATGGATTCAGAACGCCAACACGTTTTGTAATAGTTTAGTAGACCGCATTGTTCCCGGTTTTCCTGTAGACAGCATTAATGAGATCACTGCGGAATTAGGCTATCAAGATGAACTGGTTGTTGTGGGAGAACAGTATTATTTATGGGTGATTGAAGGGCCGAATTGGATTGGAGAAGAATTGCCCTTTGCGGCAGCCGGTCTTCATACAAAGATTGTCAGCGATCTGACCCCATACAGGACGAAAAAAGTGAGAATTTTAAATGGTACGCATACGGCAATGACGCCAGTGGCTTCTTTATACGGTTTGAAAACGGTGCGTGATTCAGTTGAACATCCGGCAGTGGGGCGCTTTGTTGAGGATCTGATTCATGATGAAATACTTCCTGTTTTGAAAATGGAAGGGCTTACTCAATATGCAGAGGATGTGCTGAATCGCTTTAAAAACCCGTACATCAAACATTATGCAGAAAGCATCGCACTGAATTCAGTGTCAAAATTCAAAACGAGAAATCTGCCGACCCTTCAGGAATATGTTGAACAGAAGGGACAGCTTCCTGCACGTTTAGTGTTTTCATTCAGCGCGCTTCTGTATAGTTATCGGAATAGGGAAATGCAGGATGACCCGGCTGTTCTTCGATTTTTCCAAGAGGTTTGGAATCAGGAGAGCGGAGATATGCTCCGTATCGCTTCAGCCTTATTAGGAGAACAATGGCTGTGGGGAGCAAATCTGAATGAGATTCCGAAGCTGACTGAGAGAGTCGCTGAGTACTTGAATCATATTCATGAACTGGGAATGGAGCGGGCTCTTGAACAATGCTGTCTGCAAAGGGGGAAAGTGCTGTGAAATCATTTATAAAGATTCATAGACAGGATAATGTTTTGCTTGCTCTGCGTGATATTCAGAAGGGAGAGCGGCTGAATGCGGGCGGCGTGATGATTGAAGTAAAAGATGATATTAAAAGAGGGCATAAGATTGCATTGCAGCATATAAAGGAAAACGACAGCATCATCAAATACGGGTTTCCGATCGGGCATGCGTTAAAAGATATTTTTATTGGAGAGCATATTCATGTTCATAATACAAAAACAAATTTATCTGATATCCAAACGTACAGTTATACACCGAAATTTGAACAAAATCCATACACACATGAGAACCGGACATTTAAAGGATATAGAAGAGTAAACGGCAATGCCGGTGTTCGCAATGAATTGTGGATCGTGCCAACCGTCGGCTGTGTCAATGGAATTGCCGAAAAAATGCTTCAGCGGTTTGTCAGAGAAACGGGGGATATTGCCCCGTTTGACAATGTGTTAGTGTTAAAACATCAATACGGATGTTCACAGCTTGGCGATGATCATGAAAATACTAGGCAAATCTTGCTGAACGCCATTCGCCATCCAAATGCCGGCGGTGTCTTGGTGCTGGGGCTCGGCTGTGAAAATAACGAGTTGGCAGCAATGAAAAAAGCGCTTCAGGATGTCAACAAGGATCGGGTGAAGTTTCTTGAATCCCAGTCGGTGACAGACGAAATGGAGGCAGGTGTCGCATTGCTGAAGGACATCCATGAAGCGGCCAAAGGGGATAAACGGGAAGACATCCCGCTTTCTGAACTGAAAATAGGGTTGAAATGCGGGGGGTCTGACGGTTTTTCCGGCATCACAGCGAACCCATTGCTCGGACGATTTTCTGATTATATCATTGCGCAGGGAGGCAGCACGGTGCTGACGGAGGTGCCGGAGATGTTCGGGGCGGAAACGCTGCTGATGCAGCGGGCTGCCAATGAAGAGGTATTCCATAAAATTGTCGATTTAATCAATGATTTTAAACAATATTTTATACAGCATGATCAGCCGGTGTACGAAAACCCTTCGCCAGGCAACAAAGCAGGCGGCATTTCCACCCTTGAGGATAAATCGCTGGGCTGCACGCAAAAGGCGGGGATTTCTCCTGTCTCAGATGTATTAAAATACGGTGAAGTGCTTCAGACAAACGGACTGACGCTATTGAGCGCGCCTGGCAATGATTTAATCGCCTCCTCCGCATTGGCTGCGGCGGGCTGCCACATTGTTTTGTTTACAACGGGGCGAGGCACGCCGTTCGGCACTTTTGTTCCAACGGTAAAGGTGGCGACGAATACACAGCTGTACGAGACGAAGCCGCACTGGATTGATTTTAACGCAGGTCTCTTAGCAGAGGATGATGTTCATGAGGAATTTGTGCTTCGTGAGTTTATCGATTATATCACGAAGGTTGCAAGCGGAGAGCTTGTGAATCACGAAAAAAATGACTTCAGAGAGCTTGCCATTTTTAAATCGGGTGTGACGCTATAAACCAAGAAAGGCTATCCTGTACAGGATAGCCTTCTTGATTAAATCAGCTTTAATCCGCTGATTAAGATAATGGATGCCATAATAAATTGCAGCGGACGGGGTGAAAATCTAGGTGAGAGATGACTGCCAACCAGCACCCCCGGAATGGAACCGATAAGCAAATTGGCCGCTAACAAATAATCAACACTCCCGAAGCTTGCATTTAAAATACCTGCCGCAGTAACGAGCAGAAAAGCATGCGCAATATCTGTTCCGACAATGTCGGATGTTTTCATTTTAAATAAGTACAGCATAGCAATCGCAAACAACGAGCCGGAACCGATCGACGTCAAGCCGACGATAAATCCAAACACGACACCGATAAGAATCGTAAGCATCCGCTTATCTTCTAGCGGCATCAGCTGCCAGCGGTTCGGGCGAAGTTTTTTGTCCAGAAACAGGCGGACGATGATCGAAATGGCAACTAGGGTCAACACATAACCAAGAGCGTGTTTAATAATCTCTTCCTGATGCTGGTGGAAGGCGGGAAACAAATGAAGTATGCCAATGGCTATAGAAGCACTCGGAATACTGCCGATGGCTAAGTATTTTACCAATTTAAAATTGATTGTTTTCTGCCGCCAATGGGACGCAACACCAAACAGCTTGGTGATCGAGTTATAGACAAGGTCCGTACCGACTGCAATGGAAGGATTGATTCCAAGCACTATTAAAAGAGGAGTTAAAAGCGCAGCTCCGCCTACACCTGTCAATCCGACTAAGACACCGACTAACAAACCCATCAAAATGATGCTAACACTCATGATAAAGGCCTCCTGAAAACCCGACTATTTTTATCAGATTATATATGATTAGGTCGCTTTAATCAATTAAATTTTTTGAATATTTGTACGTGTGTTTCTTTGATTTTTGTATGCTCAATATCTTTATTCATTTGCCCTATAATGAGTGTCAGGAGGACGAGATGGGATTGAGTTTGATCGGTTAAAACAGGTCATTCGGGGCGGTATTTGGCTGAATGAGATCACCAGTCAGCTATATGCAAATACCGGCTGTCACTGGGAATCGCGGTGTGTTGGATACGGTAGTGAACTGAAGGCAATAAAAAAAGATACCTTTAGATCAGGTATCTTTTTTTAGGTTACATACGCTGCTGATAAAAAGGCAGCTCCGTATGGCCCATTTCTCTTACATAAACAAATAGGTTGCCTTTATGGTGAATTTCATGCTCCATCGCAAGCTGAAGCAATGCGCTGCCAGTGACTTTTCTTCCGAAAGTGGCTGTCAGGTCAATTTCTCTGTCAAGGTGTTCCTCAGTGAGCTGCTCAAGGATGGCAGCCGTTTTTTCTGTAAACGTTTTAGCCAAAACATTGAGATCTGTTTCCGTTTCTTCCTGCTTGTTTTGAAAAGGTGAGGCATTGCCTTCTTTAATGACATTTGCGAACAGATGGAAAGTCGTCAGGATGTGCTTGACAAGCTCTTCTGCTGACATTGATGTTTCCGTCGGTTTGTAGCTGTAATGATTTTTGCTGATTTTTTCTGTCAGCTCAATCGTCACATTGCGATGTGACAAAAAATGACTCACAATTTGAGTGGATTGGCTCAATAGAATCTCCTCCATATGTAAAAATAAATGGTGCAATGAAATCCTATATCAATGGGCATAAATTAACAAGCAATATGCTGAGAAGTGATTGTATTTTTTGCGGTTAGCCGAAATTCGACAATTGCGGTCTTTTTGCGTTCTTCTTTTTCTTGTAAATATGATAAAATATGACATATCTCGGGTATATAAAAGGGGGGATTAATTGAGGATGAAGCAGACTATTCCGTCCTCTTATGTCGGGCTTAAAATTAATGAATGGTATACCCATATCCGGCAGTTTCACGTAGCTGAAGCCGAACGGGTCAAGCTCGAAGTAGAAAGAGAAATCGAGGATATGGAAGAAGATCAAGATTTGCTGCTGTATTATTCTTTAATGGAATTTAGGCACCGTGTTATGCTGGATTACATTAAGCCTTTGGGAGAGGACACCTCGCAGCTAGAGTTTTCAGAATTATTAGAAGACATCGAGGGGAATCAGTACAAGCTGACAGGACTGCTCGAATACTACTTTAACTTTTTTCGCGGGATGTATGAATTTAAGCAGAAAATGTTTGTCAGTGCCATGATGTACTATAAGAGGGCAGAAAAGAACCTTGCCCTTGTGTCAGACGACATTGAAAAAGCTGAATTTGCTTTTAAAATGGCTGAGATCTTTTACAATTTAAAGCAGACTTATGTCTCTATGAGCTATGCCGTTCAGGCGTTAGAAACGTATCAGATGTATGAAACGTACACTGTCCGCAGAATCCAATGTGAATTCGTTATTGCAGGTAATTATGATGATATGCAGTATCCAGAAAGAGCATTGCCCCATTTAGAACTGGCTTTAGATCTTGCAAAGAAAGAAGGCAATCCCCGCCTGATCAGTTCGGCCCTTTACAATCTCGGGAACTGTTACGAGAAAATGGGTGAACTGCAAAAGGCAGCCGAATACTTTGAGAAATCTGTTTCTATTTGCAAGTCGGAAAAGTTCGATAATCTTCCGCATTCTATCTACTCATTAACACAAGTTCTGTATAAACAAAAAAATGATGCCGAAGCGCAAAAGCAATATCGTCAAGGATTGGAAATCGCCCGTCAGTATAGTGATGAATTATTCGTGGAGCTTTTTCAATTTTTACATGCGTTATACGGAAAAAACATTGACACAGAATCAGTCTCACACACCTTTCAATTTCTTGAAGAACATATGCTGTATCCTTACATTGAAGAGCTGGCGCATGATGCTGCCCAATTCTATATAGAAAACGGACAGCCTGAAAAAGCACTTTCCTTTTATGAGAAAATGGTGCACGCACAAAAACAAATCCAGAGAGGAGATTGTTTGTATGAAATCTAAATGGATGACAGGTTTGTTGCTCGTTGCGGTCGGGTTCAGCTTTACTCAGGTGATGGTCCATGCAGGAGAAACAGCAGATACAGAGGGAAAAACATTTCATATTGCGGCACGCAATCAAACATGATGATGACAAAAAAAGACCCTCAGGGGTCTTTTTTATTTCAGATTCCATTCCTTTATGGCCAGCTCAGAGGACCCGCTGGACACCAATGGATCAGCTTGTCCGATTTCGCGCGCCTCTTCCAGTGAACCCGCTTTGATAACGTATGCTCCGCCTGTGGCGTCGCTGAAAGGCCCGAACATTTTTAAGCGTTTTTCTGCCTGCAGACGGTCCAAAAATTCATAGTGTCCGGCTGCATGCTCCTGATTGAATTGATCTGTTCTCGTAGTCAGTATTAAGTACGTATTCAAGAATGTCCCCTCCTTTTGAACTTTAGCTTAGCACAATTATCCATATAGCGGTGCTTTTCGTCCTACGAATGCCACCTATTGATGAAAAAAGAAAAAGGAGAGATGATAGGTGAGCATTCAAGTGAAGAAAAATTTGGTTTCTGAGGCGAAGTACGCGCTGAAATGCCCGAATGCGATGTCCGCTGAATATATTACCATTCACAACACGGCAAATGACGCGTCCGCTGCCAACGAAATTAGCTACATGATCGGAAACACCAGCTCGACAAGCTTTCATTTCGCGGTTGATGATAAAGAGGTGATTCAAGGATTGCCGCTTAACCGTAACGCTTGGCATACTGGTGACGGCACAAACGGTACAGGCAACCGCAAGTCGATTGGCGTTGAAATTTGCTACAGCAAATCGGGAGGCCCAAAGTACGAGGCAGCTGAGGCATTAGCGATCTCTTTTGTGGCACAGCTTTTGAAGGAGCGGGGCTGGGGAATTGATCGAGTCAGAAAGCACCAAGACTGGAACGGAAAATACTGCCCGCACCGCATTTTATCAGAGGGGCGCTGGGAGCAAGTCAAGGCGGCAATTGAAGCGGAATTAAACGGCAGCGTTTCAGCGAAAAAGGCTTCTTCTTCTGCGCAAGTGTATCATGTGAAAAAAGGAGATACGCTGTCCGGTATCGCAGCATCACACGGTGTCAGTGTGAAAACTCTGCAAAGCTTAAATCACATCACTGATCCAAATTACATTAAAGTCGGACAGGAGATCAAGCTTTCCGGGACCGCCTCTTCCTCTAAAAGCCATGCCGCATCCTCTTATCCGCTGCCATCGGGGGTAATCAAAGTAACGAGCCCGCTGACAAAAGGCACAAAAGTAAAGCAGGTTCAGACTGCGCTGGCAGCTCTTTATTTTTATCCTGATAAAGGGGCGAAGAATCATGGGGTTGACGGTGTATATGGGCCAAAAACAGCAAATGCTGTCAAACGCTTTCAATCTGTCAGCGGATTAACGGCAGACGGCATTTACGGGCCGAAAACGAAAGCTAAAATTGAACAAAAACGATAATGAAAAAAAGGAAGCTTCACTTGAATGGAGCTTCCTTTTTCCCTTACAAACAAACGGCAGCGAGAACCTTTTGACTGATTTGGCACAGCAGGAGAGTGCCGCGCCATAATAGGATGTTAAGAGTTATGAACAATTTGCTGGGCACGAAGTTGACAAGAAATCTAGAAAAGCAAAAACCTTCGAGCAATAAAATAGAAAATAAAAAGACCCGGTGATCACCGGGGAAAAGAAATAGAAAGTTACAGGTTTAGTAATACTTTTTATATTCTACTTTGTAATCATAGTCATGCTTGTCATGGTCATAACACTTTTTGCCGTGGTCATAATATTTTTTGTCATGGTCATAGTACTTTTTGTCGCAATCATAATCTTTCTCATGATCATCATAATACTTTTTATCGTGGTCGTAATACTTCTTGTAGTACTTCTTTTTGTAAGTGTAATACTCTTCTTTATATTTTTTATAATAACCCATACTAAACCCTCCTTTAATGTTTGATCAGTTTTATTATATGGATTAAAAAAGAGATGGTATGGTCAAATGTATTCGTCATCAAAAAAAGGCTGTTTTCAAAAACAAACTGATAAAAATGATAGCGTGCCATCTTACATAAGCCTTTTAAAAGAATGATTTATAACATTTATACTTAATCCACCTGTAGATCGACGGCATAAGGCCCCCATTTAAACGCCGCAGTTTTTCTTTCTAGTAAAATAAGTGCTTACTCTTCTTTCGCCTCAGCTGTTGAAAGAGTTGACACATTCCAGCAATATATCGATAAATCCCTTCATATATCTCCTGATATGGAAATACGATAAAAAGGTTTTCATTCATAGATGAGTAGAGTAAACTGGTGCTGACTGATAAAGGAGAGCGCTTAACATGAAAGATATGTATGACAGTTTTTTATCTCTTTCTGCGTCTGAATCGGAATACCGGATTATTTATGAAGAGAACAGCGGGAGCGAGCATATTGTCATCGGCCCTCACGGCGGAAGAATTGAGCCGGGCGTCAGCGAACTGGTGCGGGCATTTGCTGATCAAAGTTCCATTTATATCTTTGAAGGATTGAAGCAGCGCAACAACCGTTCGCTCCACCTGACAAGCACTCGTTTTGATGAACCGCTTGCCATAGAAAAAGTAAACGCTCACCGATTCGCGCTGGCATTTCACGGCTATCGTGATCTGAAAAAGCCGCATACATTGGTCGGGGGCGCGGATCGGATAAAAGCAGTAGCCATTTGCGAGTTGCTGAATGAGGCAGGTTTCAGTGCGGAACTGGTCAGTGAAAAAGACCGGCTGGCAGGTGTTCATCCGCAAAATATCGTCAATCGGACGAAAAGGGAGATGGGGCTGCAGCTGGAACTGAGTACGGCGCAGCGGAGCGCGCTATTTCACAATTTTGGCTGCCGTAAGGGACAATACATAGAAAACAATCTTTTTTCTCGATATGTGAATGCCGTTAAGCTTGGTTTTTATGGAAGAAGCAAGCAGGACCTGCAATAACTGCCCATTCCTTCATATGCTGTGATTGTTTGAATGCGCAGGGAGGAATGAACGATGTTTTATCATATTAAAGAGCTTCAATATCAGGCAAAGCCTTCCCATCCGGATCCTGTTTATGCAAAAAAGCTCCAAGAGGTGCTGGGCGGCCAATTTGGTGAAATTAGTGTGATGATGCAATATTTGTTTCAGGGTTTTAACTGCAGGGCGGATGCCAAGTATAAAGATTTGCTATGTGATGTGGGGACGGAAGAGATCGGACATGTGGAAATGTTGGCAACAATGATTTCCAGGCTTCTGGATGATGCTCCCGCTGATGTACAGGAAAATGCTTATAAAAGCAACCCCGCTATTGCAGCAGTGATGTCAGGGATGAATCCTCAGCACGCTATTGTGTCCGGCTTGGGTGCGATGGCATCAGATAGTGAGGGCTATCCGTGGAATGCAAAATACATTATCTCAAGCGGAAATCTGCTGGCGGATTTCCGTGCAAACTTAAATGCGGAAGCTCAGGGGCGCCTTCAGGTGACACGGCTTTACGCCATGACTGATGATCCCGGGGTAAGAGATATGCTGTCATTTTTGATTGCAAGGGATACTTATCATCAAAATATGTGGTATGCAGCGATTAAAGAGCTGGAAGAAAGAGAACGGGATATTGTCGTTCCCACGACATTTCCGCGTGAGCTAGAAAAGCAGGAAGTATCCTATGACCTGTTTAACTTTTCCAGAGGGGATGAAAGCTCACAGGGAAGGTGGGCTCACGGTGAATCATTTGACGGCCGGGGAGAATTCAGATATATACCGGCTCCGATTGCATTTGGTCCGGAACCTCATCTTAAACCGGCACCGAAGTGGTTGCATGATACGATGCCTCCCATGTCAAAATGCTAGTTTCTCTGCCGGGCTGAGGACATATGTCCCCAGCCCGTTTTCATGTCAGCCACGCCTTCTGATATTGTACAGTGCTTTTGCTTCCGCTACCTGTAATGGGGGCTGATCTTCCTCATATTCCGCTTTTGGCCGCTTATCAGATAATAAATAAGCAAGCCGCTTCTGAAATTGAATACCTGCTTTACGCCGTTCAAACATTTCAAGTCTTTTCTCAGCAAAGTCCTTTGTTACCCGGAATACCGTCGCAATGGTTGCAAGAGCCTGACTTCTCCATTGCGGCAGTTCCATCTGCAACAGCATAAAGGTTGGCACACAGAAGTGGTACATAAATTGGTTCGCCTGAAATTCCTGCAGCTCCCTGAAGAGCTTGTTCATCTGAAAATGATTGCCTGCATGCTTTAATACGTGGCACAGTTCATGGCCAAAATCCTCCCATTGCTCTTCCTGGGACTTTTTTTGGTTCAATATGATACTGTACATGCCGTCGTATTTCACCATCATGCTTCCCATATCCTCGAAATGAACCCATATATCAAGATCGTTTGCGATTTTCAGCATGTCAATGTGATGGGGAGAGGTGATGCCCAGCCTGCTGTATAAATTTTTTACGTATTCCTCCAGATGTGATAAGTAATCGCCCAATTGAATACTCCCTTTCGAACATACGTTCTGTTTATAGCGAGAAAGAAAAGCCCGTTTAGGACTAAAAAGTGTGTTGAAATCTTTCCCTTTTCTTTAAAAAATAAACACTTTTTTCTTTATATCGGTCTATTTTTTATATGTTTTAGAGAACAGAGAAATATTTATTTGTTTTTCGGTTTCCGGTTTTTCTCTTTTTCTTTTAAATAGTTGATAAATTCGATGGCCTGCTGCTTGCTTTCCGGGGAAAAATCCTGCATATCCCGGTATGCGAGCTGCAAGTCCGGATCAGAAAACATATCATCATCAGATTTTTTTTCTTTTCCTGTTAATAAGTAATCCGTTGTCACTTGGAAGTAATCAGCCAGCTTTTGCAGTGTGTCGTAATCAGGTTCGCTTCGCCCGTTTTCATAATGAGAATATCGTGCGCGCGATACACCGATGTGAGATGCGATTTCTTCCTGTGTCCTTTTTCCTCTGAGACTCTTCAATCTGCCGCCTATCATACTATGACCTCTCTTTTTTTAACTCCCTAAGTTACTTATGATTATAGATACAATCTGTATCAAAATAAAGTTATGATAAAAAAAGTATCAAAAATAACTTGATGATACGGAATGTATCGTTTATACTTGGTAACAGTTGATACGAATTGTATCAAAGACAAATCGGGAGAGTGATCATATGCATCCGATTCAAATCGTTTTTAGTGAACATCCGATAGATCAGCGCCATCTCGGACAATCCGGCGGCTCCATTTCTTTTACGGCATGCGGCTTTCCGGTATTCCATTTTGAAAATCGAGAACAATTTCAAGCATACTTGCTGTTAAAAGAAGAGGTGAAACGCAATGAAAAGGGATAAAAGCTATCCTTTTCCCATGTATTCAGGGCTCTTGAATTCAGAACATTATGACAAAATAGGCTCGGCCCTGTGGCTGTTTCTCTGGTTTATCAGCTCAACGACAAAAGAAATTGAGAAGGACGGCGTGAGCTGGGGAATTGTGCTCGGTCATAAGCCATTAAAAGCAAGAGAGATGGCGGCCGTATTCGGTGTAAGTGAAAAAACAGTCAGAAGATGGCTGGAGCTTCTTGAAAGCCATGGATACATAAAGGCTGCCCGCGCGCCATACGGACTCATGATTTCTGTGAAGCACTCTAAAAAATTCAGCTTCAGATCGGACAAAACTGCACACCGCAGCGATAATGAGCGGTCATTTTCGCCGCTGGCACAGGACAAAGAAGACCGCTCTAATATAGATAAAACAAAAACATATACTGCTGCTGATGATGCAGTGGATCACATTGCGAAGCGGTTTACACAATTACGGTCGGCTCAAGAAGGACGCACCGTGTATCCTTCCTCCAGAGATTATCAAGCCATCGCCCGTATTGTCGCCATCGGCGTTCCCGTAACGCAAACAATCAAATGGCTTGAGGAATGTTTTCAAGCTTTTGAAAACCGGCGAACCGCTGCTTCAGAAACGATAAAGGCCTTTCGCTACTGTTCGAAATTCATCGAAGACCGATTTTTCGCGCAGCAAGCCAAAAAGACCGCTGCAATACAACATGAGAGGAATGAAAGTAATGACAAAACATACAATCGAGCAGATTTTAGACGAGTTGAGAAAAGGGAGACGTCCATTACTGGCGGACAAACCGGCCGAATCAGACACAAGCCGGTATGATTGCCAGCGATGCAAGGATCAGAGAGGATATCTCAGCCGGCAAGACGGTCTGGAAGTGTGGACAATGTGCAGCTGTATGGCAGAACGAAAAGTGAAACGGCTGCTTGGCGCAAGTGAAATTACACCTGCTTTCAGACAGCTTGGCTTTCATGAATTCCGCACCCAAGGGAAGCCGCAGGCCGTCAAGGACGCGTTTGAATGCGCCAAAGAGTTTGTGGCGGATTATGAACAAATCAAGGACAGCCGGAAAAACAGCATCGCCCTTTTGGGTCAGCCTGGTTCCGGGAAAACACATCTTCTTACCGCTGCGGCCAATGACCTGATGAGAAAGCGCCATGTGCCGGTCATTTATTTTCCATTCGTCGAAGGCTTTATTGATTTAAAAAATGATTTTGATCTTTTGGAAGCCAAGCTGAACCGAATAAAGCAGGCAGATGTGCTGTTCATTGATGATCTCTTTAAACCGGTAAACGGCAAACCGCGCGCCACTGATTGGCAGCTGGAACAAATGTATTCCGTTTTGAACTACCGCTACTTAAATCATAAACCGATTCTGCTTTCAAGCGAGCTTACGATTGAAACGCTCGTCCGGGTTGATGAAGCGATCGGCACGAGAATCTATGAAATGTGCAGTGATTATTTAGTGATTATCAAAGGAACAGCGTATGACCTGAATCATAGATTGGAGGGCATCAGATAATGTGCAAGCTCTGTAAGACAAAGAAAGTAATTGTTGAACATACCGGGATCGGAACGGTTTTTCATCCATGTCCGAACTGCCGGTCCGGCAATGATTTAACGCCTGTTATTCAAAAGCTGGAACAAATGCTGACAGCCGGAAAAGCGGGGCTGAATGCCCGTGATTAAACAGCTGGCTGCTCTGTTCGCGTTGCTGTTTCGGGCGAAGCGGACAGAAAAAAACATCGAACAATGGTACAAGGATGACGGGAAGTGAAGCAGATGCCGGAAACAAAACAATTTGAAATGAGTCCTGCGCCGTGGCGTGCTGTCGCATGCGGGGATGAGAAGCCAATTTATATCTATTCTGCTTACAGTGAAGAAGAAAAAGAGAGATTCCCTTATTCAAACGGCCGGCTGATCGCCGCTGTATTTGACCTCAGCTCTTTTTCGCAAATAAGCAATGCCAACTTGATGGCAGCCGCACCTGAGCTGAAGGAAGCGGCTAAAGCGGCGCTGGATTTTCTGAACGGGAATTCCGCTCATTCCAAGGAGCACATCATAAAGGTATTAGAAGAAGCCAACAAAAGCGCTGAACCCGAAAGGAAGGAAATGACACATGATCAACCCTAAAAAACTCGTAAATATTGATTCCATCACGCTTGACAGCCAGCTTGAGGATGGGAAAATCCGCGTTATTATAGTCGACGGCATAAAGCAAGAAGCCTGGATCACAGAAGCTCCGGAGCACGGGAAAACGCTTGTTGAAACGAGAAAGGGAGACCTTGCCCGCGTAGAATTTGAAATCGGCTACAAATTAAATTAAAGCGAAAAAAGAATACGTCCAAGACGGAAAGCCTGCGGACACTGATCAACATGCACAGCATTTGTGCGTTGATTGGTGTCCGCTTTTTTATTGCACAAATGAGGAGGAATCATAGAATGCAAGACTTATTATTTGAATATAAACGCACATTAAAACAAACAAGAACACAATATAAACCGCTCGCTGAAGCAGATGAATCAGTGCTCTCAGCTGAGGACATGAAGGATAAAAAGATTATCAGAAACATCATCACAGACCTTGAATATGTAACAGAATGGCTTGAAAAAGGAAGACAGCCCGGCATCAGACGGGCGATTGACCGGCGTGATGCGTATCAGCGGCTGATGATCAAAGATCCAAGAATCATAGAATCATTTTCTTGCGATATGATGTTTGAGCCGGACGGACAGGTATCTGAGGAAGACAGGGAGAGAATCCGAGAAGCTTTATCCCTTTTAACGGACAGGGAGAAAGAAATGTTTTTGCTGCACAAGGTGGAATGCTTTTCTTATGAACGCATTGCCGATCTTCTTGGCGTCAAAAAATCAACTGTGCAGACAACAATCAAACGGGCTTTATTAAAGATGCAAAGACAGCAGGAGGAAATAAACCGATCGCTTGCCTGAATGCTTGTCATACGTTTGCCACCTATAAGTGAAAAGAGCATGACACATAAGCGGCCGGCATAACCAGCCGCTTTTATGAATAGAAATCCATGCTGGAGGTGGCGGTGATGCCGTAGCATGAAAACACAACAGAGAGAACAAGCATTAGCAATCTATCAGCACCATCAGGGAAATATCACAAACAGGGCCATTGCAGACACAATCGGCGTTTCGGCGAAAACAATCGGCATCTGGAAAAAACAGGACGGATGGAAAGAAGCCTTGTTTTCTGAAAACGGACATAAGCAGCGCCGCATAGAAAACGATGAATTAAATGAACGGCAGCGGCTGTTCTGCCTGTACTACGTAAAAAGCTTCAATGCGACACAGTCAGCGATCAAGGCGGGCTATTCTCCGGACAGCGCCCATGTGACGGGCTGCAGGCTGTTAAAGAATGAAAAGGTTGCCGCTGAAATCAGGCGGATAAAAAAAGAAATGGTGAATGAAGTGTTTATTGAAGCGATGGACGTTTTGCAGGTATATGTCAAAATCGCGTTCGCCGATATTACGGATTATGTGACCTTTGGCAAAAAAGAGGTGCAGGCCGTCGGAAAGTCGGGACCGCTGTTTGATGAAGATGATAACCCGATCATGAAGGAAATCAGCTTTGTCGACGTCAAAGACTCCGGTCTCGTTGACGGCACTATTGTCACGGAGGCAAAGCTCGGCAAGGAAGGCATCGCCATTAAGCTTGCCGATAAGATGAAAGCACTTGAAAAGCTGTCATTATACTTTGATTTGTTTCCGGATCAATTTAAACAAAAAATAGAAAAAGAGAAGTTAAAGCTCGCAAAACAAAAAGCGGAAAAAACTGATGACGGCCGCGAGCCAATTGAAATCATGATCAAACGAAAAGAGGACAAGGCATGATTGTAAAAGAAATCAATCCTCATTTTGAAGATTACGTGTTCAATTGGGAGCAGACGTACCAGTTTCTCGTCGGCGGCTACGGCTCATCCAAAAGCTATCATACGGCGCTGAAAATCGTGTTAAAGCTGTTGAAGGAAAAGCGGACGGCGCTCGTCGTACGAGAGGTGTTCGATACCCACCGGGATTCGACCTTCGCTTTATTTGAAGAGGTGATTGAAGAGCTTGGTCTCACGAAGGCAGCCGCAGCACTTTCTTCCCCGCTTCAGCTGCGGTTTCAAAACGGCAGCCGGATCATGTTCAAAGGAATGGACAACCCGGCGAAGCTGAAATCTGTTCACAACATTTCTTTAATATGGATTGAAGAGTGCTCTGAGGTGAAATATGAAGGCTTTAAGGAATTAATCGGCCGTCTTCGCCACCCTGAGCTGAAACTGCACATGATTTGCACCACCAATCCTGTCGGCACCTCCAATTGGACGTACCGGCATTTTTTTCGGGATGAACGCAATCAGCGGTTTGTGCTGGACGACAGCGAGCTTTATGAAAAGCGGACACTTGTCAGGAGAGATACGTATTACCATCATTCCACGGCAAACGACAACCTCTTTCTCCCCGAAAGCTATATCAAGCAGCTTGACGGACTGAAGGAATATGATCCTGACTTATACCGAATTGCCCGTAAAGGCAGGTTCGGCGTCAATGGAATCAGGGTGCTGCCGCAGTTTGAGGTGCTCCCGCACGACCGTATCGAAGAACGTATTGCCGCCATCAGCAAGCCGATCCTTCGCACAGGCATGGATTTTGGTTTTGAAGAATCCTACAATGCTGTCGTCCGTCTCGCCGTCGATCCTGATAAGAAATATCTCTACATTTATTGGGAGTATTATAAAAACAAAATGACAGATGACAAGACGGCTGAGGAACTGCGGGAATTGGCTGAAACACAGGAAATGATCAAAGCCGACTCCGCTGAGCCGAAAAGCATTCAATATTTCCGCCAGCAGGGTTTTCGGATGGTCGGAGCCAGGAAGTTTCCCGGCTCCAGGCTTCAATACACCAAAAAGGTCAAACGCTTCAAAAAAATTTTCTGTTCGGACCGCTGTGAAAATGTCATCTATGAGCTCAAGACACTGACGTATGCCAAAGATAAAAACGGTGCGCTGATTGAGGATGAATTCACGATCGATCCGCATACGTTTTCTGCTATTTGGTATGCGCTTGATGATTATGAGGTCGCAGATGTGAAGGAAACAGCGCAAAAACGAATCCGTCCGAACCGAGAAAGGAGGAGGTCATAAATGCCGCACAATCAAACAGTCAGAGCAACGGTTTTAAAAGCCAATGCATCTGCTCCTCAGACAAAGCAAATTTATGAAGACGACTTTTCTGATTTGTACGGAGAGGATATCATCGCTCCGCCCTACAATATCACCGAGCTCAAAACAATTGCTGAATACTCAACCATTCTTCAGCAATGCATTGATGCGTACAGAGTGAATATTACTGGTTTTGGTTTTGATGTGGAGTACACGTTTGATGTCAACGCCACGGATGTCGACCAGGCGAAAAAGAAAAAAGCGGAAAAAGACTGGGCCAGACTTGAAGCCTTTTACAAATGCCTTCACTTTGATGAATCTGCTGAAATGATTTTAGGCTATGCCATTGAAGACAGGGAAAAAACCGGAAACGGCTTTATGGAAGTGCTTCGCGACGGGATGGGAAAACCGGCCGGCATTGAATATTTGGATGTGAAATATATGCGCGTATGCGGAGCCGGCGAACCTGTCGAAGTATCTTTTATGTATGAAGAAAACGGAAAAGTGAAGAGAATCAAAAGGCAAAAACGGTTTCGGAAATTTGTGCAGATGATCAATGGAAAAAAAGTATTTTTCAAAGAATACGGCGATCCTCGAAAACTGGACATGCGCACGGGCGAATATGTCAGCACACTGGCTGAAAAGCACCAAGCAAACGAAGTGATCCATCTTAAAATCGGAAGCGGCGTATACGGCGTGCCCCGCTGGGTAGGCAATATCGTCAATTTATACGGCGCCCGGAAAGCGGAAGAGCTCAATTTTATGTACTTTAAGCAGGGGCGTCACGTACCCGCGGCGATTACGGTGGAAAACGGGATGCTGTCTGAAGCTTCTTACCGGGAACTGCAGGAGTATATGAATGACCTTGAAGGTGTGGAAAACGCCCATAAATTTCTTCTGATTGAGGCGGAAGGCATCGCGAAGGAGAAGGACCTTCACGGCGGTGAAGATATCACGCCGGTTTCTGTGGAAATCAAATCCCTTGCGGAAATCCTGCAAAACGACGCCTTGTTTCTTGAATATGATGAAAAAAGCAGAAATAAGCTGCGCTCTGCTTTCCGTCTGCCGCCGCTTTATACGGGAGAAGCTCAGGAATACAACCGAGCTACGGCTGATACAGCGAGAAAAATTACGGAGGAGCAGGTGTTTCAGCCAGAGCGGAAAACGCTTGTCAACAAATTGAACACACTGCTTTTGCCGGAGCTGAATCTTCATGATGTGAGGCTGACATTAAAAGGACCGGACTTTCGTGATCCGCTTGAGATTGCGAAAGTGCTCGGTCCTTTTATTACAGCTGGAGCCGTTTCGCCGAATGATTTGCGAGACCTTGCCGGACGGGTGCTCGGCAAAACGCTTGAGGAGTGGCCGGAGGACATTTACAAACGCCCTGCCGGACAGGATGCTGAAAAGACAAATCTGACAGCACTTATGCAGGAGCTGAAGGACAGCATCGAAGATATCAAAACGTCCTGAAGGGAGGTGAATCAAGCAGGTGGCGCGGGAATTGAAAAATGCCAAAATCAGCTTTGTCAGCTATGTGGACAAGGCGGCAAACCAGACAGAATTTTTCTTTACGAAGTCAGCCGAACCTCCGTCATTTGAAAAAAAAGTTCGGCTGTTTACGAAAAGCGAGCAGGATGAACAAAAGCTCGTATACGGAATTGTGTATGAGCCTGATGTTCCAGATGCCCACGGCGACTATATGACCGCAGAAGAAATTGAAAAAGCGGCGCATGGCTTTCTTGCAGACGCGCGGGAGATTGATATCAATCACAGCTTTGAAGGCGGCACAGGCGTGGTCGTTGAATCCTATGTGGCGCCCGATGATTTTATCATCGGAACAAAACGGATTACAAAGGGCTCGTGGGTGCTTGTGACAAGAGCGTCAGATGAGGTGTGGGAACAAATCAAAGCCGGCATCATCACCGGCTACAGCATGGCGGGCACTGCTGATGTATATGAAGAAGAACCGGTTGAAAAAGCCGGATTTCTAAGCGTGTTCAAGCAGCTGCTGGCCGACAAAACAGGAAAGGAGACTGAAGAAATGAGGAAAGAAGACATGAGGGAATCAATCGAGCATGCGCTGTATCCGTTGCTCAAACGGCTGGAGACAATTGAAAAAAACACAGAAACAGAGGAAAAACCGGAGCAGACGGGAGATGACGAGCGCCTGAAGAAGCTCGTTGAGGACATGATTGCCCCGCTGATCGAACGCATTGAAGCCCTGGAAAAAGCTCGGGGAGCCTCTAAACAGACGGCGGACGATGCGGCCGGCAATACAGAGCAAGTCAAAAAATCAATCTGGAGCGGACTGCTGTAAACCAGTCAAAGAGGAGGAAATCAATTGAGAAATCAAGAGATCATTCGGAAAGCGGAAATGTCGCTTTCTGCTTTAAAAAGCGGCGGGCTCATGAACCCTGCACAAGCATCAGCTTTTATCCGCATGGTGCAAAACACGCCGACGATTTTCAGTGAATCCCGCGTGATTCAAATGGAAAACGATTCGCAAAAATTTGAAAAAATCGGCTTCGGCCAGCGTATTTTGCGCGCGGCTCAAGAAGGAAAGGCGCTGACAACAGACGAACTGACGGTTCCGACGACAAGCACTGTCCAGCTGAACACAAAGGAAGTCATTGCGGAAATTAACATTACGTACGACACGCTCGAAAACAATATTGAAAAAGGCGGACTGCAGCAGACGATCATGCAAATTTTAGCAGAGCGGGCGGCAGTTGATATTGAAGAGCTGATCGTAAACGGAGATACTGCATCAGCAGATCCATACCTGGCGCAGCTGGACGGCATCCGTAAACAAGCAGTGTCCCACATCGTCGATATGAACGGTGAAGAACTGTCGAGAGCGACATTTAAAAAAGGCTTAAAGGCTGTTCCGCCGAAATATTTGCGCATCCCTCAGGAATTCAGATTCTATACGTCGCACGGCTTAGAAGTTGAATGGAAGGACCGCGTGGCGGACCGTCAGACAAATCTTGGGGACCAGGCTGTTCAGGGCGGCTTGTCCACAGCATTCGGCGTACCGGTAAAAGGGGTATCCAATATCCAGCCGTACGCAGTCGGAGAGGGAGACGCGCAATATGATGCGTCCGATATCATTCTGACACATCCGAAAAATATCATTCTCGGCTTCTCACGCAATATTCGAATTGAAGTCGACAAGGATATCCGCTCCCGTAAGTTCATCATTGTCTTAACGGCGAAGCTGGACAGCAAGTTCGAGGAAGAGGATGCCTGCGCTAAATTAATTAACGTAAAAGAATAATCGAAATGGGGTGGCCAGCTTATATGCTCATCGAACCGACGGACGTTGCCTCCTATTCGGTCTATGACGAGGTGAAAAACAGGCCGGAAGAACTGCTGGCGCAGGATATCATCGAGGCGGAATCGGAAGCGGCCCACATTACAGGGCACAGCTTTACAGACAGTATCTACGACCCGCTCCCTGAAAAGGCGAAATTAGCTTTGCTGAAGCTCGCCCAATACTTTGCGCTAGTAAACAGCGACGAATCAGCCGCATCAAGCTATCAGTCTGAGAAAATGGGGGATTACTCTTACACGGTTTCCGGTGAAGCCGGCATTCAAAAGCCCGATGTGTATCATTTGCTGGAAGAGTTTATCGCACCGGACTATGTTCCGGAGTCTGCCAGATTGAAGGTGCGGTCGTTATGAGTTATCAGCAGATGCTGATCCATCGCTGTGATATTTATCATGAAACAGCGCAGCCGCCGCCGGCAGGACGATTCGGAATTCCGGCGGACAAGCTTCAGCCGGTATTTTCATATCCGAATACACCTGATGAAGAAAATGTCCCTTGCTACTTTACAGAAAAAACGCAGCAGCTGATTCAGGAGGAGCCTGATCAAACCGTGTATCACAGCTTTCTTGTCCATTTTCCATTCTCTGCGGATATCCGGATGAACGACAAAATCATTTGGCAACACAACAGTTATATTCTGAAGCTGCCAAAAAAGATCAGACACCATCATTGGGAAGTCATCGCTGTCAGAGATGAAAGTCTATGAAGATAGCGGGACTTAAACAGCTGAACGCATCGTTAAAAGAAGCGGCATCCGGCGGTTTTTCCCGCGAGGCGTCCCGGTGGCTTGAAGAGTGCGGGCAAGATTTTCTGGAGATCGTACAATCTGAACTCATCAGCACGCAAACGATAGATACAGAAAAACTGCTCAGCTCCTTTCAGAAAGGCTCAGAGGACAACCTCTGGAAGATACAAAGCGGCGGACTCTCACTTGAGGTCGGGACCCAGCTTGAATATGCTTCTTTTCTCAATGACGGCCACTGGACGTCGAAAGCGGACGATGTGAGATGGGTGCCGGGGCATTTTCAAGGCTCACGGTTTATCTATGATCCGGCTTCTTCCACAGGCATGGCACTCAAGAAAAAATGGATACCCGGCACGAGCTATTGGGAGCATGCACTGCTTCTATATGAACAGCTGTTTGCAAAATCAATGGAACATAAATTGCGCCAGTGGCTGAAAAAGATGTAAAGGAGGAGCGGGATGAACAGCGAAACAGGATCGATCATGGCTTTTTTGTACAGCCAGTGGTCTGTTCCCATTTATGAAAGCGAGCTGCCTGATCAGTTTCAAGTGCCGTCTTTATATGTCCCTGCGCCATCTGTTTTTGAAGAAACAGATACAGTCTCCACGTTTAAAAAAACCTACAGTCTCAATGTGAAGCTGTTTCATCTTGACTCCGTGCAGGCGCTGGATGAAGCGGACAGGCTCGCGGATGCCATCAGAGAAGCGAGAAATATGATACCGCTGCTCAGTGAATCCGGTGAGAAGACAGGGGATATGCTTCGCATCACCCGAATCGAGACGAGGGTGGGAGACAGGGGCGAGGCGGTCATGGTGATCAGGTGGAGCAGCCGATATTATTATCACAAAACAGAACAGCCTGTCTTACAGGATATCGATATGAACAGCGGGGTGAAATAGCGGTGGCAAAGCAGAAACAAGCGAAGGCTGTACATACAGAGAGCCGGGAAGCACTTTTTGATACAGCGGATTTGATCAAGCACGCAAAGGAACTGTTCGGCGTTAAGCCGGAGATCCTTCAGGGGGCTTTATTTGGCGTGGACAAAACACGCCTGACGAAATCAGAGGCAAGTCAATTGATACAAACATTTTTAACTAAGGAGGTCATGCAATAATGAATGGCGGAACATTTACAGCGGGAAAAGAAAAGGACCGTGCAGGCATTTATTTCAATTTTAAAACGACGGCACAGGAACGGGTGTCACTTGGTGAACGGGGGACGGTCGCACTTCCTGTCGCATCAAGCTGGGGCGAAGCGAAAACATTCGTCTCCATTTCAAGCGTGGAGGATTTAAACAAAAAAGTGGGTCTCAGCATCGACGATCCATCTTTATTACTGTTGCGTGAAGCGAAGAAAAACGCGAAAACGGTATTGATGTACCGCCTCACTGAAGGCGTCAGAGCATCTGCCGATATTGCCGAAGGCGTTAAAGCGACTGCTTTATACGGCGGATCAAAAGGGAATGACATCATCATCCGCATTAATGAAAATGTACTGGATGCAGCGTCATTTGATGTCACAACGTATATGGATGAATCAGAAGTGGATAAACAGACTGTCAAAAAAGCTGAAGAATTAACAGCAAACGGCTATGTGACATTTACCGGAACAGGAGATCTTTCCTCTTCAATTCCGCTGACTGGATCAGAGGGAGACACGGCTGCCGAGACGCTGAACGCATCTGCGGGAATCCGTCTATCCGGCGGTACGGATAAAGCGCCGGTCAACTCAGACTATACCGATTTCTTGGCTGCGGCTGAAACGGAGAGCTTTGATGTCATCGCTTTGCCGGTTGCAGAAGGAGATCAGCTGAAGGCGACCTTTGCCGCATTCATTAAGCGTCTGCGTGACGGGCAAGGGCAAAAAGTCCAAGGGGTAACAGCCAATTACAGCGGTGACTATGAAGGTATCATCAACGTGACAGAAGGTGTGCTGCTGGAAGACGGAACAGAAGTGACACCGGACAAAGCGACGGCGTGGGTAGCCGGTGCAAGTGCGGGAGCAACCTTTAACCAATCTCTCACATTTGTGGAGTATGAAGGTGCCGTTGATGTCTTAAACCGCCTTGACCACGACGCGATTGTGGAGCGCTTAGGCAAAGGCGAATTTTTATTCACATTTGACGCCCGCGATAAATCGGTAAGCGTAGAAAAAGACATTAACTCACTTGTCACGTTTACGGCTGAGAAAAACAAGAAGTTTGCGAAAAACAAAATCGTCCGTGTACTCGACGCCGTCAATAACGATTTAACACGCGAGCTGAAAGCCTTAATCAAATCAAGAAAAGGCAGCGGAAGCGATATTCCGGCGTCTGAAGACGGACTTCAGTATGTGAAAACGATGATTACGCAATACATGACAACCCTTCAGGATGCGGGCGGCATTACCGGTTTTGATTCTGATCAAGATATCACAATTTCAATGAATGAAGACCGTGACGGCTTCTTGATCGACCTCGCTGTACAGCCTGTCGACGCAGCAGAAAAATTCTACTTTAATGTGGAGGTAAACTAATATGGCATTAAAAGCACAAAACACGATTTCAGGTAAAGAAGGACGCTTATTTCTCGATGGAGAAGAAATGGCGCATATCAAAACATTTGAAGCAAATGTGGAGAAAAACAAGTCTGAAGTAAATATTATGGGCCGCCGCATGACAGGCCATAAAACAACAGGCGCAAACGGAACAGGCACAGCGACGTTCTACAAAGTCACTTCAAAATTTGTGATCCTCATGATGGACTACGTCAAAAAAGGCAGCGATCCTTATTTCACCCTGCAGGCTGTGTTAGATGATAAATCTTCCGGAAGAGGAACGGAAAGAGTCACGCTTTACGACGTAAACTTCGATTCCGCAAAAATCGCCAGCCTCGATGTCGATTCAGAAGCATTAGAGGAAGAAGTTCCGTTTACATTTGAAGACTTCGACGTGCCTGAAAAGCTTTCTGACACGTTTTAATCAAAACTGAACAAGCCATAAACAGACCTTTCTCAGAAAGGTCTGTTTTTAAATGATGAAATCAATTTAAAGATAAGGGAGTTTTTTACATGAGCGAGAAGAACGAAAACGTATATGATCTTTCCTTTTTTATGCCGGGAAAAACAATCGAAGCCGAAGAAATCAAAGTGCCGATCTCTAAACGTTTTGTTGATAAAAAAGGAAATATCGTACCATTTATTTTCAAAGCGATCACGACAGAGCGCATTGACGAACTGGAGAAAGAAACAACAACTTATAAAAATGTAAAAGGCAGAGGCCGTGTAAAAGATTTAGACAGCCAGCGCTTTTATGCCCGAATCGCAGTGGAATCGACAGTCTATCCGGACTTCCGTTCAAAAGATCTTCGAGAAGCTTACAAAACGGCCGACCCGGTAGAAGTAGCTAAACGTGTCCTGTCTGTAGGAGGCGAATACGCAAACTGGCTCAACAAAGCAATTGAGATTAATGGATTCGAAGACGAATTAGAAGACCTGGAAGAAGAAGCAAAAAACTAATAAAAGATGGGCATAAAGAAGCCGTGTATCTCTACTATGCGATGCACGAGCTTCATTATTCTCCATCAGATTTATTAGAACTGTATGAAGCGCCCAAAAACTTTAAGGCGCTGTTGTATGGGCTGATTGGGTATAAGCTTGAATTAATGGAAAAAGAATCGAGGAAAGGAGGTACATAATATCGCTAAATTGACAGCTCGTTTTGACCTGGAAGATAAAGTTTCTAAAAAGTTAAAACGAATTCATAAAGGGTTTCAAATGGTCGAAAAAAAGGTGAAAACCATTAATCGACAAATCAAAATCAGTATTAAGGCAGAGGACCAAGCCTTTTACAGATTGAGGAAGATCAATGACTATATTGTTTTGAAATTCGCAAAATCACTTGAAGTTAAAGTGGTTCTAGATGATCAGGCGACTGCCGGGCTTAATGTTATTGAGCATAAGCTGAAACGGCTCCCGAAAGAAAGAAACATTACTGTAAGTCTAATTGAACATGTAACAGATGCTTATAAAAAAATAAGAAAAATGTTGAGCGGAAATCAGTTTTCAGTCGGTCTTTTCGTCAATGATCAAATCACCCTAGCTACAAAACGAATATTGGGATATTTGCAAAAGAACCTTAAAAACGGGTATTCAGTTAAATTAAAAGTGATTGATGAAATAACAAAAACCGTTAATCGAATTACAGCCCTTTTAGGAGATTTTGAAAAAACATATACAGTTAAATTAAAAGTGATTGATGAAATAACAAAAACCGTTAATCGAATTACAGCCCTTTTAAAAGATTTTGAAAAAACATATACAGTTAATATTATCGCTAAAGAAAAATTAACTGCTGATAAGATCAACGAGAAGAAACCGGAAGAAAAAAAGAACTGGTTTATGCAAACATTAGAAGACTTCGGAACAGCTTTTAAAGATAAAGTGATAGAAAAGATTCTTGACTCGTTATTTGAAAAAATTCCTTGGTTTAAAAAAAATGATAATGAAGAAAATACCCCGAATCATGCGCCTGGGAATACGCAGAGTAATGAGAAAGTCGATAACCGCAACACCGGGCAGAGATGCTGTTGTTGCTGCTGTGGGTGCGGAGGTAATAGCTCTGGAAGCAAAGCCAACAAAAGATATAAAAAAAGAAAAAGTCCGACAAGTGCAAGGACTTCAGGACGAACACTGAGAGTTCCAGGCGAGGTATTACGAAGACGTCAGAGCGGTGCATCAGGAGAAAATGCCACAAGCGGAAGAAATTCTGGTTCTAAGTTCAGAAACTGGCTCGGAAGCATGAGGTCCACTGCCACCGACTCATCAAAATGGGGGAAAGTTTTAACGCCTTTAAAAGGTTTGGGGAAATTTGCGAAAGGTATCCCTCTTTTGGGAACTGCATTAGCGGCAACCGATTTGCTCGGGATGAACAAAGAAAATGCAGGTGAAAAAGTTGGTTCCTTTGCGGGGAATCTTGGCGGAGCCGCTGCAGGTGGAGCCGCAGGAGCAGCCATTGGTTCTGTTGTCCCTGTTGTCGGCACTGCAGTTGGCGGAGTTGTCGGTAGTATCGCAGGCGGTATAGGGGGTTCTGATTTAGGATCCTCTATTGGCAAATGGTTTGATGATGGCGGCGCTTCTAAAGCTTGGGATGGAATTGTTGACGGCGCAAAAAATGCTGTCGATTGGATCAGCGATACTTGGTCTGATTTCTCGGATTGGTTCACGGATAATGTCTGGACTCCTGTTAGTGATTGGGCCGGAGATAAGATTGATAAGATCACCGAAAAATTCGAGGATGCTAAGAAATGGCTGACTGATACCTGGAATGACGTATCATCCTGGTTTATGGATAACGTGTGGACACCAATTTATAACACGGCAGTTCCGATCATAAATTTAGTAGTAGGTGCTTTTTTATTTGCCTGGGATGGTATCCAAGCGCTCTGGAGTATTGTTTCTACTTGGTTCATGGATAATGTCTGGAATCCATTAGTTGACGGTGTCACTGATGCCGCTGATTGGATTTGGACAAAAATAAATGACGCCTGGACTTGGATCTCAGATACATGGTCTACAGTCTCAACTTGGTTCATGGATAACGTGTGGAATCCGATTAGTAATGCAGTGGCGACTGTGGCTGGCTGGATACAAGCACATATTGATTATGCGCGAATCTGGATCCAATTAAAATGGCTTCAAGTGGCGACGTGGTTCTATGACAACGTCTGGAATCCGATCAGTACAGCTGTTAGTAACGTGGCAAATTGGATCTGGACGAAGATCAACGAAGCATGGACATTTATTTCGGATTTATGGTCTACAGTCTCAACTTGGTTTATGGAAAATGTGTGGACACCGGTAAGTGATGCAGTCACTAATGCAGCAAACTGGATATGGACTAAGCTTAACGAAGCATGGACATGGATATCTGACAAGTGGAGTGCAGTTTCAACTTGGTTCAGTGAAAATGTTTGGAATCCAATTGTTTCAAAAGTGGAAGATGCCAAAAAATCCATTTCCGAAAAATTTGAGTCAGCTATAACAGCAGTTAAAGACGCTTGGAAAGGTATTAAGGCTTGGTTCCAAAAAAATGTGGGTGATCCGTTAGGCGAAATAGCTGATGGAATTAAGACGAAGTTTGAAGATACCTTCTGGTGGGTCATTAAACTCCAAGAATTGGCCGGCGCTGGAGGACGGTTCATAAATAACCTTATCGGTAGAGGTGAGGAAGCTACTGGAATAACAACAAAGGAAACCGGTAAGTCTTCATCCGGTAAAAATCCTAGCGGTAGCGGAGGAATTGCTGGTCTTGTCCAGTCTCAGTCATCAGCGCCAACAAGTATTTTTCCTAAACAAAAAAGTGTTCTTGAAACTGAAACGAATGCGACGGGCGGCTATATTACGAAACCAACCATTTCATGGATTGGTGAAGCGGGTAAAGAGTTTGTCATCCCTGTTGATAACAACAAAGGCCGCGGTAAAATGCTTCTTTCTCAGGCAGCTTCAAAACTGGGGATGAGTGTTGTTGACGACGTGGCTTCTGCTTCATCCGCAGGCGGAGAATCAGCAGTTTCTCCATTAGCCGGCGCAGCATCAGTCACCGCAACAGTATCTCCTACCGTTGATACTTCGAGTCTTAATGAACAGGCTTCTTCTTTCGGCCAACAGTTCACTCGGGGTTTTGATCAAGGTATTGAGGATAAAGTTGTTTCGATGGCCACTTGGAAACAGAAAAACGTTGGTCAGCCTATGAATAATTTGATCTCCTACTCTCCGAATTACGGAAAACAGGTGGTCAATGGTTATGCTAACGGTCAGAACAGTACAGCAACCGGCACAGATGGCTTCTTACAGACGAAAGTTAAAACACCATTCCAGAACACCGTGAATAAATCCTCCTCATGGGGAAGCAGTACAATCAAAGGATTTGCTTCCGGACAAAATAGTTCCCAAACCGGTACTGATCAATATGTAAATACACATGTGAATAAGCCGTTTTTGCGATCTAAAGAATCATCAAACGGCTGGGGAAGCGGCATGATTGGGAATTTTGTTTCAGGTATGACTTCAAAGGCAAGTGAAGTCCATGAAGCCGCCAAGGAACTCGCGAAAAAAGTTGAGAAGGCTTTCCGTGAAGAATTAGATATCCATTCGCCTTCTCGAGTTATGATGAGTCTCGGTCGCTTTGCATCTGTCGGTGTAGTAAAAGGATTGGATTCTGTCGATGTGAAAAAATACGCTGAAAAGCAAGCCGGTTCACTGGCAGCTGCTTATTCCGGAATGGGTGCAGTAGGGGGAAATGTGAAGCAGTGGCTTATGGCTGCAATGATGGCCACAAAGACACCATTAAGCTGGCTTCCAGGATTGATGACGATTGCTCAGTATGAATCAGGAGGCAACCCGAACTCTATTAACCTGTGGGACAGCAACGCGAAGGCGGGAAATCCATCACAAGGACTCATGCAGACAGTCCCGACCACATTTAATGCTCATAAAGCACCGGGCATGGGTAACATTAGAAATCCGATTCACAACGCTGCTGCCGCTATCGGCTATATCAAAAGCAGATACGGCTCAATTGATAATGTACCTGGCATTAAAAGCCTGAAACGTGGCGGTCCCTATGTCGGTTATGCCAACGGCGGGCTGATCACAAAAGAACAAATCGCCCGTGTCGGTGAAGGAAACAAGCGGGAATGGATCATTCCGGAGGAGCGGGGCATTCGCGGCCGCTACCTCCTTCAGAGAGCAGCCCAAGCTTTAGGAATGGAAGTAACAGATCCATCACAAACTCAGCAGTCTGAGCTTTCATCAGGACAAGTTTCAGCAGCCGTTACTTCCGGATCCCGGCAAACGGTACAAACAGCCGGAACGAAAGAAATAAAGATTGAATTCAATGGCGACCAGCATTTTCATAACGGACAGGATGCTGACAGTCTAATAGCTAAAATCAGGCAAGCATTACTTGATGAATTACAAAAAGACATTAACACCGGAACAAAGGGGGTCGTGGCTTTTGACTAAGTCTGTCTATGAATTTTGGATATCACAGGGGAAGGAAAAGCTGCGATTTCCCGTTCTTCCCGAGACAATTGACGTATCTAATAGCTTACAAAATGACTCAGTAAAAATAACAGGGCTGGGTGAAATCACATTTATTGAAGAGCCCGGAGCTAAAGAAATCTCTTTTTCTTCTTTTTTTCCAAAAAAGTATAGCCCGATAGCTGAATATCAGAATATCCCTTCTCCAGAGAACGCCTTTGTTAAAATTGAAAAATGGATGAAGGCTAAAAAGCCTGTTCAATTTTTAATTACGGGAACAAAAATAAATATGACATGCAGCATCGAAAGCTTTAAATACAGTGAAGGAGACAAAGAGATAGGAGATAGGGATTTTGATATTGTACTGAAAGAATACAAAACCGCTTCCCCCCGAAAAATCAAGCAAAAGAAAAAAACAAAGGCAAAACGTCCGTCAAAGGCCTCTCCGAAAACCTATACAGTAAAAAAGGGAGACACGCTTTGGGACATTGCCGGCAGATTTTACGGGAACAGCACGCAATGGCGCAAAATTTGGAACGCCAATAAAACAGCGATGATCAAGCGAAGCAAACGAAATATCAGGCAGCCGGGCCACTGGATTTTTCCCGGTCAAAAATTAAAGATACCGCAATGAAGCAGGTGATGTATGATGATAGAATTGTTCGTCATTAAAGATACAGAATGGCTTGAGCTGGTAGCGGAAAGCGTGTCGCTGGAGGGGCACCGATATCAAGCGCCGCGCTCCATAGAAGCGACCATCGTCATTAAACAGGGCGACCAGAAATATTACAGCGTCACAGAAGGAGATACCGTCTTGTTTAAGTGGAAGGGAAAAGAGCTTTTCCGCGGGATCGTCTTCGCCCGAACGCCTGATGAACATACGCTTGCCTTCAGTGCGTACGATATGCTGCAATATCTGGTCAAAAATCAGGATGTGTACGTGTTTTCCAATCAGCGTGCTGACCAGATGATCAGGAGGATCGCCAATGATTTTCAAATTCCGACAACCTCTATTGCGAACACAAGTCATACGATCAAAAGCCTTGTGATTAAAAATGATACGAGCCTGTACGACATCATATTGAAGGCTTTAAAACAGACAAAGAGCCAGACGGGCCGGAATTATCAGCTGTATTCGGAAAAAGGAAAGCTGGGTCTGCGCGCTTGGCCAGATCCATCAGAGGTATGGGTGCTGGAAACAGGTGTCAATATTACGGGCTACCAATACAGCACGTCTATAAATGATACTGCTACACGAGTCGTGCTGCGCCGCCAGAAGGATAATAAGACGTATAAAGCGTCTGCGAAGGACAGTTCAGGCTTAAACAAATACGGCGTGCTTCAATATACGGAGACCGTAACAGACGAAATTAACCAGGCGCAGCTTCAGCAGAGGGCCGACGTACGCCTTGCTGAAAAAAAGGGCGTAAAAAAAGAACTGAAAAATATTCAGGCCATCGGCATTCCAGAAGTGCAGAGCGGCTTGCCTGTCTATATATCCATTCCGGAGGCAGGTATCAAGAAAACCTACTGGGTAGATACAGACCGGCATGAGTTTAAAGGAACGAAACATACGATGACCATTGATGTAGTCGAAAAGAATACGATGCCGGAAGGGGTTTCCTGATGAGACTGAGTGAAGCCATCAAACATTTGGCCGTCGGTGCGGTTGATGCTGAATCTCCGGTGGAGTTGCTCCCAGCTGAGGTGGTTTCGGTTTCTCCTGCTGAAATCAAATTAAAAGAAAACAGCAAACTGATTATACCGGCTGACGCTCTCATCATCCCAAAACGGATGCAGTCCGGAGGAGATGATGCACTCGAGCTGGGGGATCGCGTCATGACTGCATCCCTGACAGGCGGGCAATCGTTTTATATTTTAGATAAACTGTAAACAAAACCGCTCCGGACGAAGTGGTTTTTTATTTAGCATGTATAAAGGAGTGGGCATCATGGCCCTGACACCAGAAGTGGAGTTTGAGGATATTGAAGATGACGGCGAAGTCATTGAAACCTCGCAAACCTACAAAATAGATTTTGAAAACGGAAGAATTACAAATGAGCTGATTACCGGGCTTGAAGCAATCAGACAGTTTGTGTATATCGCTTTACAAACTGAACGATATGCGTATTCAGTTTACAGCCATAATGTCGGAAATGAGCTTCAGGACGTACTTACAGATCATGAGACGACTGATGCCTACAAAAAAATGGAGATTCCAAGGCTCATAGAAGAGGCACTTGTTTATGATGACCGTATTTCCGCTGTAACAGACTTTGAGATAGAAAAACAAGGTGATGCGTTTCATGTTTCCTTTGTAGTCGAGACAGATGAAGGATCGCTTGAGATTGAGGAGGTGATTGGCGAAGATGTTTGAGGATCAGACCTTTGAAGAGATTATGGAGCGTATGCTGAACAGCATCTCAGCAGATATTGACACGAGAGAAGGCAGTGTTATTTATAACGCATTAGCCCCAGCGGCAGCCGAGCTTGCGAAGTCGTATATATGGCTTGATACCGTGCTTGAGCTTGTGTTTTCTGATACTGCGCAAGGAGAGTTTTTGGACCGGCGCGCTGCGGAAGCGGGGATTGAACGGACAGCTGCCACAAAGGCCGTGAGAGCAGGGGAGTTCACAGCTGGCGTTAGAATTCCTGAAGGCTCCCGCTTCTATGTGGACAATCTTTATTTTCAATATACAGGAGACGGGACGCTTGTCTGTGAAACGCCGGGAGAAGCAGGAAACGCCAATCTTACCGGACGCAATCTGTTGTCACTGGATAC
Organism: Bacillus sp. 205(2023); assembly: GCF_037027485.1. Lineage (NCBI taxonomy): Bacteria > Bacillati > Bacillota > Bacilli > Caryophanales > Bacillaceae > Bacillus > Bacillus sp. 205(2023). The sequence continues at coordinate 134,888 of NZ_JAXCHF010000003.1, read as the reverse complement.
CATCCCGGGATTGGAAAAAGCGATTGTCAAAGAGATTCTGATTCCGGGGCGTGAAGAAGAAGGAGACGATAGTTTAAGAGAACGGTATTTTACGAGGGTTCGGCGTGAGGCTGTCAGCGCCAATAAAATGCATTATAAAGAGTGGGCTGAAGAAGTGGACGGGGTTGGAAAAGCAAAGATCTTTCCGCTTTGGAACGGAGACGGGACGGTTAAAATTGTCGTCACGAATGCCAATCTTGAACCGGCTTCTGAAATTTTAATTCAAAAAGTGAAAGACTATATTGACCCTGAGCCCGGTCAGGGCGAGGGGCAGGCGCCAATCGGAGCCGTTGTCACAGTGGAAAGCGCGGTCTGGAAGGAAGTTGAGATTTCTGCCGAGGTGCTTCCGGAAGTCAATCACTCGATTGATGAAGTAAAGACAGAAATTCAAGAAGGCGTTTTAAATCTCTTTAAGAAAATGGCATTCGAAGATAACATTATCCGCCTTTCTCAAATTAATAACATCGTCTATAATTCGCCGTCTGTCAGTGATTATTCAAATATTAAAATCAACGGCACTTCCGAAAATTTAGTGCTGAGCGACGTAGAAATCCCTAAGCTTGGGCAGGTGAAGATCATTGAGCAAACAAGATGACATGATTTCATATCTGCCGCCGTTTCTCACCAGCTTAAAAGAAATGTCGGAGCTGCTGAAAGCGGAAGCACCTGAGTTTGATCAGCAAAATAACAGCATATTTGATCTGACAGACCAGTTATTTGTGCCAACAGCAACATGGGGGCTCAGCCGCTGGGAAAAGATTTTAAACGTGCCGCGGGAATTGGGAGACACCGATGAAATCAGGCGATTACGGCTCATTTCGAAAATGTCGAACATCCCGCCGATCACCTACCGGGCCATTGAGCAGGCGGTGAACCGTTTCTTAAAAAAACCGTCGGCACAAGTCCGCCTGCTGCCCGGTGAATACCGCTTTAATGTAGACATCAATATTGATGATCTCCAGCACATGAATGAGCTGATCGAAGCATTGGAAAATATGAAGCCGGCACATCTGGCGTATACGCTCAGAGGCGGATTAAATGAGACGCTCCAAATAAAGGACAGAGTCATCCTGAATCACCGAAGATACCGAACAGCCAGTGAGCTGAAGGTCGGTTATTCTGTCACCCTTAACAATAATGAGGTGGTCTTAACTTGATTTCAACCATATACAGAGAACGTACAGCTGCCGATCTGAAAAGCAGGATTCATCACGTGCTGCTTAACGGCCAAGAAACAGAAATAGTGGATCTCACCATTGACGGTGCAAAAGTGACTGTTCTGACAAAACGTGAGGAAGATATTAAACATATCGAAACGGTACAAATTTTTGACGAACTGGGCAATGTCATTACAGAAAGAAAAACAGACCTGGACGTCAGCGAAAATCGAACACTCGATTTCAGATTTACCTTTGAGGTGGTGTAAACATGGCATACGATGAAAAAACAGACTGGCTTCCGGATGATCCAATTAACGAGGACGACGTCAACCGCTGGGAAAAAGGCATAAAAGACGCCCACACCGACCTGTCTGCCCACAAAAACGACATGAACAACCCCCACAACACAACAAAGGCGCAAGTCGGGCTGGGGAATGTGGATAATGTGCAGCAGGCCGCAAAGAAGGATTTTGACCAGCATGAGCAAGATCAGGTACGGCATATTACAGAGGAAGAGAGAGTGAAATGGAACAGCGGACAGTTATCTAAGATTACAAATGATAATGGACAACCTATGTTCAATATCACGAGTGATTTCCATACGGAACTGTTGAACTATCCTACATTGACTTATTTTTCTTATACTGGCACGCCTTTAAATTCACCAGGCGGCTCAGGAAGAGGATTTTGGACTTGCAATGACAGCAAATTAAATGGTCATGTAATTGTGATGACAAATGATAATAAAACTTTCCGTAAAACTCTCTTAAACGGCAACTGGTCAAATTGGATCGAATTAGAGACGACGGAGGGCGCTCAAACAAAAGTGAACGCTCATGCAGGTAAGGCGGACATACATGTCACACAATCAGACAAAGACAAGTGGAATAACAGTCAGCTTTTTAAAGTCACAGCAGACAACGGTCAAGCCAAAATATACTTAAGCGAAACAGATGATTTCCATGAAATTGTTCCGAAGAACACTGGAATGGTTCATTTCACCTCAATGTCAAAAACGTTAAATGGTCCAGGTACTTCGGTCAGGGGCATATGGACAATCAATGCTGCCGGTGATTACGGTCAGATTATCGCTTTTAATAATGCTAATAAAACGTATCGGAAAACGATATCAGGTGGAAACTGGTCCGAGTGGATTGAATTAGAGACAACAGCTGGGGCAGAGGCAAAGGTATCTAATCATGCTAAGGATTCAGTAATACACATTACATCTGCTGAGAGAAGCAAATGGAATGGAGCTCAGCTTACTAAAATAACAAGCGATATAGGAGGGGTGTCCATTGCAGCAAACGAAGGAGAGGACATTCTTCAAAAAATAATTGATCAAGGTAGAGGCATGGGCACATTTTATGCACATGGAAAAGCTGTAAATGCTCCATCTCCATTTTCAATTAGAGGCGTATTTCATTTGACTAGCCAATCAACCGACGGTAAAGGTATGTTTGGTTGGGTCTTTGCTACTGATTACAGAAACAATGTCTTTACGAATTATTATGATGGAAGCACTGTTGCATGGCAAGGATGGAACAAGGTTGAAACTGAAACCAGCGCACAAGCTAAAGCGGATAAAGCTTTGTCTAATGCTAAAAACTATGTTGACACAAATTATACAAATCAAAAATTAACTGTGCTTACCGGCTCAAATGCAATCCAAGATGCGAGAACAAGCGGAAATGATTACCCAGCTGGTATTACTTTCATGGACATAGGAGCCAATAACACAACAGGATACCCGCTTACTTATGGAATTGTAAAAAATGAAAAGCATAGTAATTTTCGATTTGCTCAGTATTTTTATGGAACTGGAAATGAATCTAGCTCCAACTTTACTAACACAGGTTCTTGGATCCGCCATTGGTGGGCAGATTCAGGATGGACGGCTTGGCAGAAAATTTCTGGATTTGCTCACGTGAATATTGGTACTACTGGAAAACAGTTGTTAACAAAAGGCGAGTCTCAAAAAGTTAATTTCAATAGGAAAATAAAAGACAGCCATAACTGCTTTGATCCTACAAACAACCGTTTTGTTGTACCGAATGACGGAATGTATTTAGTCAATGCAGGTATATATATAGAAAATTATTTAGAATATGCAAACTATGAAACATCTATATATGTAAACGGGAGTAGATATAAAAACATCGCACATTATAGAATCAGCCCTTCGAATCCCGAAGATAATACGAACATTAATATAGGTATATATGGTGCAGCAACAGTATCTGTCAACAAGGGAGACTATATTGAGATTTATTTGTATGTCGGATATAACGGGCAGACACAACGCTATATCACAGATAGTTTAGGTTGGTACAACTACTTTGATATAACAGAAATAGGTGGCCAAAATTACCCTGTACGATAGGAGGTACAAAATGATATTATACGATGCAATCATGTACAAATACCCTGACGCTGTGCCAAGAAAGGATTTCGAGCTGCGGAATGACGGAAATGGTTCCTACATTGAAAAATGGAACCTGCGCGCACCGATCCCGACGCAAAAAGAACTGGAAGCCTGGTGGGAGGAAACGCAAAAAAATCCTCCGTACGAGCCGCCTGATCAGGTGGAGCTGCTTGCTCAGGAATTGTCGCAAGAAAAGTTGGCACGCAAGCAGCTTGAAGAGCTAAACAAAACGTTGGGGAGCGAGCTGTCAGATATAAAGCTTTCATTATTATCTTTGAAAGGAGAGAGTGCTGAATGAATTATTGGGTGCTTGCCTTACATTATGATTGGGCGACGACAGATATGGTGAAGCAGGCCATACAATTCAAAGACTGTTCTAAAGAGGATCTGGCAGAAGGGGTGAACAAAAAGCTGATCACTTCTGACCAGTATGAAGAAATTACCGGTAAAGCCATGTAGGCTTTTTTATTTTGCTCGTTTTTACATGAAAAGGAGGATAAAAATGGTCAAGTATCAATATGAGTTTCCTCTCGATAAGACTGGAAAAGCTGGAGCTGTGAAGCCGTATAGAGGAGAAAAAAACGATTTTGTCACACCTGTTTCGAATCTCTCAGGTGTAGCGGAGATTTTAACAAATGCCGTGCTAAAGGCAACTGAGGCATACAGTCAGCTCGGGCAAGACCGGCTTGGCGCAGTTCTGATTTCGAAAGTAAAGGGGTGGGCGTATGCAGATCGTGAAGGCACGCTCTTTATAGAGGAAAGCGACAATAACAATGTTTGGACAACGACAACAGCTGTCAATGTTGCTGCAGGTGTTCTGACAGCGACTGACTGGGTGTATATCACGAAACGCTATTACCGATTTCGGTATGTTAACGGCAATCTCCAGCAATCGGAGTTTGTGTTATATCAATCAGTCGGCGCAGGTGAAATGGACGTACGCTTAAATGAAAATCTTCCTTTGCAAATTGATTTGAAGGAAAACCAAACAGACGATGGGCGGCTGAAAGTGGAAGCTGGCAAAACGTTTGACTTTGTTTTTCACGAAAATGCCGAGTCCGCCGGCGAAGGTGCTGCTTTACCCTTGGACGGTGCCGCGCATTTACTCGTTGAAGTATTTGGCACAGCGGAAACGAGTGAGGTGAAATTTTGGGGGAAATCTGTGTCAGGACAGAAACTTCCAATCAGAGGCGTGAAATCGGATGATGCTTCTACCGCTTGCAGCACCTTAGGCAAGGATGAGGCTTGGTCCTTTGATATTAAAGGCTTTAAGGAGATCGTGATGGAGATTGCCAGCATGAGCGGCGGGAGTCTATCAATTAAAGGAACCGCGGTCTCTTAACCATTGCAATTGGCCTCGGAAAGGAGGTGATCCGCATGTAAAGGAGGAGTGAATGATGCAGCAAGACATAGATGTTAATGTGTTTCAGCAGGATTTAGCAGACATGAAAGGTGAACAAAAAGCGCTCGAACAGAGAGTTTCCGCATTAGAACGCGTGTCTGACCGGCAAGATCAGCAAATCATGACGCTGAACGAAAAATTAAACAAAATTGATGAAAATACAACATGGATTAAGCGCACCATCACTGGTGCCATCATTACAGCAGTGTGCACAGGGATCATCGGCGGAGCGATCGCCATTATGTACAACCTGCTGCAGCATTAAGGGGGATTATCATGAAAACGTATGATAAAGGCACGGTCACTAGGACGGTGCTTCTTTTGCTTGCGCTCATCAACCAGAGCATGCTGATGTTTGGCAAATCACCATTGGACATACAGGAAGAGCAGGTGAATCAGCTTGCAGATGCTCTGTATTCAGCAGGATCAGTGATCTTCACAATTGGGACAACACTAGCAGCTTGGTTTAAAAACAACTATGTAACAGAAAAAGGGAAAAAGCAACGCGACTTGTTAAAGGAAAATAATCTGACGAAATAAGGAGAGATGAAAATGGTTAACATTATTCAAGATTTTATTCCGGTCGGTGCAAATAACCGTCCAGGCTACGCGATGACACCTCTTTATATTACCGTACACAATACAGCGAACACGGCAGCAGGCGCCGATGCCCAAGCGCATGCCCGCTATTTGAAAAAACCTGATACGGCGACAAGCTGGCATTTTACAGTTGATGATACAGAGATTTATCAGCATCTGCCGTTAAATGAAAACGGCTGGCATGCAGGAGACGGGAACGGAAGCGGCAACCGGGCTTCTATTGGGATTGAAATTTGTGAAAATGCGGATGGCGACTTTGCACAAGCATCAGCTAATGCCCAGTGGCTGATCAAAACATTGATGGATGAACACGGTATCAGCCTCGCTAACGTCGTGCCTCACAAATATTGGTCAGGGAAGGAATGCCCTCGCAAACTGTTGGATACGTGGGACTCGTTTAAAGCGGGAATTGGCGGTGGCGGGAGCCAAACTTACGTCGTAAAACAAGGTGACACACTTACATCCATAGCGAGAGCGTTCGGTGTTACTGTTGCTCAGCTGCAAGAGTGGAACAATATCGAAGATCCGAATCTCATTCAGGTTGGTCAAGTGTTAATTGTAAGTGCTCCATCGTCCGCTGCAGAGCCAGAACTCTATCCGCTCCCTGACGGTATCATTCAGCTGACAACACCATATACCTCAGGCGAACACGTCTTTCAAGTGCAACGAGCGCTGGCGGCTCTCTACTTTTATCCTGATAAAGGAGCTGTGAACAACGGAATCGATGGCATTTACGGGCCGAAAACAGCAGACGCGGTTGCTCGTTTTCAGTCTGTTAACGGTCTACCCGCCGACGGTATCTATGGACCTGCGACAAAAGCGAAGATCAGTACTCTATTAGTTTTGTAGAAAAAGAAAACATTGACAACGTCTGCTAGTAAAACCATACTGAATATGAGAAATTTGTATTTTGGGTGGTCATACTGTGCAAAAAGATATTAAATTAAATAACGTCAAAGGCGTATTGATATTTTTGGTTGTATTTGCCCATCTGCTGGGTGTCAGTAAAAGCGGGCTGGAAAATATGATTGAAATCATTTATTCATTCCACATGCCTGCTTTTATTTTTCTAAATGGTTATTTTTCCAAAAGGCCATCAATCAAAAAAGTTATCAATCTCATACTGTTATATGTTATTTTTCAAACCTTTTACTGTGTGTACCGTTACTACGCAGGGAACTTTTCTGTCATTCAATTTACTTACGGCAGCCCGCATACTCATTTATGGTATATTGTCAGTCTGGGCAGCTGGTATGCGCTGGCTATCATTCTAAAAAAAATTAACGTGAGAAAAATCTTACAGGCAGCTTTGCTGATTTTGTTGCTGGGGCTAAGCTTTTATTCCAGGTTTTATGCAGATCAAATTATAGATTTTATCAAAATATATTATAGCAACATGCATACGCAAACACTGTCTATATTAAGAACCTTTGTTTTCCTTCCGTTTTTCCTGGCTGGTTTTTATTGTTCAAAAGATATCATGAATAAAATATACAGCTCTTTAGACAAATTTAAGTTTAAATTATTTTTCACTTTATCTGTCTCTGTATTGGTATTTATTATTTTGGATGAGCATAATGATAAATTTGATCAGCTGTTTTTTGGTTTCCTTGGCTACCAAAAGTTCCATATAGAGAATCTTAGTTATACAGGGATTGTACTTTTTCATTATTCCTTAGCTATGTTAGGCATTTACTTAATATTAAATGCAGTTGGTGCTAGTAAAAGCAAGTTGACCCAATGGGGAGAAAACTCACTTGCTATCTTTTTATTTCATATGATTTTTGTCTTTCCGCTTTTTAATCACAATAGTTGGTTAAACGAGCAAAACCCTGACACGCGGTTGATTATTTGTTTTACGATGGCATTAGGAATAACGTATCTATTTGGATCGCGTGCATTTAACCGGATAGTGAAATATATCATTTATCCAATGAGGTATTTAGAAATCATTTATGCAAGGCTCCTTAATCAAACAGATAGAAATGATGAATATAAAAAGCGACATATTGTTTAAGTGTCGCTTTTTTTTGTCCGTTTTTTTAAATGTTTCAATATCATGGCACTCCGCTCCCTCACCCGAAGCGAATACCCGGAAAAGCCAAACCTCCCGTAATCAATAACCTTCACACGCCGCACCAATTTTTTCACTGTATCACCTGACATTATCCTCTGTTTGTTTTATTATATGTAGCCCCTTAAGAAAAGGAATAAGGACAAGAGCTGTTTCTCTTGTCCTTTTAGTGTGATCATGCTTTTTTTCGTTTATACTCATCAATCAGCCGTTCGTTTTCTTTGAAGATTCTTGCTGTGTGCGGACTGACTTGATAGCTTGCGACACTGGTGGTTGAACGTTTTTTCAGGATTTTAAACGGTTTCTTTGCCCGCGGATGGCATCCGTTTTGAAACGCGTTTTCCATTATCCTTCACCTTCCTCCTCAATTGGCAGCACCAAATCATATATGCTCGTTAATGATGTGAATAGCAAATAATCAAATTCCGTTACAATGCTGTCAGACGTCAGTTTGATGACATAGCTCTGTGTCTCGATTGTAAAGGGAATGAGCACTACTTTTCCATACTGGTCGTAATAGACATCCTTTCGATCCAGCCTCGTTTGCACGTCAGCGGGATCCTCCATGTGCTCGGTTAACCGGTCTTTATCAGGCTGTGTCGAATAGTGACAAAGGCTGGCCGTCAGATTCATTTTATCAGCATAGGTTTTCAGCAGTTTATCAATTCCTTCAGCATATGCTTCTATACTTCCATAATAAACATGAATCGGTTCGTTTTTCAATAGATATTGGTATGTTTTCAGCCGATCGAGATACATGTGGAGCATTTCGTTGTTTTCTTCGAGAATTTCTCTTGTGTCTGTTTCCAGTTCACTGCCGGCCAGTTTTTTCACATAAGCGCTCAAAAAGATAAAAGCGTCAATTAAAGCAAAGCTGACAGCGACAATGACATACCGTTCCCAGTTTGTGAACAGGGAAGAGGGATCATATGTCCAGTATATCATGGCACCAAAAACAAATAGCAAATACCATGTTTTTCGGATGGCGGACATTTTTTCTTTGACCTTCGCTTCGAACCGCCACGTGGCGTATACGTATAAGCCTAAAGCGGCCATAGTGCACCAGACCATGATTTGAAACAATAAAAGCATACATCAATCCCTCGCATCTGAAATAGGTTCTGATTATTGTATTCTAGAAATGCGGCTGGTTTTCCTGTTTCATCAAAAAAACCGCTCCTTTGACAGAAGCGGTGAAACATTAAAAAATCATATTTAAGATAAAGTAGGCGATGGCACCAAGTGTCGCTGAAATCGGAAGCGTGATGACCCATGTAATGAGCATCCGCTTAGCTGTGCCCCAGTTTACGCCTTTTACCCGGTGTGATGCACCGACGCCAAGGATTGATGAAGAAATGACGTGGGTTGTACTGACCGGCAAATGAATAAATGTGGCGCCGAAAATAATGGCTGCCCCGGTTAAGTCAGCGGATACACCGTTTACCGGACGAATCTTCATGATTTTTCCGCCAACGGTTTTAATGATTTTCCATCCGCCGATTGAAGTTCCGAGACCCATGGCTGTCGCGCAGGCGAATTGCACCCAGGTTGGAATATCATTAGCAGAAGTATGTAAATTTGCTGTGATGAGAGCCATTGTGATAATTCCCATTGCTTTTTGCGCATCGTTTGTTCCGTGTGTATAGGATTGCAGGGCAGCAGTTATAATCTGCACTCTGCGGAATTGCTTGTTTGTTTTCGCCAAATTGCTGTCTTTGAAGATCAGCTTGACGATGCTGTAAAGAATATAACCAAGGACAAAGGCAATAATTGGTGATAAGATGAGTGCCTCAATGATTTTAATGAAGCCCTTATAATTTAACGCAGTAAATCCGGCTGCCGCAACGGCTGCACCGGCAATCGCCCCGATGATGGCATGGGATGAGCTGCTTGGGATGCCGTAATACCAAGTGAGCAGGTTCCACGCTATTGCTGCGACTAAAGCAGCCAAAATAACAACAGAGCCATTTTCCAAAGTATAAGGGTCTACAATATCTTTCGTAATGGTTTTGGCAACACCTGTAAACGTCATTGCTCCGACAAAGTTCATCACTGCCGCCATTATAATGGCATGGCGCGGTTTCAACGCTTTTGTTGATACTGAAGTCGCAATTGCGTTCGCCGTATCATGAAACCCGTTGATGAAATCAAACGCCAGAGCAAAAATGACTATTAGTATCGTTAATATAAATAGAATATCCATTTTTACCCCTCGTTACGCGTTTTTCATAATGATGGTTTCAAGATTATTGGCAACACTTTGGCACGAATCGGCAATTTCTTCAAGTGTTTCGTAAATTTCACGATATTGAATGACTTTAATTGGATCTGTTTCATTTCCGAAAAGATTCTTTAATGATTTTCTGTGCAGGTTGTCACAGCTGTGCTCATACTCTTTAATTTTGATCGCGTGAGGCTGAATATCCTTTAAACGGTTTTCTGCCAGCAGCTCAATTGTAATCAAAATTTCTTTCGCGCATTCTCTGATGTATCCGCTGAATTTATCGATATGCTCGTCTGATGAAGTAATTGAGAAAATCTCCATCATGGCAGAGAAATGTTCGATTCCGTCAAGCACATCATCCAGGCTGTTTGTCAGCTGAAGGATATCCTCGCGCTCAATAGGAGTGATGAATGCTTTGTTAAGCTCTTTGATCATGACATGAACATGATTGTCACCTTTTGTTTCATATTCCTTTAACGTATCTGCAAACTCTTTAAGCGTCGTTTGGTTAGTGACCTTAAAATTCAAAAAATATTCTGCAGTTTCGTCTATGTTCTTTGCAATTTCTGTTAAAAGGAGTGAGAACTTATCTTTTTTTCTTCTTATCATTAAAAACCCTCCATAGTTTGAATGAACAATGCACACATCAAATTATTATATAGCCTTTTGTCGAAAAAAAACAGGAAAAGTCGAAAAAAACGCGGCTTGACTTTTTCGATAAAACGTGTCTCCTTATTTTGGCCTACTTCACCTCAAAAAAACGAACCAAGTTTGCAAAATCTTTCTGGTTAACGTAAAAAGTATATCAAAAGTTGTGTTTTTTTTGTCAACATTTATCTTCTGATTCACCAAAAAACGGTTCCCTAAACAAGGGAACCGTTTTTTTAGCTGGCTTTTCGTTTTTGCATCCAATAATACACAGGGAGTCCGGCCAGACCGATGAGAATTGATAATCCGCAGCTTAATGTGTCTGTAATGAGTGTGCTTCCCAATACAAAGAATGAACCTGCGATCGCCAATATCGGCATGAACGGGTAAAGCGGAACACTGTAAGCACGCGTTTTTCCCTTTGTTTGTTTGCGAAGAATAAATACTGCAAAAAAGGCCATCACATAAAAGATATAGATCATAAAAATAGAGATTTCAGAAAGCTTATCAGGATTACTGATGAGCATCAGGATGATCGCCACAGCGATTTGGAAAGAAATCGCAATCCACGGTGTGCGGAATGTCGGGTGCACGCGGGACAATTTCTCAGCAAAAGGCAGCTGTTTTCGTTCTGCCATCGCAAAGGTCACACGCGGGAAAGAAAGAACCTTTCCGTTTAAACAGCCGAAGATGCTGACAATAATTCCGATACTGACCAGCTTTCCGCCGATTGAACCGAACAGCATGCTGGCAGCAGTGCTTGTCGCATTTTCTCCAAGTGTCACAATTTCGTTTGCGGACAGGATATGCAGCAGCGCAAAATTAATGAAGATATAAATGGCTGTTACGATTAACAGTCCGCCAGTCATTGCGCGAGGCAGAAGCTTTTCAGGATTTTTCATTTCTCCGCCGAGAGCCGCAAGCAGGATCCATCCGTCATAAGCAAACAATGTGGCCAAAATGGCTGCTCCGAAATTCATATCAGAAATGCTTTCGTTTACTGCCGTAAAGATATGCTGATCGCCTTTCCAAAGGCCGAAAATAATGATACAAGCAATCGGAATCAGCTTTCCGACCGTAGTCAGCGTTTGAACAAAACCGCCGTATTTTGTACCGATAATATTAATTACACATAAAAAGATAACTGCGATAATACCGATTACCTTTGATAGTCCTGAACCCCAGCCGAAAAGATTCGCCATTAAAGATCCAAAATATAAACCGAGTGCCCCGATAATCGCCGGGCCGTAAATAATGATCTGCACCCAGCCGCATAAAAATCCCCAAAACTCGCCGTATACTTCTTCAAGGTACGTATAAAGTCCGCCTGTTTTCGGAATCTGCGTACCGATTTCTGCAATCGTCAGTCCACCTGCCAGCGTTAATATACCGCCTAACAGCCACGCAAATAGCGCAGTTTTTGAGTCTCCTGAATAAGCGAGCACAGCACCGGGCTTCATAAAAACGCCGGAACCGATAATGGTTCCAATAACAAGAGTAAGGGCAAACAAGAGGCCTATCTCTTTTTTTAAACCGTTTTCTTCAGTATGCATGTCCTTAACCTCCTATGATGAAGCTTCGTGATGAAGAATCTATTTTTCATATTGTAAACCCTATTTTAGAAAAGTGAAATAAAATAAATTTTCTGATTTTCGATATTTGCTTTATTTCCATTCGTGAAATCTGTGAAATCGTCTATTTACTATCTCTTGAAACGAATAAAATTGAGGATAATCTTATCTAAAGTTCGTGTTTTGCGAAAGGTGTTCAAGCGGAGAATGAACACATTAAACGGCTGACAGCGGGACTTAGCAGGATGCCGGACCTAGATGAAGCTGATATGTTGACTTTCGTATGTGAATAAAATACCTTGTAATTAGGAAAATAAATATACATCTTTAATATAATATCTCGAAATCGAGATAAATTGACCTGGAGGGACAGCATATGAAAGTCAACGGCATTCACCACGTGTCCGCATTAACAGCTGACGCGCAAAAAAACTTAGATTTCTATAGTAAAGTATTAGGATTAAAACTCGTCAAAAAATCCGTAAACCAAGATGAACCGACGATGTACCATCTATTCTACGGAGATGAAGTGGCAAATCCGGGAACGGAACTGACGTTTTTTGAGATTCCCCGCATTGCGCCGTTTCATGCGGGAACAAACAGTATTTCTTCTATTGGATTGCGTGTTCCAAGCACAGAAGCGCTGCATTACTGGAAAGAACGTTTTGAAGAGCATCAGGTGGCGCATAGCGGCATCGCCCAAAGAGCCGGACGTGACATATTGGCGTTCGAAGATCATGAAGGACAGCGCCTTGTGCTGACTGCTGATGAGAAAGGCAAAGGTTATGGTCTGCCTGTTAAACAAAGCGGCATTCCGGAAGAATTTTCATTTCGCGGGTTAGGGCCTGTTGAACTGACAGTGCCGTACGCTGAACCAACATTACATGTATTAACCAATATTCTTGGGTTTACAGAGATCAGCAGAGAGCCGGTTGAAGGACAGGGAACAGCGGTCATTTTAGAATCTGGAGAAGGCGGTGCGGCCACAGAAATCCATTTAATTGAAAGAAATGATCTTCCGCGCGAACGTCAAGGAAAAGGAAGTGTCCATCATGTCGCATTTCGCGTGAGAGACGAAGAAGAGCTTGCCGGATGGCACCGCATCATCAGCCGGGAAGGCTTTAGCAACTCAGGCATCGTTGAGCGCTACTATTTCAAGGCGCTGTATTTCAGAGAACCGAACGGCATTCTGTTTGAGTTATCTACAGACGGTCCGGGCTTTATGGTTGATGAAGAAATTGATGAGCTTGGCCAAACCATCGCTCTTCCTCCATATCTTGAGCATAGAAGAGAGGAAATCGAAGCAAGACTGAAGCCGATTCAATAACGATATATTGTGATTCTTTGCCTTCCGGCGTCACCGGAAGGCTTTTTTTGTTCAAAAACGGCTTACATAAATAGCATGGATGATTAGGTACAAAATATCAGATTTAGAACGGGATAAAGACCCAAAAACTTTTGCTTTTATGGACTGATCGTATGAATTGGTTTTGGCAAAAATATTGCCTTTGTTTATTAATAGTTTTTTCACATTTGCTTGTTACACTATTTCAAAGTTAGACGAAAAGGAGTGAAGACACACGTGGAAAAGAAAAAACGCGAGCTGGACATCTTCCTGATTCTCATTTTGCTCGCATCTGCATTTTTAAATATCTATAACATCTGGAATGATGATACGGTGAATCCTTATTACACCGCTGCAGTCACAAGTATGATGCAAAGCTTTCATAATTTTTTCTATGCCTCATTCGATGCGGCGGGGTTTATAACGGTTGATAAACCGCCTATTACGTTCCAGATACAAACCATCAGCGCACTTATATTCGGTATGCACGGCTGGAGCGTCATCCTGCCTCAGGCACTTGCTGGTGTAGGTTCTGTTCTTTTAATGTATCTGTTAATAAAACCGACATTCGGTAAGACGGCAGCAAGAATTGCCTCTTTCATCATGGCATGTACACCGATTGCGGTGGCTGTGGCCCGGACAAACAATGTTGATGCATTACTGGTATTTTTCTTATTGCTGGCTACATGGCTTCTCTTTAAAGCCATCAGAAAAGGAAAGCTGATCTGGCTGTTAGCAGCATTTTTCGTCGTTGGTGCAGGTTTTAACACAAAAATGCTTCAAGCTTATATGATTTTACCGGCTTTCTTATTGTTCTACCTGATTGCGGCAAATGCCACAATCAAGAAAAAAATCATTTCATTAGGAAGCGCATTAGTTGTATTAGCGGCAGTTTCGTTATCATGGCCGCTCATCGTTGACAATATCCCTGCCAGCAAACGCCCTTATGTCGGAAGCAGCCAGACCAACTCTGTTTTGGAATTGGCTTTCGGATACAACGGAATTCAGCGGCTGACAGGGCAAAATTCCGGCGGCGGTCAGGGCGGGTCAAGCGGAGACACAGCAAAAGAAATGCCTTCTGCGGAGAACCGTTCATCTGACGCTCAGGCACCGCCTAATCAGTCATCAAGCAGCAGCCCATCAAACGATGACAAATCTGCAAATGGCAATATGACGGCACCGCCATCCAATGGGGAAATGCCAAGCGGCGGTCAAGGAGGCCCTCCTAACGGCGGAGGAGATGGCGGACAAGGCGGACCTGGCGGCGGAGGTAAGGGCGGTTCAGGCGGATCGAAAATGCAATCAGGTACAGGAATGTTCGGAACGGGAACACCTGGCCCGCTTCGGCTCTTCCAACAAGAACTATCTGATCAAATCAGCTGGCTGCTGCCATTTGCGCTTTTTGGAATTGCAGGCTTGCTGATTGCAGGCGCGAGAGAAAGAAGAAGATTATCAGTTGAGCAGAAGGAGACGGTGTTCTGGGTTGCATGGCTTGTGCCGATTTCCGGATTCTTCAGTGTAGCAGAATTTTTCCATCATTATTATCTCATTATGCTGGCGCCGCCGATTGCTGCACTTGTCGGAGCTGGATGGGTTGCGCTCGTTCAGCTATACCGAAACCATACAGGCTGGAAGTCTTGGCTTTTGCCGGCGGCGATGATTGCCGCAACAGGATTTGAATTGTTTATTCTGAGAAACTACAACGATCAAATCGGTGTCGGATGGAGTATCGGCGTAGGGGTTATCGGTGCGTTATCTGCCATTGCTCTTTTGATTTTTAAACAGCGCCAAAAACCGCTCACATATTATATATCACTTGCAGGTCTTCTCGTATTGCTTGTGATGCCGATTTATTGGGCAAGCACACCTCTCCTGTACGGAGGAAACAGTTCTCTTCCTGAAACAGGGCCGCAGCTCGCTTCAAGCAGCGGAAAAGGCATGGGAATGAACGAGTCGAGTGTAAATGAAAAATTGATTGAGTATTTAGAAGAAAACAACTCCGGAGCGGAATATTTATTCGCCACAACTGATTCAAACACAGCGGCTCCGTATATTATCAAAACGAAAAAGGCCGTCATGACGATCGGCGGATTCAGCGGTTCTGACCCGGCCATCACGCTGACTCAATTTAAAAAGCTCGTAAAAGAAGGAAAAGTGAAATACTTCTTGGCTTCAGGAATGGGGAAAGGCGGAAACAATGAAATTGTCGAATGGGTTCAAGAAAACGGCAAGAAAGTTTCTTCTGATAAATGGCAGTCAAGCGCTGATCAGCAGACATCATCTGATCAGACTGATTCATCAGGTACGGCAAGCGAGAGCAACGCTTCAGGCCAAACCGGCAAAATGGGCGGCGGGCCTGGCGGAATGAACCAGTCAGCTGCATTATACGAACTACATGCTGATGAATAGGAGGAAAAAAACATGAGCAGACATATTCAATATTCAATTGTGGTACCTGTGTATAATGAAGAGCTTGTCATTCATGAAACCTATCAGCGCTTAAAAGAGGTCATGGATCAAACGAAGGAAAACTATGAACTGCTATTTGTCAATGACGGCAGCAAAGATCGCAGTATTGAGATTTTAAGAGAACACAGTCTGATTGATCCGAGAGTGAAAATCATTGATTTTTCCAGGAATTTTGGGCACCAGATCGCGATTACAGCGGGAATGGATTATGCACAGGGGAATGCAATCGCCGTCATTGACGCCGATCTGCAGGACCCTCCTGAGTTAATTTTAGACATGATTGAAAAGTGGAAGGAAGGCTATGAGGTCGTATACGCCGTACGTACAAAACGAAAAGGGGAAACCTTTTTCAAAAAACAGACAGCGGCCATGTTTTACCGGCTTCTCAGCAGCATGACAGATATTGATATCCCGATTGATACCGGGGATTTCCGTCTCATGGACAGAAAAGTCTGTGATGAAATGAAAAAATTAAAGGAAAAAAACCCTTTTGTCCGAGGACTGGTCAGCTGGGTAGGCTTCAAACAAACGGCAGTTGAGTATGTACGTGATGAAAGGCTTGCCGGAGAAACGAAATACCCGCTTAAGAAAATGCTGAAGCTTTCAATGGATGGCATTACGACATTTTCACATAAACCGCTGAAACTGGCAAGCTATGTCGGGGTCTTAATGTCAGGCGCAGGATTTCTGTATATGTTTATCGTACTGTATTTGAAGCTGTTCACCGACAGCACCATTACCGGCTGGTCATCGCTTATCGTCATCCAGCTCCTGTTCAGCGGCATCGTGCTTCTGATACTGGGCATGATTGGTGAATATATCGGCAGAATCTATGATGAAGCCAAAGACCGGCCGCTTTATATCGTACAGAAATCGTACGGGATTGAAAATAAAAGACTCTATAGAGACCAGCATATGTCCTAACCTGAAACCCCTGTCCATTACGGACAGGGGTTTTTTATGTTCTGCATGCTGATCAAAGTAAAAGATGCTGATAGGGAAGGAAGAAGAAGAGAAGAAGGGACTGTGAACTTGCACTGCGGTTCACCGCGAGCTGAAATCAGCTGTTAGATTGAGGGTTTTTTAAGAAACGCATAATCACAGCAGTGACTGTTATGTTTAACAGAATGCTGGTCCCCAGTGTAACTCCCCATGCCAATGTTGATGCAGGAAGGAGAAAGCTCAGCATCAGAAAAGCCAATCCTGCGCAAATTATGCTCAATCCCACGGTTTTCATGTCATTCCTCCTTTTTAAACAATGCTTCAAGGATCTGATTAGAATGATGTCAGCCTGTATCATATGCGGGTGTCTTGGCAGAAAGTTTCATAGAGTATATAGGTCTTTTGTCTAGTGAAAAGCCTCAGACCGCTTTTGCGGCCTGAGGCGCTTTTCTTAAGAAGGTGTTTCTTCTTTTTGATCGAGTTTGATTTTTTTCGTCATTTCTTTTCCGTTTCTGAGAATTTTCACTTCGACGGTGTCGCCGATATTTGCGTCTTTATATAGGATGTTGCGCAATTCGCTGCCAGTGTCGATTTCTTTGCCTTTTAAGCTGATAATAATATCTTCAGCTTTCAGCCCGGCCTTTGCAGCAGGGGAGCCTGAAGCGACTTCACGGATGTATACGCCTTTATTCAGCTGGCTGCCGAATAAGCCAAGTGTGCCTTCTTGATAGTTTTGCGGCACCTGTTCCAAATCGAGCATGCTGACACCGATATACGGACGTTCAATTTGCCCTTTAGACAGCAATTCTTCAGCTATCGGTTTTACATCATTGCTTGGTATGGCAAATCCGATGCCCTCAACATCATCTTCACTGATTTTCATACTGTTAATGCCGACAATTTTGCCGTCTGTATTTAACAATGGACCGCCGCTGTTACCTGGGTTAATCGCGGCATCAGTTTGAATCACGTTAATGCTTGTTTGACCGGCTGAGGTTGACATTGAAACTGTTCTATCCACGCCGCTTACAATTCCTTGTGTTACTGTGCGAGACAGGTCTTTTCCGAGCGGATCTCCAATCGCAATGACGGTTTCGCCTGTTCTGAGATCTGATGAATCACCGAAGTTTGCTACCTTTGTTACGTGGTCATCACTGATTTGAAGAACGGCTAAATCTGTTAAAGAGTCACTGCCTACGAGCTTAGCTGTCACATCAGTGCCGTCGTATAAAGACACCTTAAGTGAAGTTGCGCCTTCTACAACGTGGTTATTCGTAATGATATAAGCCTTGCCGTTCTCTTTTTTGAAAATGACACCCGATCCTGAGCCGCTTTCTGTATCTTCGCTTGAATCAGAGCTGGAACCGGAAGAGCCAGAGCCAAACAAAGAGCTGTTTGACTGAGCCTGAAGGTTTGTGATGCCGACAATCGCCGGTGAAAGATCTTCCACCATATCTGAGATTTTAGAAGAATCCTCACTCTTAAATGCAGATGAGCTTGTCGAGCTTTTGCTTGATTCAGAGGATGTGCTTTTAGCTGTAACAGATTGAGTTTGCTGCTGGCTGGACGTCTGTTTCGCTGCGTCCTGAGAATCGTGGTCGCCAAGCGGTGTGAACGTATAAATGCCAAGGGCGAGACTTCCGCCGATGACTCCGCCGAGCAGCGGCCTGAACCATCCGAATCCGCGTTTTTTCTTCTCTTGATCATGAATCACATTGCGGGCTGAGTAAGACGGGTTTTGATCATTCTCTTTCGTTAAAAAAACCTCATTCTCTTGTCCTTCTGTTCTATTTTCGTCACGATAGTTATCCATCATGTTCACTCCGTTTCTCTCTATTTTCAACTCATTACATTTTGATTATGGCAGTTTTATGACTTGATTTTATCATAAACAAAAACTGTGGGATAAAAATGAAAACATTATGGGAAATTGTGAAAAAGTGCGAGAAACGGTACACTTTATAAGGAATATTGTACATGAAAGGGCTGAAACGATGGAGTCAATCGGATTGATCGGATATGGCAGCATGGCGGATATGATCGCCAGACAGCTGTTGAAACATAAACAAATAGAGGAAAATGAGTTGTTTGTTGAGACGAGAAGTAAGGGAGAGCGGCTTCAGGCATTGCTCGCTGATTATCCAAACGTTTCGGCAAAACCGCTTGAGATATGGGCGGAAAAGTGCGCCTTGATCTTTATATGTGTCCCGCCGCTCCATGTCATTGAAACAGTACGCCGGCTTCACCCGTATGTGTACCGGAATACTCATATTGTATCCATTGCGGCTGGTGTGCCTCTGCGGCTTTTAGAGGCTGAAACGGCGGCTGGAATATCACGGTTGATTCCGGCCATTACATCTGAAGCGGAAGCCGGCATCTCACTGGTTGTTCACAGTGAAGCACTGGCGGCACAGAAGAAAGAACGTTTGGATGAATTGTTATCGGCTTTCAGCAGTGTGCGAGAAATAAAAGAATCCAATTTAGATGCCGCCAGTAATCTGACGAGCTCTGCTCCGGGCTTCATCGCCGCAGTGTTTGAAGAATTAGCGCTGTCTGCTGTGAGAAACAGCGGCCTGACAAAAGAAGAAGCCTTTGATTTCCTGATACACTCACTGTATGGGACAGGCAAGCTGCTGATCGAAAAGAAGATGTCCTTTGAGGAGACGCTGAATCGTGTTGCAACGAAAGGCGGAATTACAGGGGAGGGAGCGGCGGTGATACGTGCCTCTGTGCCGCATGTTTTTGATCAAGTATTTGAAAAAACACTCGAAAAATATGAACAGCTGACAGAACAGTCAGCAAAAGAAACATGAATCCTTGAAAGAGGATTCTTTTTTATCTCTGAACGTTAGTGATTTTTCCCAGCTATATTGCATTTTTCCTCTTTTTTTAATATAATCTGTTAGAATATTCATAATTTAGTAAAAAAGGAGGAGCGTTATGAAACTGTACATGTCAGTAGATATGGAGGGTATTTCAGGTCTTCCGGATGATACCTTTGTTGATTCCGGCAAGCGTAATTATGAACGCGGACGGCTGATCATGACCGAAGAAGCAAACTACTGTATTACCGAAGCGTTTAACAGCGGGTGTACGGAGGTGCTGGTGAATGACAGCCATTCGAAGATGAATAATCTGATGATTGAAAAGCTTCATCCGGAGGCGGATTTGATTTCCGGCGATGTTAAACCATTTTCGATGGTGCAGGGGCTAGATGATACTTTCACGGGCGCGTTGTTTCTCGGTTATCACGCAAGAGCTTCAACTCCCGGTGTCATGTCTCATAGCATGATTTTCGGTGTTCGTCATTTTTACATAAATGATCAGCCTGTCGGTGAGCTTGGATTAAATGCTTACGTTGCCGGTTATTACGATGTCCCGGTATTAATGGTAGCCGGTGATGACCGGGCGGCCAAAGAAGCTGAAGAGCTCATCCCGAATGTCACGACAGCTGCTGTTAAACAAACGATTTCAAGGTCTGCAGTCAAATGTCTGTCGCCTGCGAAAGCCGGCCGGCTGCTGGCAGAAAAAACCGCATATGCCTTGCAGAACAAAGATAAAGTTAAACCGCTTACACCGCCTGACAGGCCTGTATTAAGCATTGAATTTGCCAATTACGGCCAAGCTGAGTGGGCTCATCTAATGCCGGGTACAGAAATCAAACCGGGAACCACAACCGTTCAATTTCAGGCGAAGGATATGCTTGAAGCCTATCAGGCTATGCTTGTCATGACTGAACTGGCAATGCGAACATCATTCTGCTAAAGGGGTGTTAAGGCTTTGGCAAGATATATAATGAAGCGTTTTTGGGCAATGGCAGCTACGATTTTGGTCATTACCACCCTGACTTTCGTTCTGATGAAGGTCATTCCCGGATCTCCTTTTAATGAGGAGAGGGGCACAAATGAAGCGGTTCAAAGAAATCTCGAAGCCTACTATCACTTAGACGATCCTCTCATTATCCAATACATCATCTATCTAAAATCCATCATTACATTCGATTTTGGCCCTTCTATTAAAAAACCGTCAGACAGCGTAAATGATATGCTGGAACGCGGATTTCCCGTTTCCTTCGAACTTGGGATGGCAGCGATTGTCATTGCTGTGATCTCAGGGCTGATACTTGGCGTAACTGCCGCGCTGCGCCGCAATGGCTTTTTGGACTACGCTGCGATGAGCCTCGCGGTGCTTGGCATTTCCATCCCGAATTTCATTATGGCGACGTTGCTTATTCAGCAGTTTGCCGTTAATTTTAAACTATTTCCCGCCGCTACGTGGACGAGCCCGATCCATATGGTGCTTCCGACCGCAGCGCTTGCAGTTGGACCGATGGCGATTATCGCCAGGCTGACAAGATCAAGCATGGTCGAAGTCCTGACACAGGATTATATCCGCACAGCGAAAGCAAAAGGGCTGTCTCCGCTCAAAATTATCATAAAACACGCACTCAGAAACGCGCTCATGCCCGTCATTACCGTACTGGGAACTCTCGTTGCCAGCATTTTAACAGGAAGTTTTGTTATTGAAAAAATCTTTGCCATTCCCGGAATGGGAAAATATTTTGTCGAAAGCATTAATCAGCGGGACTATCCCGTGATTATGGGAACGACCGTTTTTTACAGCGTCATTTTGATCGTAATGCTGTTCCTGGTCGACTTAGCCTACGGTCTGCTGGACCCGCGCATTAAACTGCATAAGAAAGGGTGAAGCGTATGAATCTCCCTGTACAAACAGATGAACGCCAGCCGCAGCAGCACGCTCAGGTGCCGGACGAATGGTTTGTTCCGAATCAGGAAAAGACCCAAGAGACCGATTCAGTCAAACGGCCAAGTTTGTCCTATGCGCAGGATGCCTGGAGGAGGCTGAAGAAAAATAAACTAGCGATGGCCGGGCTTTTTATTCTTTTATTTCTATTTGTGATGGCAGCAATCGGTCCTTTTTTATCTCCTCATAGTGTCGAGCGCCAATCGCTGACAGAACAAAATCTTCCGCCTTCTGCAGATCATTGGTTCGGTACCGATGAGCTTGGCCGGGACGTGTTTACACGAACATGGTACGGAGCGAGGATTTCGTTATTTGTCGGAGTGATGGCTGCACTGATTGATTTTTTGATCGGTGTCATTTACGGAGGCATTGCCGGCTATAAAGGCGGCAGAACAGACAGTGTCATGATGCGGATTATTGAAGTGCTGTACGGGCTGCCGTATCTTCTTGTTGTCATTTTGCTGATGGTCTTGATGGGTCCGGGGCTCGGCACCATTATCGTAGCGCTGACTGTTACAGGATGGGTCGGCATGGCGAGAATTGTAAGAGGCCAAGTGCTGCAAATAAAAAATTACGAGTATGTGCTCGCCTCGAAAACCTTTGGTGCGAAAACCTTTCGCATCATCCGCAAAAATTTGCTGCCGAATACAATGGGCGCGATCATCGTACAAATGACTTTAACTGTACCTACCGCCATATTCGCAGAATCATTTTTGAGCTTTCTCGGTCTCGGCATTCAAGCGCCGTTTGCCAGCTGGGGTGTGATGGCGAATGACGGCCTGCCGATCATTTTGTCTGGGCATTGGTGGCGCCTGTTCTTTCCTGCCTTTTTCATCTCGTTAACGATGTACGCGTTTAATGTGCTGGGGGACGGATTGCAGGATGCACTGGACCCTAAGCTAAGGAGGTAGCTGTATGGAGAAAGTTCTGTCAGTCAATGATCTGCACGTTTCTTTTACGACTTACGGCGGGACGGTTCAGGCTGTCAGAGGCGTGAGCTTCGATTTGTACAAAGGCGAAACATTTGCCATTGTCGGTGAATCGGGCTGCGGCAAGAGCGTCACCTCTCAAAGCATTATGGGACTGCTCCCGCCCTATTCAGCGAAGGTGACAGACGGCAGCATTTTATTTAAAAACAAAGACCTTTGCCGTCTCTCTGACAGAGAAATGAGGAGCATAAGGGGCGCGGACATTTCAATGATTTTTCAAGACCCGATGACGGCGCTAAACCCGACGCTGACTGTCGGCGACCAGCTGGCGGAAGCGCTTCTTCGCCACAAAAGGATGACGAAAAAGGCGGCTGAGAAAGAGGTTCTTTCCATGCTGGCATTGGTCGGCATTCCGGATCCTGAAGCACGCCTGAAGCAGTACCCCCATCAATTCAGCGGCGGCATGAGACAGCGGATTGTCATTGCGATGGCGCTGATCTGCGAGCCTGATATTTTAATAGCGGATGAACCGACAACTGCCCTTGACGTCACCATACAGGCGCAAATACTGGAACTGTTTAAAGAGATTCAGAGAAAAACAAAGGTTTCTGTCATTTTGATCACACACGATTTAGGCGTGGTTGCCCAGGTTGCTGACAGAGTGGCTGTTATGTATGCCGGAAAAATAGCGGAAGTTGGCACAAGAAAAGATATATTTTACAAGCCGCAGCACCCTTATACAAAAGGGCTGCTGAATTCTGTCCCGCGGCTGGATCTTGAGGGCGCGGAGCTGATTCCGATTGACGGCACGCCGCCGGATTTATTTTCACCGCCGCCGGGCTGCCCATTTGCCGCCCGCTGTCCGAGCAGAATGATCGTGTGTGACAGGGTATACCCTGATCAAACTGTTCGATCCGGCACGCACGCTGTACACTGCTGGCTTCAGGATAAACGGGCTGAGCATGTGGTGCTGCCGGGAGCGAAGGATGAATAACAAAAAAGGGGGAAGAGGATGAAGAGAGTGAAGAAGCTATGGGGAATGGGCCTTGCACTGGGACTTTCATTTGCGCTGATGGGATGTACAGCAAATGAGCAGGCTGGAAAAGAAAGCGGAGAAGATAAGGCAAAGACAAGCGGAGAAAAGGTACTGTACTTAAATAATGAAAATGAACCGACTTCGTTTGATCCGCCGATCGGTTTTAATAACGTGTCTTGGCAGCCGTTAAATAACATCATGGAAGGGTTAACGCGCCTCGGCAAAGACAATGAACCGGAGCCGGCGATGGCAGAGAAGTGGTCTGTGTCGAAAGACAAGAAAACGTACACATTTACGATTCGGGAAAATGCGAAATGGACGAACGGAGACCCTGTGACAGCCGGAGATTTTGAATACGCTTGGAAACGGATGCTTGACCCGAAAACAGGAGCTTCTTCCGCGTTTCTCGGTTATTTTATTGAAGGCGGCGAAGCCTATAACAGCGGAAAAGGGAAAAGAGACGATGTGAAGGTGACGGCAAAGGATGATCACACCCTTGAAGTGACGCTTGCCGCACCGCAAAAATATTTCCTGAGCGTGGTGTCAAACCCGGCGTATTTTCCGGTTAACGAAAAAGTCGACAAAGAAAATCCAAAATGGTTTGCTGAAGCCGATACATTTGTCGGCAACGGCCCGTTTAAACTGACGGAATGGAAGCATGATGACAGCATCACAATGGAAAAAAGCGATACGTACTGGGATAAAGAAACCGTGAAGCTTGACAAAGTGAAATGGGCAATGGTGAGTGACAGAAATACAGATTACCAAATGTTCCAGTCCGGTGAATTGGACACCGCATACGTACCGGCTGAGCTAAGTGACCAGCTGCTGGATCAAGAAAACGTGCACATCGTTGATCAGGCGGGTTTATACTTTTACCGCTTTAATGTCAATATGGAGCCGTTCCAAAATGAAAACATCAGAAAAGCCTTCGCAATGGCTGTTGATCAGAAGGAAATCGTAAAATATGTCACGAAAAACAATGAAAAACCGGCACACGCTTTTGTTTCGCCCGGGTTTACACAGCCTGACGGCAAGGACTTCCGGGAAGCGGGCGGAGACCTGATCACACCAAATGAAAACAAAGCGAAGCAGCTGCTGGAAAAAGGAATGAAGGAAGAGAAGTATGACAAGCTGCCTGCGGTCACGCTTACTTACAGTACGAAACCGGAGCATAAAAAGATTGCTGAAGCCATCCAGCAAAAATTGAAAAATACCCTTGGCGTCGATGTGAAGCTGGCCAACATGGAGTGGAACGTGTTTTTAGAGGAGCAAAAAGCGCTTAAGTTTCAATTCTCACAAAGCTCATTTCTGCCTGACTATGCGGACCCTATCAGTTTTCTGGAAGCCTTCCAAACAGGAAATTCGATGAACCGTACAGGCTGGACCAACAAAGAATATGATCAGCTGATGAAACAGGCGAAAAATGAAGCGGATGAAAAAACGCGTTTTTCACTCATGCATAAGGCGGAAAAGCTTCTCATCAATGAAGCGCCGATCATTCCGGTTTATTTCTATAATCAGGTCAATCTGCAAAACGAACATGTAAAGGACATCGTCCGGCACCCTGTCGGCTACATCGATTTAAAATGGGCCGATAAAAACTAACGCGGCGATTGAGAAAATACTGCTCTCTTTATGTGAAGGAGCGGTATTTTTTCTCTTATTTTCACGTATACGTAGGGTGCAGAGCAAATGAAGGGAGCTGATCGGAGTTGAATCACAAGCCGAACGCACTGAAAAAAGGCGATACAGTCGGTGTCATCGCACCTGCAAGCCCGCCTGATCCGAAAAAGCTTGAAACGGCGCTTTTGTTTTTAGAGGAACTCGGTCTTCAGGTAAAGCTGGGCAAGGCGCTGAAAAACCAGCACGGCTATTTAGCGGGACAGGATGATGAGCGGCTGGCTGATCTGCACGAGATGTTCAAAGACCAGGAGGTGAAAGCGGTGCTGTGCGCATGCGGAGGCTTTGGCACGGGACGGATCGCTTCAGGCATTGATTACAGCTTGCTCCGCAAACATCCTAAAATCTTTTGGGGATACAGTGATATTACGTTTTTACATACCGCCATCCATCAAAACACAGGCCTCGTCACTTTTCACGGGCCGATGCTCAGCTCAGATATAGGCCTGGAAGACGTTCATCCCCTGACAAAAGCGTCATATGAGCAGCTGTTTCAAGAGACAGTATTCACCTATACAGAAAAGCTTTCTCCGCTGACGGTGCTTGTTCCGGGAAAAGCGGAAGGAGAGCTTGTCGGCGGCAATCTTTCCTTGCTGTCATCGACACTCGGCACGCCGTTTGAAATTGATACGAGGGGAAAGCTCCTGTTTATTGAAGACATTGATGAAGAGCCGTATCAAATTGACCGGATGCTGAATCAGCTGAAAATGGCAGGGAAGCTGGCGGACGCAGCCGGTATTCTTGTTTGTGATTTTCATAACTGCATCCCGGTGAAGCGGGAGAAATCTTTGACACTTGAGCAGGTGCTCGAAGACTATATTGTGTCCGCCGGAAGGCCAGCTCTTAGAGGGTTTAAGATCGGCCACTGTTCGCCGAGTATTGCCGTTCCGATCGGTGCGCACGCTGCCATGGATACAGCCGAAAAAACGGTCGTCATTGAGGCGGGCGTTTCTGAAGGGGCGCTTTGAGTATGAAGATCACAAAAATAGACACGAAACGGGTCGCCGTGCCGCTGACAAAGCCGTTTAAAACGGCGCTTCGCACAGTGTATACGGCTGAATCTGTTATCGTAACGATCACTTATGATAATGGCGCAATCGGATGGGGAGAAGCGCCTCCGACGATTGTGATTACCGGAGACAGCATGGACAGTATTGAAAGTGCGATTCACAACGTCTTAAAGCCGGCACTGCTTGGAAGAAGACTGTCCGGCTGCGAGGCCATTCTGCATGACATCCAGCATCTTCTGGAAGGGAATCAAAGCGCAAAAGCAGCTGTAGAAATGGCTGTATACGACGGCTGGGCGCAGATGAGCGGACAGCCGCTTTACCAAATGCTCGGCGGAAATCGAAGCACACTTGAAACGGACTACACCGTCAGTGTGAACTCGCCTGAAGAGATGGCGGCGGATGCAGAGAGCTTTCTTAAACAAGGCTTTCAAACGCTAAAAATAAAGGTTGGCAGAGATGACATTGAGACAGATATCTCCCGTATTCAAGAAATCAGAAAGCGTGTCGGGCCTGGGGTAAAGCTCCGTTTGGATGCCAATCAGGGATGGGTGCCGAAAGAAGCGGTAACGGCCATTCGGAAAATGGAGGATGCCGGCCTGGACATTGAGCTTGTCGAGCAGCCTGTCCATAAGGATGATCTTGCCGGGCTCAAGAAAGTTACGGATGCAACAGACACCCCAATCATGGCTGATGAAAGTGTATTTACTCCGCGACAGGCATTCGAAGTCCTTCAAACCCGCAGCGCCGATCTGATCAATATTAAATTGATGAAGGCAGGAGGAATCAGCGGTGCAGAGAAAATCAATGCCATGGCTGAGATTTGCGGGGTGGAGTGCATGGTTGGCAGCATGATCGAAACAAAGCTTGGCATAACAGCTGCGGCGCATTTCGCGGCAAGCAAAAAAAACATTACCCGCTTTGATTTTGACGCCCCGCTCATGCTGAAAACGGATTTGATCAAGGGCGGAATTATTTACAGCGGCAGCACGATTACGATGCCTGACAAACCTGGTCTTGGCATTACCGGAGTCGTGCATCAGAAAGGAGGGATGGAGACATGAACCATACAGTAATATCAGCAGTTGCCAACGTATGGACAGCACCTGATACACCTCGTCCATTTGATCAAACAATGCTCGATCAAACCGTGTCGATCAGAGAATGGCTGAAGAGCATGACCTATGATCAGCGGCTTGGGTTATGTACAGATAATGTGATCCAGACGCAGGTTCTCTTTGGCGAGGAGGTACTGGTCACGGCAGAACAGGATGAATGGGTGTCTGTCGTTGTGCCCGGCCAGTCATCCCACAAGGATAAACGCGGATATCCGGGCTGGATGAAAAAGAACCAGCTGAAAAACACAAATCTCCCACAATCGAATCACACCGTGGCGATCAGCAAACCAACAGCTTTTTTGTATGGGGATACCGGAGATAAGGAAATTGAACTGAGCTTCTTAACTGCTCTGCCGCTGATTGAAGAAGAGGATGGCTTTTTCAAGGTAGCGACTCCTTTTGGAGATAGGCTCCTGCGACAAACTGATGCGGCGCTTGTTCGGAATAAGAAAGGAACGGCGGAAGACATCATTCAGACAGGGGCAAGTTTTCTCGGGCTTCCTTATTTATGGGGAGGTATAAGCGGGTTTGGATTTGACTGCTCTGGTTTTATGTACAGCGTATTTAAAGCAAATGGATACAGGATTCCCCGTGATGCGGGAGACCAGGCGAAAACAGGGGAGGAAGTGCCGCTTCACGACATCAATGCCGGTGATCTGCTGTTTTTTGCATATGAGGAAGGAAAAGGAGCAATTCATCACGTTGGCCTGTCCATAGGAGACGGAAAAATGCTCCATTCTCCTAAAACAGGGAAATCGATCGAAATCATCACGCTGAAAGATACAGGATATGAAAAAGAGCTTTGTGCGGCACGCCGCTGTTTTTCAGAATGAGGAGGGAGACACATGACACCACTGCTAGAGGTCAGTCAGCTGAAAATGCATTTTGACGCAGGGAAAAAGCGAACAGTCAAAGCGGTCGACGGGGTAACCTTCCAGATTCATGAGGGGGAGACGTTCGGGCTTGTCGGAGAATCCGGCTGCGGGAAATCAACCTTGGGAAGAGTGCTGATGCGTCTTTACCATCCCACGGAAGGAAGCGTCAAATACCGCGGAACAAATCTTCACGCCCTCAGTGAGAAAGAGCAGTTTGCCTATAACCGCAAACTGCAGATGATTTTTCAAGACCCTTATGCATCGCTCAATCCGCGGATGACCGTTCGAGAAATCATTCTAGAGCCGATGGAAATTCACAATCTTTACAATACCCATAAAGCGCGGCTTCTCGTTGTGGACGAGCTGCTGGAGGCAGTGGGGCTTCACCCGGATTTCGGCAGCCGTTACCCGCATGAATTCAGCGGCGGCCAAAGGCAGAGAATCGGGATTGCCAGAGCGCTTTCATTGAATCCGGAGTTTATCGTAGCGGACGAACCGATTTCTGCGCTTGATGTGTCGGTTCAGGCGCAAGTGGTCAACCTGCTGAAGCGGCTTCAAAAAGAAAAAGGGCTCACATTCCTGTTTATTGCCCATGATTTATCGATGGTAAAGCATATCAGCGACAGGATCGGCGTTATGTACTTAGGCCACATGATGGAAATTACAGATAGCGGCACATTGTATCGTGAACCGCTGCACCCGTATACGAAGGCGCTGCTGTCCTCGATTCCGATTCCGGACCCTGAATTAGAGGACAAGCGTGAGCGCATCATTTTAAAAGGGGAGCTGCCGAGTCCGGTACATCCGCCGAGCGGCTGTGTGTTTCGGACGCGCTGCCCGGAGGCGATGCCTGAATGCGGAGAATCACGCCCTTTGCTTCAAGAAATCGAAGCCGGCCGTTTCGTTGCCTGCCATTTATATCGAAATGCTGAAACGAAAGAAAAGGTAAGATAAACAAAAAGCTGGCTCCGTTGTTGGGAGCCAGCTTTCTTTTATGATTGCTGTAAAAATTTCACGCACACCGGATAAGGGACAGAAACGGTTGAAGGAAGCAGCGTCAGCCGGCCTGTCTCTGTGTCTCTTTCAAACAATACGAGATTGCCTGTTTCTTCATTTGAAGCAACGAGGAAGGTCTCCGTTGGATCCAGCACAAAGTCACGAGGCCAGTTTCCTTCAGTCGATACTCTTTCCACAAATGCTAGCTCGCCTGAATATTGATTCACTTCAAACACAGCGATGCTGTCATGGCCGCGGTTTGCAACGTAAACAAAACGACCATCCTGAGTGACGTGAATGGCGCTTCCTTGGCTGTTATCTGTGAAATCATCAGGGATGGCAGAGACGACTTGAAGTTCTCTGAATTCGCCGGCTGTCGGATTGTATTCAAGCGCAATCACTTCATTGCTTAATTCTGTCATGACATATGCGTATTTTTCTTTCGGGTGAAAAGCGATATGACGAGGGCCTGCACCGGGAGCGAAGGAATGGCTTCCGGATTCAGTTAATTCACCGTCTTTCAGCTTATAGGTGTACAGTTTATCTGTTCCTAAGTCAACCGCTACGACATAATTATGTTCAGGTGTAAAGCCCGCATAGTGTGTATGCGGCTTTTCCTGTCTTTCATGAGGACCCTTTCCTGTATGGGCGGCTTCTGAAGCGGGAGATTGCAAACCTCCGTCTTGTTGAACCGGAAAAGCGTGTACCTTCCCGCTGTGATAGTTGGCTGTCAATACGAATTGCTGATGATCATCGACGCTCACGTGGCATGGCGATGGGCCATCGATTAACTGATGATTCAGAAATGTTAATTCGCCGCTGTTTTTATCGATTTTATAGGCAGCAATACCGCCTTTACCGTCTGCTTTTTCAATTGAATAAAGAATCGTGTTGTCTTTATTCGGCGTCACATATGTGGGGTTTCCCAGCTTTGCGGCAAGCTTTGGCTCGCTGAGAGTTTTTTTCTCAGTATCCAGCTCGAATGAATAAATGCCTTCACTTCCGCCTTTTGTATATGTTCCGACATATCCTATGTACTTTGTCATGCGATTTCCCCCTTAAAAATGATGTCATCTCTATATTAACGTATCTTAAACAAATACGCTGTTCAAAACATGAAAAAGGGGAATATTCTTCATTCGCCTCGAATGAGCGGCATTGTACAGCATCTGAAGGAACCGCCTGATTTGATAATTTCTGACAAGTCAATTTCGATGATGTGGTAGCCTCTTTTGGATAATTCACGATTCACATGACGATTGCCCGGCAGGCTGATGATGGTTTTTCTGCCGATAGACAGGACGTTGGTGCCAAGTGTAAATTGTTCGTTTTCGGGTACCTCAATGAGATTATAACGCTCTGCCAGCATATCGACTTCCTGCAGCGGAAGGGCTTCAGAGTAGATTAATGCTTCGCTTTCAGAAATGATATTAAATACGCAGTCCAGATGCAGAAATTTTTCATGGAGCGGAACTGGGATGATGGTGTATTCAGGAAGCTCTTCTTGCAGCTGGCCGACCGCTGAGATGTCCGTGCGCTGGCTGATTCCGACATAAACGGTATCGCCATCTATGACGACGTCCCCGCCTTCAATGCTAGTATCCAGCATCCGGGTATAAGGAATCCCTTGATTGTGGAAAAATTCTTTTATCACAGCTTCTTCCCCTTGGCGAATGGGCTCAGTCATGCTGGAAAGAAAGGCTTTTTCCCCGATGACAAAACCGATATCCCGGGTAAATACCTGCTCAGGCAGTCCGTGCTGAACAGGCAAAAGGATGACCTCAATGCTGTGTGACCTGAGCTCTTCTACTAAGCGTTCGTGCTGGTCTTTGGCGGTTTTGACCTGAATATTGTCATCTTCAAAATGTTTTTGGGTTTCATTAATAACGTCCTTAATTGTCATATGCTCGGGTTTGCATAAAATAACTTTCTTCAAGGTGTCATATTCTGTTTGGCATACCGTTTTGTTCTGATGTTTTGGAATGGATACATCCATTTGTTTCTCCTCCTGACCGTGTGAAGAATACGTATATTATTCCCTCGTCAGTCAAATCATTAAACATTTAAGAAAGAAAACCTGACAGACAAATCATTTTAAATTTTAGACAAATGGATGAGAATATTGTTTAATAGGAGAATATGAGTGCATTTACTAATCGATCAGACATCAAAGGGGAGAAAGGTATGGAAGCACAGGAAACAAAATTTTGTAAAGAGTCAAAGGTTGTGAAAACCAGCAGGGTATTCCCTCTCGATACGAACAATCATAATACGCTGTTTGGCGGAAAACTGATGAGTTATATCGATGATATTGCCTCTATTTCCGCAGCGCGCCATTGCAGACGTGATACGGTAACGGCTTCGATGGACTCTGTCGATTTTCTGAAACCGATCGGGCAAAGGGAGTCTGTCTGCTTGGAATCATATGTAACTTGGGTCGGCACATCTTCCATGGAGGTGTTTGTGAAAGTCATCAAAGAGCATCTGATGACTGGTGAACGGGAGCTCGCCGCGACATCCTTTTTGACCTTTGTCGCATTAGACTCAAACGGCAAGCCGGTGCCTGTGCCGAGAGTTGTACCGGAAACAGAAGAGGAAATCATGCTGCATAACACAGCGGTTCAGCGTGCCAGTGAACGGAAAAACCGAAAAAAACACAGTCAGGCGCTGGCAAATGCGCTTGGAACAGACAAGCCTTGGTAAAACATGAAACCCAAAACATACGTTGTTTTGGGTTTTTTTGTGCCTTCCATTATTTCGCTGTTAATGGTGATCATTACAGAGGTTAGTCCGTTTTTGCTAGGGGATTCTATAAAAAAGCAACAATTGTCACGTTAAATTGATAATTTTGTGACAACTTTATTAAAGATTCATTTTAAATATATCTTTTAAAGGCAAGATCATGTATTTTAAAGATATATTTTAAATACATCTTTTCGGAAGGGTTGTTAAACGATGTTAGATAACAAAACAATCGAAATCATAAAAAGCACTGTACCAGTATTACAGCAGCACGGAGAATCCATTACAGGACGTTTTTACGACCTCATGTTCCAAGATCATCCTGAGCTTTTAAACATTTTTAATCAAACAAACCAAAAGAAAAAAACACAGCGTACCGCCCTGGCGAATGCCGTTATTGCAGCTGCAGCCAATATTGACCAGCTTGGCAATATCATTCCGGTCGTCAAACAAATCGGCCATAAACACCGCAGTATCGGTATTAAGCCTGAACATTATCCGATTGTCGGCAAATATTTGCTGATTGCGATTAAAGATGTTTTGGGAGATGCAGCGACCCCTGACATTATGCAGGCGTGGGAGAAAGCGTATGGAATTATAGCTGACGCTTTTATCGGAATTGAAGAAGAAATGTATGAACAAGCGGAACACCAAACTGGCGGATGGAAGGAGTATAAGCCTTTCATCGTTGCGAAAAAAGTGCGTGAAAGCAAAGAAATAACATCCTTCTATTTGAAACCGGAAGACGGCAAGCCGTTACCTGAATTTCAAGCAGGGCAGTATATCAGCATCAAAGTCCGGATTCCTGATTCTGAATATACGCATATCCGTCAATACAGCTTGTCTGATATGCCGGGAAAAGACTATTATCGAATTTCAGTTAAGAAAGACGGTGCTGTGTCTTCTTATTTACACGAAGGGCTGCATGAGGGGGATTCATTAGAAATCAGCGCGCCGGCAGGAGATTTTGTTTTAGATTCTTCATCCCGCAAAGATCTCGTTCTGCTTAGTGCCGGAGTTGGTATCACACCGATGATCAGCATGCTGAAAACGTCTGTTTCCAAACACCCTGAGCGGCAGATTCTGTTTATCCATGCCGCGAAAAATAGTGAATACCACGCGTTGCGCGATGAAGCAGAAGAGGCAGCAGAGCATTCTTCTGTTAAAACGGCATTTGTGTATCGCGAGCCGACAGAAGAAGACCGCGCGGGTGACATTCAATTTCATGAAGGTCAAATTGACCAGCAGTTCCTCAAAAACCTGATCGCCAATACAGATGCGGATTATTATATTTGCGGTTCACCGTCATTTATCACTCAAATGCATAAGCTTGTATCGGAACTCGGATCAGCGCCAGAGTCTATTCATTACGAACTGTTTGGTCCTCAATTAAGCATCGCACAGTCCATTTCTTAATAC
This sequence comes from Bacillus sp. 205(2023), assembly GCF_037027485.1. Classification (NCBI taxonomy): domain Bacteria; kingdom Bacillati; phylum Bacillota; class Bacilli; order Caryophanales; family Bacillaceae; genus Bacillus; species Bacillus sp. 205(2023). The sequence goes on along the minus strand of NZ_JAXCHF010000003.1, from coordinate 101,420 downwards.
ACACAGCTCTTCTCTTATATGAGAAGGGTTTTTTTTAGGAAAATAGAAGAAGGCGGACGAGCGCCTTCTTCTACATCCGCACAATGACTGATCCGCCTCCATTTGTGCATACGCGATTTTGCTGCTCTTGAATCGCTCTCAACAATTCATTGTTCACCTCGATGGCTCTGATCAAATGCTCCATTTTAAGCTCTAAACCGGCCAGCCTGTCAGCTGTATGGTATGGCTGATAGGCTGCGGATTTTGACTGTATGCTTTCATATTGCCAGTTGGCACTCTTATGCTGATGTTTCATGCTGTCCCTCCAATAACATGACTTTCTACTATGTTATGTGCCTGCATTCTGCACGTTCGCCTATTTGGATGCTGGATGAAGAGGTAAGATATGCATAGCGTTTCAGTTACAGGGAACAATATATTCATTATGACTAGCGGATGGAGGGCAATGATCAGTGTTATGGATGGTATGGGCATTTTTACTCAAGCCTGTTATCGTGTTTTCGATTGCGTATATTTTGTTTCGGCTTGCCGGAAAAAAAGCCGTGTCACAAATGAACAATTTTGATTTGCTTTTGACCTTTGCAATCGGAACCATCATCAGTGAGCCGATCCTCACATCCAAGCTGCCGATGTCTATTTATTACGCAGGCGCCTTTTTATTGCTTTATCTTCTGATGAGCAAGCTTGCTCTTTCTAATAAGTGGAGATGGCTGCTGGTGGTCAGTCCGACAGTGTTAATCCGGAACGGGGATATCGATGAGCGTGGACTCAAAAAAGAGAGGCTGACCGTCAATGAGCTGCTCGGAAAACTGAGAGAAAAGGGCTATGCTGATCCGGCTGATATTGATCTTGCCATCATTGAAGAAACGGGAGAAGTAAGCGTGATCCCGACAGAAGAAGCGAGAGCAGTCCAGGTGCGGGATTTGAATATGGAGGCTGAACGGAACTTTATCCCGATTCCCCTCATATTGGACGGCGAGATCCTTGATCACAATTTGAAGTACCTTCAAAAAGACCGAAGCTGGCTGTTTGAAAAACTTAAGGAAAAAGGGCACAGCCCAAAACAGCTGTCTTTGGTCACGCTCGGCACGTTAAATGACCGCGGTGACATCTCACTCGATTTGAATACATCCGACGACGCGCACCATGATCCGTATTTGTACAAGCCTGGAAATAACAATTAAATGTGCTGCCGACATTCTTTGGCGCTTTTTTGATAGATTAGATTGTGCCTTCTGCAAAGGAAATGTTCCCCCTTACGTCAAAATGTACTCATAGGTAAGGAGGGAATGGAACATGAGGGACTTATTCATTAGAAAAGACATGGCGCCGACAGTCAGTCTGCTGTATTCCGCAGTGGAAGAAAACAGCCTCCGTCTGGCATCCATTGTTAGCCGCATGACTCACAGAGAGCTATATTATAAGGGGTGCTGTCAAACAAAAAACAGCACGGCACAGCTGCTGCAGCATATCGCAAATGTTGATATCAGATGGGTGTGGCGCATAAAGGAGAATCGGGTCCCTGAACATATTGAAGACATTTACGGCCCGATGACAGATGAAAGCGGACGATTGCCCGAACCAAAGAATCAGCCGGGGTTAGAAGAACTTTTGACAAGACATCAACATGTCGTAAACGAGCTGAAATCGGTATGTAAGACCTTGACCGAGAACGATTTGCATCAAACGCTTTCTTACGAGGGTGACAAGGCAACAGTAAGATGGGGGATATGGCATATGGCGGATCATAATCGCTATCATCAAGCTCATATTGAAGCCCTTAAAAAAGAATGGAAGCAGGATATGATCAAAAATGGGCGCTGAAACGAAGCTTGTGACCAAACGGATTCGTTTGCGCTGTATGGAGGACCGGGATCAAGAATCTTTACTTGAGCTTTTCAGCGACCCTGAAGTGATGAAATATTATTCCGGTTTAAAAGATAAACGGCAAACCCGCGAGTGGATCGCTTGGAACAAAAGAAATGAAAAAGGGTACCGGGTCAGTCTCTGGATCGCCGAAGACATACAGACGGGGGATTTTTTAGGCCAATGCGGAATCGTGCCTCAGCAAACCGAAAATGAAACGGCAATGGAAATCGGCTATATGTTTGCCCGCCGGCACTGGGGAAACGGCTATGCGCAAGAAGCGGCCAAGGCCTGCCTGGACTATGGTTTCAAGGAGCGGCAGTACGGCAAAATTGCGGCTTTGATTGACCCGGATAACAAAGCGTCTTTACGGGTGGCAGAGAAAATCGGCATGCTTTACAGCCGGACGATCAGAAAATGGAATAAACCGATCGCTGTGTATGAAAGAAAATCTTACAATTGAAGACAGCGTCGAGGTGTAGTATCATAAGACCAGATAAAGTTTTCTAGGGTTCCGCATGTTAATTAACATGGACTGGTCCGAGAGAAAACACATATGCGCATCATAACAGCGCATATGCACACGGAGGGAAAAAAGCCCGGGAGAGTCAAGCTCATTATGAGTCGACTGTCCGGGGTTTTTTTGTTTTCGGAGAATTTTATTGCATAAATAGAAAGGAATGATGTGATATGAAATGGGGATTGGTTGTGCTAGCCGCCGTGTTTGAGGTTGTTTGGGTTGTGGGCTTAAAGCATGCTGACTCAGTCTTAACATGGAGCGGCACTGCCGTCGGTATCATAGTTAGCTTTTATTTGTTAATGCGGGCGACAGCCAGCCTGCCGGTCGGTACCGTATACGCCGTCTTTACAGGTCTTGGCACGGCAGGAACGGTGATGTGTGAAATGTTTCTGTTTCACGAACCGGTCGGTTTGCCGAAGCTTTTGTTAATCGGCGTGCTCTTAATCGGTGTGATCGGATTGAAGCTTGTGACACAGGATGAGGCTGATGAAAAAGGAGGCGAGGCATAATGCTTCATTGGATCAGTTTATTAGGCGCGGGATTTTTGGAAATGGCAGGCGTCGCACTTATGAATCAATTTGCGAAAGAAAAAAGCGCGAAATGGGTGGTGCTGATCATTATCGGTTTTGCCGCCTCATTTTCCTTATTATCATTTGCTATGGAAACCATTCCGATGGGCACCGCTTACGCCGTTTGGACAGGAATCGGCACCGCGGGCGGGGCGCTTATCGGCATTCTCTTTTACAATGAGCCGAAAGACGCCAAACGGATCTTCTTTATCGCTCTAATCTTGTGCTCAGCCGTCGGTTTAAAAATTCTGTCATAAATTGATTTTTATCAAATCTTCAGTATAATGGATAATTAGTTTAGACTTACAAAGATAAGAGGGATTATTCATGAAATCATATATGACCCAGCGGTTAAATGAATACCGTGACGGAAATGAAGATAAAGGGCGCCTCTTGGTCAGCTGTCCTGATCAGCCGGGTATTGTTGCTGCGGTTTCTGCGTTTTTATTAGAACATGGCGCCAATATTATTGAATCCAATCAATATACGACAGATCCTGAAGGCGGGCGTTTTTTCCTGAGAATTGACTTCGACTGTGAGGGCATTCAGGAGAAAAAAGAAAAACTCCAGGACGCGTTTTCGTCTATTGCGGATACATTCGACATGACGTGGAGCTTAACGATGGCCAGCGAGCTGAAGCGTGTCGCTATTTTTGTATCAAAGGAGCTTCACTGTCTGCATGAGCTCATTTGGGAATGGCAAACAGGCAATCTCATGGCGGAAATCGCGGTTGTCATCAGCAACCATGAAGATGCGAGAGACCTAGTTGAACCGCTGAACATTCCATTCCACTATTTAAAAGCGAACAAAGATATCAGAGCGGAAGTTGAGAAACAGCAGCTTGAACTGCTGGAGCAATATGATATTGATGTGATCGTTCTTGCTCGCTACATGCAGATCTTAACGCCTGATTTTGTGTCGGCTCATCCGAATCGAATCATCAATATCCACCATTCCTTCCTGCCTGCTTTTATCGGTGCCAATCCGTATAAACGAGCTTATGAGCGGGGGGTCAAATTGATTGGCGCAACTTCTCACTATGTCACAAATGACCTTGATGAAGGGCCGATCATTGAACAGGACATTGAGCGTGTTGACCACCGCGACAATGCCGACGCGCTGAAAAATATCGGCAGAACGATTGAACGCAGCGTTCTTGCCCGCGCTGTGAAATGGCACCTGGAAGACCGCGTCATCGTTCACGAAAATAAAACCATTGTCTTTAACTAGACTGCCAGACGCCCGCGCAATGCGGGCTTTTTTGATGTGGAAAAAACCTTGACAAGAGGCTTTTTTCTTTGCATAATATAAAAAAATCATTGAGCGTTGAAGAGGATTAGTAAGCAGACCTTTCTGTGACAGAGAGCAAAATGAGTGGCTGAAACATTTTGCCGCATGAAACCTGCCGAACCTGCCTTGGAGTCTTAGGGGGAAAACCTAGGCGCATAACCTGGCGTTACAGGGAAGCGGAACGTGCTGAAGTGCGTTCAAACAAGGTGGTACCACGGAAACCCATTTCGTCCTTATTAATGAGGATGAAATGGGTTTTTTTATTGTAAGTTGGCTGGCGAAGAGCCGCGGAGGAGAATAAATGAAAAAACAAAGAATAGTAGTGAAGATAGGAAGCAGTTCGCTTACAAATAGCAAAGGAAGCATTGATGAGGTAAAAATCAGAGAACACGTTCAGGCAATTTCTCTTTTGAAAAAAGCGGGGCATGAAATGATTTTGATTACCTCGGGAGCAGTAGCGGCGGGGTTTTCCAGTCTCGGTTATCCGTCCCGTCCTGTTACCCTCAAGGGAAAGCAGGCGGCAGCCGCGGTCGGACAAACACTGTTAATGCAGCAATACATGAATCAATTTAAACAATACTCACTTACCCCGGGACAAATCCTTTTGACGAGAAATGATTTTTCGAAGAGAGAGCGGTATCGAAACGCGTATGCAACGATTATGGAATTGCTGGAGCGCGGTGTTATCCCGGTTATTAATGAAAATGATTCTACGTCTGTTGAAGAATTGACTTTTGGCGACAATGATATGCTCTCTGCTTTGGTCAGCGGATTAATTCATGCAGACCAGCTCATGATCCTGACTGACATTAACGGGCTGTATGATGCCAATCCAAATGGAAATCCTGATGCGAAACGATTTGATTATTTGCCGGAGATCACCCCTGAATTGCTGGGTTACGCGGGTTCAGCCGGATCAAAGGTCGGCACGGGCGGTATGAAATCAAAGCTGTTAGCTGCACAAACCGCACTGTCTCTTGGGGTCAAAGTGTTCATCGGAACAGGCAGCGGCGAACAAAAGCTGGCGGATATTTTAAACGGCAGGGGAGATGGGACTTATATCGGCGACAAGGAGCTATCCTCAGTCAACAATACGAGACAATGGATTCAATTCCACTCGCCGATATCAGGGGAAATCGTCATTGACGCGGGTGCCGAAGAGGCGATGGTTCATAACGGAAGCAGTCTTTTACCGGCTGGCGTAGTGGGCGTGAACGGAAGCTTTCCAAAAGGGGCTGTCGTGGAAGTCCGGGGACCGGGCGGTGTGATCGGCAAAGGCCAGACCCATTATTCATCTGAGGAGATTATGGAGGCAAAAGGCAAACGAAGCAATGAGCTTGATTTTGACAAAACGTTTGAGGTCATTCACAGGAATGACTGGGTCAACTTAAAAGACTAGGGGGCGGAAAAATGAGTGAAGTTTCTGTAAAAGCGAAGCTGGCGAAAGAAGCAGCAGCTGAAATGATGATGAAAACAACGGCTGAAAAAAATGAGGCGCTCAGTCTCATTGCAAATGGACTCCGTAAAGAATTGGATTTTCTCTTATCGGAAAATGCAAAAGACATTGAGAACGGAAAAGCAAATGGGTTAACACCCGATGTCATTGACCGTCTCACGCTGGATGAGAAACGCATACGCGACATCGCGGACGCGGTAGAGCTATTGATTGATCTGGCTGACCCAGTCGGCGAATCTCTTGAAACAATTGAAAAAGAGAACGGCCTGTTTATTGAAAAAATCCGTGTGCCGCTCGGTGTTGCCGGAATGATTTACGAGGCGAGGCCAAACGTCACAGTTGATGCGGCTACCCTCTGCCTGAAAACAGGAAATGCGGTTGTCCTGCGGGGGAGCTCCTCGGCCATTCACAGCAACAAAGCACTCGTCAGTGTTATTCACAGAGCGCTTGAGCAATCAGCGCTTCCAATCAACGCTGTGCAGCTGATTGAGGATACGAGCAGAGAGACAGCAAAAGAACTCTTTACGTTAAATGACGGATTGGATGTATTGATTCCGCGCGGAGGAAAAAAACTGATCGATCTCGTTGTAAGAGAATCAACAGTCCCGGTATTAGAAACCGGAGCCGGCAACTGTCATATTTTCATAGATGAAACGGCAAATCAGCAAATGGCTGAAAAGATTGTCATAAACGCCAAAACGCAGCGCCCTTCCGTGTGCAACGCGATTGAATCACTGCTGATCCACAAAGCGTGGGCAGAGCAGCACGGAAAAGAATTGCTGACGCATCTGGAAAAAGCGGGAGTCGAAATCCGCGGCGATGAATTCGTATGCGGGCTTCATTCTTCAAGCAAACAGGCGTCAGAAGAAGATTGGGGAACGGAATACTTAGGGCCTGTCATCAGTGTAAAGACAGTTGAAAGTGTACAGGAAGCTGTGCAGCATATCCAGAAATACGGCACTAATCATTCTGAAGCCATTTTAACTGAAAACGATCAGCATGCGGCTTACTTTCAAACGGCTGTAGACGCCGCCGCGGTCTATCATAACGCGTCGACCCGTTTTACCGATGGCTTTGAATTTGGCTACGGAGCAGAAATCGGCATCAGTACACAAAAGCTTCATGCAAGAGGACCGATGGGGCTTCCTGCATTAACTTCTACAAAATATATCATTAAAGGAACAGGACAAATTCGCGAATAGCACGATGTATTCTCTAAAAGGCTTATCTCTCAAGGAGGTAAGCTTTTTTTTTATAAATAAAAAATTGACACGTTAAATTTAATTGTGTACAATTTAATTGTGTAAAACAAAAGAGGAGGAATACAATATGAGTCAGCCATTATTTACAGCATCCGTTTCAGCGATAGGAGGAAGAGAAGGTAAAATTATTTCCTCAGACCGCGTTCTTGAGATGGATGTCGCAATGCCGGGTACTCCAAGAGCGAAACAGCTGGAAAAAGCGACAAATCCGGAGCAGCTGTTTGCGGCAGGCTATGCAGCATGTTTTGACAGCGCGCTTCAGCTGGTGGCAAGAAAAGAACGGCTGAAAATTGAAACTGAGGTTACAGCCCATGTGAGCCTTTTAAAAGATGAAGCAGATCAGGGCTTTAAACTGGGTGTGACGTTGCAGGTGAAAGGATCAGGAGTCAGTGCGCCAGAATTGAAAACACTCGTCCAAAAAGCGCACGGTGTCTGCCCTTATTCAAAAGCAACCTCCGGAAATATCGATGTCATATTGGAAGTCGCTGAATAAAAAATGAGGATGCCTCACATAGGGCATCCTCATTTTTTATGGTGCAGCGTTTCAAGCAATGTATATAGAGCTGATTTTAAGTGTTTCAATTCCTCGCCGGACTGGCCTGAGAGTGCCAGAATTGTTCCCGGAATATCAGCCGCTTTTTCTTTTAATAGCTTTCCGTTCTCTGTCAGGCTGATCATCACCGACCGCTCATCCTCTTCAGATCTTTTTCTTATAATCAATTCCTGCTGCTCCATCCGTTTCAGCATCGGTGTCAGCGTTCCGGAATCCAAATACAGAAGCTCGCCCATTTTTTTGACGGAAAGTGTTTCGTGTTCCCACAATAAAAGCAAAGCCAAATATTGAGGGTATGTCACATTCAGCTTTTCAAGCAGCGGCTTGTACTGCTTTGTCATCTCCCGCGAACTCGCATAAAGCAAAAAACAAAGCTGATTCTCCAATTTCATATGGTCAAATTCATTTTCCATCTGTGTTCACCAACTCTTTCTGACATTACATACTATTGTAGCTGAAAAACATCACTTTTCCTATTCTCGGCAAACAAAACATGTTTAAAAAGATTTGTATGGGAAATATAACAACTAAAGACAAATAAGGAGGCTGAAAACAAATGGCACTATTTACAGCAAAAGCCACCGCTCGCGGCGGACGTGCAGGACATATTCAATCAGATGACGGGGTACTCGATTTTGACATTGTCATGCCTAATGCAAAAAAAGAAGGACAAACCGGAACAAACCCGGAACAGCTCTTTGCCGCAGGCTATGCAGCATGCTTTGGCGGCGCGCTTGAACACGTGGCCAAAGAACAAAATATTGACATTGATTCAGAAATTGAAGGACAGGTCAGCCTCATGAAGGATGAAAGTGACGGCGGCTTTAAAATCGGAGTCACACTTGTCGTCAATACAAAGGGATTGGATCGGGATAAAGCCCAAGAGCTTGTCGAGGCTGCTCATGAATTTTGTCCTTATTCTAAAGCGACAAGAGGAAATGTTGATGTAAAATTGGAATTAAAATAATTTGCAGCATCCTGAGAGTTCTCAGGATGTTTTTTTGATATGAACGGATTGGTTATGATCTTTTCGAAGTGTGAATACATGTAGTATAGATGGATTCAGACTAGAGAAAAGGTGAGCGAATGAAAAGACCGAAGCTGTCAGTTTGTATGATTGTCAAAAATGAAGAACGTCATATTGTCCGCTGTTTAGAAAGTGTGCAGCATATTGCTGATGAAATCATTGTCGTTGATACCGGATCAAACGATCAAACAGTAGAAATTTGCAGAAGTTTTCATGCTCAGGTCTATCATCATCAATGGACACAGGATTATTCGCAGGCAAGAAACATCAGTTTACAGCATGCCAAGGGTGAGTGGATTTTGATTTTGGATGCAGATGAAGAGTTAGACGTGGATACGGGAAGCTTGCTGCGTTCACTGCTGAATGACTGCAGGCAGTCCCTTGGTTATGTAAATGTTATAAACTACACGGGAAAGCAATGGGATGAAAACGAAGCATTTGAACAAATGCAGATCAGGCTGATACGGAATCAGCGGAAGATAACGTTTAAGGGAAGAATTTGCGAAAAGCCCGTGGGTGAGGAGGCAAGAGGCGCTTTCTCTCTCCCTTGTGTTATTCACCATTACGGCTATCTGGAGCAGGAGGCAAAGTGTAAGCATAAACGTAATTTAAGCATATTGAATACAGAATTATTGACGTCATATGACGACCCGCTTCTCATTTATCAGAAAGCAGCTGAGTACGACAGAGGCGGTGAACAGAGCAAAGCCATCCGCCTGGCAATGAAGTGCATAAATGAATGTAACAGCAAAAAGCAAATTCCTCCCGCGGTTTTATATTATATCAAGTTTAAACTCTTCATTGATTTTGAACGGTATGAAGAAGCTGAGCGGGATATTGATGAAGCACTGCGGCATTATCCGGATTACAGCACCCTTTACTACTACAAAGGGATAATGAAGTATCAGCTTAAAAAAGTCAGAGAAGCGATTACAGCATTTGAATCCTGTCTGCAAACGCAAGGTGAAAACCATCAGTACGTACAGGTTAAAGGAGCCGCTGATTTTCGATCCCTTTGCTGGCTGGGCGTCTGTCACGCTGAATTGCATCAACATATGACAGCCGTTTTATATTTGCAAAAAGCGCTGAAAGCAAACCCGAGGTGTACTCAGGCACAGCAGCTGCTCAGTGAAGTAACAAAGGATCAGGCCGCACATGCCTGATCCTTTAATATTCTTTTTTATGGTCAACATCCCGCCATGCTTGAAACGGAGATAAATGTTCCGCGAGAGTCACGTGATAAAAAGGGATCGTTCTTTCTTCAGCAGGTTTATCGATTTCTTCATAAATGAATGAATCATCAAAACCGGCTTCAGCAGCATCTGTATGCTCAGCAGCATAGTAAACGGCTTTCGGGCGGGCCCAGTAGATGGCGCCTAAGCACATGGGGCAAGGCTCGCAGCTCGTATACAACATGCAGTCATCCAGCTGGTATGTCCCAAGCGCTTTACAGGCGTTTCGAATAGCAGTTACTTCCGCGTGGGCAGTCGGATCATTGCTTGTAGTGACGTTGTTCTGTCCTTCGGCTATAATGGCTCCGTCCTTCACGATAACGGCTCCGAAAGGCCCGCCGATTCCAGCAATCACTCCTTCACGAGCAAGCTCGACAGCCCGCTTTAAAAACGCTTCATGATTCATCCCATACCCTCCCAGTCGATCGAATGATATAAGTATAGCCGAAAAGAAGTGCAAAAAACATTCTCAAAAAAATGAAAAATAAACAAAATATTTGGGGGATTTGCTAAGATGAAAAAAGGGAGGGGAGCATATGCTGCATTTGTATATTGCCAGGCATGGACAGACACATTGGAACGTAGAAAAAAGGATGCAGGGCTGGCTGGATTCTGGTGTAACAGAACTTGGACTGTACAATGCCCGCGCTCTTGGAGAACGGCTGAAGGATATTAAATTCAATCAGGTTTACATCAGCCCGAGCAAGCGGACAGAAGAGACGGCAAAAGCTATATTGGGACCGCGCCGCCTGCCGCTGGTGAAAGATCGTATATTCAGAGAAATGTCGCTGGGGCCATGGGAAGGGAAAAAACAAGAGGATATTGAAAGAGACGAACCTGATCTTTTTCATGCTTATTTTCATCATCCTGAAGCATATCGCCAGCCGGGATGTGAAACGTTTTTTGACCTCGAAAGCCGGGCAAGGCTGGCTCTCCAATTGATTTTAGACAGCCATTCTTCAGGGAATATTCTTCTGGTTACCCATTCTGTCTTTATATTAATGCTGTTAAATATCATAAAGGGAAGAGGCATTCATGACATATGGAATTCTGCTTACATACATGATACGTCTTTGAGCCTTGTGGCATTTGATAAAAATGGAACAGCCAAAATACTAAAAGAAGGGGATGGGGAGCATCGAAAACCGATTCCCGTTTTCTAAAAGAAAAAACCATCTGCATTTGCAGATGGTTTTCGTATTATACAAGCTGTGTCTGCTTAGCTCTTGCCTGTTTCGCTGCTTCAACCATATTTTTTAAGGCTGCGACTGTTTCTTCCTGCTGTCTAGTTTTTAAACCGCAGTCAGGATTTACCCAGAAACGGTCAGTCGGACATACGGCAAGCGCATCAACGATAATGTTGTGCATTTCCTCAGTTGACGGGACACGGGGACTGTGAATGTCATAAACACCAAGACCGAGCCCTTTCAAATACGGATGGTCTTTTAAGTAATCCAAAAATCCTCCGTGGCTTCTGCTGTGTTCGATCGTAATGACATCAGCGTCAAGATCATTGATCGTATCGACGATGTCTTCGAAGTTGCTGTAGCACATATGTGTATGAATTTGTGTTTCATTTTTCACGGAAGAGGTTGTTAATCTGAATGCTTCGGCAGCCCAAGTCAAATACTCATCCCAATCACGGGTTTTTAACGGAAGGCCTTCACGCAGGGCTGGCTCATCGACTTGAATGATTTGAATGCCCGCGTCTTCAAGCGCTTTTACTTCTTTGCGGAGGGCGAGTCCGATTTGGAACGCGATTTCTTTTCTCGAGATATCGTTCCGAGGGAAAGACCAATTTAAAATCGTAACAGGACCTGTCAGCATTCCTTTTACATGCTTGGATGTTAACGATTGAGCGTATACAGTATCTTTCACTGTCATCGGTTCAATAAACTCTACATCTCCATAAATGACCGGCGGGCGTACACAGCGTGAACCGTATGATTGAACCCAGGCGTACTTCGTAAAGGCGAAGCCGGCCAGCTTTTCACCAAAGTATTCAACCATGTCTGTCCGTTCGAATTCACCGTGAACAAGAACATCAAGATCCAATTCCTCCTGAATATCAATCCATCTTTTCGTCTCCGCATTGATAAAGTTTTGGTATTGTTCATCAGACCACTCGTTTTTCCGCCATTTTTGGCGTACGCTGCGTACTTCAGCAGACTGCGGGAAGCTTCCGATTGTTGTTGTCGGCAAAAGCGGGAGTCCGAGAGATTCATTTTGCAGGGTTAAGCGTTCTTCAAACGGAATGGGGCGCTTGAAGTCTTTATCGCTTAATTGTTCCAGCTCTTGCTTTTGTTCAGAATTGGCTCCTGTTGCAAATTGTTTGAGCGCTTTGATGTCCGCTTTCGCTTGCTGAATTTGCTCACTGATGGCGGCTTTGCCTGATACTAAGCCTTCTTTTAAAGCTGTCAGCTCTGCCAGTTTTTCTTTCGCGTAGGACAATCCGTTCAGCAGATCTTGTTCCAAATGCTCATCTGGGTGTTTCGCTACCGGAACATGAAGGAGGCTGCTGGAAGGCTGAATCCACAATTCATCAACCTGTGCAATGCTGAGGATATGAAGCACGGCATCCAGGCGTTCTTCAAGATCCGCTTTCCAAATGTTGCGTCCGTCTATGACACCGGCTGCCAGCACTTTATCTTTCGGAAAGCCGTGTGTCTTAAGCTGTTCCAGGTTCCTGCCTTTATCATGAACGAAATCAAGCCCGATGCCATGTACAGGATAAGAAATAAGCTCCTCATAAGCATCAACAGAATCGAAATACGTTTGCAAAAGCACATTCAAGGAAGAAAGCTCATTTGTGATGCTCTCGAATAACTCTTTTACGCCGCGTACATCCTCAGCTGAAGCGGTGACAAGCGCAGGTTCATCAATTTGAACCCATTTTACGCCTTCTTCTTCAAGCTCTTTTAAAAGCTGTACATATAACGGCACGAGACGTTTTTGAATTGCTTTTGCTTCAGATGGCTCGTAGCCTTTTGCGAGCGTGACGAACGTATAAGGGCCGACGATAACAGGTTTTGTTTCAACGCCGTACTCCTGTTTGATTCGGCGGTAATCTTCAAGCTGTTTGTTTCTTGTCAGGCGGAACTCTAGGCTCTCGTCATATTCAGGCACGATGTAATGGTAGTTTGTATTAAACCATTTTGTCATTTCACTTGATACGGCGTCTTTTATTCCGCGGGCGATGGCGAAGTATGTATCTGTACTGTCAGTCAGGTGTCTGAAGCGTTGCGGGATCCAGTTGAAGCTGACTGCAGTGTCAAGAACATGATCATACTGTGTGAAATCAGAAACAGGCACAACATCAATCTGCTGGTCAATTTGCGTTTTCACTGCGGATAAGAATAATTCATCGATTTGCTTCAAAAACGTATCTTTATCGCTGTTTCCTTTCCAATACGCTTCAAGTGATTTTTTCCATTCTCTGTTCAGTCCGATTCTTGGAAATCCTAAATTTGATGTTTTGATTGTTGTCATTGTTTCTCCTCCTTTATATGTAAAACACTCTTGTTGACCCGCGGATACAGGCTGTTAAGAGGTTTTCTCACAACTAAAAAGCCTCTTTCCCATGAGAGAAAGAGGCTTTTTTGCAAAACATACAGCCTCTCTCATCTCTCAGAAACAATCTGATGGAATTAGCACCGTGCCTTAAGAGATATAAATCTCGGCGCGAAAATCAGTGCGCCCCATTTCACAATGGAATTACGGTCGGTTGCTGTTGGGGTCAAAAGGCCAATCCCTCGCCCAACTCTCGATAAGAGAAAATGTTATTAATTTTTTGAAAAGTTGAATCATTTGTTGGTAATCTTAACAGCAATTCAAATTCATTGTCAACAAAGATTTTGAATTTTTTTTTACAAATGACGGTATATATTATATGAGAAAAATATTATTATAGGGTCAGTAAATGTGACTGCTCTGCTTTCTCTGACAGCTCATCAGGAGCGGTTAAATACAGGAATCCATTCCCCGCCAATGTTTTTGCGATATCGAGCGGAAGTGTCCTGCGGATCAGCTGCGCATAAAGCTCAGATTCTGAAAGCTCTCTTTGAAAAGATTCTTCTTCAAAGCTTTTAATTAAAGCAAGCGCTCCGCTGACATGAGGGGCAGCCATTGAAGTGCCGGTAAGCTTCCCGTATTTCTTGTTGGGAAGAGTGGATAAAATGTTTTCTCCAGGTGCAACAAGATCAATCTCTTTGTTTGCGTTTGAAAATTCTGACGATTCACGCGCTACTGAAACAGATCCAACCGCAATTACATCATTATACGCAGCAGGATAGGAAAGCTCCTCTGTGCGTTCGTCGCCGTCACCTTCATTTCCCGCAGCACAAACGACTAACACTCCGTTTTTGACGGCGTTTTTGACCGCTTCCTCCAGTTCAGGCACATCGCTCGGTCCGCCAAGGGACATTGAGATGATATCAGCTTTTTGCTCAACAGCATAGTTAATGCCGTTAATAATCCATTCGTACTTTCCGCTGCCGTTTTCACCGCCAAGCACCTTTACAATTAAAAGGCTTGCCTCAGGCGCAACCCCGGCGATGCCGCCGTTTGAATCGTTAGCCGCAATCGTTCCGGCAACATGTGTGCCGTGTCCGTTGTAGTCGGAAATGGCATCTTCCTTGCCGCCGTCATCATCTGTGAAATTTTTTCCGCCGATGATTTGGTTTTTCAAATCGGGATGGCTCGTATCGCAGCCGGTGTCCAATACAGCAATTTTTACGTCTTTGCCTTTAACCCCTTTTGCCCACACTTCTGGCGCCTTAATCACTTTAATACCCTCAGGAAGCTCGTTCACATCCATGATCTGCTCATTCGTCACATACGGGATCAAGCGGATTTCACCATTCATAAAAAAGCCCTCCTTTTTTATGCTTGCAAGTGGATACAAGGGTGTTATCTCACATTATATGAAAAAAGCAGCCGCTCGGACAGAGTCGTTTGAAGCATTTTGAAAAAATAGGATACAATCCAATGGATTAGTAATTTTCAAAATAATGGATGTATCTAGCGTGTATGGCTGGGATTCAGCTGTCAGTCAAGTTATAATAGAAGTTGGGAAAGGAGCAGTGTGATGAAACTGAATGAAAAAATATTTGCGTTTTTTTCTGAGCATGTAGAACAAATGGCCGAGGAATGGATTGACACAATGGAGGAAAGCGATCCGAATTCGATTTATGCCTTACATAATGCAACTGTAACCGAGGAGCTGAAAGAGCAGGACAGAGAGTTCTACCGGCATCTGAATTACATGTATGTTTTACCGGAAAAACAATTTCTCGATGAATTTCAACAATGGGTTATTGAGCTGACGAATGATCAAAAACATCTCGATACCCCGGTGCAATACGTCATCCGTGAGTTTATGAGAAACCGAAGATTATATACGAAGTATTATGAGAAGTTCGCAGAAGAAAACGAGTCGGCATTTGGACCGGGAGAAAAACAAAAATGGGCCGATTTGATTGTGAAAGTTTTTGATTTTACCATTTATACATTCGTCGATCACGCTGAATCGAATGCAAAACAGCAATTAAATGCCCAGAGAGAAATGATACTGGAATTAAGCTCGCCTGTCATTACTCTGAGCAAAACGACAGCTCTGCTGCCGCTTGTCGGTGATATTGATACTGAACGGGCAAAGTTTATTCTTGAGAACACGCTTAATGCATGTGCGAAAAGACGCGTTGAGCATCTGTTGATCGATCTTTCAGGTGTCGTCGTTGTTGATACAATGGTGGCGCATCAAATCTTTAAACTGATTGAGGCGCTTACTTTAATCGGTGTCAGATCCACATTGTCTGGAATCAGACCAGAAATTGCGCAAACCGCTGTACAGCTTGGAATTGATTTTACGAACATTAATATTAAAACCAATCTTGCCCAAGCATTGAACTATCATCAATAATAAAAAAGCCGCTATTCAACGGGACTGACCCCATAAGATGAGACAAATAAAAAACACCTTCAAGTTTGAAAACGGATAGTAGTTATCCTTAAATAAGACTTGGAGGTGTTTTTTGTATGGGAATAAGAGTGAGTTATCCGATTGAAGTCAAACAGAAGGCTGTAGAAATGAGATTGGCAGGCGTGCCTATGAAAGAGATCATGCAGGAATTGAAAATCAAAAATAAGACGCAGGTTCAGACATGGGTTAGGTGGCATAAGGCTGGGGATACACATCGATTCGAACAGCCTGTTGGTAAGCAATACACTTACGGAAAAGGTCCGGAGTATGCTTCCGAATTAGAGAAACTGCAGGCAGAGAACCGTTATCTGAGACAACAAAATGAAGTTTTAAAAAAGTACAACGAATTGGAAAGGAAGTTGATAGCCAAACGTCAGTCGAACTTGTAGAAGTATTGCACGGCACAATGACCGTACAGAATATCTGTGTTCATTTAGGTATCTCACGAGCGTCTTATTATCGTTGGAAGAAGAACCTGATGAAAGATCATCCCAAGTGCCGTTTGGAAAAACAAATCGGCACGTTGTGCCGAGAGCACAAGTATCGATATGGATATCGAAAAATTACAGCTATATTAAAAAAGGAAATGCGTATTAACCATAAAACGGTTCAGCGTATCATGCAGAAAAATCAGTGGCAGTGCCGGGTTAAGGTGAAAAAGCGCAAGAAGAATGGGCAGCCATATGCCGTGGTTGATAATATATTAGATCGGAACTTTCAGTCTGATCATCCTCTTGAAAAACTAGTAACGGATATCACGTATTTGCCTTATGGACAGAAACAATTGTACCTTTCCAGTATATTGGATGTATAGAATGGAGAAGTAATTGCTTTCACGATTGGAGATAAGCAGGACACAGACTTTGTCTTAAACACACTTGATCAACTGCCAACACTGCCTCAGAACTGCGTGTTACATAGTGACCAAGGATCTGTGTATACATCTTATGAGTATCAGAAAGCTGTTAAAACAAAAGGCATTACCATGAGCATGTCCCGCAAAGGGACGCCCGCTGATAATGCCTCCATCGAATCGTTTCATTCCTCACTAAAGTCTGAAACGTTCTATCTTAACAGTATTGATCGAACCACGACCGCCATCGTAGAACGCACTGTCAAAGAATACATTTATTATTATAACAACATTCGTATTCAAACGAAACTAAACAGCCAATCACCGATAAGCTATCGGCAATTGGCTTATAAAAGGTGTTTTGATCCCTGTCTCAAAAACGGGGGTCAGTCCCCAACATAGCGGCTTTTTTTATGAGGTAAAACATAAAGACAAAAGACAAGATCCTGCGAATAACAAGAGAATGAG
Organism: Bacillus sp. 205(2023); assembly: GCF_037027485.1. Classification (NCBI taxonomy): domain Bacteria; kingdom Bacillati; phylum Bacillota; class Bacilli; order Caryophanales; family Bacillaceae; genus Bacillus; species Bacillus sp. 205(2023). The sequence continues at coordinate 84,344 of NZ_JAXCHF010000003.1, read as the reverse complement.
GAAAAAGAACAGCCAGTCGCGCGGGCTGACGGTAAGCGACCGGTAATACGTCCGGTTTCGGCTGCCTGTAAATCCTTTTGATTCCATCGCAAGAGCTGTTCGTTCCGCTTTTCTGATTGCGCTTGCTAATAGCGGGATGGTATAGCGCTTTAACGCGCTGATTTTTTCTTTTAAGCCATTTTCCGCCGCTCCGCCTCGGATTTTATGTGCCTGCTGGATCAGCTGGACCTCCTCTTTTAACAGAGGGAGAAAACGAAATCCGGCAATGACGCCGTATGCAAGCTTCGGGGACAGCTTGCACTGCTGCACAAGACTCAGCATAAATAAAATCGGATCGGTTGTAAAAACAAACATCATTGATAAGGCAGAAAAGCACAAAATCCGAAACCCGAGCGAGATGCCGACAGCCACATTTTCACTGTTGATCGAAAAAGGGCCGGCTTGAAACAGAAAATTATCTGCGGTCGTGGGAATCTTGCCGAAAACAGCGGCTGTCCATACGCAGCCGAATGCTAAAATCAAAAACGGAATCGTGAACAAAAGCCATTTTTTCAGCGGTATTCTGGCCGCAAACAGGACACCCGCAACAATCATGATATAAAAGCACGCCGGTGTGTAAGGATTGTAAATAAACGACAGCATGACGACACAGCAAAAAACCGCCGCTGCTTTTACTGCCGGGTTAATGAGATGTAACGGCTGCTTCATCACGCACCTCCTGCTGGTATGTCATCCATTCATATCGAAGGGGGAGGGTGAGCTTTGCTTTTTGGACGAGCTCGGCTTCCCTGGAAAATAATTGTTCCGGTGTTCCGTCAAAGGCCAAATGTGCGCCGTGAAGCACAAGCACGCTGTCGGCATATGAAGATACAAGCTCCATATCGTGTGTGATCATGAGGACAGCGGTGCCTTCTGTCTGGATATGCTGAATCATCTCCATGCATTCAGCGGCTGTTTTGGCGTCTTGGCCAAAGGTCGGTTCGTCTAAAAGCAAAACCTTTACATCGTGCATCAGCATGGTGGCGACACTCAGCCGCCGTTTTTGCCCTTGGCTGATCGCAAACGGATGGTGGTCCGTCAAATGTGCAAGGCTGAAACGCTGCAGCAGATTCTGCGCTTTTTTCTCGGTTTCGGCATTTGCCGCATGGCCGAACAGCAGCTCATCATATACTGTGTCAGTCACAAACTGGTGCTCTGGATTTTGGAAAACCAATCCCATTTGTTTGCGAAGCTCTTTTTCTTTGTAAGACTCCAGCGGCTTATCATGCAGAAGAATCTTGCCGCTTTTCGGTTTGAGCAAACGGGCGAGAACAGACAACAGCGTAGATTTTCCTGTGCCGTTTGGCCCGACAAGTGCCGTCAAAGAGCCTGCACGCAATGAAAAACTGATGTCTTTGAAAATGGTCTGCTGTCCTCTTGAAAACGATAAGTTCTGGACCTGCACTGCGTGTTTAGCAGAAAGAACCGCCGCTTCTTCAGCAGGCCCAGCAGGGAAGGGTTCCTTGAACAGCGTTTCTTTTGACAATGTAAACGGTATGCTCACCTTTTCTTGTAAGCCACAAATTTTCGGCACAGCGATTCCCATTGTTCTTAACATGTTTGAGTGATGCTGAAACATATCCTTAGTCGGACCGTCTAAGGCTTTCTTGCCTGCTCCATCCAGTACGATTGTTCTTTCAACCCAAGGCGCCCACTCATCAAGCTGATGTTCGATCACGAGAAGGCCGAAGCCTTTTTTCTGCTGAAGCTCTTTGATCATTTGAACGAATTCCCGTGCTGAATAAGGGTCTAAAAGGGAAGTCGGTTCATCCAGAATAATGAGCTCAGGCTCCATTGCCAAAATACAGGCGAGCGCGACTTTTTGCTTCAGTCCCCCTGACAGAGTAGAAATTGTTTTTTCCTTTACATGACTGATATGTAATTTTTCCAGAACTGCATCAATTTTTTTCGCCATTTCTTCTTGGGGGACTTGCAGATTTTCCAATCCAAAGGCGATTTCATCCTCCACTGTCAGCATACAAAACTGCTGCTCAGGGTCCTGAAAGACGACTCCGACATGCTGAGCGATTGTTTCAGAGGTTTCAGCGTCAGTGATCGGTTTTTGAAATAAGAATACATGCCCAGACAGCATCCCGTCGCAAGCTTCAGGGTAAAGCCCGTTTAAACAGAGGGCAAGCGAGCTTTTTCCACATCCGCTCGGTCCTAACAATAAAGCGCACTCTCCTTTTTGGAGCTCAAACGTTATATCCTGAAAAATCGGTTTCTCGTTTTCATCATATGAAAAGCTAAGGCGGTCAACCGAAAGCAACTTGTTATAGGCTTGCATGATTTGATACCCGTTTCCGTTTCTTTTTCAGTTCCTTTCCGAGTGCCATTCCGTTTAAGACACCCGTATATGCGAGAGAATCGCTGACAGCTTTTCCGAGAAGGCCGGCCAGGACCGCACCTGAAACGAGACGGATCAGAAGCATAATGAGCAGATAGCCTGGTGAGTACGCCGCATAACCGGAAACAAAGAAATCATAAATAAAGCTGGACACCGAAGATCCCATACCCGCCAGAAGCAGCACAGGAAGGGAATATGCTTTCCAGCGTGTCGCAAGAAATACAGCTTCTGCTCCGAGACCTTGAACAATGCCGATAACGATAACCATCGGGCCTGAAGGATTTCCCAGCAAACATTCAACGAGAGCTGCGATGATTTCTGAAACAAGGGCCGCGCCCGGTTTACGAATGATGTACGCGGCAATCACCGACACGATAAACCAAATGCCGTAAATCGGTTCATAAGCGATAGGCCCGAACATCCCTGCAAGTACGTTTCCGAAATGGGTGAATACTAAATAAACAATGCCAAAAACAATACTGATAACAGACATGATGACAATTTCTTTTACTTTCCAGCTTTTCATTTTATCCCTGCTTTCTGTTTTCTTGATGGACTGTTTGCCGAGAAGTTCACGGTCATGGTGACATGGGCTGTTTGCTGATTTGCCATGCGGAAAGCGGCTTCCAGTGTCCGGAACACGTCGTGTGCATCTCCGTCTACCTCACTTGCGTAATGAACACCCTGTACAAAGGTGCCGTCAGCCTTAGCGATTTCAACAGCTTTCAAGATAATGTCCATATAATTCGGCTCATTCATCGGATAAAGTGCAAATTGGCATGGAGCCTCTGCTTTCAGGTCGTGAACAGATTCTTCATTGACTCGCTTTTCATCTGCTGTCAGATATGTATCTCCTTGTGTATCGCCCGGGCAGCCGATGGAAAATGTCCCGTTCATGACAATGTGCTTTTCGCTATTTGCTGCATACAGGTAGATGGCTTTAGCGGCGTCGAATACATGAGCGATCGATCCGCGAAAAACTGTACTGATATGATCTGTCTTTGTCCAAACCTTTGACGTATCCGTTTTTTTCAGCGCAGACTTGATCACACTGATAAAATCATCTGTCATCGGGTATAAAGAGAACCGAAATCCGGCGATTCTGCTTGTACCGCATAAGTTGTCCATTTCTCTGACCTCCTGTTTTTTTGGTAAAATAAAAAACTGCATATCCTTAGGGAATATGCAGTCATAGATCGAGTAAGCGCACGAAAAAATACACCTTTCGGTCAACCTGCACTTCCCCACGCTGGTATTATCCAGATCGGGTCATAAGGGATCAAAGCGCGTTTTTGCGCGCTTTATCTCAGCCATAACAGCACCCCTAGTGCTTTCCGTATACAATTTTTTATTTTGACATCATAATAGATGATAAGAATCATTTTGTAAACAATGAAATCATTTTTTTCATATAGGAACATGAGAGGATGATCGGAATTGGAAAAAGGGCACATATTAATTGTGGAAGATGAAGAAAAAATCGCGAGGGTCCTTCAGCTTGAATTGGAATATGAAGGATACAGCGTCACCATCAAACATAATGGCTCTGAAGGACTTAACGCGGCCACGGAAGGTTCGTATTCCCTATTGCTGCTCGATGTCATGCTGCCAGGGTTGAGCGGGCTTGAAGTGCTGCGCCGGCTGAGGAAAACGGATCAAGAGACACCGGTTATTTTATTAACAGCCCGCGACAGCGTTCCAGATAAGGTAACGGGGCTTGACATCGGTGCGAATGACTATGTCACCAAGCCGTTTGAAATTGAAGAATTGCTTGCCAGAATCAGAGCGGCACTCCGCCAAACCGGAAGCAAAACAGAGGATATCGGCACATTTTTGACATATGACGATTTGCAGGTGAACGAGAAAACACGTGAAGTCAGACGGGGAGACAAAGAGGTTGAATTAACGCCCCGGGAATTTGATTTGCTCGTCTATATGCTGAAGCATCCGCAGCAAGTGCTGACGAGGGAGCAAATTCTCAGCTCTGTATGGGGGTTTGATTACATCGGAGATACAAATGTCGTCGACGTGTACATAAGATATATCAGAAAAAAATTGGACTATCCTTACGAAAAACAGCTGATTCATACCGTGCGCGGGGTCGGCTATACCATTAAGGGGTAAATGATGAAGCTGAAGACAAAGATTCATCTTTATACATCCATTTGGCTGTTGATTTTATTAGTGTTGGTTCATACTGCGGTCTATCTCATTTTTTCATCGGCACTCACCTCAAAGGATGCGGCCCGTCTTGCCGATGAAACGGACAATATCGCCGAAGCTCTTCATACCGCCGAAACACAAGGAGTGGCTTTGCAGGATATGCTGCAGGCCTATCTTCCGGCAAATGGAATGGTGCGGGTAGTGAGTGCGGATCGGAAAGCCGTCATGACCATCACAAAGGAAAAAGCATATAAAGACTTCCCTCTTTCTTTTCACAGCGGGGAAACGACAGACGTGACAAAGCATGAAGGCAAACTGTTTGCAGCAGCAGCTGTCCCGGTCATTTGGACAGACGGACAAGTCGTATCTCTTCAGCTCGTGGAAAGGCTGGAGCATACAGAAGAGAGTCTTCTTCTGCTAAGAATCATCTTAATTGCGGCCAGCGCGGCGGTCTGTATCGCTTCCTTCTTTGCCGGCAGCTTACTCGCCCGCCATATCATCAATCCAATCAGACAATTGGTGACAACGATGAAAGACATACAGAGAGAAAAAGCATTCAAAACAATTTCTCTGGAAGGACAGTCGCATGACGAACTGTATCAAATGGGGCTGACCTTTAATGAGATGGCGAGCATGCTGAAAGAGCACTACGACAAACAGCAGCAATTTGTCCAAGACGCTTCACACGAGCTGAAAACCCCGCTCACCATTATTGAAAGCTACAGCAATCTGATGAAACGCTGGGGGGCAAAAAAGCCTGAAGTGCTTGAGGAATCCATTGAAGCGATTCATTCAGAAGCGGTCCATATGAAAAAACTGACCAATCAGCTGCTTACGCTGGCCAAGACCCATAAAGAATTGGAGCTTGATCTGATAACGGTTGACCTGATCGAAGTGTCGCGCGCCGTCATACACACACTCCAGCCGGTTTATAAACGCGACATCTTTCTCGAGACGGACAAGGAGAATTTGCTTGTAACGGCAGATGAAGAACGCATAAAGCAGCTGCTGACGATTTTGCTTGATAATGCCATAAAGTATAGTGACAAGGCCATTGTGATTTACGCAGGAACCAATAACAGACGTCCGTTTTTGTCCGTAAGGGATGAAGGAATCGGCATACCTGAAGAGCATATCCCGCGCCTGTTTGAACGTTTTTACCGGGCGGATGAGGCGCGTAACCGCAAAACAGGCGGAACGGGTTTAGGTCTATCCATTGCCAAACATATTGCCGATGAGCATGGTATTGACCTGTCTGTAAAAAGCAAACCGGGACAGGGAACAAATGTCACGATGCAATTTAAAGAACGGAATGGGGGAGCGCTATGACAAAACGAATGAAAACAGGAGCTGCTGCGGCGGCAGCCGTTTTAGCCATTGTCATCTGCGCGGTTCTTATCATTCAGCAAACCCGTGAGGACGTGCTGTCAAAGGAGGCAGTCATAAAAAAAGTAGAAACCTCCTATGAAGGCGACATCACAAAAGTGACGCAATCCAATGATAAAAAAACGTATGATATGACTCTGGAAAATCCAAAAGGAATTTATTTTCTAAAAGCTGATGCTAAATCGGGCGACATATTGTCAATGAACAGAGTGAAAAAGACGAACACATCTGACATGACAGAAAAAGAAGCTGAGCAGCTCGCTCTGGTGCGGGTGCCGGGCACCGTCAAAAAACACACGCGAAAACACGGAGTTGCGTCGTATACCATTCAAAAAAATAATGGGGAAATATACGAAGTGAAGGTAGATATGAAGACAAAAGCGGTGGTGTCCGCTGATAAAATCAGCAGCAAAGACAAACAAAAGACAACAATTTCCGAAAAAGAGGCAAAAGCCATTGCAGAGCGTGAGGCTGGAGGAAAAGCGGATGACGCCGATTTGGAAGAAAGCGAAGGCACTCTCCTGTTTGAAGTAGATGTTGATCTCCCGAATGACAAGGAAGCTACGGTGAAAATAAACGCCTATACCGGCAAAGTTTCTAATATTATCTATGAAGACTAATGGTTTTCTCATCAAATTCTCATCTTTCTCTCGTGTTCCTTTCATGTTGAGTGTGTAAACTGAACTCATAACGAACAAGGGAGGCATCACATATGCTGAAGAAAAGATGGATGATTGGCTTATTAGCAGGGTGTTTAGCGGCCGGAGGGTTCAGCTACAATGCGTTTGCGAAAGAAAATAATGAACAAACACAGCCTGTTTCTGAAACTGGCGGACTTACTGAACAAGAAGCGGAGTCCATTGCCAAAACAGTTGTTGACGGAACAGTGGATGACATCGACAGAGACATCTATAACGGCAAAGAAGCTTATGAAGTTGAAATCGAAAAAGACGGTGAAGATTATGATGTTTATGTGGATATCAAGACCAAACAAGCGCTCAATGACCCGTTAAAAGAGAAAAAAGAACAAGTTGTTTTGACAAAAGAAGAAGCAGAACAGATTGCTCTAAAGCAAACAGCTGGAACCGTCACAGAAAGCAAGCTGGATGAAGACGACGGTGCTTATATCTACGAAATTGAGGTTCAAACGAAACAAGGGACTGAAGCAGAATTTGACATCTCTGCAAAGGACGGACGTATTATGAAACAGGAATTAGACGACTAACCCCGCACCCGCGGGGTTTTTTTCATGATAACGAGCCGCTTTTTGGACAATCTAATAAGAAAAGGAGGCGAAGCGCTTGGAAAAGAAAGAAGAACAATACATCAATCAGGCTGAGTATGTTCCACATCCGACGAAGGAAGGGGAATACGCCTTATTTCTTCATGAAACCTATCATTTGCTTTCAGAAGATGATGAGACGCAAACAACAGAATAAGGGCTAAGGCCCTTATTTTATTTCATCAGATGAGGTGTAAACGCATAAATAACTTTTTTAAGTTGACATAGCTTGTTTTTTTCTGTAATCTCAGTGTGTCAATTCAATTACGAACTTCGTTAGGTGAGGCTCCTGTATGGAGATACGCTGCTGCCCAAAAATGTCCAAAGACGCCAATGGGTCAACAGAAATCATCGACATAAGGTGATTTTTAATGCAGCTGGATGATTGCTCCTATGCCATACAGTGCTAAAGCTCTACGATTGAAGGCGCCCGCACGCTTTTTTTGCCGTGCTTCTTTCACCTTCAATCCAGAAGGCTTTTTTTATGCCTAGAAAACGAAATGTTGAACAAAAAGGAGGTGCGGAGTATGGATTCTCCCCATTCGAGTCAATCTGAAGAAGTACCCATATACTATGACAGCAAGACAATTGATTACACGATGAGGAGACGATCTGCCGCACCTTCTGGCGAGGCCGGCACGTCTCCGTAGAGGAGGTACGAGTCCCGATGGTTCAAAACATGACCTATGACGAACTCATTTTACGCATCATTATCTTATTGCGAGACGGAAAAATCAGGGATTTCAGAAGTGTTATTGATGAGCTTCAGCCCTATGATATGGCGTTTATTTTTAAAGAAATGCCGGAAAAACACCGCGCCCGCTATTTATCTTATTTAACTGTTGATGATATTACTGATATGATCGGCGAACTGGAACGGCAATTTCAGCTAGCCGTCTTAAATAAAGTCGGAAAAACAAAAGCAACACTAGCCATGAACAAAATGGACAACGATGACCTCGCTCAATTGCTTGAAGAAATGGATGAAGAACTGAAGGAGCAGCTTTTATCCAGCATGGAAGCCTCAGAGTCAAAAGCTGTTCAGCTCCTTATGAATTACCCGGCTGATTCAGCGGGGCGCATGATGACCAACCGTTATGTGTGGATTCCTCAGCATTACACGGTAAAAGACGCGGTCGTCAAACTAAAAAGTTTCGCGGAAATCGCAGAGTCTATCAACTACTTATATGTCATAAATGACAGTAAGCAGCTTGTCGGCGTTCTGTCATATCGCGATTTGATTCTCGGGGAACCGGAAGAAAAGGTACAAGACTTGATGTTTACCCGTGTCATTGCAGCAGACGCGCTTCAAGATCAGGAAGAAGTGGCGCGGCTGATTGAACGTTACGATTTCTTAGCGATTCCGATCGTGGAAGAAAACAATGTGCTTGTCGGGATCGTGACGGTCGATGATATCATCGACGTCGTTATTCGGGAAGCCGATGAGGACTACGAAAAATTCGCCGCATCAGGTAAAGCCATTACCTTCGATACAAAAGCATATGTTGCAGCATACCGCCGCCTTCCATGGCTGATCCTGCTTTTGTTCATCGGGCTGATTTCAGGCAGCATCATGAGCTATTTTGAAGATACGCTGAAGCAGGTCGTGGCGCTGGCATTCTTTATGCCGATGGTGTCAGGGATGACAGGGAATACAGGAACACAGTCTCTCGCGGTTGTCATCAGAGGTTTATCTAAAGAAGAAATGAATAAAACAACGATTGTGAAACTGATTTTTCGGGAGCTCAGAACGAGTATTTATATCGGTGCCGTCTGTTCTGTCTTAATTACGGTGATCGCCATTTTATGGCAGGGAAATGTGCTTTTAGGATTTGTTGTCGGCTCTTCACTGCTGCTGACCTTAATTATCGGCACGATGTCCGGAACAATTATCCCTATTATTCTGCATAGACTGAATGTAGACCCGGCCATTGCTTCAGGCCCGCTTATTACGACGTTAAATGATATTTTGTCATTATTAATTTACTTTGGTATTGCGACTGCATTCATTCACTCATTATAAACGATAAAAGTCCGTCTCAGATTGCGAGGCGGACTTTTATCGTTTAACGGTTTTTGTACCTAAAGTGAGCATTAAGCTGCCCCTCCAGCATTTTTTTTCTGACTTGCGGATCGTTTTTTACCATTTGTTCTTTTTTGCGCATATCTTTTAAAATTTCAGCTGTCTGCACGCCGTCTTCGCGTTTGTTGGCAATATCCATCAGCCGCTCGACGTCGGCAAAAGAATATTTTCTCGTTCCCCTTGAAGAACGCTGCGGATAAATCAGCTTACGCTCCTCATAATACCTGATCTGTCTTACGGACAACCCTGTCAATTCACTGACAATCCCGATTGAAATCACTTTTTTGTCTTTATAAGAATGATCTTCTGTGGTCATTTTTCCACCCCTGGATGTCTTTTGATAATAGTATATAAAAAACATAGAGAAAAAACCTGACGCTTGTTATATTTTCTAACATGAAATAGCAGATTTTTGAAAAAATACGGCAGAAAAATTAACAAGAATGATGCGTAACCTATAAGCGCGTTTTATCCTTTATGTAACGATTAAATGAGGAGGAAGGATAATCATGGAGGAAGAAAAAGCGGTCTCACTGGCAAAGGAAATAATCGAGTTGGATATGAAACGGGATGAAATGCTTGAAACGTTTATGCAGCTTGCCGGAGAACATGCTTTTCAGCTTTTAAGATCAGTTCAAAACGGACTTTACCGAAAATCTTCGTAAACATAAATTCTTTACATTAGATTCACACCACATTCATTTAAAAAGAGTACCTTATTTAGAGGATACCTTAAAATGAAGGAGGACGCTATGAGTAATTTATTGAAAACTGCATTAGAAAAAGAACGTAGCCATTATTCAGAAAAACTCTTTCAAATCGGAGTTTATAATAAAGAAGTAATGAACAAAATGACACTTTCTGAACTGCGGAAGGAATACGCATATTTCTTTCGCAGCATCCCATATCACCAAAAAAATCCTTATACAAAATAAAGAGTATAAGGATTTTTTTGTTTCCTGAAAAGGAATTTCTCAAATTATAGCGAATAAAAATAATAAGGGCATTAAACTCTTATTATATGTAAGGGTTTTCATTATTTTTTTATAAAAATTCTATATACGGGGTAGATATGATGAGATTATCGTTTAACGAAGAAGAAGTTGAGCGTGCGATGAATTTGTACAGAGTTTTTGCAAGGGCTTTCAAAAGTGTGTCTGAACACAGCATCCGTGACAGCAAAGAGCACGGCTTTAATCCCACAGAATTTGCCGTACTGGAACTTTTGTATACGAGAGGCCCGCAAAAATTACAGCAAATTGGGTCGCGGCTTCTGCTTGTAAGCGGAAACGTCACATATGTCATTGACAAGCTAGAAAGAAACGGGTTTTTAGTCAGGGAGCAGGACCCGAAAGATAAACGCTCCGTTTACGCGCATCTCACGGATAAAGGGAATGAGTATTTGGATAAAATTTATCCAATCCATGCGCTCCGTATAGCGAGAGCGTTTTCAGGCCTTTCGTCTGATGAGCAGGACCAGCTGATCCTCCTGCTGAAGAAAGCAGGTATTCACAGCCAGCATTTACTGTTTCGTTAGTCATTCCACACTCTCTTTTCAGGAGGGTGTTTTTTTATGTTCACATTCATCTAATATCCTTTTTAAAACCTCTCCAATCTCCCGGTCGCACATTTGGCCAAGATACTCCCTGACTTGCTTCTCTGCTGCTGCCCGTTCATTCGATTGAAAAAATGCGGAAATGCGTTCCTCTGCCCGCTTCATATCCCAGTTTCTTATATCTGTGACAAGCTGCCGTTCTTTTAACAGGTTCACATTCATTTCCTCCTGTCCCGGCAGCGCATGATAGATAAATACCGGAAGCCTTTTCTTTAAGCATTCACTGATGGTTACGCCTCCTGGCTTTGTCATGACGCCTGAGGCTTGTGCGTACAGACTGTTCATTTCTGCTTTGCTGTGAAGGTAAGGGATCGCTTCGATAAAAGGATGTTGTAAACTTTTGACATATCGGTAGAGCTTTTCGTTTCTGCCGCATAATATTTTGTATAAGATGTTTCCGCCTGGCGACAGCTCCTGGACCAGCTTAAAAATACCTCCGACTCCCATACTGCCGCCTGTGATCATGACGGTATAAGGCGGACGATGCTGACAGGTGTCTGCGGTTCCTGCTTCATAAGCCCGGTGAACGGGAATGCCGGTTAAAAATATTTTTTCTGGGTTGATTCCTTCGGTCATGAGCTGCTTCTTGATATCCATGATCGGGACAAAGTGGTAGTCAATGTTCTTCCGCCCCCATACCTGATTCACAAAAAAATCCGTGTATACATTTACAATGCTCATGTTTGGATATTCCGGTTTCAGCCGGTTTAGCAGGTAAGAAGGCAGGGCGTGTGTGCAGAAGGCGATATCAGGCTGTTTTTCTTTGAGAATCTGTCTCATGCTTTGCATAAACAGCCATTCATACATGGCATAGCGTTTGACATTTTTACACTCTCCGCAAGCGAGAAGTTTGTATATTCCGCTGTACGTTTTCGGGAAATATTGAATCCATTTTAAATAAGCTGAGGAGGACAGTTGTTCTAAACGTTTATACGTATGTGAAAAGATATCAATTTTTTCTGAATGCAGCCCTTTAGATTCCAGATCAGCCTTCAGGGCATCAGCAACATGATGATGCCCGGTGGAAATGCTTAAAAAAGGAAAAATAAGAATGTTTGTCATGTCTGTCCTCCTTAAAAATATGGCAACTATATTTTGGGGAGAATCATCACAAAATATAAGGGTGTTTTTTTGATGATAAGGAAGGTGAAGAGATGAAAACCTGTTTCCTTTCCATTTGGAGAGTGATTGACCCGATTTATTTCTTTTTTTCGAGGCTGACTTTGATTGAAGATGAGCGAAAATGCGTCTTTCGAGTCAGACTGACGAAATACAAAGGGCATCATGTCGTGCTGAGTGACGGAACGCATATAAGAAAAAACGATGTGCTCGTTAAAATCCACCTGCACAACATCAAGCTGATCAGGGAACTGCAAAGCATTGAAAGCGCGGTCAGAAAAGGAATCATTATTTATCAAAAAGTATATCAATCCATGCCGATGCTGCTGGAGTATATCAACAATCATAAAAAAAGCGAAAAAATCAAAGGGATCATTGGCATTACAATGCTTGATAAAGGGGTAGAAAGGCTCGGCTTTGACGTGGTAACCCCGGTCAATCCTTTTTACAGATCCTTTAAAAAGATCACCCATATGCCGATTTTATATTTAACGTCAAAGCCAGTGAGCTTGCGAAATCTGCCGAATTCATCCTATTTGTTTATCTCGAAAGAAAAGCTTCATCACACCTATCAAAAAAAAGACTGATGCCATGGTCAGCACAGTCTTTTTAAATTTGATGGAAAGTCACTTCCGGGCGGCTTCCTACACGGATATTAACGCCAGTTTGTCCTAAACCCTCACTGATATAAAATGGTTTATCGTGGTGATAATGAAGGCCTTTAATCATATTCATGCGTACAAGCTTGCCCATTTTCACCAAATGATACGGCTTTGGCCAGTGGATTTGCCCTCCGTGAAAATGGCCTGATAACAGGTAGTCAAAATGAATATCCTGCATCTCTAAAATAATATTCGGATCATGTGTCAGTACAAGGTGATAGCCATTCTGAAGACCTTTATAAGAGTTTGTGATTTTACTGCGATTCGTGCTGTAATCGTCAATTCCGATAATATTAACTGGCCCTGCCTCAGTATTGATGTGAACATGTTCATTTTGCAGCGTAATGCAGCCGTTTTCCTCCAGCACTCGCTTTAATCTTTGAAAGTCCTTTTCTTTTAATACATAATCATGATTGCCAAACACCGCGTACATGCCATACGCAGGCTTCAGTTGTTGCAGTGCCTGCAAGTAGCCGGCAAGCTTTGGAATATTTCGTTTCCGGTCAAGAAAATCTCCGGTAAGCGCAATGAGGTCTACAGGTTGATTATTTGTTAAACGATACAGCTCATCAGGCGATACAGAAATGTTTTCTAAATGAAGATCCGATAAATGAAGGATATTCAGTTTTTTTCTTGCTGGAAGGCCGTCTTGCTGATCAATTGAAATCGTGTTGACCTTCACATCTTTTGTGTTGCGGTTTGCTTTATATATAAATGGCATAACAGCCAGTATGACCAATGAAAGTAAGATGAACACATGTATCCCCTCCCTTCTACCAGTATAGTAAGTGATCCAGCCTTATGAATAGCGGGAATTAATGGGTTGAAGACCAGTTTGAAAAATGCAGAAAGGATTGTCATTTGATGAATGTTTTAGAAGGGAAAAGGGATAATAAATTTTGACAGCTGAGGCAGATCATGCCCGATAGAAGTCAGAATAACAGATGGATGTGTTAGGGATGTTACGATTAAGACAACACAAAAAAGAAACATATTATCTTTTGATGGCTTTATTTCTCCTTTTGCTGTATGTATCTCCGCTTTTTATTTTGAAGGAAGACGCCCATATTCGCGTACACGATAATTTGGATTCTAATATCGCTTGGTACAAGGTGCTGGCCGACAGCGGAGAAATTATCGGCAAAGTTGATGCGGCCATTCCGCAAATCATTAACGGACTGCCACGGGATGCGTTTGGCACTGAGTGGAGCGGAATTGTTTGGCTGCACGCGTTGTTTTCTTCTATGACCGCCTATGCGGTAAGCCAGACCATTACGAGAGTTGTCGCTTTCTTCGGAATGTATGTGCTGCTGAAGAAACATGTGATTCCGGAGCAGAAAGCGGCATTGATCCGGATTGGCGTATCGCTCGCATTTGCCTTAACGCCTTTTTGGCCTTCTGGAATGCTGAGCACGCTTGGATACCCTTTGGCGCTGTGGGCTTTTTTGAATATCCGAAAAGGGGATATCTCATGGAGAGAATGGCTGACGCTCGGTTTGCTGCCGTTGTATTCAAGTTTTGTATTAGGCTTCTTCTTTTTCTTGGCTGGGATGGCATGCTTCTGGCTGTATGATGTCATCACAAAAAGAAAATGGAATTTCATTTTCTTAGGCAGCATTGCTTTTATGACAAGTATTTATCTATTTGTCGAGTACCGGCTTGTCTATTCGATGTTGATTTCACACGCGCCGATGCACCGGATTGAATTTATTTCATCAAGGCATGATGTTTGGCACTCTCTGCGTTTGTCCGTCAAAAACTTTGTCTACGGACACAACCATGTCATGACAGTTCATACCGTTGTGATTCTTCCAATCTTATTACTCGTATTTTTTGCTGTGCTGTTCAAACGAAATCGGACAAGGGAAGAAAACGTTTATCTTTTTCTCTGCGTGCTGAATTATGCGCTGTCACTGTGGTATGCGTTTTGGTTCAACAAAATATGGGCTGTTCCAAAGCAGAAATTTGCATTTTTAGCCGAATTTAATTTTGCCCGTTTTCATTTTTTGCGCCCGCTGGTGATCTACATGAGTTTTGCGCTCGCTTTGTACCTCATCTGGCGGATGGGGAAAAAGTGGCGATGGCTTGTGTATGCGGCAGTTACTGCGCAGCTGATGGTCCTTGCGCCTTTTAATGAGGAGTATACGTATGGCGTTCACTACAACGCGCCGACGTTTCGTGAATTTTACGCATCTGACCAATTTAAAGAGATTAAGGAGTATATCGGGCGCCCGCAAGATTCGTACAGGGTGGCGAGTATCGGTCTGCATCCGTCTATTGCCCAATACAACGGTTTTTACACCTTAGATACATATAACAACCTGTACCCGCTCTCATATAAATATGAATTTAGAAAAATCATTGAAAAAGAGCTAGAAAAAAACGCCCAATTGAAACGATACTTTGATGAATGGGGGAGCCGCTGCTATCTGTTCGTCGATGAGCTTGGCAAACGATATGACTTTAAAAAGAATTCGAAGAAAACAATCAATCATCTTGAATTAAATACAGATGTGTTTCAACAAATGGGCGGACAATATATTTTTTCTTCGGTTCCCATTATGAACGCTGACCAAAACCACCTGGCGCTCGTGAAAACATTTGACCATAAAGATTCCGCCTGGCGCATTTATTTATACGAAACAAAATAAGGAGGATATCGATTGAAACAGCCACAGCCAGTGTTAACCATCGTCGTTCCGTGTTTCAATGAAGAGGAAGTATTTAAAGAGACAAGCCGTCAGCTGACGGAGGTTGTAAACAGCTTAATGGAAGAAAAAATGATATCAGAAGACAGTAAAATTTTATTTGTTGATGACGGCAGCAAAGACCGCACCTGGTCTTTGATTGCCATGGAAAGTGTGAAAAACAAGAAGGTAACCGGTTTAAAATTAGCCTGCAATGTCGGTCATCAAAAAGCGCTTTTAGCAGGTCTGCATAAAGCAAAGCAAAAATCAGACTGCGTGATTTCAATTGATGCCGACCTGCAGGATGATATCTCTGTTATCAAGGATTTTATGCTGAAATATCACGATGGTTTTGAAATCGTGTACGGCGTGCGCCGCAGCCGGAAAACCGATACCTTTTTTAAGCGCACGACCGCTATAGGGTTTTACCGGTTCATGAATAAGCTTGGGATTAAGTTAATTTACAATCATGCCGATTTTCGCTTAATGAATAAAAGGGCGCTTGAAGAACTCGCGCGCTATCCGGAAGCCAATTTGTTTTTAAGGGGAATCGTTCCTATGATCGGCTTCAGGTCAGCCGAAGTCTTGTATGACCGCAAAGAACGTTTTGCCGGAAAAACGAAATATCCGCTGAAAAAAATGCTTTCATTCGCATTTAACGGAATTACATCCTTCAGTGTGGCCCCGATTCGCTTTTTTACGCTTTTGGGTTTTCTATTATTTTTGGTAAGCGCCATGGCGGGGATTGGCGCAGTCATTCAAAAAATGCTCGGCCACACAAACGCGGGCTGGGCGTCTCTCATCATCTCCATTTGGTTTCTGGGCGGATTGCAGCTCATGGGAATCGGGATTATCGGTGAATATATCGGAACGATTTTCTCTGAAGTGAAAAGACGGCCGAAGTATGCGGTTGATATCGATTTGTATAATGAACCCTTGAGCCCGCTGCAGCGCCAGGAAAGTGAGCGTTTGGAGAAAAAATACAGTTGAAACAACAAAAAGAGCTGACCGGATAAGTCAGCTCTTTTTCTTCAGCTGATTCAAAATAGCGGCAAGAGGTTCATCCTGCGGATTGCGGTAAAATTCATAAAACGGGCATCCGTGTTTCTTGACCCGGTCAACGACGGTATCGATTGTATACATCGCCGGTGTCAAAGATGGCTGCACCTCGTGCCAATACAGCGGCGCCGCTACGGTGCCAAGCTCGTTTCCCCTGGTGGAATAGGGGCAGATAATCGTTTTTCCTTCAGCATGCTGCAAATAATCGAGATACAATTTTCCATGCCTGTTTTTGATCAGGCGTTCGGTAGTAAATAGGTCCGGAAATGCATTGGTACAATATTCGGCAATCAGCTGTGTAAATTGGCGTGTGTCCTCGTACGTAAATGCTTCTGGTGACAAGGGAATGTAAAGCTGAATCCCCTTGTTGCCGGAAAGCTTCGGATACGATGTGATGCCGAAGGATTCAAAGAGCCGTTTGAGTTCATTTGCTGCCTGAACAGCCATCAGAAAGTCATCTCGGGACGGGGGATCTAAATCAATGACAATCTCTGCCGGCCTTCTGCTTGTAATCGTTTGAAAAGGAACATGAAACTCTAAAGCGAGCTGATTGGCAAGCCACAATAAGGTGGACAGGTCCTTACAGACAATATGTTCATGGCTACCGTCAAAAAAGGATTGGACAAAGTCCGGTGTGTAATCCGGCTTATTTTTTTGGAAAAAGGATTCGCCCCTTGATCCGTGCGGATAGCGAATAACCGTGACAGCACGGTCTTTGAGAAACGGGAACAGGTAGTCGCTGATTTCAATCATATACTGGATGAAATCTTCTTTTGTTTTTTTATGCTTTTCAAATATGATTTTATCCAGGCTTGTAAACTGCAGTTTTGGATGAACCGGCTTTGAGCGGCGCACAAGCTGTGCAAAGGTGCAGTCGGTCCAGTCCATTTGAAATTGAAATTTGACAAACGAAACCTCTCTTAGCGTGCCTTGTAAAATCGTTAAGTACAGGACAGTAGCGCAGATCGATGGTTCGAGCGTATATTCACCTGATGCTGTTTTATGTCCGTGCTGTTCCATAATCGCGCGTATTGCATTTTTTTCTTCCTCGCTCATCCCATGTGATACAGAGGCGACAGGCGTCATTACACCGTTTTTTAACACAGAAACCGTCAGAAATCCATTGTGAGGATTAAATCCTGTGATACAAACATCGGCATGTTTAAAGTTTTTATATTTCAGCCAATCAGATGACCGTTTTTTTTCGAGCCATTTGCTGTTGATTTTTTTCGCTACAATTCCCTCTCCGTCATACTTTATTACCTTCTCCCAAATCGGATCGAAGTGCTGGTAGGAGGGGATATACTGAATGGTTTCCTTTGCATAAGGATTTGGCTCAGCCGGAAGATTTGCAGCAGATATCAGCTCATGCAGCGATGTTTTTCGGTCAATATAGGAATAAGTCGATACATCTTCTCCGCTTTGTTCCAAAAGGTCAAATGCGAGAAAGCAGCAAGGCCGAGAGTTTGCGGATTCCTGTATCTTGTCCGGCCTTTTCAAACGTCCCCGCACTTGAATATGTTCAAAATCTGAACGGAATGGATTCGCCAAAAACACGATTTCTCCGTCAAGTGTTAACGGAAGTTCCTTTTTTATATGCTGAAAAGCAGTTTCGGCAAAGTTAGCAATTTCAGGGAAGGTGCTGTTAAGCTCTAAGCCATTTCTGCTCGTTAATGTCACGCCTGACGGATGAATGCGGAGAATACAGCGAAACCCGTCATATTTTACTTCGTAACGCCATTCCGCTCCTTTTGGAGGTGACGCAGTAAGAACGGGCTGCATGGTAAACGCCATTGGTTATGATGTGCCGGAGACTTTTTTTCTAGTGGTTTTCTGCTTTTTTTCTCCGGCTCCTTTCGGTTCTCCGCCTTCGGCTGGTGCTGCCGCTGGTTTTTCCCGATTCGGCCTTTTGGTTCGATCGATGCTGGCTTGAAGTGCGCTGACCAGGTCGATCACATCCTCACGAGGAGGCGCTTTGTCAGGAGTGACGGCTGTTTCTTTATTTTCCAGCTTATCATTAACTCTTTGCAGTAAGGCTTTTCGATACGTGTCCTCATATTGTTCCGGCTGAAATTCAGTTGTCAGCTCATCTATCAGTGTAATGGCGGTTTGCAATTCTTTATCATTTACATTTGATTGATCAGGCACTCCGGGTACGTGGGCAGCACTACGGACCTCATCGGGATAATGGATGGATTCCATTACGATGCAATTTTCATATACGCGGAGAATGGCAAGCTGCTGTTTCGACCTGATCGTCATATTGGCGATCCCGATCTTTCCGGTGGATCGAAGCGCCTCGCGAAGAAGAGTATAGGCTTTCGTGCCGTTATCTCCGGGTCCGACAAAGTAGGAGCGGTTAAAATATATCGGGTCAATTTCCTGCAGCTGAACAAAATCGACAATTTCAACCGCTTTCTCTTCATGCTCCTGCTTTAAGCTTTTTAAATCTTCATCAGTCAGCACGACATATTTTCCTTTTACGTATTCATAGCCCTTCACAATTTCGTCAGGGCTGAGCGTTTTTTCGCAGTTGGTGCACATTTTTTCATATTTAATTGGCGCATGATCTTCTTTATGAAGGCTTCTCAGTTTGATGTCTTTGTCTTCTGTGGCGGCATAAAGCTTGATGGGGATATTCACCAAACCAAAGCTGATGGATCCCTTCCACATTGTATGCATATCGATGAACCCCTTTTTTTCATTATTGTGGAGATGAGAGGGGTGATTCATGTGTAGTAACTTATGGGTATAAAAAACAGCCGGCGCTGTTAACGCGGCGGCTGGTTCAATATCAAGTGTTCAAGCTGTTCGGGCGGTATCGGCCTGCTGAAAAAGAAGCCCTGTAAATGGTCACAGCCTTTTTCGTCAAGCAGCTGTTTTTGGCCGGAGTTTTCCACGCCTTCGGCAATGACTTGTAAAGACAGCTGATGGCCCATGGCAATAATGGCGCCGGTAATTTGTTCTGATTTCGGGTGTGTCTGAATATCATCGATGAATGATTTATCGATTTTCAGCCTGTGGATCGGAAAGTCCTTTAAATAGCTTAGAGAACTATGCCCCGTGCCAAAATCGTCAATGCTGATCCTGATGCCTAATTTGGTTAAAGAAGATAGAACCTTTTTGGAGTGGTCAAGATTATCCATGGTCATGCTTTCTGTTACTTCAACTTCAAGAAGGCGAGGGGGAAGCATGTATTTAGAAAGTGTATTCTTGATGAGCGGAATCAGTTCCTCCGATTGAAACTGTCTGGCGGAAATATTAATGGCGACAGAAAGATCAAATCCTTTGTCGTGCCAGACTTTTGCCTGCCTGCACGCCTCATCAATAATCCACTTTCCAATATCAATAATAAGGCCGGTTTCTTCGGCAACACCGATGAATTCTCCAGGCGGACGCAGATTGCCGTCGGGAGTGACAAGGCGTATGAGCGCTTCAGCTCCTGTCATTTTTTGATCTCTTGTACTGAATTGCGGCTGATAATGTAAGACAAATCTCTTGTTATCAATCGCTTCCCTAAGCTCCATTTCTTGATTAAGCTTGACGGTTTCTTTATTGCCGATTGAGAAAGAGTAGTATCTGTATTTGCTTTTGTTTCGCTCTTTGGCCGCATACATTGCCATATCTGCTTTTTTCATCAATTCAGGGCCGTCTGTTCCGTCTTTAGGAGAAATCGCAATTCCGATGCTGACGGATGTAATAAGGGTGTGTTCCTGAATTTTAAATGGCTTTTTGAATTGCTGAATGATTTTTTTAGCCAAAACATCGGCTTCGCCTGTTCCAGTATTGGCGTCAGTCAAAATAATAATGAATTCGTCACCCCCAAGCCGTGCGATAAATCCATTATCAGGTATAACGGATGAAAGCCGTTTAGCCGCGAGCTGGAGCAGCTGATCGCCGACATTATGGCCTAATGCGTCATTTATCACTTTAAACCGGTTCAAATCTAAGAAAAATACCACGGTGTTATAATCCAAGGCATGCTCGCGATTCAAGACCTTTGTTAGGTGGGAGATCGCATGTCTTCTGTTGGGTAAATCTGTAAGTGAGTCGTAATGAGCCATTCTATGGATTTTTTTTTCGGCTCTGTACTGTTTTGTCACATCTTTACAGATGACATATATGCTGTCCAGTTCTTGGTTCACCTCAACAGGAATAAACGTAATATTCAAATGAAACTGGCCTTTGTCCGTCATGAGATTGGTATCGCTGTTAATGGCTTGTTTTTCGCCTTTGACCTGCTTAAAAAGCGCATTGATTTTTGGCGACATATAATGATTCCAATTTTGATGGTTTAGGCCGAAATTATTCATCATATCCTCACCAGCATGATTAGAAGAAATAATATCTCCTTTTAATGACAGGATAAAGATCGCATCAATATTATGAATGATTAAAGATTGAAACCGCTGTTCGTTATCCTTCATGCGTTCATTTTGTTTCATGAATTTTCGATCAGTATGAGAACTGAATAATAATAACGTTTGAATACAGAAGACGATTAAGGCAATCAGAATAGACCAATCGAATGTATGGACTTCCATATGATGATTGGGAGGTGCAACATCCTCATAAAATGTAGCGGACATCATTCCTGTATAATGCATTCCCGATATGCCAATTCCCATTATTAAGGCACTGATTATTTTATAAATCAGCAAATGGTCTGCAGGTTTTTTCATGGACAAGTCAAAGAAAATCTTTAGTGAGACGAAAGATGCTCCAATGGCAATGACAATGGATAATGTAAAAAGCAGCGGTTCATACATCATCATTACCCGGGAAATGGAAGACATTCCGATATAATGCATAGATGAAATCGATGCACCCAGCACCACCGATCCTGTAAGCAGTCTGTAAAAGGTTAGGATATAACGGCTGACGATATATAAAGAAACAAATGATCCAGAAACAGCAGCTGCAATCGAGGCAACTAAAGGCGCCAGTTCATAATGCATCGGCATCTCCGTATGAACAGCCATCATGCCGATAAAATGCATGGACCAAATCCCAAAGCCCATAATGATAGAGCCTGCAATCAGCCACACCTTGCTTTTTAATCCTGTATGAATGGTGACTTTTCTTGAAAGTTCAAGGGAAGTGAACGATGCTGCACAAGCAATAAGAATAGATAAACATATGAGTGTTGTATTATACGTTGCGTGTAATTCCATATGGAGATTCCTCCGTGTGTTCCAGTCTTGTTGACTCTCCTTAATATCGGCTGTCAGCTAAAGAATTTCAGTCTATATGCCTGGAGAAATTGTCAGAAAAACGCTTGAAATAAAGATTCTCTGTTTTTAGTTCTGCTGACCGTCAAAAATATGTTAAAATCATTTTGATGTTTTGAGTGAAAAACAAAAATGTGTATACATAGATCAGGGAAAAGGGAAGTGAAGATGATCGAAGAATTGGTTATGTCCTGGATAGAAGCATTTAAAAGCTTATCTTATTTCGGAATTTTTCTGGCGCTCTGTATTGAATTTATTCCGGCCGAAATTGTCCTTCCGCTTGCTGGGTATTGGGTATCGAAAGGTGACATGATGCTTGCCGGCGCTGTTCTGGCAGGATCATTAGGAGGAGTCGCCGGTCCGCTCACCCTGTATTGGATCGGGCGTTATGGAGGCAGGCCGTTTCTTGAACGTTTCGGAAAGTACCTCTTTATAAAGCCTGAGGCTCTTGACAAATCGGATGAATTTTTTAAAAAACATGGCGGTTTTGTCGCTTTCAGCGGCCGCTTCCTGCCGGGGATCCGCACACTGATTTCCATACCATGCGGCATCGCAAAAATGAATGTCTGGGTGTTTTCTCTTTACACGTTTATCGCCATGCTGCCGATCACATTTGTTTATGTATATCTCGGTGTGAAGCTCGGGGAAAATTGGAAAGACGTTGGCTCTATTCTAGACCAATATATGCTTCCGATCGGGATCGCTATTTTGATCTTGTTTGTTCTTTATTTACTGATAAAGAAGAGAAAAAAACGAATTCAGTCTGAACATTTTTCAGTTTTTTTAAAAAATAAGCGTTGACAAATAAGCTCTCTCCGCATATCATTGACATATAATATGATATTTCTTGAAATCCCAAAGGGGAGTAGCGTCCGGAATGTTCCGGAAACAAAGTCGTCATTTCATGGATAGTGATATCCATCGGCTTTGTTGGCATGCCTGAATTCATGTCTAGCAAGACCTTTGCCTTATGTCGGCAAAGGTCTTTTTTGCATGTCCGGCCGGCATAAGATCGGATGAAGAGAAAGAAAACAACTTTTTTGGGAGGGTATCATTTATGGATGCAGCATTATTATTGGAGTATGGTTGGGTTCTTCTCGTCTTGATCGGGCTGGAAGGTATTTTAGCCGCCGATAACGCTTTAGTGATGGCGGTTATGGTAAAACATTTGCCGGAGGAGCAAAGAAAGAAGGCATTGTTTTATGGGCTGGCAGGCGCCTTTGTTCTGCGGTTTGGCTCTTTATTCGCTATTTCTTTTTTGGTGAACGTATGGCAGGTTCAAGCCATTGGCGCGATCTACTTGCTGTATATTGCAGCAAGCCACTTGCTCAAAAGATATGTATTTAAGAAAGAAGACAATCATAAGGTGACGAAGCAAAGCGGATTTTGGCCGACTGTATTAAAGGTTGAACTGGCAGATATCGCTTTTGCTGTTGACTCCATCTTAGCGGCAGTCGCTCTGGCCGTTACGCTGCCGGGAACTTCACTTCCAAAGATCGGCGGACTTGATGGAGGACAATTCTTTGTTATTTTGGCCGGAGGCATTATCGGACTGGTGATTATGCGGTTTGCGGCATCGATGTTTGTTAAGCTTTTAAAGGAACGTCCAAGCCTAGAAACAGCAGCTTTTGTTATTGTCGGATGGGTCGGGGTAAAGCTTGCTTTATATACACTCGCACATGATGACATCGCCATAGTGTCCTCGCACTTTATCCACTCAGGGACATGGAAGCTGATTTTCTGGGGTGTCTTAGCGGCGATCGCAGTTTGCGGCTGGTTTATGTCAGGCTCAAAAAAACAGGCGGAAGACGCACAAAACGAACAAAATGACAGAAGCCAAGAAAGGGCTTAATCAAAAAGACTCTGCTGAAAAGCAGAGTCTTTTCATGTTTGAAGCGTTTTCACAGACGAAATAAAATAACATTTTTATAACAGCTTTGTTACAAAAACCTCTTTTAAAACCCCCAAAATTCTCTTTAAAGGCACGAAATCCTGTATAGTACGTGAGAATGGATTGTCATAATTGAGACATTGGAAATCAATATTTCTTTTTCTCCTTTGCGATTCCCTATCAAATTAGCTATCATTAATGAGTAGTTATAGGGAGGAACTGAGGTGAAACCAGTGCTTAGCCTTTTGTTTAAATTGGGAAAAAAGAAGCAAACGCTTGAAAAATCTGTTGAAAGCATACAAAAAGGCAATAAAGATCTGCAAAACGAGTTGATACAGCAATATAAGCCATTTATCGCAAAGACGGTTTCATCCGTTTGTAAACGATATATAGATGAAAAAGACGATGAATTCAGCATCGGACTGATTGCATTTAACGAAGCTATTGAAAAGTACTCACCTGAAAAAGGAAATTCGCTGCTCGCATTCGCAGAGCTTATTATAAAAAGAAAAGTCATTGATTACATTAGAAAAGAAGCAAGAACCGCTCAAAATATTAATATGGATTTACAGGAGGGTGACGATCAGGAATCCTCACAAAGCCTGATTGAAGCCGAGCTTTCTATTGATGAATACCGCCGCCAGATAGAACAGGAACAGAGGCGGGAGGAAATTCTGTATTTTCAAAAGCAGCTCAGAGACTACGGTCTTTCATTTCAAGAGCTGCTTGAACATTCTCCAAAGCATGCGGACGCAAGGCAAAACGCCATAAAGGTGGCGCTCACCCTTGTCGAGCATGAAGAATTAGCTGCGATTCTTTATACGAAGAAACAGCTTCCTGTTAAACAGCTCGAACAGCTCGTTTCAGTAAGCAGAAAAACGATTGAGCGAAACAGAAAATATATCATTGCAATGTGCATTATCATTACCGGTGATTATATTTATTTAAAAGATTATCTTAAAGGGGTGCTGCACTCATGAGAAGAGGGATCATAGTAGAGAAAAATAAAAAATTCGTCACGTTGCTGACCCCTGACGGACAATTTTTAAAAGCAAAAAATGATCGCCAAACATATGAAATCGGAGAAGAAATCATGCTTCCGAGTGAGACACGCATGGGCAGAAGGGCCAGCTTTTTTGATGTTTTAAGACTGCGCCCTTTCAAAATGGGGATTTTTTCGATGACTGCTATTATGCTTTTTATTTTTATTATCCTCCCCGTTTTCTCTAATGACAAGGCCTATGCGTATATGACAATAGATATCAATCCAAGCTTCGAAATGGCGATAAACAGCGATTACGAAGTGATCGAACTGACGCCCTTAAATGATGACGGCAAGAAGGTTATCAGTGACATCGATGATTGGGAGGAGACTGATTTTAAAAAGGTGATAGACGATATTATTACGGATTGCAGCGAGCATGGATATGTAAAGGAATCGAAAGAAATATTGATTTCCACTGTTTATGAAAATACGGATGACGATACATATAAATCAGGAGTAAAAAAGCAGCTGAATGATGTAACGGAAAAATATAAAACGACATACCGCATGGAATCTCTCGAAACAGATATGAAAACGAGAGAAAAAGCAAAAAAAGAAGGCGTATCAACAGGCAGCTACATAAAATCGAATGAAAAGAATAACATGAAAGATCCAAATGAAGATTCTCAAAAATCCGGGGAAGAGGATCAAAAAAATACCGGCAGCGAGGAAGAAAACACGGATCAGACAGACGATCAGGACAGCAAACAAGGAGAAAATGAACAGCTGGATGATACGGATTCACAGAAAGAAGATACAACTGACACGCAGAATGATGATAGTGAACAGAATAAAGATGTAAAGGAATCAGATGAAAACACGAAAGTTGAAAAAGATGGGGATACTGAGCAAACCCCTACACAAGTTCCTCAAGATAACGGAAATGAAGAAGAAGTCAATGGTGAACAGAATAGCAAGAATAGCAAAAATCGCAAAAATTGGAATAACGGTGAAAAAGGAAAGGATCATTCCTCATCTAATCGGGATAATGCTTCTTACCACCGTAATCCAAATGGCTACAGCAGCAATAATGAATCAGCTCAAACAGAAGATTCGCCGAGTGCCCCCGGCGAATAGAGTCCTGAGTTTATTTATTTGTGCCATTTAGCTGTGATTGTGCCTGCTGAACCAGACGCTTTGTCATTTCCCCGCCTACAGAGCCGTTAGCGCGTGAAACTGTATCAGAACCAAGGTTCACACCGAATTCTTGAGCCACTTCAAGTTTAAATTGGTCTAATGCCTGCTCCACCCCTGGAACAACGAGTTTATTTCTGCTCGCCATCTTTTTTTCATCTCCTTTTTCTATTAAGAAATTCTTAACGCGTATTTAGTTTGAAATGTACGGGGTTTATTTATGCTGGCAATTGTTGTGGGGGAATAAGAAACCCCCGGCAATTTGCCGGGGGTACATCCTGATTACAGTATGTCAGCGGTCATTTTGTTCGCGGTCGCCTGAATATGGAACGTCAAAATGGAGAGAACTGTAATGGCAATAATCTGCCTGATTTTGAGCCATTGGGCGTCACTCAGCTCTTCAAAATGGTGACGAAGAAGGTCTGTTTCCTGTTCGACAATCTGCTGGAGATTTGATTCCTTCATTGAAGGAGTATCTTGGTGATAAATGGCATGCAGCACATGCGCGCAGCTTTCATAGTACGCTAACGGGCTGATGACATCATCAGATCTGTCTGAGATAGTGTTAAAAGCAACTTTTAAGATAGCTCGTATGTGTTCAAAGTCATAAATGGATTTTAGGTCACGTACAATTAAAAGAATCACTGCCTGTTCAACTGAATACTTTTTACCCAGCTCAGGATGGCCAATGAGATCTTTGATATCGCGTTTCACCCAATTTTGAATCGCGGTTGACTTTAACGAAGTCAGCTCGCATAAATTGCCAAGCTCAACGATTTCGTTGGTTGACAGGCCGTATTCTTTTTTCTGTTTTTTTCGTTCATATCTTGTAAGAAATTCTGGAATTTGAAGATGGCTTGCAGCTTCTTCCGCTGACATATTCGCCGATTTAACGAGAATGTCGAGCGGGCTAATGTCTCCCAGGCCTTTAAGGGAATAGAGCAGCCGTACCATCTCAATACGAGTGAGTTTAAAAATAGTCATTGTTCACCTCTTCAAGACAATTTGACGCGGATATAATCTCTATGTATAAATGCACTATTAAAGCGTCAGTAATACATTAACATCATACGTCTAAATCCTTGCATTTTCAAACAGATGTTTTATAATTTAAATATACAGGTTCATTTGATCTTAAAAATAACGGAGGTTATTATGGCGAAAAGAATTTTTCTGTTTATTTTAACGAATATTTTGGTGCTTACAACGATCGGAATTGTTTTATCTGTCATAAGCTCTGTCACTGGAGTTGGGACGTACTTTACAGCTGATGGCGGTATAGATCCTATTGCGCTTCTTGTATTCAGTTTAGTCGTCGGTTTTGTCGGTTCCTTTACGTCTCTTGCGATGTCCAGATGGATGGCAAAGACAATGATGGGCGTCAGAGTGCTGAATCCGGAGAAACATACACTTAGCTATGAAGAGCAGCAATTGGTTGACCGTGTTTATAGATTAAGCCGCTCTGCCGGCTTAACGAAGATGCCGGAGGTCGGAATTTACCGCTCACCTGAAGTGAACGCGTTTGCGACTGGCCCTTCAAAACGCCGCTCTCTTGTCGCTGTGTCGTCAGGCCTGCTTGATCAAATGGATGATGCTGCGGTTGAAGGTGTGCTTGCCCATGAGGTCGCTCATATTGCAAATGGTGATATGGTGACAATGACGCTTTTACAAGGTATTGTGAATACCTTTGTCGTCTTTTTATCACGGATTGCTGCATGGATCGCGAGCCGCTTTGTTAAGGAAGATCTTGCTCCGATTGTTCATTTTATCGCAATGATTGTGTTTCAGATTGTCTTTTCAATTCTCGGAAGCCTCGTTGTTTTTGCGTATTCACGCCACCGTGAATTCCATGCTGACCGGGGAGGAGCGGATCTTGCCGGCAAGGATAAGATGATTCATGCTCTTCGGACGCTTAAGAGCTATTCTTCCCGCATCATGGAAGAAGATCAGACAGCTGTCCAAACACTAAAGATTAATGGCAAGAAGCGGTCATCGCTTTTCTCTACTCACCCTGATTTAGATGAAAGAATCAGACGATTAGAAGCTAAATAAAATGAAAAACATCCTTCCTCTGAGAACCCTCAGAGGTTTTTTTTCTGTTTCACTTTGACTAAAATAATAAAAAAATATGCAAGTTAAGAAAATGTTTCGCAAAAGCCTTTAAAAATGGATCTAATATCTTTAGAATAATTACCGTACTTTAAAAGAGAGGCAGAAGGATTTCACATGAGATTAAAGCTTGGAAAATTGATACAGGCATTATCTCCGGCCCAGCTGATTGCATTATATTACTTTCTCGCAGTAACTGTGGCCCTGATATTGCTGAGTTTGCCGGCTGCCCATAAGCAGGGAGCGGATTGGACTTTTATTGACGCGCTTTTTACGGCTGTCAGTTCAGTCAGCGTCACGGGGCTGACGGTTGTGGATACAGCTGATACATTCAGCACTACAGGCATTTTTATTTTGGCATTTGTTCTGCAATTTGGCGGAATCGGGATTATGACGCTCGGAACGTTTATTTGGCTGATCATGGGAAAAAGAATCGGCCTTAAAGAACGGAAATTGATTATGGTAGACCAAAACCAATCCCAGTTTTCGGGTATTGTCAATTTAATGAAGCAGGTTCTTTTTCTTATATTGTGGATTGAATTTTTTGGAGGAATCATACTTGGCACTTATTTTTTAACCTACTATGATTCCTTTCAGGAAGCTTATTTACACGGGTTTTTTGCAAGTGTCAGCGCAACCACAAATGGCGGGTTTGATATAACAGGAAATTCCATGGTTCCATTCCGCCATGATTATTTTGTGCAGTTTATTACGATGCTTTTGATCATATTCGGAGCGATCGGCTTTCCGGTGCTTGTCGAAGTAAAGGACTTCTTGTTTTCAAAGCATCGGAGATATCCGTTTACGCTTTTTACAAAAATCACGACCATTATGTTTGGCTCACTCGTAGTGTTTGGCGCCATCGGCATCTATGCGCTGGAAGCGAGCCACTCATTTGCAGGAAAGGCATGGCATGATATTTTGTTTCTATCCTTGTTTCAATCAACAGCTACCCGAAGCGGCGGGCTTGCAACAATTGATATCAGCCAGCTGTCGGATCCCACGTTGTTTTTTATGTGCGCGCTGATGTTTATCGGTGCGTCACCAAGCTCAGTCGGGGGAGGCATAAGGACAACAACTTTTGCCTTGAATCTGCTTGCGCTGTTTCATTTTGCACGCGGCAATAAAGCGGTAAAAGTATTCAAACGGGAGCTGCACCCAGCAGATCTGATGAAGTCTCTTGTGGTCACAATGATGGCGATTTTGCTCGTTTTTGGAGCGACACTGATCCTTACAGTGACAGAAAAGCATTCTCTGCTGGAGCTTTTGTTTGAGGTATGTTCTGCCTTTGGAACGACTGGTCTGTCCCTTGGCATTACCGCTGATTTGAGCAACGTAGGAAAATGTGTCATTATGATCGTCATGTTTATCGGGCGGATCGGAATATTGACCTTCCTTTATCTGATCGGAAGAAAAGAAATTGAAGCAAATTACCATTATCCGAAGGAAAGAGTGATTATCGGATAATGAAACACCGCATTTGCGGTGTTTTTTTATTGCCAAAAAAAAGATGTGTGACCCGGCACCAGTTGGAGAACCTAACATAATCAGCTGCAGTTAATCAGCTGGCCTGCATTTTCAAGCGAAATAAAAATTAGAAATACTGGCGAGGAGGATTTCTATGAAACGTAAGGCTGAGGTCGATGAAGCCATAAAAAATAACAATACACCGACTGAGAGTATGGACAGAAATGCATATAAGACTCAATATCACGACGACCCGAATTTCCGAGGGGCCAATCGCAATTCCAAACAAGGTCAGCAAGGAGGCGCGTGATCATGAAAAAGAACCAGCACAGCAAAGACATGCAAAATCATAAAAAGCCGATGAATAAGAAGGTGCTTGAAGAAGAATTCTCAAGTGAGCTTGGGGATTACAACGCCGGGAAAATCATTGAAACCCTTGAAGTAACAAAGCCGAAAAAGAAAAAAGAGAAAAAACAAAAATAAAAAACACCTCTTAGGCGGCATGCCGCTTAAGAGGTGTTATGTTATTTTAAATAGGCATTTTTGCTGCTTCCTCTGACTAGCTGCAGCAAGCCTGTCATTCTCAGTTCAATGAACGGCTGAGCAACCGTTTTGACGAAATTGCTTGAGAGAATGGAGGTAAGGGCTGCAGTTAAGAGCAGCAGGATGACTAAGTTTTGATAGTCAGTGAGTCCATCCTCAAGCCCGACCTGCCTGAGTGTTTTAATGATAAATCCGTGGAGCAGGTATACGTAAAATGTCCTTGTTCCCCACTTAGTAAAGAAATAGCGTTTTTGCGGAACAAGCGCTAAAAAGCTAAAGGTTGCCGCAAAGGCAAGTACATACCAGCCGATTCGGGAGAGGCCGCTTGCCAAGGTGACATCGCCAAATGATGAGTACGGCTTAGAGCCGAACAGCCATGAATAGTCAAAATCGATGCCCCAGCAGATGACAAATACGGCGGCGAGCACACCGAGCGCAATCTGTTTGCCTCGTTTTGATCTCAGTAAATCAAAGTGATGTTTATTCGAGTAAAATCCGACAAGGAACATCGGCAAGAATACAAATGTCCGGGACAGGCTCAGTGTGCTGCTGACAAAGTCGAGATAACCGATCAGCACGGCGATGCCGCAGCTGACAAACAGCGCCCAATGCTTAGAAAGCTTTGAAAAAGGATAGAGCAGGATATTCCAGAAAAATAAGCTTACCAGAAACCATAACGACCATTGCGGGTCAATCGGATTCACATTTGTCATGCTTTCGTCTTGAATAATGTAATAAAAGACGGAATAGATGCTTTGGAAAATCAAATATGGAATAATCAGCTTGACCGCCAGCTTTTTCACATATCCGGCGCGTTTAAAACCTTTGGCGAAATAACCGGATACAAGAATAAAGGCAGGCATGTGGAACGTGTAAATGAACTTGTAGAGGTAGAGCATAAAATTGTTATCATGAATAAAAGATCGAAGAATATGACCGAAAACAACAAGGAATATCAATAAGAATTTTGCATTGTCAAAATAACTGTCTCGCGATTTACTCATAGCATCACCTTCTCTTTAAATCAGTCACTAAAAGATTATTCCCTGTTGGTATTTATTTTAAAATAAAAGATCAAAAAGGATTTGAAAAAACGTCTGATTGTTAGGACGATGTAAAGTGACGGTAAGGATCGTTGAAAATGTCTTCTTTATGTAATCACGCTGAAATTTTCTGAAATGTATAGGGCGAATGAAGGAAGTTCATGCAATATGTAGAAATATTGAGGGATAGGTTTTGAAGAAGGAGTGTTTACGCATGGAAACTCTCGATGTCGAGACAAATTCAGATCTGAAAGAGGAACTGAAGCGCCTCAAACAAGAAAATGATCGGCTGAAAAAGGAATTACATCAGCATCAAGTGATTGTGAACAATACGCTCGATGCTATTTTTATATGTGATAATGATATGAAAATCGTGCAGGCAAATGAAGCAACAGCGAGGATGCTTCAAGTAGATGCGGAAGGTTTGAAAAAGCGTTCCGTTTTTGATTTTTTGTTTTCTATTCCAAAGGATGAGCTGGACCTTTCCGTGAAGAAGTTTTTTAAGAAAGGTTTTCTGTGGAAGGAGGTTCCGATCAGGCTGGACAGCGGAGCGACAAAATATATTGAGTTTCTTGCCAAAAGAGGGATTGGCGAGGATTTCTTTTTTGTCGTTATGAGAGACATTTCTTCAAAGAAAATTTTGGAGCGGGAATTTTCCATGAATGAACAGCTTTTTAAGGACTTGTTTGACAGAGCTGTCGACGGAATCGTTTTATTTGATAAAGACGGCGGCTTTATTGATGCCAATCTGTCCTTTTGCAAAAGCTTTGAAATCGACCAGAATGAGCTGTCGCATTTGTCGCTGTATCAATTCATTGACAGCGGATCGCGAAAAGATTTCGATAACATTTGGCACACGCTTTATCGAAAGGGAAAAGCAAAAGGCGAGCTGCCTGTCAGGCTTCGTTCAGGAGATCAGAAGCTGTTTGAATTTACGATTACGTCTAACATCATCAGCGGTTTTTATATGTCGATTATGCGGGATATCACGGAGAAGAGGTCCATGGAGCTCCAGCTATTTAAAAGTGAGGAGCGCTTCAGAGAAATTTTTGAAAACGCCATGGACGCTATTATCATCTGGTCGAATGACGGAAGAATCGTTAAGGCCAATCAGTCAGCTTGTAAAATTTTTGAGCTGCCGATGAATTTGCTGTTAAAAAGAAAGCTGTGTGATTTTCTCGTAGACTCTCAGCAGAAATACAGCTGGACGAAGAGGAAATATGCAAAATACGGTGAGATCAGAGAAGAGATGCTGTTTCAAATGGGCAACGGGCAGTTCAAAGAGCTTGAATTTACTTCAAAGCGGACTATACTTGAAAACCAGCACTTAACAATTTTAAGAAATGTCAGTGACCGAAAGCGGATGGAAAAGGAGCTTCGGGAAAGCGAGCTCAAATTCAGAAAAGTGTTCAACGGTTCAATGGACGGCAACGTATTATTCGACAATCAGTACCGAATCATCGACGCCAACCCGTTAGCGAGCAATATTTTGGGACTGCCGCATGAAGAACTGAAAAAACACAGCCTGCTTGATATTATTTCTTCCTATGAAATAGAAAATCTGGCATCACCGGCAAGGCAGATTAATTTCGATGAAATGGACAATGAGATCCCATTTTTGCTGAGCAGCAATGATAATCGAAAACTAGAATTTTCGTTTAAACGAAATATTATTCAAAATATGAACCTGGCTATTTTTAAAGATGTCACAGAGCGAAAAGAACTGGAAGAGCGTCTTCGCAAATCTGATACTCTCCATGTCGTTGGAGAACTCGCTGCCGGCATCGCTCACGAAATCAGAAATCCAATGACAGCTCTTAAAGGCTTCATTCAGCTCCTGAAAGGGAGTGTGGAGGGAGACTATTCTCTTTACTTCAACGTCATCACCTCAGAATTAAAGCGCATCGAATCCATCATCACAGAGTTTTTAATTTTAGCCAAGCCCCAGGCTATCATGTATGAGGAAAAACATGTGACACAAATTATGAAAGACACATTAGACCTTCTTAACGCGCAAGCCAATCTCAGCAACGTACAAATGCATCTGGATTTAGTCGGCGACATTCCGCCGATATACTGTGAACCGAATCAGCTGAAACAGGTTTTTATCAATATATTAAAGAACGCCATCGAAGTCATGCCTGACGGCGGCAATATTTATGTGACGATCAAAAAAGCTGATCAAGATCATATTCTTATATCTTTGAAAGACGAAGGAGTCGGAATCACAGAGGATAAATTAAAGCGTCTCGGAGAACCGTTTTATACAACAAAGGAACGGGGAACTGGACTCGGGCTTATGGTAAGCTATAAAATTATTGAAGAACATCAAGGCAAAATAATGGTGGAAAGTGAAGAAGGAAAGGGGACTGTTTTTCATCTTACACTTCCCGTCAGGCAGAATTTTGAAGAAAGAAGGTTAGACGAATGAATTACTATACGACAGCGGAAACGCCGCTCGGGGAGCTCGCAATTGTCGAGGAAGAAGGCAGCATCACCCGTCTCTTCCTCAGTAAGGAAGATTTGAGGCAGTGGAAAGAATCTGTTGAGAATACGGAGCAGGTGGAGACGGCTTTTTTAGCAGAAGCGAAAAAGCAGCTTCACGAATATTTTGCGGGAGAAAGAAAGATATTCTCACTGCCATTGAGCCAAAAGGGCACGCCTTTTCAGCAAAAAGTATGGGAGGCGCTTGCCATGATTCCGTATGGCGAATCACGAAGCTATGCTGACATTGCCGTAGCGGTCGGAAGTCCGAAAGCGGTACGCGCTGTCGGACAGGCAAATAAACGAAATGACCTGCCGATATTTGTTCCGTGCCACAGAGTGATCGGCAAAAACAGCACGTTAACAGGGTATGCCGGAAGTAAAACTGACATCAAAGCTTATTTGCTTAGCATCGAGCAAATCTCCTATAAAGAAAAATAAAACATATGGCGCGTTCCCTTTTTTCGCCGCCGACATATGATTTTACTAAGTTAAAAAAGTTGGTCTGATGAAAGAGGAGGACAAAGCAATTGAAGCCGAGCCGCTCTGAGAAAATTGCCGTTTTTGCCGAGCTGCTTGTAAAACTGCATATCTTATCCAGCGCTCAAAAAGATGAAATAATCGATATGAATATGAGCAAACAAAAAAACCGCTGACTCGGCCCAATATGAGCCAAGTCTTCAGCGGTTTTTTAATGAACCTTTTCGCCTGTAAACAGCTGTTCAATTTCTTCTTCATAGGAACCGGTCATAATCCCTTTTTCAGTGATGATCCCAGAAATAAGATGGTGTGGTGTAATATCAAAAGCAGGATTAAAGACAGGCACTTCAGCCGGAGCGGTTCGGACGCCGGAAATGTTCCTGACTTCTTCGGGGTCCCGTTCCTCTATCGGGATATCAGCCCCGCTTTTTACTTTTGTGTCAAAAGTAGATAAAGGTGCTGCTACAAAAAACGGAATATCGAAGGCGTTTGCTAAAATAGCAAGTCCGTAAGTGCCAATTTTATTCGCGGTATCTCCGTTCTTTGCAATTCGGTCCGCGCCAACGATGACGGCAGAAATTTGTTTTTCTTTCATTGTATGGGCTGCCATGCTGTCCGTAATCAGCGTGACATCAATACCGCCCTGCATCAGTTCCCAAGCAGTAAGCCGTGAACCTTGAAGAACCGGTCTGGTTTCACAAGCATAAATATGAAGCCCCAAATCCTTTTGTTTCGCCAAATAAAACGGGGCAAGCGCGGTTCCATAGCGGCTTGTCGCGATAGAACCGGCATTGCAGATTGTCATAATCTTGTCGCCTTTTTTGAAAAGCTGAAGCGCGTTTTGGCCGATCATACGGCACGTTTCTTCATCCTCCACTTGAATCTGAATCGCTTCATGGACAAGATTGGTTTTTGCTTCATTTACAGAAATGGCGTTTTGAATTGAATGGCTCAGTCTCTCGAGCGCCCATGATAAATTGATTGCTGTCGGCCTTGAACTGTTCAAATAATTTTTGATGTTATCCAATTCGCAGCGGAATTCCGCCACATTATCAGTTTCGATGTTTTTTGCCGCCAGCGCGAGCCCAAATGCTGCCGTAATGCCGATCGCCGGGGCTCCTCTAACTTTAAGTGAGACAATCGCGTCAAATACTTCTTCTTTCGTTGTCAGCTCCAAATATTCCGTAACATCAGGAAGCTTTTGCTGATTTAAAATCTTAATGGCTGTTTCTTTCCATTCAACAGAACGCGGAACAGCAAATGAATTGGTCATGGGTGAATCATTCCTTTACAAGTAACTTAAAACATTCAATAACATCCGTTATGGTTTTTATTTGTGAACGTTTTTCGATGAAAGCAGTACCGGTTTCCAGCGCCAGCCGTTTTCTTTCGATTCGTTTATCAAACGGTACGATTGTATCCAGATCTGCCACATGGGCAAGACCGATGGTGCGGCGTATCAGTTCGCAGCCGGCAAACCCAATTGTCTCTTCAAAAATATGGCTGAGCGTATCAGCGAGATAACCGTCGATTTTGGCATACACATCGAGACTGTTTTTCTCCCAGGCTTCACTGAATGTTGTTTGAAACGTGTCCCAAACTTGTTTTACATGTTCATATAATGGCTCTCGATCAGCACCGTCACGGCTGAGTGCATTTAACAATAAGTTGGCGATAAATTGACCAACATCAAAACCGATTGGCCCGTAAAAAGCGAATTCAGGATCGATCACCTTTGTCTCAAGCTCGCTGGCAAAAATGCTTCCTGTATGCAGGTCGCCATGAATCAGCGTTTCGGCAGATGTTAAAAATGACTTTTTCAGCTTAGCTGCTTCAACTTTGACCTTGTCATTTTTCCAAAGCTTTTCAACATATGGACGAAGCTCTTCCTCAAATTCATTTGTATCATGATCAAAGAAAGGATCTGTAAATACGAGTCTTTCGGTAATATCGCAGAGCTCAGGATTTGTAAATTGTTTAACAAGCTGTTTTTTCACCTTAGGTTCAAGTGCGTAATCAGAAGAGTAAAAAAGCGTTTTCCCTAAAAATTCGCCAATGTCTCGTGACAGATTTGGATAATTTTCACCTTCAAGAAGTCCTTTTCTAGCGATCTTTAGATGTGAAAGATCCTCCATGACCGTAACCGCCAATTCAGTATCTGAATAGTAAACTCTCGGTACGAGGTGAGGGACGTGTTCACCCTGACGGATCAGTGCGCTGCTTTCGATTCTTGCCCGATCGATTGTCAGCGGCCAGCTTTTCCCGACAACTTTTGCATAAGGAACCGCCTGTTTAATGATCAAAGCCCTGTCATTTTCTTGGTCATAAATATGAAAGACGTAGTTTAAATTTCCGTCGCCGATCTCCTGGCATGTCAGTGTGCTTTTGCTTTGAAATAAGCCGAGTTTCACCGCCAGTGCGACAGCGGAGCTTTCATTTAACGTTTCGTATAAAGGTGTTTTTGTGACTGCCATCGTCATTACCTCCAATTATGTAATTTCTTGATATGTGTGCCGCGAATGGCCGTAAAAAAGCCTCCTTCTCAGAGAGAAGGAGGCTTAACAATCATGTCCCGCCTCTCTTATCTCTCAGATCAAATCTGATGGAATTAGCACCGTGCCTTACGAGACCTCAGTCTCGGCGCCAAGAAGATGCGCCCCATTTCACAATGGAATTACGGTCGGTTGCTGTTGGGGTCAAAAGGCCAATCCCTCGCCCAACTCTCGATAAGAGAATATATTCACTTGTTAAACAATTCTAATTTATCAGTTGATGAAAATAGTAACAGGTGTGTGATTGAATTGTCAATATATTTTTTAATATAAATCTTTTCTGATATCATCGAAAACAGGAATTTTTCCCCGCACCTCAACGCTTTCTTGAAGGTCAATTTCCGCTTTGACACTGCCTTCTTCACGGCCGCCCTCGGCCAATATGCGTCCCCAAGGGTCAATAATCATGCTGTGCCCGGCGAATTCATTATCGGGATTAGCTCCTGTGCAATTGCAGGCAGCGACAAAGCATTGATTCTCAATGGCCCTCGCAATAAGCAGGCTTTTCCAATGATCAAGACGGGGCAGAGGCCATTCCGCAGAAATGAACAGCACGTTAGCGCCTTTTGTCGTATGTTTTCTGATCCATTCCGGAAAACGGATATCATAACAGATCAGTCCTGAGCTTTTGACGCCTTCAAGCTCGAAGTATCCGTCCTCGGAACCGGCTGATAAATACACATGCTCATCCATCAGCTGAAAAAGATGGGCTTTGCTGTACTCTTTAATGATTCGTCCTTCCTTATCTGCGATGAACATTGTATTATAAACATCAGAACCTTTTCTGACAGCAACAGATCCTGCGACAATATGAACCCCGTGTTTTTTTGCGGTTTTTTGCAGCCAGCTTTGAGCAGTGTGCCCGTCTTCATCAGCAAGCTGATCAAGATTGGCAAGGTCGTAACCGGTCGTCCATAATTCAGGGAGAACAAGAACATCAGCATTTTTACTCTCTTTTTTGATTAAAAATTCAGCCTTTTTTATATTTTCTGAAGGTTTTCCGTATGAAATATCAAATTGAAGACAAGATATGGTCCATTTCATTTTTTAACACCCCATATTTTTCTTTACTTTTTTCATTTAACCATATATGATACTGGACTATCATTTCAAGATTTTTTTAGAAGGTGAAAACAGATGAAATTTGAACATTCTCAAGTGCTGCAGGAACTGCCTAAACAATTCTTTGCTTCTCTTGTGCAGAAAGTGAACCGAAAGCTGAAGGAAGGACATGATGTCATCAATTTGGGGCAGGGAAATCCGGATCAGCCGACGCCCGAGCATATTGTGGAGGAAATGCAGCGAGCCGTTGCTCAGTCTGAAAATCATAAATACTCCTTATTTCGAGGTTCGCACAGCCTGAAATCAGCAGCGGCGGCATTTTATAACAGAGAATACGGCGTTCAGCTTGATCCGGAAACTGAAGTAGCCGTATTATTCGGCGGGAAAGCCGGTCTTGTCGAGCTCCCGCAATGCCTGTTAAATCCGGGGGATACGATTTTGGTTCCTGACCCTGGCTATCCAGATTATTGGTCCGGTGTCACGCTTGCGAAAGCGAATATGGAAATGATGCCGCTCACTAAGGAAAAAGCGTTTCTTCCTGAATACGCAAGCATTTCCCCTGACGTAAGAGAACAAGCGAAATTGATGTACTTGAATTATCCGAATAATCCGACTGGAGCCGTCGCTACCGCAGAGTTTTTTGGAGAAACGGTGAGTTTTGCGAAAGAAAACGAAATCTGTGTGGTCCATGATTTTGCTTACGGTGCAGTGGGCTTTGACGGACACAAGCCTTTAAGCTTTTTGCAGACTGAAGGCGCTAAGGATATCGGAATAGAAATTTACACGCTGTCCAAAACATATAATATGGCGGGCTGGCGGGTCGGTTTTGCAGTTGGTAACGCCTCGGTCATAGAAGCGATCAATCTTTATCAAGACCATATGTTTGTCAGTCTTTTCAAAGCAACCCAGCAGGCTGCCGAGGCGGCACTTTTATCTGAGCAGACATGCGTAGCGGAGCAAAATGCCCGGTATGAAAGCAGGCGCAACGCTTGGATAGCAGCATGCCGGGAAATCGGCTGGGATGTCACAGCGCCTGCGGGTTCATTTTTTGCGTGGCTGCCGGTGCCTGAAGGCTATAGCTCTGAGCAATTCTCAGATCTCTTGCTTGAAAAAGCGAATGTGGCGGTTGCAGCAGGAAACGGCTTTGGTGAATATGGAGAGGGGTATGTCAGAGTGGGGCTCTTAACAAGTGAAGCTAGGCTTAAAGAAGCAGCTCATCGAATTGGCAAACTAAACCTGTTTACCCAAAAAAGCATTGACAAGATTCTTTAACGGTGGGATAATTCAAAATAATTTATAAAATCTATATTTTCTTATCAAGAGCAGGCAGAGGGACGAGCCCGATGAAGCCCGGCAACCGACTTGTAAAGCACGGTGCTAATTCTTGCAGCTGGCGGCTGAGAGATAAGATTCGGACGAGAAACGAAACCTCTTTAGACGCATTGCTGTTTGAAGAGGTTTTTTATATGGGTTAAAAAATGAAAGGAGCTCTGGCATGAGTGAATTATTAGCAACATATCTCCTGACCGAGCCGGGAGCCGACACGGAGAAAAAAGCAGAACAAATCGCAACAGGATTGACGGTGGGCTCTTGGACTGATCTGCCTCTGGTGAAGCAGGAGCAGATGCAAAAGCATAAGGGACGGGTTGTAAAGGTCGAGGAGAGAGAGGGACATCTTGCATCAGGAAAACAAGCGGTTATCACAATTGCCTATCCCGAGGTAAATTTCTCACAGGATATTCCGGCATTGCTGACAACTGTGTTTGGCAAGCTGTCGCTGGACGGAAAAATCAAGTTAATAGATCTCGAATTCTCTGAAGCGTTTAAGCAGACACTCCCGGGCCCGAAGTTTGGCGTATACGGCATCCGGAAGATGCTTGGAGAGTTTGAAAGACCGCTGTTAATGAGCATTTTTAAAGGGGTCATCGGAAGGGACCTGAGTGATATTAAAGAACAGCTCAGGCAGCAGGCGCTCGGCGGGGTTGACGTAATCAAAGATGATGAAATTTTCTTTGAGACGGGTTTAGCACCTTTTGAAACAAGAATTACAGAGGGAAAACAAATTTTGAAAGAAACATACGAGCAGACCGGCCATAAAACGCTGTATGCAGTGAATTTGACTGGAAGAACGGCTGAGCTTAGAGATAAAGCAAGACGCGCCGCTGAGTTGGGAGCGGATACGCTTTTATTGAATGTCTTCGCTTACGGTTTGGACGTCATGCAAAGCCTTGCGGAAGATCCGGACGTATCAATCCCCATTATGGCGCATCCGGCAGTCAGCGGGGCATTTACATCCTCACCGTTGTACGGGTTTTCCCATGCCCTTTTGCTCGGAAAATTAAACCGATATTGCGGCGCTGACTTCAGTCTGTTTCCTTCTCCATATGGCTCAGTTGCGCTTCCGAAAGAAGACGCGCTGGCGATTCATGAAGAATGCGTAAGAGAAGATGCCTTTAACCAGACATTTGCCGTTCCATCCGCCGGTATTCACCCTGGTATGGTTCCGCTTCTCATGCGTGATTTTGGCATTGATCATATTATTAACGCCGGAGGAGGCATACACGGACATCCAAACGGCGCCCAAGGCGGGGGCAAAGCGTTCAGAGCCATTATTGATGCGGTTTTGGAGGCGCAGCCGATTGAAGAAAAAGCCGGTCAATGCGAAGATTTGAAGCTTGCGCTTGATAAATGGGGAAAGGCTGAAGCCGTATGACGACTCAAAAACCGTTAATGATATGTGATTTTGATGGAACCATCACAATGAACGACAACATTATAAACATTATGAAAACATTCGCTCCGCCGGAATGGACGGCTTTAAAAGACGGCGTGCTCTCCAAAACGATGTCGATCCAAGAAGGCGTCGGACGAATGTTCGGCCTTCTGCCGAGCAGCTTAAAAGAGGAGATTACAAGATTCGTATTAGAAGACGCAAAAATCCGGGACGGCTTTCGGGAATTTGTCGCATTTGTTAACAAGCATGAACTCCCGTTTTATGTCGTAAGCGGGGGGATGGACTTTTTTGTCTATCCGCTGCTTGAAGGAATTGTTGAGAAAGATCATATTTATTGCAACCGTGCGTCCTTTGTGAACGAATTCATTCATATTGATTGGCCTCATACTTGCAAAGGCACATGCACAAATCAATGCGGGTGCTGCAAGCCGACTGTTATTAAAGAGCTTTCTGAGCCTGATCAATATATCATCATGATCGGTGACTCCGTTACCGATGTAGAGGCGGCAAAGCTGTCTGATCTTTGCTTTGCAAGGGATTATTTATTAAATGAATGCAAGGAGCATCATCTGAATCATATCCCATACCATGATTTTCACGAAATAAAGAAAGCAATTGAAGACGTAACGGAGGTAAAGAAATGGCTGCAAAACAAGAGCGCTGGCTCGAGCTTGCCGAAGTAAAACGGGAATTGGCAGAAAGAGATTGGTTTCCGGCGACCAGCGGCAACCTGTCCATCAAGGTTTCTGATGAGCCATTGCAATTTCTCGTAACGGCGAGCGGAAAAGATAAACGAAAAGAAACGGATGAAGACTTCCTGTTGGTAGATCAGAACGGAGAGCCTGCCGAAAGCGGACATCATCTGAAACCGTCAGCAGAAACGCTCTTGCATACACATCTGTACAATAAAACAAATGCCGGATGCTGTCTTCATGTTCATACAGTAAACAATAACGTCATCTCAGAGCTGTATGGAGATCAAAACCAAATCACTTTTAAAGGGCAAGAAATCATAAAAGCGCTTGGCCTGTGGGATGAGAATGCAGAAGTGTCCATTCCAATTATAGAAAATCCGGCTCATATTCCGACTCTTGCTGCGCTTTTCGCGGATCAGGTTACTGGAGATTCAGGAGCTGTCCTGATCCGGAACCATGGCATTACTGCTTGGGGAAGAACGGCATTTGAAGCGAAAAGAGTGCTTGAAGCATATGAATTTTTATTCAGCTATCATTTGAAGCTGAAAACACTCCAGCATCAGCTGGTTAAATAAAAGGGGGAACCGCAAATGGCAACAATTCGAATTCATGATGAGGCAAATACAACGATTGAAAATCAAGAGGAAGTGGCAAGCTTTCTGGACAGCCAAGAGGTGATCTATGAGCAATGGGATATCGCCAAGCTCCCTGAACAGCTTTCAGAAAAATATGACCTGTCTGAAGAAGAAAAACAGCAAATTCTTGACACCTTCGACGCTGAAATTAAAGATATCTCAGCCCGCCGCGGCTACAAAGCCCAAGATGTTATTTCTCTGTCTGACGCTAATCCGAAACTGGATGAACTGCTTGAAAATTTTAAAAGAGAACATCACCATACAGACGATGAAGTCCGTTTTATTGTAAGCGGACACGGAATTTTCGTCATTCAAGGCAAGGACGGCACATTTTTTGATGTCCGTTTAAACCCTGGAGATTTAATCTCGGTACCTGAAAATATCCGCCATTATTTCACGCTTCAAGAGGATCGAAAAGTTGTGGCGGTGCGGATCTTTGTTACATCTGAAGGCTGGGTTCCGATTTATGAAAAAGACAGCGTGAACCAATAAGAAGAAAAAGCCCCGTCCATAAAGGCGGGGCTTTTTTTGCTTATTGTAAACACCATTCTTCGTATTGGGACATTTCTTTTTTGATCAGCGTCCAAATCAAACCGAGAACGGCAGCATCGTCAAGAATTCCTAAACCGAGCACCAAGTCTGGAATCATATCAATCGGCATGATGATATAAAAGACAGCAGCTGTCAGAAGCAACAGTGTTTTAATCTGTGAACGGGGATAGTCACCGTTTCGCCAATCGCGAAGCATTTGACAAAAGATCGTGATATGATTGATTAATTTTTTGCGGGTTTTCCTTTTCAGAATAGCTTTTCCGCCTGCCGCACCGAGCATTATCGCTTTTTTTTTCTTCATTTAGCATTCCTCCTGCCTGCGGTGTGTTTAAGATGGTCTTCGTCTGGGTATTGTTCTTCTAATCCTATCAATATATCTATTATAAATGAAAAATTAAGTTATTTAATAAAAATATGTTTACAAATAAAGTATAATCTGTAATAATGCACAATAACCCAATCAAACTTGTTTCCTATTTC
This sequence comes from Bacillus sp. 205(2023), assembly GCF_037027485.1. NCBI lineage: Bacteria > Bacillati > Bacillota > Bacilli > Caryophanales > Bacillaceae > Bacillus > Bacillus sp. 205(2023). The sequence continues at coordinate 41,765 of NZ_JAXCHF010000003.1, read as the reverse complement.
TTAGCGGCGAGGGGTGAATTGAATGGGCTGTTCTTCTGAACAAGAAAGATTGCTGGTGTCTATTGATGAAAAAAGAAAGTTAATGATAGACGCCGCTAGTAAGCAGGGATTTACAGGGCATGACACAATCAGGCACAGTCAGGAGCTGGATTCTTTAATGAACGAATACCACCAGCTCATGCAAGAAAACGAACATTCCAAAGGAATTCAAGGCCTTGTGAAGAAATTAGGCTTGTGGCCCCGAAGAGACGTCATGCCTGCATATGATGCACATAAATAGCGGCGCTATCTGATGCATATATAAAGAGAGAGCTTTTCAGAAGCGCTCTTTTTTTCTGGGAAAATTTCATACGAAAGAGGGAACTGATGAAAGAACTGGCGGTAGTCATTACTGAAATGATAAACCAATTTCATGATGCTTTTATTTCGATATGCGGGATGCTTGGCATTCAATTAACCGACAAAGAAATGCATTTTTGGGTAATTGGAATATTTGGCATCTTCTTTTTCGCTGTCACTCACGCTGTATTTACATGGCTTTCTAAATGGAGCTTGACGGCTTTGTCCTTTATCTATACCATAACGATCATCATTGTTATCGTATTTGCAATTGAGATTCAGCAAAAAGTGACCGGACGGGGAAATATGGAGTTTTTAGATGCAACGGAAGGGTTAAAAGGCTTTTTGGTGTTCTTTTTCATCTTTTTGCTTTTGAAAATGCTTTTGCGTTTGATCCGATTCTTCTTTTCAGGAGGAGCAGTAAGCAAGGAGAATGAAAATACCCGTTCACGAAAATAAATAAGCCCTCCTGAGACTGTCAGGGGGCTAGGAAGAGGAGACGGGGAGGGTAATGGTAACCTCGGTTCCTCTTCGTACTTCACTTTCTATATGAATGGAACCTCCGTACATCAGCACGATCCGTTTACATACGACAAGCCCGAGGCCGGTTCCTTTTTCTTTAGAAGTGACAAATGGAAGAAAGATATGATCCAGCATTTCCTGTGATATCCCTTCACCGTTATCCATCACTTTTATAATGGCCTTTTTATCAACTGCTCCTAAGGAAATTGTGAGTTTGCCGCCTTCCGGCATAGACTCAAGGCCATTTTTCGCAACATTCAAAATGACTTGTTTAATATGATCTTTTGTACATTTTACTTTTAGAGGTTTATCAGTTAAAAATTTTAACTCTACCTCCACATTATATAAATTTCCTTCAGAATAGATGATCGGCATAATTTCTCCGATAATATCCTGAAGCGAGTTAAGCTCCCATTTCTCAGCTGTCGGTTTTCCGAGAACTAAAAACTCACTCACAATTTGGTTGATACGTTTAATCTCCTGATCGATAATTGAAAAATAAAGCTGGTCTTCTTCACCTTTATATTTCTTTTGCAGCAGCTGAATAAAACCGCTTATGCCGGTGAGCGGATTGCGGATTTCGTGAGCCGTGCTGGCAGCAAGCGTTCCGATCAGCTCTAATTTTTGCTGCTCATTTTCCGTGCGCTCCAGCTGGGTCCGCCGCTTCAGCAAATAATAAAGTACAAGAATAAAAAGAATATTCAGCAAAACTATAATACAGGAAAGAGGGAGCACAAGGCTTTTACTCAGCTCCTCTATTGTGACAGGATTCGGATATACTTTCATATTCCAGCTGATATCATCAAGATAACCGCTGACAGGTTTTTGATCTCTTGCGTAAGAAGCCTGTCCGCTTGAGAAAATCATTTTGTTATTTTCGTTCACAACCTCAATATAGACATCAGGGCTCAGCAAGTTAATCAGGTTTTGCAGATAGTCAATTTGTATAGCTGCCACAAGATAATCTGTGACATTTTTCTTTTCATCCAGCACGGGAACACAAATTGTAAAAATCGGCTGGCCTGTGATCCTGCTTGAATAGCTGTCTGTAATGACAGTCTTTTTTGTTTTTTTCGCTTTTGTAAAAAAGGATCTGTCGGCCAGATTGACTTTAGTTTTTAATTCTGTTGCGCTGGCAGTGACATCTCCTTTGGCATTGAGAAAATAAAGACCGGAAAACCTTGGTTCGGAATCAAACGTTTTTTCCAAAACAGTTTTCATTTTATTCATATCTATCGGTCTGTCGATAGCGATAGACAAGGACGTCATTCTCGCTTTTGTTTCCCCGATTAAATAATTTATTTTGTTGCGGTGAAGGTTCAGCATAACACTGGCTTCTTGCTTATGTTCTGCAGCTATTGTTTCTTTTTCCTTTTCATAGACGAAAAAGCTTATGACGAGTGCCGGAATCACTACTAGTGCAATATAAAGCTTAATTCTCCCGCAGGCGCCTTTTAGTATTTTCAATTTGCATCGCTCCAACATACACCTGATTAGAGGTATTATATCATTGTTTCTTCTTGTTTAATAAGAAAAAATAACCAAAATAATTAAGAAAAATATGTTGTTCACATGAATAATAAAAAAGAAGAGAAATATTGGAAAGATTTTTATTGACATTTCGGTATTTGTTTATTAATGTTTCTCTGTAACGGTTTCTAAAAGGATGATTGAGACATGACAGAAAAATCACTGAAGTTATTTATCGTGCTGTCACGCGCGTATCGGTCTATTAATGATCATATGAATAAGCATATTCATAAGCATGGACTGAATCCTACTGAATTTGCTGTGCTGGAGCTGTTATATCATAAAGGTGATCAGCCGCTGCAGCAGATAGGGGATAAAATACTCTTGGCTAGCGGGAGCATCACCTACGTCGTAGATAAGCTTGAGCAAAAAGAGCTCCTTATTCGGAAAGCGTCGCCTACAGACAGACGAGTAACATTTGCACAAATTACCGAAAAAGGCATCAGTCTTTTGGATGATATTTTCCCTGATCATGCAGCTGAAATTGATGAAATGATCAGCGTATTAAGCGAAGAAGAAGTTGAAATGTGCACTGAAATGTTAAAAAGAGTAGGATTAAACGCAAAACAGTTTCATAATAAGTAAAAAAAGGAAGCCTTGTGATAGATCAGGCTTCCTTTTTTACTATTTTTCATTTGTTTCTGCTGCGCCTCTTGGCAAAATGAGAACTTCAACCCGCCTGTTTTTGCTTCGGCCTTCCGCAGTTTTGTTGGAGGCCACCGGTTTATACTCACCATAGCCTTTGGCACTGAACACTTTGGCATCAAGCTTAGGGTTCTCAATCAGAAGCCCCATGAAGTTTACGGCTCTCATCACACTTAAATGCCAGTTTGACTGAAATTCTGAATTTCTAATCGGCATATTGTCTGTATGTCCGCTGATAATGATGTTTCTCGGCGGATTAATCACAAGAAGGTTTGAAATCTCTTTTGCAAGCGGAATGTCTTCCTGGCGGATGGTCGCTTTTCCTGAATCAAAGAAGATGCTGTCTTTAATCGTGATCAGCAGGCCTTCCTTAGTCATCTTTGTTTCCAGCTGATGCTCCAGCTTTTTATTTTTAATGAACTTTTCCACCTGGCTCTGCACACTTTTAAGTTCTTCTTGATCAGCTGCTTTTTCCTTTTCTTTCTTGTTTTCCTTTTTCTCTTCTTTTTCCTTTTCCACTTCGTCGATTCCGTCTGACTCATTTTTAGGGGGGGTGACGCTGGAATAATCCAATACGCCGGTCCCGCCTGTAAAGACTTCATTAAATGATTTTGAAAGCATTTGAAATTTAGCTGCGTCAATCGAGCTGCTCGCGTACAGCACAATAAACAATGCTAGGAGAAGGGTAAGGATATCGGCGTAAGGAACCAGCCATGATTCATCAACGTGCTCGTCCTCATGCTTCTTCTTCTTTTTTCTCGCCATTTTGCGCCTCTCCTTCACGTTCTGCAAATTTCAAACGGTCCTTCGCAGGAAGGTACATTAAAAGTTTCTGCTCGATCACTTTCGGTGCCTGTCCTTCTAAAACGGACAGGACGCCTTCAATCATAATTTCACGGAGCTTGACTTCCTGTTTTGACTTGCGTTTTAATTTGTTTGCAAAAGGATGCCATAATACATATCCCGTAAAGATACCGAGAAGGGTGGCTACAAAGGCTGCACTGATGGCGTGACCAAGCTCATCTGTATTGTCCATATGAGAAAGCGCGGCGATCAGTCCGATAACAGCACCGAGCACCCCAAGTGTCGGCGCGTAAGTTCCCGCCTGTGTAAAAATAGCGGCTCCGGCCTGGTGTCTTTCCTCCATCGCTTCAACTTCTTCAGTCATGATATCTCTGATAAATTCTGCGCTTTGCCCGTCAACAGCCATGCTGAGACCGTTTTTCAGAAACGCGTCATCTACATTTTCAATACTTGCTTCCAAAGCCAGCAGGCCTTCACGGCGTGCAAGCTGAGCCCATTCAGAGAACATAGGAATGAGTTCTTCTATTGTCAGCTGTTTGTTTTCTTTAAATAGCACACGGAACAGCACAGGCACTTTTTTGATTTCTTTCGTTGGGAACGCAATGACTACCGCTGATATCGTTCCGGCGATGATAATTAAAATGGCAGCGGGATTTGCAAGAGCGGCGAAACTGACGCCTTTCAGAACCATTCCCACACTCAATGCAACAAAAGCAAGAATAATACCGATAATCGAAGTTTTATCCATAATTTTCACCAAATCCTTTTTTACTAGCTTGTCTATGGTTAATATCGGTATCAGTGTCTGGAACTTTAGGGACATTGTGAAATTGTTCATGAAATATTCAAGGAAGATACATAGAAGGGAGAAATAAACAAACGCGGGCTTTTCAGCAGGGGAAAGGCCGCGGGTTTTAACGTGCGTATCTGATTCTCTAAAGTGCTTTCGTATAACAATAGAAATAAATATTCATCATGTTCCATCCCTCTTTATGAAAAGTGTAAAGAAAGAAGAAGATGAGCGCTTCAGGGGATGGAATGACATGTTCTCGGACGAGAGAAGGATTTCACATAAAAAGCGGCTTCCCTGAAAAGGAAGCCGCTGATTTTTATTTTGCCTGAACTTTGATGTTATCATTTTCTACTGTGACGTGAAAACTTGCAATCTCGTTATTGTCAAGCAGCAGATCAGTCATTTCGTCCTCAACCCATTCCTGGATCGTTCTTCTGAGCGGGCGCGCACCGAATGAAGGATGGTAACCCAGCTCAGCGATTTTTTCTTTCGCTTCATCTGAAACACTCAAGCTGATACCGCGTTCTGCCAATGTTTCTTCCAATTCTCCAAGAAGAAGGCTGACGATTTTGACCAGATGCTCTTTTTCAAGGGAACGGAATTCGATGATGCTGTCAAATCGGTTGAGAAACTCAGGTTTAAAGAACATGCTGAGTGAATCAATTAATGTTTGTTCTTCAATCACGCTGTCTTCTGATTGGAAACCGACTTTCGTTTGTTTTTCACCAGTGCCTGCATTGCTTGTCATTATGATGACGGTGTCTTTAAAGCTTACAGTTCTGCCTTGGCTGTCCGTTAAGCGGCCGTCCTCCATAATTTGCAGGAACATATGCTGAACATCTGGGTGCGCTTTTTCAATCTCATCAAGCAGCACGATGCTGTATGGATTGCGGCGCACTTTTTCCGTTAATTGTCCAGCTTCCTTATGGCCGACGTATCCAGGCGGCGAACCAATGATTTTAGATACGGCATGTTTCTCCATGTATTCACTCATATCGAGGCGGATAATGGCATCTTTCGTACCGAATAATTCATCCGCCAGGGTTTTAGAAAGCTCTGTTTTCCCTACGCCGGTTGGTCCGACAAAGAGGAAGGAGCCGACTGGTCTGTTTTTTGATTTTAAGCCGGCGCGGCTGCGTCTGACCGCTTTTGCCACTTTTTGAACAGCCGCTTCTTGTCCGATGACGCGTTCGTGAAGCTTTGCTTCAAGCTCTTTCATTTTTGTTTGCTCATCTGCCTGCAGTTTCCCCACAGGAATGCCTGTTTTTTGTTCGACGATATCCTGAATGTGCTCAGCTTTCACTGTGACGGCGGAATGTGAAGAAGAGCTGTTCAGTTTTTTCTCCAGTGCGATTTCTTCATCACGGAGTTTTGCTGCCAATTCGTAATTCTCTTCTTCCAGCGCTTTTGTTTTTTCTGCTTCAATTGCAGTCAGCCGTTCAGCTGCATCTTCATCATTCAAATCATCAATTAACAGGTTGGCTTTAGATCCAGCTTCGTCTAATAAATCAATCGCTTTGTCCGGCAGATGTCTGTCCTGAATGTAGCGTGATGATAAAGTGACACAGGCTTTCAGTGCTTCATCGCTGAATGTCACGCCATGGTATGCTTCGTATTTGTCTTTAATTCCTTGCAGAATGGTGATCGCTTGTTCAATTGTAGGCTCCTGCACCATGACAGGCTGAAAACGTCTTTCCAGCGCAGCATCTTTTTCAATTTGGCGGTATTCTTTCAGTGTTGTCGCTCCGATAACCTGCAGCTCGCCTCTGGCAAGAGCGGGTTTGAGAATGTTACCTGCATCCATTGAGCCTTCTGCAGAGCCTGCCCCAACGAGAAGGTGAATTTCATCAATGAAAAGAATGACATTTTTGCGCTCTTTCAGCTCAGTGATCAGCTGTTTCATTCTTTCTTCAAATTGACCTCTGATGCCAGTGTTTGCAACAAGGGATGCGACATCAAGCAAGTAAAGCTCTTTGTTTTTCAATTTATTTGGAACATCGCCTTCAGCGATTTTTAAAGCGAGCCCTTCTGCAATTGCTGTTTTCCCTACACCAGGCTCTCCAATCAGAACCGGATTGTTTTTGTTGCGGCGGTTAAGAATCTCGATCACACGCGCAACTTCTTCATCACGGCCGATGACGGGATCAATCAGACCGGCTTTTGCGCCGTTTGTAATATTTTGCGCCAGTTCATCAAGCAATCCTTTTTTCTCGCTTTGCTTAGCTGCGCTTTGTTCTTTCGGCTGGAATGCTTGTTCAAACGGAAAACCGAAAGATTGAGGACCCATGCTCATTGAAGGTTTACGGGTCAGTTCGTGATAGCAAGTTTCACATAAAACCATTTGTTTATGAACGGAATTTATTTGCATGTTAAGGCGAATCGTCGCCTCGTTTTGATGACAGTGTTGACAACGCATTTGCCAAAACCTCCTTATAAAATTTGATCATCTTTGACCAATCGGTTTAGAAAAAAAGGCCGACTTATTTGACCTTCTTTGACTATTAGTATACGCCAGATTCACTGGCTTTCAAAACCATTTGCTCAAAGCAGTCTTGTTTTTGACTAACTTTGACCAATGAAATAATATAAAAAGACGGCTGGTTTGACCTTCTTTGATTAATAGTATACTCTGACCTTTTTTGACTTTCAAGGCTTTTGCTCAAAAATATTTTTGAATTGTTTACACAGTAAAACATGTTTTGTTCGTCTTTTCAAGGAACTTGTCTCATAGGCTATAAAAAGGCTAAAAGGACAATACTGCGGTTGGTTCGGAGGGGAGAAATGGAACAATCAAAAGGGTCTGCACATCAGCTCGCTTTTGTGTATGTAGGCACAGTAGTCGGAGCGGGATTTGCAACTGGCAGGGAAATTGTTGAGTTTTTTCTGAAGTTCGGCTGGTTCGGATTGCTTGGTATTATTATAAGCGGCGGGATGTTCACGTTTTTAGGCGCAAAGCTGATGATCATTTCAAAGCGAATCAATGCCAAGTCCTATCAGGAAATGAATATATACTTGTTCGGGGCGGCTGCCGGACGGATTATCAATGTCTTTATGCTGTTCGTTCTTCTCGGTGTCACTTCTGTCATGCTGTCGGGGGCAGGGGCGCTTTTTGAGGAACAGCTTGGGATGTCCGCTCAGGTTGGAATGCTGATCACAATTGGATTAAGTTTGATTGTGATGACAAGAGGAGTAAAAGGCATTTTCGGTGTGAATGTGTTTGTTGTACCGCTTTTGATTATCTTTTCTATGATTGTGGTGGCCGATTCATTTATTTTCAGTGAGACGCGGAATACAGCTCAGTGGGTGTGGCCGCATCGATGGGACTGGCTATTATCAGCAGTGTCGTACGGAGCCTTGAATTTATCGCTTGCCCAGGCTGTTTTGGTGCCGCTGGCGAATGAAATGTCTTCGGAACAGGTGATAAAAAAAGGCGCTTTCATCGGCGGTACAATGCTGACAATTGTGCTTTCCGCAAGTTTTTTGTCTTTGTCGATGCTCCCGGATGTATTTTTGTACGATATTCCGATGGCTCAAGTGGTTTACCTCTTCGCGCGATCTGTACATTTGATTTATTTGTTGATTATATTCGGTGAAGTGTTCACATCGGTGATCGGAAACCTTTATGGGCTGGAAAAACAAGTGAAGAGCTTTCTTCCTATAAAAAGTAAATATATTTTTGCGGCCATAATGATTACGGCTTATATCACGAGTCAAATCGGCTACGGCAAGCTCATTTCAACCATTTACCCACTGTTTGGCTATGTGAGCTTGGCTTTCATAGGCGCTTTGGTCTGTAAAAAGCTCCCCCGGCGCAGTTTGTAATCACAATATTGAAGCATATATAATAATGAAGCAAATGTTTATGTTAGACCCCGCGCCAGCCCGAAACGGATCTTAATTAGGTATTTTCGCTGTGTAAAAGGATCAAGGCGGAAAACATGAGACAGGCTTTTCGGCTATCTTTTTTATTGTCAAGAAAAACAACATTATGGTAAGATAGCAGAAGTGAAAAATTGAAGAAAATCCGTTCGATATGCGGGAGAGGTTCTAGCTACACCCTCTATAAAAAACTAAGGACGTGCTGTATCCTTGGATACGGCCTTTTTTATGTTTTTCTAGAGCACCTTTCCGAAAAGGTGTTTTTTTATATTTAACAGTTGTAGCGATGTCTCTCGCCGAGATTTTTATAGCGGAGAAGGAGAGGAATCATGAAAAAGGAAAAAGCAATAGTCGTGTTCAGCGGCGGCCAAGACAGTACCACATGTTTACTGTGGGCGTTAAAGGAATTTGAAGAGGTGGAAACTGTAACATTTCATTATAATCAGCGTCATTCGCAGGAAGTTGAGGTGGCGAAGGGGATTGCGGATAAGCTTGGCGTGAAAAATCATTTGCTTGATATGTCACTTTTGAACCAGCTTGCGCCTAATGCCCTGACGAGAAATGATATAGAAATTGAAGCAAAAGACGGCGAGCTGCCATCAACATTTGTTCCAGGCCGTAACTTAGTGTTCTTATCTTTTGCGTCTATTCTGGCGTACCAAATTGGCGCCCGCCATATTATCACGGGCGTTTGCGAAACGGATTTCAGCGGCTATCCTGACTGCCGTGACGAATTCGTTAAATCTTGCAATGTGACGGTTAACCTGGCCATGGAGAAGCCATTTGTGATTCATACACCGCTCATGTGGCTGAATAAGGCGGAAACGTGGAAGCTTGCAGATGAGCTTGGCGCGCTTGATTTTGTGAAAAACAACACGCTTACATGCTATAACGGCATCATCGCAGACGGCTGCGGCGAATGTCCGGCATGTCATCTTCGCTCCAGAGGCTATGAAGAATATATGGCGATGAAAGGAGAGCGGGCATAAATTGTTATCTCAAATATATCCACAGGTCCAGCATCCATATTCATTTGAATTGAATAAGGACATGCAAATTTCTGCTGCTCATTTTATTCCGCGTGAAAGTGCGGGAGCGTGCAGCAGGGTTCACGGGCATACGTATACCGTAAATATTACCGTTGCCGGTGATGAGCTTGACAATTCCGGCTTTCTCGTGAATTTCAGTGTGCTCAAAAAGCTGGTTCACGGCTCCTATGACCATACGCTTTTAAATGATCATGAAGAATTTTCTAAGGAAGACCGGTATTCACTGCCGACAACTGAAGTCGTGGCGAAAACGATCTATGACAAAGTGCAGGCTTATTTAAACACACTTGAGAATAAACCAAGCTGTGTGCAGGTGTTTGTCCGTGAAACACCGACCAGTTATTGTGTATACCGTCCAAAAAAGGGTGGTTTGAATGGCTAAAGGAATTCCTGTATTAGAAATTTTCGGCCCGACGATTCAAGGAGAAGGCATGGTGATCGGACAGAAGACAATGTTTGTCCGCACGGCCGGCTGTGATTACTCCTGCAGCTGGTGTGACTCCGCCTTCACTTGGGACGGATCTGCTAAAAAAGATATTCGCTGGATGACAGCCGAGGAGATTTTTTCAGAGCTTAAGGAGATTGGGGGAGACGCGTTTTCCCACGTAACAATCTCCGGCGGAAACCCGGCGCTGTTAAAACAGCTGGATGCTTTGATAGAACTGCTGAAGGAAAACAATATCCGTGCAGCTCTCGAGACACAGGGGACAGTCTATCAGGATTGGTTTACACTGATCGATGATCTGACGATTTCACCAAAACCGCCAAGCTCGAAAATGGTGACGAACTTTGATAAGCTGGATCACATTTTGACATCACTGAAAGAGAATAACAGACAGCATGCTGTCAGCTTGAAGGTTGTCATTTTTAATGATGAAGATCTCGAGTTTGCCAAAACTGTACACAAACGCTACCCGGGGATACCGTTTTATCTGCAAGTCGGTAATGATGATGTGCATACGGCAGACGACAAATCACTCATTGCACATTTGCTTGGAAAATATGAAGCGCTAGTTGATCAGGTAGCTGCCGATGCGGAGCTGAATCTTGTCAGAGTGCTTCCGCAGCTGCATACCCTGTTATGGGGCAACAAACGAGGAGTTTAATAGAAAGGAAGATAAACATGACGACAAGAAAAGAATCAGAATTAGAAGGTGTAACACTGCTTGGCAACCAAGGAACAAACTATTTATTCGAATATGCGCCGGACGTGCTCGAATCCTTCCCGAATAAACATGTAAACCGTGATTACTTTGTAAAATTCAACTGCCCTGAATTTACATCTTTATGTCCGAAAACAGGGCAGCCTGACTTTGCAACAATTTACATCAGCTATATTCCTGATGAAAAAATGGTGGAGAGCAAATCACTAAAACTGTACTTGTTCAGCTTCAGAAACCATGGAGACTTCCACGAAGACTGCATGAACATCATCATGAATGACTTGATTGAATTAATGGACCCACGCTACATTGAAGTATGGGGCAAATTCACGCCAAGAGGCGGAATTTCCATTGATCCGTACACAAACTACGGAAAACCTGGCACGAAGTACGAGAAAATGGCCGAGTACCGCATGATGAATCATGACTTGTATCCGGAGACGATTGATAATCGTTAATGAGAACCCACACTAAGTCCAATAAAAGTGTGACCTAGCGTGACTTTTATGCAGTGAAAAGTTGATATTGCAGAGGTAATTTAAGACGTACAAATGTGTACGTCTTTTTCTTTTATGCAAAAAACAATATATTAACGTAAGTTTTTTGGCAGAAAGACTAGCGAAATCAAAGGAAAGTATTTTGTAGATCGCTTTCTTTTCTGTGGGGCATCCGCACAAGCTATTAAATGATGATTATAATTTTTATTTCTCATTATATATGGATGGCGTATCCGGCAATACCGAAAGTATTTTTCAGCTTCTGTTATATTTTTTCGTGTCGACGAGAGAAACGATTATTTTTCGTTCTCTTCGAATGTAATTTTTCAGGAAGCTATTACGTCATCTCACATCTGAACGTTTTGTATAGACTAGTACCGTCACAAGTTATATAACAAATACATACCAATAAGTAGACATTAAAAAGTGAAAGAGAGGACGAACATGTGTGAAAATTCTTTTTCTCGAGAGTCATCCTATGTGGCTCTATGGTTTACCGAATGGGTTTAGTGAAGCAGGCCATACCGTAATGATTTCGGGCCCTGTAAGTCGGGAAAATGTTACTGAAATGATAGAAGAATTCAAACCAGATCTAATCGTATCTATGGGTTGGACACCAGAGCATTCAAGGGAAAAGCAAGCCTGGATCCGCAATGCTACTAAAAAGGTGAAGATCCCCCTCGTTTATTGGGCAACTGAAGACCCGCTGCATACTCAAAACTTTACTATCCCGTTAATTAAAAAGATGAAACCGGATTTTGTTTTCACCGTTACACCTTCTCTGTGTAAAACTTATGAAAGGATGGGGATAAAAGCGGCTCATTTAGACTTTGCATATCACGAAAGTATACATCATCAGATTAAACCATTGAACAAATATAGCTGTGATATAGCGGTGGTGGCTAATGCTTACCCTAATTTTCTTGAAGAACATCCGGAAGTGTTCCGCTCGTCCTCTTTAAAAACGCTTATTCGTCCTCTCATACAAAATGGTATTCGCATTGATTTTTGGGGGAAAAATTGGGAGAAAATGAGCAAACATATAGGAAGAGAAATTCCCCGGAATTGGATTCATGGATACCTTGATTATACTGAAGCATATAAAGTTTACAGTTCAGCAAAAATCATTCTCGGTTTGCAAAACTGTGAAAGTCAGCTTACGCAGCGCACCTATGAGATTCTTGGTTCCGGAGGGGTTTTATTGACATCGGATACACCAGCAGTTCGAGGTAAATTCAAACCTGGCCGCGATCTCATCGTTTCATCTTCCCCAAAAGAAACATTTGAAAAGGTTAAATACTATTTGAATCATGATAGCGAGAGAAAGAAGATTCGGATAAACGGTAAAAAGGCTGTAAAGGATGATTCCTATCGGCATAGAGCTGAGAGAATGCTTGAGGTGCTAAAAAGCAGAGGAATCTTAAGAAACCTAGAGGAAACCATTCATTATGTTGATGTTCTCAAAGAAAATTACGTGATCCATCATGTTGCTCCCGGTGAAACATTAACGAAAATCGCCATAAAGTATAAAGTTTCCCTTCAGCAAATCATGGAGCTAAATCATTTCAAATCAGATCAGATATATGCGGGACAAATCATTAAGATTAGAAAGAAACGGTCTAGAGATGTGAAAAATAAATTTTTCTAAAGGAGAGTAATATGAATGAACGGAAAAAAACCAAAACAGAAGTGAAAAGAACGCCTCGTTATATGGAATTTCCCGTGACATATGAAGTATATTGTGTGGAATCCGGCGATACATTATGGACGATTTCAAAATCCTTTAATATTCCGGTACAACAACTTATGAATATTGTTAAAACTTGATATCTCTGAGAATGAAGGGGTTATGAGATGTTTCAAATGAGCTATTTCTATTCTGGATTAGGTTATGATATTATTCATCACGTTGATCAAACGAACGGAGTATTAAAAGTCGTGTCTCCTGACTTTTTCTATATCAGAAAAAATGGATCACTACTTCTCCGTTCAGCTAATCCTGATGTGATTAAAGCTCTTCATAGAAGAAAATTAAAAGTAGTTCCTTTTTTAAGCAATCATTGGAATCAGGATTTGGGTCGAGTTGCGTTAAAAAAACGAGTGGTTTTGGCTAAACAAATTTCTAATGCGATAGAAGAACTGAATCTAGACGGGGTCAATATCGATATAGAAAACCTTACAGAGAAAGATCGGCAGGCATTTACGGATTTCGTTAGATTAGTAAGAAAAGGTATTCCTAGTCACAAAGAGGTATCAGTTGCAGTGGCAGCAAATCCTTTTGGCTGGACGAAGGGCTGGCACGGATTATATGATTATGAGAATTTAGCTAAACATGCGGACTATCTAATGGTTATGGCCTATGATGAAAGCCAACTTGCTGGGCCTACTGCAAGTGTGGGATGGGTGGAAAAGTCCATTCAATATGCTCTAGCCCAAAAAATCTCTCCCGAAAAACTGGTTTTAGGATTGCCTTTCTATGGCCGTTGCTGGATGCAAGACCAATCTAACTCACAAGCCATTTCACTTTACCTTGTTACCTCATTAGTAAAAAGGCATAACGGTACAATTATTTTTGACATAAAGAGTCAATCTCCAAAAGCTGTTTTTACGATCATACACGATAAGAAGGATCTATTACCTCCAGGAACATATACATTATGGTTCGAAAATGAACAGTCACTCAGAGCAAAAATAAAACTCGTTCAAAAATATAACCTAAAAGGTCTTGGCAGCTGGAGTCTTGGACAGGAAGATTCGTCAGTCTGGAATAGAGTGTTTAAAAATATATAAGCGGAGGCGGTTAATAATCGTTAATATAGTTTCTCCTGCGGAATGCAGGGGATTTTATACATAAAAAAGACGAGTGAATCCGGGGGGGGATGCCACTCGCCACCTTCTAATGAAAAGACGGGATGCTGGATGGCAGCTCGTCTGTTTTATTATAAAATATCGAACGTATGTTTGTAAAGGCGTCTTTTTTTTAAAGAAATGGTTAAAATAATGCTCAGAACAGATTCATTGTAAACGTTAACGGCGTTATGTTAAGATGCATGAACTGATAAGGAGAGATACAAAGTGAAAACATTGCGTTTAAACGATGTCACGTTAGAAATGTCAACATATCAAGAAGAGAGCGAGCCGAAGCGGAAAATTGCCTTTACCTTACACGTTACGAGTGAGGCTTATCATGATATCGCTGTGCTGTTATATGAAAAGACATTTAACGTCGAAGTTCCGGAACGAAATCTTGCCTTCCGGGGTGAAATCACAAATTATTCAACGTCATTGACCAACCTGTACGAAGCGGGAGCCGTGAGTGAATTTTATATCGAAATAACGGAAACAGACACGAACGCCGATTCATAATCGGTGTTTTTTATGTAAAAAAGCTGCCGGTCGGCAGCTTTTGAGAAAGCTAATTTGATATGTAAGGTGTTTAATTGTTCGTCTTGCAGTTTTTGCGAATGCGTGTGGTTGAAGGAGGATTTAATAGGAGTCTCTGATGATCTTGTAATTTTTATGATTAACAACAGTCAGTGAATCTAGCTCAAGATCCCGATAGTTATCCATAATGGTAACATCTACGATAACAGAATTCTCATTAACTTTTTCAACAACACCAGTTAATCCGTTTTTAAATTCAATGACGTTTCCGACCTTAGCGATTTTCACAAGCTTCCTCTCCTTTAAACATAATAATCCCTTTTGAAAGTATTAAACAGTATTTTTATTGAGAAGTAAAGCGATAAGGAGTTTCATCGTCCTAAGGAATTGTCCTGGCGCAGGAAAAATGATATATTGATTTTCGTTAAAGATTGAAAAGGGGGAGTTTTGATTGCGTCCCGAAGACATAACAGAACAGATTGCACAGCTTCGTACTGGTGAAATAAAAGAACTGAGAGTCCAAAAAGAACACTTTCTTGATTTCAGGGCCGTTTTATCGAAACAGGACGATTTTAAGCATTTCCGGGGCATTGCCCAGCAAGGCGGAGATGTGGTGTTTCAATATTTAGAAAAGCCAAGAAGCTAAAAGGTTTCTCATAAGTGAGAAGCCTTTTTATCATATATGACAGAACGCCAGCCTTTTATTACAAATGATGTAACAGGCGTAAATAAAATGTAAAATTACAAAAATGGATAAATATGCTTTGAAATGACAAGATTTATAGAAAATCAGGCTGTTTTTTTGCCATTAATCAGTGCGTCACCCGGTATATTCCATCCTGATACCTGTTTGGGAGAGTTGGAAAATCTTTTTCCGTGAAATTGATTTGATCTCTTGTTAAGGTTATGAAGTGTTTTTTGAGCACTTTAAGGAGGAAACTGTATGACGACAAAATTTACTGCGCTAGCTGTTTTTCTTCTTTGTTTCATGCCTGCTTCGAAAATTGAACATACACAAGCTTCACTACTGAACACAAAGAAGACAAAACATGAAGAAGCTAAGCTGCTTACTCATATAAATCATGACACAGACACATCTTTCTCTTCACTGTCTGCTGATGAGGACAAGAAAAAAATAAAGCCGATCAAGCTATCAGCGAACACTGAAAAGAAAGAAAAAGAACAATCAGAGAAAACGAATGAGAAGAAAGAAACTTATTCTGAGTCTGAAAAAGAATTACTTTCCCGACTCGTTCACGCAGAGGCGAAGGGCGAATCCTATGAAGGCAAGGTCGCTGTTGCAAGCGTTGTGCTGAACAGGACGGATAAGAAGGGCTTTCCCGATACAATCAGAGGGGTTATTTATCAGAAAAATGCCTTTGAACCTGTCGCAAACGGAAGCATTAATCAAGAGCCAGACAAAGAATCAATTGAGGCTGTTGAAGAAGCGTTGTCATCTAAAGACAGAGAAACAGAAGCCCTTTACTTTTATAACCCGAAAACGGCGTCAGATGACTGGATTCGCTCAAGGAAAATCATCGAAAAAATCGGCAGGCATGTCTTTGCCATATAAGCATAGAAGAGACCATTCGTCTCAGCTGTGCTTTTTTTTATAGAAAGAGTAAAAATAAAATAATTTTTGAACTTGTCTCATATGATGTTGGTAGTACAAGAGACAAGGAGAGACATCATGAATCGATTTGTAAAAGGGATTATTCTTTTATCCATTGCCGCCTTTTTCGCCGAATGCCTTGAATTTGTCGTGAATATGATTTTGGCGCGCGAGCTTGGCGAGCACGGGATGGGGCTTTACATGAGTATTTTGCCTACCATCTTTTTAATTATTGTCATCGCAAGCTTAGAGCTGCCAATATCAATTTCTAAATTTATCGCTGAATCAAATCCAAAGCTCCATGAAAGCATGCTGAGACACGCCTTTCGAATGACAGCTGTTTTCACAGCCTTTTCCACCGCCGCCGCCAGTATTGCGCTTCCTTTTATTCCGGTGTTTGATACATATCACCCGTTTATCAAAGGAATTGTCATCGGCTTGATTCCTATTGTCGCCTTTACGTCAATTGCCAGAGGCTACTTTATGGGTGTGCAAAAAATGGGGAAGATCGCAATCGCTAATGTACTGAAAAAAATCATTCAGCTGTTGTGCTTGTTCATCTTCTTTCAATGGTACTCGTTTGAGCTGGACATGGCTGTGCTGATTTCGCTGTTTGTCCTTGTCGTGAGCGATGTGATCGTGCTTGTTTACTTGTATTCACAGTTTATCCTGGCGAGACGTGCGGTATCGGTTCAGCAGCATATCCATTTGCGCGGAAAAGATGTTAGAAAAAGACTGCTTGCCGTATCGATTCCGACAACCGGACTGCGCATTTTCCACGCCGTAGTCAACGCCATTGAGCCCTTTTTAGTAAAAGGAGCGCTTTTGGCAGCGGGCGTTGCCGGGACAACTGCCATCGATCAATACGGCATGCTTGCCGGAGTGGCTGTGACGATAGGGTCGTTTCCTGCTTTTATCGCCCATTCGTTAATGGTCGTCATGATTCCCAGTATTTCTGAAGCTTATTCTCTCTCACAATATGACATCGTATTAAAAAGGCTGAAGCAGTCGATCTTTATCACGTTGGGATATGGTATACCGGCTGTCTGGATCATGTTCCAGTTTGCGGAGCCCCTGACCCATCTGTTTTTTCACTCTCCTGAAGCACAGTATTATTTGCAGCTTTTGTGGCCGTACTTTCTCTTTCATTTATTTGTGATGCCCCTTCAGGCATGTTTAATCGGGATGGGCTTTGTCAAAGAAGCTTTTTATCACAACGTGTGGAGCCATCTCGTTGCGCTGAGTATGATGTATGTGCTGGGTTCAATGGAAAACCTGCAAATGCTCGGGATTATCCTTGGGATGAATACAGGTATGATTTTGCTGACGAGCCTACACTATACAACGATTTGCAAAGCGCTGCGTGTATCTGTTTTTCTGACGGGAGGAAACCGAACGCCGCGGATTGAAGGATGATAAATCTCTAGCGGGGCAAGCTATTTGAAAAGCATGAAAGGAAGATTCCATGTTGACAAAACGCTTGCCCCTCGCTATTTGCCTGATCTTATTTACTATGATTTCATGGATGCCTCTATCGGCACAGGCTGCCACTAAACAGCCTGCTGTTCCTGCGGTTTTCCTCATGAAAACGATAGAAGGGGAGGATATCTCCATCCCAAATAAAGGACAGAAAACGATCCTGCATTTTTGGACTTCATGGTGTCCGCCCTGCAAAAAGGAACTTCCTCAGTTCCAATCATTTTACGAGGCTCATCGATCTGACAGTGTGAAGCTGGTAACGGTCAATTTAGTGAATTCAGAACAAAATCAGCAAGTCGTTGAAGACTTTATCAAAGCAAACCATCTGACCTTTCCGATTGTTCTCGACACAAAAGGGGATTTAATGAAGGAATATCATATTATAACGATTCCCACCTCGTTTTTGCTGAATGAAAAGGGTGAAATAGAAGAAATAAAAGTGGGGCCGATGACGGCTGAACAATTGAAAGAATGGACGAAAGAATAAGCTGAGAGCGTAGCCTTTCAGCTTTTTTGTCATATAATGAAAGGTGAACAGATGTTAATGATAATTATTATCAAAAAGAAATTAAAATAATTATAATTGAAATTCTTTTTCTGCATGCTATAATTAAGAAAGACATCATGAAATAACCAACGATGAAGCTGCCTTCTGGGCGGCGATTTTGTTTTTTATAAGAGAAATGAAGATGATTTGCGTTCTCAATTAGGGAGGAGAATTCGATATGAATGAACAAGTGATGCTTCAACATGATCAGCATCAGCCATTAAAGACAGAACATCCAGAAAAAAGCTGGACCCAGCATGCGGAACTTATCGCAGCCCTTGTGTCAGGTGCTCTTATTTTAGCAGGCTGGCTCCTTTCCTCACATCAGTTGTTATCGGTAACGCTATATTTGCTGGCCTTTGTCATCGGCGGATTTGCTAAAGCGAAAGAAGGAATCGAAGAAACGCTCGAATCCAAAACGCTGAATGTTGAGCTTTTAATGATTTTCGCTGCCGTGGGTTCCGCGTTGATTGGGTACTGGGCAGAGGGTGCTGTTTTAATCTTTATTTTTTCCTTAAGCGGAGCTTTAGAAACATACACGATGAATAAAAGCAGCAGGGATTTAACTTCTTTAATGAAGCTTGAACCTGAAGAAGCAACGCTGATTGTAAACGGTGAAACCAAAAGAGTATCGGTTGCAGATATAAAGGCTGGTGATACGATTGTTATCAAACCTGGAGAACGGGTGGCAGCTGACGGAATCATTGAATCTGGTTCTACAAGCCTTGACGAGTCAGCGTTAACGGGCGAATCGATGCCCGTAGAAAAAAACACCGGCGACGCTGTGTATACGGGAACTGTTAATCGAAACGGCTCCTTGACCGTCCGTGTTACAAAAGCAAGTGAAGATTCTTTGTTCCGAAAGATTATCAAGTTGGTGGAATCTGCGCAAAACAGTGTGTCACCTGCGCAAGCTTTTATCGAACGATTTGAAAATGCATATGTAAAAGGCGTTCTGATCGTGGTGGGGCTGCTGTTGTTTGTTCCGCACTTTGCACTTGGCTGGAGCTGGAGTGAAACCTTTTATCGCGCGATGGTATTTATGGTGGTGGCGTCACCTTGCGCACTTGTCGCGTCCATCATGCCGGCAGCGCTGTCCTTGATTTCAAATGGCGCCCGTAACGGCATGCTAGTGAAAGGAAGTGTATTTCTTGAACAGCTGGGTTCTGTGCAAATGATCGCTTTTGACAAAACGGGGACTGTAACAAAAGGCCAGCCCGCGGTTGAGACGGTCAGACTGGCGGAAGGGTATGAAGAAACAGAAGTGCTTGAAGCTGTCTATGCGATTGAGAAGCAGTCCAGCCATCCGCTCGCGCAAGCCATTGCCGGCTACGCTGAAAGCCGCGGCATCAACAAGTCCGGCTACATATCAATCGAAGAAACGTCAGGCTTTGGTGTAATGGCTGAAGTGGCGGGTGCCAAATGGAAAGTCGGAAAGGCAGGATTTATTGGGGAAGAATTGTCAGCACAATTTTTGAAACAATCTGCATCAAATATCATTCAAAACGGCCAAACCATAGTGTTTGTGAAAAAGGACGATCAAATTGCCGGCTGTATCGCTTTGAAAGATCAAATCAGACCTGAAGCAAAAGAAGTCATGGATGAACTGAGCCGTCTGGGGATTAAAACGGCCATGCTGACGGGAGATCACGAGGACACGGCTCAAGCGATAGCGAAGGAAGCGGGAATGACAACAGTTGCAGCAGAATGTCTGCCTGACCAAAAAGTAAATGAAGTGAAACGATTAAAAGAAGAATTCGGGACGATTGCAATGGTCGGAGACGGAATCAACGATGCGCCGGCACTAAAAGCGGCGGATGTCGGAATTGCAATGGGCGGCGGAACAGACGTGGCCCTTGAAACTGCTGATATGGTGCTCATGCAAAACGATTTGAAAAAACTCGTAAAAATGTGCCGTTTATCACGGAAAATGAACAGGATTGTAAAGCAGAATATCGTATTTTCTCTCGCGGTCATTTGCCTGCTTATTTGCGCAAACTTTTTACAGGTGATGGAATTGCCGTTTGGCGTTATAGGCCATGAAGGAAGTACGATCTTGGTGATTCTAAACGGTTTAAGGCTTTTAAAATAAAAAACAGCGGTCCAAATGGGCTGCTGTTTTTTTATGGATCAAGTTTTACCTTCCTTTGTTTTTTCTCTTGATCCGGCCTTTTCATCACAATGATGAGAGCCAGGATGCAGCAAAGGAAGCCGGCTGCACAGCCTATGATAGAGCTGTAATAATAAAAATCCACCAGCTTCATACCGACAAAAGGAGCGGAAATTCCCGCAACTGTTAATAGAACAACTGCCTTACGTCTGAAAAAATTCATCAGCAAACGGAACAACTCCCTGCGATTTAACTCTCTTCTCAGTATACAAGATGACCGGCAGGAAATAAAATGATGGAAAACGGAAAGTCGCCGTGAAAGGCAAACTCCCGTAAAACCTGTTACAATATATAAAGAACAATGCATGGCAAAAGGCAGGGAGGAACAAGAAATGAATAGAATACAACGCGTCTCTTCATGGCTGAAGGAAGCGGGGCATACTGCCGCATTTATTCATACGAAAGAAAATGTATTTTACTTAACCGGTTTTTATACAGAGCCGCACGAACGTGTAATGGGTTTGTTTATCTTTCAAGAGGAGGAGCCATTTTTCGTTTGTCCGGGAATGGAGGCAGACCAGGCCCGAAATGCCGGATGGAATCACGAAATTATTGGCTATGCCGATCACGAAAATCCATGGGAGCTCATTGAAAAAGCACTCAAAAAACGAAATATCAGCATACATACGCTTGCCGTAGAAAAGGATTCAATCTCGCTTTCGCGTGCCGAACAACTGAAGCATTCAGCTGGAGGGGCTCAATTTGTATCAGCAGAAGAAACACTTAACCAGTTTCGTCTGATGAAAGACGAGCATGAAATTAAATTGCTGAAAGAGGCGGCGAAGCTTGCCGATTTTGGTGTTGAAGTCGGGACAGCTGCTTTGCGTGAAGGCATCAGTGAGGTGGAAGTACTCGCTCAGATTGAGTATGAGTTGAAGAAAAAAGGAATTCAGGGCATGTCTTTCTCGACAATGGTGTTATTCGGGAAAAAGTCAGGTCAGCCTCACGGAAATCCGGGGACAGCCACATTAAAGAAAGGCGATTTTGTCTTGTTTGACCTGGGTGTTATTATGGACGGCTATTGCTCTGATATCACGCGAACCTTTGCTTACAAAACCATCAATCCGAAGCAGGAAGAAATTTACGAGACGGTGCTCCAAGCGGAAAAAGCCGCGATAGAAGCAAGCAAACCAGGCGTGAGAATCGGAGATCTGGACTTAACTGCCCGCGGAATCATTGAAAAAGCCGGATACGGAGAATATTTCCCTCACCGGCTGGGCCATGGTCTCGGCATTTCAGTGCATGAGTACCCGTCGATGAGCAAAGCGAATGACACGCTGCTGCAGGAAGGAATGGTTTACACAATCGAACCGGGCATTTATGTGCCGGATGTTGGCGGCGTACGCATTGAAGATGACGTTCATGTAACAAAAGACGGGGCGGTTGCGCTAACTCAATATCCGAAGGAATTAACGATATTGCCGTAACAGGCAGAGATAAAAAAGGACTTTGTTCTCGACATCGTCCTTTTTTATCTGTTTTAAATAAAAAAATCATCAAACGTCCGAAATGGTTTCACTTCATGTTTTTGATTGAGCGGTCTTACGGCCAGGCAGCTTCCGCCCAGAACGGCCAGACATAATCCAATTAAAATGAAGAAACCCATTTATATCTTCTCCTTTCAGCAAAAAAACATCTAATCTGTCGGTACGTTCTTATCGTATTGTATGAAACGCATTCCAGATCAAGGGAAATCAGAAAGAAGGGATTTTATGGCTAATATTAAAGACATTGCAGACAAAGCCGGTGTCTCCGTTACGACGGTTTCCAGAGTCATAAACAATCATCCTTATGTAAGTGAAGAGAAAAGAAAAAGAGTGCTTGAAGCAATGGAAGTGTTGGAGTACACAAGAAATGTCCACGCTGTTCATTTGTCGAAGGGGTTTTCAAACATGATCGGTGTTGTGATGCCGACGATCGGCCTTCCTTATTTTGCGGAACTGATGGCGGGAATCTCAGACGCTGCCGCAGAATCAGGCATTCACCTCTCTTTATTCCAGACAAATTATGACGTGAAGAAAGAAATCTTTGCGCTGTCCCAATTAAAACAGCGCCAGGTTGACGGTTTGATTTTTTGCTCGAAGGCGCTGTCTGATGACAAGCTCAAGGAGTGGGAAGGGCCGATATTGCTTTGTCAGAATTCAAACAAGGGCGGGTTTTCCACAATCAGCATTCCTCATCAAGCTGCCTTCCGGGACGGACTCGACTATTTAATCGCCAAAGGGCACAAAAAAATAGCGATTTGCTTAGCGAGAAAAAAAGGCATGAACAGTCATTTTCGCATCAAAGCATATAAAGAAGCATTGGAAGAGATCGGAGAAACATTCAATGAAGAATGGGTGATTGAGAAAGCGATTACAATGAACGATGGAAAAGCGCTTTTTCATAAATGGAACAACTGGAGAGAAAGGCCGACGGCTATTTTTGTCGCGAATGACCAGGTATCGGCAGGGCTTTTACTCGAAGCGAAAGCTCAGAAAGTGTCTGTTCCGGATGAACTTGCGATCTTAAGCTTTGATAACCATGAAATCAGCCAATTACTTGGGATATCAACCATTGATATTCAAGCGAAGGAAATGGGCAAGCAGGCGTTTGCCATGCTGGAAAAAAGGATTCAAGGTCAGCCGATTGAAAGCAGAGTTCTTGATTACCGTCTCATTGAAAGATCGACTGTTTAGTGAAAGCATGAAAAAAGGTTTGACGCGCATTCCGTTCGTTATGTACGATATGAGGTATTGAATGACAAAGGAGCTGAGGATCGTGAATGGGTCCTTTACAGTGAAAAAGGTACTGAATAATAACGTATTAATTGCTTCTCATCATAAATACAGTGAAGTAGTTTTGATCGGAAAAGGAATTGGTTTCGGAAAAAAACAAGATGATGTGATTGAAGATAAAGGGTACGATAAAATGTTCATTTTAAAGGACGAAAAGGAACAGAAGCAGTTTAAAAAGCTCCTCGACTATGTTGATGAAAAGCTCGTTGATATTTCAAACGATGTCATATACCACATCAGCAATCGGACAAACCGCTCACTAAATGAACATATTCATATCGCACTGACTGACCATATTGCATTTGCAATCAAAAGGCAGCAGCAGGGCTTTGATATGAAAAATCCTTTTTTAATGGAGACGCAGTCACTTTATCCGGATGAATATCAGATTGCCAAAGAAGTCATTGATATGATCAATGAAAAAGCAGGTATCTGCCTTCCGGAAGGGGAGATCGGTTTTATCGCCTTGCATATTCATTCAGCCCTGACGAATCGCCCGCTGTCTGAAGTCAATAAGCATTCTCAGCTGATGGCGCAGCTTGTCGAGGTGATTGAAGACTCGTTTCAAATGAAAGTAAATAAGGAAAGCGTCAACTATTTACGGCTTATCCGGCACATCAGATTTACGATAGAAAGAATTAAAAAAGAGGAACCGACTAAAGAACCAGAAAAATTAATGTTGTTATTGAAAAATGAATATCCGCTATGCTACAATACAGCTTGGAAATTGATTAAAATCTTGCAGCAAACATTGAAGAAACCAGTTCATGAGGCGGAAGCGGTTTATCTCACGCTTCATCTGTACCGATTAACCAATAAAATTTCATAAATTCAGTTTATCCTTTAAAAACGTGTTACTGATCCGATCAGGCATGAGTGATTGAGGGGAAAAAACGGGAAGGTCATTCTCGTTCTTTTGCGCACCCTATTTTGCTCATGCCTTTTTTGTTGTGTAAAAGGGCAAATGTAAACGGTTAAACTGGAAGACTTACGCCTGTGAATTCGTTGTCATGATTTTTAGCTGTAAGGTCAGACTAGTAAAAAGAGGAGGTCAATTCTTATGTTTAAAGCATTATTCGGCGTTCTCCAAAAAATCGGGCGTGCGCTTATGCTTCCAGTTGCGATTCTTCCTGCGGCGGGTATTTTGCTTGCGATCGGGAATGCAATGCAAAACAAGGACATGATTCAAGTCCTGCATTTCCTAAGCAATGACAATGTTCAGCTCGTTGCGGGTGTGATGGAAAGCGCTGGGCAGATTGTTTTCGATAACCTTCCGCTTCTTTTCGCAGTAGGTGTAGCCATCGGGCTTGCCAACGGAGATGGAGTTGCCGGGATAGCAGCAATTATCGGTTATCTGGTGATGAACGTATCCATGAGTGCGGTTCTTCTTGCAAACGGAACCATTCCTTCCGATTCAATCGAAAGAGCCAAGTTCTTCACGGAAAACCACCCGGCATATGTAAACATGCTCGGCATACCTACCTTGGCGACAGGGGTATTCGGCGGTATTATCGTCGGTGTGCTGGCAGCATTGTTGTTTAACAAATTTTATACAATTGAATTGCCGCAATATCTTGGTTTCTTTGCGGGTAAACGTTTCGTACCGATTATTACGTCAATTTCCGCACTGATTCTGGGTCTTATTATGTTAGTGATCTGGCCTCCGATCCAGCATGGATTGAATGCCTTTTCAACTGGATTAGTGGAAGCGAATCCAACCCTTGCTGCATTTATCTTCGGGGTCATTGAACGTTCGCTTATTCCATTTGGTCTGCATCATATTTTCTACTCGCCGTTCTGGTATGAATTCTTCAGCTACAAAAGTGCAGCCGGAGAGATCATCCGCGGGGATCAGCGCATCTTTATGGCGCAGATTAAAGACGGCGTACAATTAACAGCAGGTACGTTCATGACAGGTAAATATCCATTTATGATGTTTGGTCTTCCTGCAGCGGCACTTGCGATTTATCATGAAGCAAAACCGCAAAACAAAAAACTTGTTGCAGGTATTATGGGGTCAGCAGCACTGACATCCTTCCTGACAGGGATCACAGAGCCATTGGAATTCTCATTCCTATTCGTTGCCCCTGTCCTGTTTGCGATCCACTGTTTGTTTGCAGGGCTTTCGTTTATGGTCATGCAGCTGTTGAATGTTAAGATTGGTATGACATTCTCCGGCGGTTTAATTGACTACTTCCTTTTCGGCATTTTACCGAACCGGACGGCATGGTGGCTTGTCATCCCTGTTGGTTTAGGGATTGCGCTTATTTACTACTTCGGATTCCGATTTGCGATCCGCAAATTTAATCTGAAAACACCAGGCCGTGAGGATGCTTCAGCTGAAACAGCAGCATCCGGGAAAACAGGAGAAGCAGGCGACCTTCCTTACGAGATCCTGCAGGCAATGGGTGACCAGGAAAACATCAAACACCTTGATGCTTGTATCACTCGTCTGCGTGTGACAGTAAACGATCAGAAAAAGGTTGATAAAGACCGTCTGAAGCAGCTTGGCGCCTCCGGGGTTCTGGAAGTGGGCAACAATATTCAGGCGATTTTCGGACCGCGTTCTGACGGATTAAAAACACAAATGCAGGATATCATCGCGGGACGCAAACCAAGACCTGAACCGAAAACATCCGCTGAGGAAGAAGTAGGGCAGCAGGTTGAGGAAGTCATTGCAGAACCGCTGCAAAATGAAATTGGCGAGGAAGTCTTTGTTTCTCCGATTGCTGGAGAAATTCACCCGATTACTGATGTTCCTGACCAAGTCTTCTCAGGAAAAATGATGGGTGACGGCTTTGCGATCCTTCCTTCTGAAGGCATCGTCGTTTCTCCTGTGCGAGGAAAAATATTAAATGTGTTCCCGACAAAACATGCAATCGGCCTGCAATCCGACGGTGGAAAAGAAATTTTGATCCACTTCGGCATTGATACGGTCAGCCTCAAGGGCGAAGGGTTTACGTCTTTCGTATCAGAAGGGGACCGCGTTGAGCCTGGACAAAAGCTTCTTGAAGTTGATTTGGACGCAGTAAAACCGAATGTACCGTCTCTGATGACACCGATCGTATTTACGAACCTTGCTGAAGGAGAAACAGTCAGCATTAAGGCAAGCGGATCAGTTAACAGAGAGCAAGAAGACATTGTGAAGATTGAAAAATAAGGGTATATAGTACGCTGTGCTTGTCAGATGACAAGTACGGCTGTATGATATAATATTGTGAAGTAATATAGCTTTAAGTTAAAAGGAGAATGATAAAAATGGCACAAAAAACATTCAAAGTAACTGCAGATTCTGGAATTCACGCTCGTCCTGCAACAGTTCTTGTTCAAACTGCAAGCAAATACGACGCTGACGTTAATTTGGAATATAACGGCAAAACTGTAAACCTTAAATCAATCATGGGTGTTATGTCTCTTGGAATCGCTAAAGGCGCTGAAATCACAATTTCTGCTGCTGGCGCTGACGAAAACGATGCTCTTAACGCTTTAGAAGAAACAATGAAAAGCGAAGGACTCGGCGAGTAATGCAAGAATTAAAAGGGATTGGTGCTTCAGCCGGCATCGCGATTGCAAAAGCGTACCGGCTTGAAGAGCCAGATTTAACGGTTGAAAAGAAAAACATCTCTGATTCTGAAGCGGAAGTAAGCCGTTTTGATGAAGCGATTGCACGTTCTAAAGAAGAGCTCGAAAAAATCAAAGAGCATGCTTTGAAAGAACTGGGTCAGGATAAAGCTGATATTTTTTCTGCTCACCTTTTAGTTCTCAGTGACCCTGAGCTTCTGAATCCTGTGAAAGAAAAAATCAGCTCTGATTCTGTAAACGCTGAATTCGCTTTAAAAGAAACGTCTTCTATGTTCGTTACCATGTTTGAATCTATGGATAATGAATACATGAAAGAGCGTGCGGCAGATATCCGCGACGTAACAAAACGCGTAACGGGCCACCTGCTTGGCGTTGAAATTCCAAACCCAAGCATGATTTCAGAAGAAGTTATTATTGTAGCTGAAGACTTAACACCGTCTGACACGGCTCAATTAAACCGTGAGTTCGTAAAAGGATTCACAACTGATATCGGCGGACGCACATCTCACTCTGCCATCATGGCGCGTTCTCTTGAGATTCCTGCAGTTGTCGGAACGAAAGCGGCTACAGGCACGATCCAAAACGGCGTGACTGTTATCGTTGACGGTATTAATGGCGATGTCATTATCGATCCTTCTGCGGAAACTGTAAAAGAGTATGAAGAAAAACATAACGCTTATTTAGCTCAAAAAGCTGAGTGGGCGAAGCTGGTCAATGAACCGACTGTATCAAAAGACGGTCATCATGTAGAGCTTGCAGCGAATATCGGTACTCCTGATGATGTGAAGGGTGTTCTTGAAAACGGCGGAGAAGCAGTTGGTCTTTACCGTACAGAATTCCTTTACATGGGAAGAGATCAGCTGCCTACAGAAGATGAGCAGTTTGACGCTTACAAAACGGTTCTTGAGCGTATGGAAGGAAAATCAGTTGTCGTTCGGACACTTGATATCGGCGGAGACAAAGAGCTTCCTTACCTGCAGCTTCCTAAAGAAATGAACCCGTTCTTGGGCTACAGAGCGATTCGTCTTTGCCTTGAAGAGCAAGAAATCTTCAGAACACAGCTTCGCGCGCTGCTTCGTGCAAGTACATACGGAAACTTGAAAATCATGTTCCCTATGATTGCGACAGTTAACGAATTCAAAGAAGCGAAAGCGATCCTTCTTGAAGAGAAAGAAAAGCTTGTCAAAGCGGGACAAACTGTATCTGACGACATCGAAGTCGGTATGATGGTTGAGATTCCGTCAACTGCAGTTATCGCTGATCAGTTTGCTAAAGAAGTTGACTTCTTCAGTATCGGAACAAATGATTTGATCCAATACACAATGGCAGCTGACCGTATGAATGAACGTGTATCTTACCTGTATCAGCCATACAACCCTGCAATCCTTCGCTTAATTACACTTGTAATTGAAGCGGCACATAAAGAAGGAAAATGGGTCGGCATGTGCGGAGAAATGGCAGGAGATGAAATTGCGATTCCGATTCTTCTTGGCTTAGGCTTAGATGAGTTCTCAATGAGCGCAACTTCTATCCTTCCGGCAAGAACACAAATCAGCAAATTGTCTAAACAAGAAGCTGAGTCATTTAAAGAGAAAATCTTATCTATGAGCACGACAGAAGAAGTTGTCGCGTTCGTAAAAGAAACATTCAAGTAATTCACAAAAACCAGACGGCCTCCGGCCTGTCTGGTTTTTTTCATAATCAGGGATGCAGCGGGGCACAATAACATGGCTAGGAGGGATAGAATGTCAAACGAATTTAACGCAGGAGATACAGTCTACGTCATCTACAGAAATCCGCACGCCGCCAATGTTGCTCATATAAAAGAAGCTGAAATTGTGCATCACCCATACCATGAGGGTGAGCTTTCCCTGTTTATATTTGAAACCTATCATCCGTTTGCTGAGGATGATGCTGTTTTTGCAAGCTATGAAGAAGCAAAAACGCTTTACAAAGAATTATTTGATATCGATCCGTACGAGTAACAAGGAAAACATTACAACTCATATCCTTTCCGCCTTATGAGAAAAGTAACGGTAGAAAAGGAAAAGGATGTGGCACCATGCAGAACCCATTTGTTCCGCAGCTCGTTTATATTGAACCGAGAGCAATGGAATATCCATTGGCACAGGAATTACATGATAAATTTGAAAAAATGGGCATCGAAATCAGAGAAACGACGTCCCATAACCAAGTGCGCAATATTCCTGGTAAAAACCATCTTCAGCAATACCGTAATGCAAAATCAACTTTAGTAATCGGCGTCCGAAAAACATTAAAGTTTGATTCTTCAAAACCGTCAGCTGAATATGCGATCCCGTTTGCAACAGGCTGTATGGGGCATTGCCATTACTGCTATTTACAAACCACAATGGGAACAAAACCCTATATCAGAACCTATGTAAATGTCGAAGAAATCTTGGACCAGGCGGATCAGTATATGAAAGAACGTGCACCGGAGTTTACAAGGTTTGAAGCTTCATGTACCTCGGATATTGTGGGCATCGACCATTTGACACATACGCTCAAGCACGCCATTGAACATTTTGGACAGAGTGAGCTTGGCAAGCTCAGATTTGTCACGAAGTTTCACCATGTTGATCACCTTTTGGATGCGAAACATAACGGGAAAACAAGATTCAGATTCAGCATAAATGCTGACTATGTGATTAAGAATTTTGAGCCGGGAACCTCTCCTCTCGATAAACGGATTGAAGCGGCTGTAAAAGTAGCGAAAGCAGGCTACCCGTTAGGCTTTATTGTTGCGCCGATTTACATCCATGAAGGCTGGGAGGAAGGATACAGACATCTGTTTGAAAAACTTGATGCCGCTTTGCCGCAGGATGTCAGACATGATATTACCTTTGAATTGATTCAGCATCGATTTACGAAGCCGGCGAAACGAGTCATTGAGAAGAATTATCCAAAAACAAAGCTGGAGTTAGATGAAGAAAAGCGGCGCTATAAATGGGGACGCTACGGGATCGGAAAATATATTTATCAGAAAGATGAAGAGCATGTGCTTCGGGAAACGCTTGAATCTTATATCGATACGTATTTTCCTAATGCAAAAATTGAATATTTCACATAAACGGGCTGTCAGCTTTACAGCTCGTTTTTTCATAAAAGGGATTTTTCCACTCCATCAACACCCCGTAATTCAAGGATTCTTCATCGTCCAAATAATTACTGACGATGCAGAGCGGTGAACGGCCGCAATGGAGGAGAAATGACAGTACAGGATCTTTCTTTTTTCCTTCTATAACATCCTCTACATATTGTGAAGCACTGATCTCATGTGCGTACTTATGATAAAAAGGAATACGTCCGCCGCCGAGTAACCGTTCCATTCGCTTTTCAACGGCTAATTCATACATCGTATTCATCAGCCATTTTCCTATTCCAAGCTTCTGGTAATGCGGTGAAACCGAAATATCCACTACATATAACGTATTTGCCTGCGGATCATGACATGTAATATAGCCGTTATCTGTTGTCTCCGCCCATGTATGCTCGGGAGCATTGGGATCAAAATGCACGATAAGAGAAGTCACCGAACCGACGATCTCACCATTAACCAGCGCGCATAAGGCGCCTTCCGGAAAGGTGTTGATATGGCTGGCGAGCTGTTCTTCTGACCACAGCAATTCCTGCGGAAATGGAGGGGGAAAACACTCTTTCTGAAGAGAAAGCAAGCCCTCTATGTCTGTTCTCAAATAATTTCTGATCGTCAGCCGCTCAAATTTAATGCCATTATGGACATACATCTGTTTAAAAATGACAATCACTCTCCTTGTGCTGTTTATTATATCGTAATCCAAACTGCTGAAACACAGCCAGTTAGAATTTTCAGTAAATATCTTGTGATTTCAATATAATTTATTTTATGATTATTCATTTTTTGGGTGAAAAGGCCGATATAGAAAATAGGAGGGGATTGGTTTGTTTAAAAAACTTCACATGAAGATTGCTGTTTTCGTTTCTATCATGTTAATCGTCACAGTTGTTCTTTTGATGCTTTCTTCTTACCTGACGTTAAAACCGATGATTACAGAGGATGGGAAAAACACGACACAAAACGTAACAAACTCGCTTGAACAAAATATCGAACTGCAATTAAAGAGTTATGACATTTCGCTGTTAAGATTGGCAAATGGAGAATTAACACGTGCGTTTGTGACAAACTCAAGTAAAGAAGCTGCCAGGCTGTTTAATGATGACATTAAACAAATTAAAGAAAACGATGATTATGTGGCGATGGCCTATATAGGCACCGCAAAAAAAGAAATGTTTACATATCCGAAAGCAGAATTTGCAGAAGATTATGATCCGGTTTCTAGACCATGGTATATGCGCGCGGCTGAAACACCGGATAAAGTTGTCTGGACGGAACCCTATAAAGATGTCGTGACGGGAGAAATGATCGTCACAGCCTCAAAAGCAATTCTTGACGGGCAGAAGGTGATAGGCGTTGCCAGTTATGATCTGAAACTTTCTTCCATCCAGACCATGGTAAATAAGCAAAAGGTGCCATACAATGGCTTTGCTTTTTTAGCTGATGCAAGCGGCAATCTTTTAGCACATCCGTCAAACCAAGGAAAAAATATCTCCAAGGACCAAACATTAAAAACCATTGCATCTGACAAAAACGGGATACAAGATGCAAAGGGAAAAATGATTGTGTATCAAACGGTTGGAGAAACGGGATGGAAAGTCGGAACACAATTTGACACAAATAAATTAATGTGGATTTCAGATAAAATGAATCGGGCGAACCTTTTCATCTCACTCATCGCGCTGGCGGTGACGATTATTCTCAGCTACTTCCTCGCCAAAACAATAACCGGCCCGATCCAGCAGCTGATTGCAAAAACAAAGGCCGTCTCTGCAGGCGATTTGACAGTGCATGCAGAGTCAAAGACCAAGGATGAAGTCGGCATGTTAACAAGAGACTTTAATCAGATGGTTGAAAACATGAAGGAAATGGTGGAACAAGTCAGACATTCTTCAGGAAAAGTGTCTGACACCTCTGAACAATTAACAGCTGTCTCCGCTGAAACCAATGAAACGAGCGGACAAATTGCAAAAGCGATCGAAGAAGTGGCAGCAGGGGCAACGGAACAGGCTTCAGAAGTTGAGACCATTAACGAAAAATCAGAAAACCTGTCTGCTAAAATCAGACGGATAGCTGATCAGGCAGGCGGCATGAAAGCACGTTCAAAATCCTCAGAGGATGCAAGCTATAAAGGGCTTGACGCGCTCGGCCAGCTGCTGATGAAATCAAACGAAGCCAATACGGAAACAAAGAAAGTCGAAACGATGCTGCTGGATTTGGAAAATCAAACGAAGAATATTGAAGAAGTGGTTACTGCGATTTCAAATATTTCGGATCAAACCAATTTACTTGCCTTAAATGCCAGTATTGAAGCAGCCAGAGCCGGTGAAAGCGGACGTGGATTTGCGGTCGTGGCTGAAGAGGTGCGGAAGCTTGCCGAGCAGTCAGCGCTTTCCACCAAGCATATCAGTGAGACAGTGAAGTTGATTCAGCTTGAAACAAAAGAGGCTTCCCATGCAATGGTTGAAGCAAGTAAAATGAATGATGAACAAAACAGCGCAATTCATGAGACTGGTGAAGTATTAAACACCATCACCGCGGAAATGCAGTCACTTGTTCAAGGTATTGATCAAATTTACGAAGAAATACAAAGAATGAGTGAAGAACAGCTTGCCATTTCTGAAGCGATTCAAAGTATCTCAGCTATATCACAGGAATCGGCTGCTGCAGCGGAGGAAGTCAACGCCTCAACCGATGAACAGCTGATCACGCTTGAGAAAGTCAAACACTCAACTGATACATTAAAACATGCAAGCCAAGAGCTTATGAACGCTATTGCTAAATTTACATTATAATCAACATTGGATACCCAAGACTTTTTCAAGTTTTGGGTTTTTTATTTTTTAGACTCTACTATATGATTACTAGATATGGTAGTCTAGAAAATGATAAATTTTAACTAAATGAAATCTAATGTCTGGGGGAATTTACTTGAAAAAAACAGTCGGTTTTATCGGTCTTGGAGTAATGGGAAACAGTATGGCTTCACATATCCTTAAAGATGGACATCACGTATTGGTGTATACCCGGACAAAAGCAAAAGCGGACAGCATACTGGAAAAAGGCGCCGTGTGGAAAGACACTGTAAAAGACCTATCGAAAGAAGCGGATATCATTATTACAATGGTAGGCTATCCCAGTGATGTAGAAGAAGTGTATTTCGGCAGCAGCGGAATTATTGAAAATGCTAAAAAAGGCGCGTATCTCATTGATATGACGACTTCCAAACCGTCATTAGCAAAAAAAATTGCGGAGACAGCCAAAGAAAAATTATTATTTGCCTTAGACGCACCTGTTTCAGGAGGTGACATTGGCGCACAAAACGGAACACTGGCGATTATGGTCGGAGGAGAAAAAGAAGCGTTTGAAGCTTGCCTGCCCATCTTCACTTTAATGGGAGAGAATATTCAATATCAAGGGCCGGCAGGAAGCGGACAGCACACAAAGATGTGTAATCAAATCGCGATTGCAGCAGGTATGATCGGTGTAGCCGAAGCGATGGCTTATGCCCAAAAATCAGGCCTTCAGCCGGAAAATGTCCTGAAGAGCATTACAACTGGAGCGGCAGGAAGCTGGTCATTGTCAAATCTCGCCCCGCGTATGTTGAAAGGTGATTTCGAGCCAGGATTTTATGTAAAGCATTTTATCAAAGATATGGGAATTGCTTTAGAGGAAGCTGAATTAATGGGTGAAGAAATGCCAGGCTTGTCGCTTGCGAAATCATTATATGACCAACTTGCCGCACAAGGAGAAGAAAACAGCGGAACCC
Organism: Bacillus sp. 205(2023); assembly: GCF_037027485.1. Classification (NCBI taxonomy): domain Bacteria; kingdom Bacillati; phylum Bacillota; class Bacilli; order Caryophanales; family Bacillaceae; genus Bacillus; species Bacillus sp. 205(2023). Next base: position 8,109 of record NZ_JAXCHF010000003.1, on the reverse strand, counting down.
AAAGTATATATAAGCTTTGGGTAAAATAAAAAAGAGATTGCCTGTCCAAAACAGGCAATCTCTTTTTATTATTTTCCGATGAATTGCTGTGTCCAGTAGCTGCCGGATTCAACATAACCGACACCGATGTGTGTGAAGTTAGGGTTAAGAATGTTTTTTCTGTGGCCCTCACTGTTCATCCAAGCTTTTACTACTTCTTCAGGTGTTTTTTGTCCTTTAGCAATGTTTTCACCAGCTGTTTTGTAGCTGATTCCGAAAGATTTCATCATATCAAACGGTGAGCCGTACGTTGGGCTTTGGTGATCAAAATAGTTCTTGTCTTTCATATCCTGTGATTTTGCATGTGCAGATTTGCTTAATGTTTCATCGATTTGAAGCGGTTTTAAACCTTGTTTTTGTCTTTCTGCATTTGTCAGCTCAACAACTTTTTTCTCATATGCACTTACAGATGAAGGTGCAGCTGTTGTTGTATTATTGCTTGTTTTTTCAGGAGTAGCCGGTGCTTTAGCAGCAGTGCTTTTATCAGCAGCGGCTTTTTCAGGAGCCTTTTGAGCTGGCTTTGCAGCTTCCGGCTTTTGAACATCCTGAATCTTCATGTTGGATTGTTTCGCATGCTTTTGAAGAAGCTTCTCGAGATCTTTTTCGTTAGCCGCGTTTAGTGTTTTTATATTTGTTTTAATATGTAGCTTTTTCACTACATCCTTAAGTGTAAGGTTTTGCACTGTGTTCCCTGTTTTGACCGTTACCACAGGCTGGCAGGAGAGTTCTTTCGCTGATGCTTGCTGTACGCCTCCGAATGTGAATAATCCCACCGCAGCGGCAGCAGATAAAATAAATGCTTTTTTCATTAGTTCGTAACCTCCTAGAGTTGTTTGTTTTCTACAAAAAAATCATAACATAGCTTTTTTGTCATAAAGAATCCATCACTTTCCTTTGACAAATGGTGATTGTCATTTTTGTAATCAAAACGCGCTGAACCGCTGATGGCAAGCGAGTAATGCGTATGTAGTGACTTTATCTCACAGTTACATAACTTCCTATTTTTTGAATCGTTAGTTATATTTTAATGTATTTCATTATTGACAACTTTTTTTATCCCTTTTCGCTGTAACAACTATTACAAAGGTGTTACAATTAAAAACAGTATATGTAAATATATTGAATGATTTGAGAGGGGTAACCAGAAGTGACTGAAATAGGACGTGAACCAAAGAAAAAGCGCAAAGGAAACAGAGCAATCAGAATGAATCTGTATTTCCTGGCGGTCTTTGTTCTATTTACTGCATTAATCTTTAAGCTTGGCGTTGTTCAAATTGTCGAAGGCGAACAGCATGAAGAAAACGCTGAGAAAGCTAATGCGAAGACAGCGTATTATCCAGCGCCTCGGGGGAAGATGTATGACAGAAACGAGAAAGTGGCTGTTGATAACCAGAGCGTGCCGGAAATTGTGTATGTCTCAACATCCAGCACAAAAACAGAGGACAAAATCAAAACAGCTAAACGGCTTGCCGCTTTGATCGATATTGATACCGAATTTTTAAAGGATAGAGATTTACGTGATTACTGGCTCGCTTCTCATCCGAAAAAAGCCGCCCGCCTGTTAAAGGAATCTGAAAGCAATCTGAAGGGGACACAGGCTTACAAGCTTCAAGTGGAACGCGTCCCGGCTAAAGAATTGAAGGCCATTCAGCGGGATGACGAAGCTATGCAAACCGCGGCCATATACACAAGATTTTCAAGCGGGAATGCGTATGAACCTCAGATTGTAAAAGCGATGGACCCGAATAACAGCAATGGCAACGGCAAAAACGGATCATTGCTTGATGAAAAGAAAAACTCCTCGCAAAGACCGAAAAATGATTTAACATATGATGAAATTTCTATTGTGTCTGAGCATTTAGAAGAGCTGCCGGGGATAGATGTCGTAAACGATTGGACACGAAAATACCCTTATGACAAAACACTTTATTCCGTTTTTGGAGGTGTCACAACACCTGATCAAGGGCTGCTCAGCGACCGGAAAGACTTTTATGTTACGAGAGGCTATGCGAGTAATGACAGAGTCGGCAAAAGTTATTTGGAGTATCAATATGAGGACTATTTAAATTCTCATAAAGAAAAAGTGGAATACGTGGAAGACAATAAAGGAAATGTCGTCAGCCAGAAAACAATCGACAAAGGCAGCCGGGGCTATGATCTTCGGCTTTCATTTGACATGGAGCTGCAGGCAAAGGTAGAAAAGATTGTTGAAGAAGAAGTGAGAAATAGCCGCGCGCGCGGAAACTATATGCTTGACCGGGCCTTTGTTGTGATGATGGATCCGAATAACGGCGATATTTTGTCGATGGCAGGAAAAAAGATAGATTTAGAAACAAATAAGATTCAAGATTATGCGATCGGTGCTTTTACAACCCAATATGAAATGGGATCAGCAGTAAAGGGTGCAACCGTTCTCGCGGGCTATCAGGATGGGATTCCGCATTATAAATATTTCCATGATGCGCCGATGTATTTAGGAACGAACCTCATAAAAAAATCTTACACAAATATGGGAACCATCAATGAATTAACGGCTTTGCAAAAAAGTTCAAACGTATATATGTTTAATGTTGCTATGCATATAGCTGGGGTAACGTATAAGCCGCGTGGACCGCTTCCTGCTGATCAGAAGGATCTGCTCAAAATGAGAAATTACTACAGCCAGTTTGGCCTTGGAGTCAAGACTGGTGTTGACCTGCCGCAGGAATCTGCAGGAATGCAAACGACACCTGATGTTGTAGGGGGCTTAATTTTAGACTTGGCAATTGGTCAATATGATACATATACACCGCTTCAGATGGCACAGTACATTTCTGTGATTGCAAACGGAGGGTACCGTGTACAGCCTAGAATCGTCACAAGCATACATGAGCCAGGCAAAAAAGATGAACTCGGTAATGCAATCGAGCAAAGGAAACCTAAAGTGCTGAATAAGATCAATAATTCCCAAAGTGATTTACAGCAAGTGCAAACAGGTATGAAATTAGTAACCTCTTCAGGAACAGCTAAAAATACTTTTACAGAAGATGTATCGGGAAAAACTGGAACAGCAGAAACATTTTATTACGGCACGAATCGCAACTGGTGGGGGAAAAAAACTTACAATCTGACTTTTGTCGGCTATTACCCGTCGAAAAATCCAAAAGTGGCCTTTAGTGTTGTTGTTCCATCAGTAGATGATGATGATAAGATCAATAAAATTATTGCCAAAAGAGCCATACACGCTTACGCAGAGCTCGAAAAGAAAAATAGCGAAAAATAAAAAACAGGGTGCACATCTGACAGATTGTGTGCCCTTTCTTTTACTCAAAAATTAGAGATCACTATAAGAATAGAAGGAGAATACTCATTTTCTAGCGAATCATACTAGGTAAAAGTCAATCTGTAAATGTCGAACATGATGATCATGCAAAGGAGGGATTCTGTGGAACAGGATACGCAGTATGTTAAGCCATTTCAAACGAAAACCGATATTCATGCAGTCTTGGCTTCTAATGGGCGCATCATTTATATATCAGCCAACTCCAAACTGTATCTGGGTTATCTCCAGGGAGAAATGATCGGATCATTCCTCAAGACATTTCTGCATGAGGAAGACCAATTTTTAGTTGAAAGCTATTTTTATAATGAACATCATCTGATGCCGTGCACCTTTCGTTTCATTAAAAAAGATCATACGATTGTATGGGTGGAGGCTGCAGTAGAAATTGTGACGACGAGAGCTGAGCGGACGGAACGGGAAATCATTTTGAAAATGAAGATTCTCGAAGAAGAGTCCGGGCATCAGCCTCTTAGCTGCGAAAAACATGAAATTGAGCCTGCGAACCCGGAATCAACTACATATATAACGGATGATTATGAGCGGCTAGTTGAAAATCTTCCAAGCCCTCTATGCATCAGTGTCAGCGGCAAAATCGTCTATGTGAACAGCGCAATGCTTTCCATGCTGGGAGCAAAAAGCAAGGATGCTGTTATTGGCAAATGGTCCTATGAATTTATTGAGGAAGAGTATCATGATATCGTGAAAAACAGAATTATACGAATGCAAAAAGGAATGGAAGTCGGAATGATTGAACAGACGTGGAAAAGGCTTGATGGCACACCTGTTCATTTAGAAGTGAAAGCGTCCCCGACCGTCTACAAAAACCAGCAGGCTGAACTGCTTCTGCTAATCGATATCTCTTCAAGGAAAAAATTCCAAACCATCCTGCAAAAAAGCCGTGAACGATATCAGCTGCTGATTCAAAATTCAATCGATACTATTGCTGTGATTCATAATGGGAAATGGGTGTTTATGAATGAGTCGGGAATTTCGCTGTTTGAAGCGGCGACCTATGAGGATTTAATCGGCAAAAATATATACGATCAGCTTCACCCATGCGATCATGAGGACGTGAAAGAGAGAATCCAAAATATTGCCGAGCAAAAAACAGAATCGGAAATCGTTAAGCAATCATGGTTTACCTTTCAGAACAGGGTCATCTACACGGAGATGGTCTGCATTCCGACGACCTTTTTCGGTGAAGCGGCTGTCCAAGTCATTCTGCGTGATATTTCTGAGAGAAAACAAACAGAGGAACTCATGCTTAAATCAGAAAAGTTATCTATCGCGGGACAGCTCGCAGCGGGAATCGCGCATGAGATCCGCAATCCGCTGACCGCGATCAAAGGGTTTTTACAGCTGATGAAACCGACGATGGAAGGAAATGAACATTATTTTGACATTGTATTCTCTGAGCTCAGCCGAATTGAATTAATACTCAGTGAACTGCTGATGCTGGCAAAGCCCCAGCAGAATGCCGTGAAAGAGCATTTGAACTTGAAAAAACTAATTGGTGAAGTCTCTGCGCTGCTGGAAACCCAGGCGAATTTAAACGGGATTTTTATCAGAACCCGTTATGAGAAAGACAGCATTTATATAAACGGGGACCAAAATCAGCTGAAGCAGGTATTTATTAATTTAATAAAAAATGCAGTAGAATCTATGCCTGACGGAGGCACTGTAGACATTATCGTAACAGAGGATAAGCATTCTGTTCATGTTACCGTCAAGGACGAAGGGGAGGGCATACCTGAAAAGGTGCTCAACCGTATTGGAGAACCATTTTTAACGACAAAAGAAAAGGGAACAGGGCTCGGGCTGATGGTAACATTTAATATCATTGAGAATCATCAAGGCGTTATCCATGTAGACAGCCAGCCGGATAAAGGCACAGCGTTTAAAATCTCATTTCCAAAAAAATAAAACAACGGCTTAAACGCCGTTGTTTATATCGTCTGCATCGATTCCCTTTTCTTTAGTACAAATAATTCTAAACGATCTAATCCTTCTCTTAATGTGTCCAGCGAGTATGCAAAAGACAGCCTTACATATCCTTCACCAAACGCTGAGAACGAGCTGCCGGGCACAAGCGCCACACCAGCATCCTCCAAAAGAGCCATACTAAAGTCAAACGAAGACATCCCAAAGGATTTAATAGAAGGAAAAATATAAAATGCGCCAGACGGTTTTACGACATCAAGCCCCATCGACACGAGGCGGTCATACACATAATCGAGCCGTTTTTTGTACTGCTCTCTCATGATCAGGGCGTCGTCAAATCCGTTAGTCACAGCTTCAAGCGCTGCCTTCTGAGAAATAGAGGACGCACATGACACATTGTATTGATGAACCTTTAAAATGTGTTTTGCTATGTCTTTCGGAGCGAATAAAAATCCGATTCTCCATCCCGTCATGCTGTGAGACTTTGACAAGCCGTTAATGACAATGGTTTGATCCCGCAAATGCGTTGCAATCGAATGGTGCGGTCTGTCATATGTTAATTCGCTGTATATTTCGTCTGACAATACGAAGACATTTCTGCCTTTTAATAGAGCCGCGATGCTTTTCAGCTCTTCTTCAGATAATGTCACACCGGTAGGGTTTGACGGATAAGGAAGCACGACACACTTGGTATTGGGAGTCAGAGCTTCTTCAATCAGCCGGGCTGTGAGTTTAAACCCGTGAGACGTCGTGTCAACAATGACAGGCTTGGCGCCGCACAAATTGATAATTGGTTCATAACCCGGGTATATCGGACCTGGCATAATGACTTCATCGCCGGGAGACAGAATGGTGCGGAAAGCTGCATCAATGGCTTGGCTCGCTCCCGTTGTGATCATTATTTCACTTTCAGCTTCATAGTTGAAGTCTGCTTTTTTCTTCATATAAAGCTGAACAGCTTGTCTCAATTCCAGGTAGCCGGCATTTGGAGTGTATGACGTAACATTGTCATCAATGGCTTTTTTTGCGGCAGCTTTCACATGATGCGGCGTGAAAAAATCAGGCTGGCCGATCGTAAGTGAAATGACATTTTCGTGTTGAGATACAAGATTTGAGAATTTGCGTATTCCTGAAATTTCAATTTCTCTGGCTTTCGGATTCAGCAAATGTTCCATAATTCATCACCTTAATATATATAATGAGTTTCTCCTATTTTACCACTAGCTGGCCATTTGTCACCTTTTTAACCGATATATTTCGATTGTATGCGCCTATTTACTAAACATACCTTCCTTCTCAGAAAAAAAGAAGACAACCAGCGATTTGATTGTCTTTATTGTATCATGTTCTATTATTGTTTATATGTGCCAATTTCATCAATAACCATAGTCAAAATGAAGGTCTTCGTGCCAAATCATGTACGGGGGATGCTCTTCTTGAAGATCAGCAGATTCTTTCTTCATATGAAGATAAGTCTCTTCACTGATATCCTCTAAAACAGTCATTTCATTTTCTTTAAATATTACTAAAGTACCCATTATTTACACCCTTCTTTGGAAAAATCCTTGACTATTTTATCACTGTCAGTTGGAAAGTCAATGGTCATTAGGAAAAAAGTTTCTTTTTTTAAGGTTATCAGCATAACTGTCGCCAGAATAGGATTTTGAAGAGCCTCACCATTCATTTTTTATAATTTTCGCCGATATATACAGTACAATACTGAATGCGAATAGCGAGGGATTGAATTGTCGTTACAACAATACGAAATTTTATTGGATTCTGGTACAAATGAATTAGAAATTGTGAAGTTTGGCGTTGGTGGCAATGCTTTCGGCATTAACGTCATGAAAGTAAGAGAGATTATTCAGCCTGTCGAGGTCACATCAGTGCCTCACTCCCACCAACATGTAGAAGGAATGATTAAACTAAGAGGAGAAATTCTCCCAGTCATCAGCCTGTTTTCCTTTTTCGGGGTGGAGCCTGAGGGATCAAAAGACGAGAAGTATATCGTCACCGAATTTAATAAGCGAAAAATTGTTTTCCATGTCGGGTCGGTTTCTCAAATTCACAGGGTTTCATGGGAAGCGATTGAAAAACCGACTTCCTTAAATCAAGGAATGGAGCGGCACCTCACAGGGATTATCAAACTGGAAGAAACGATGATCTTTTTGCCTGATTATGAAAAAATCATCTATGATATCGAATCAGACTCAGGTGTTGATACGTACAATATGCATACCGAGGGCTTTGACGAAAGAAGAACTGATAAAAAGCTTATTATTGTAGAAGACTCACCGCTTCTGATGCGTCTTTTAAAAGATGAATTAACCGAAGCCGGATACAACAATATTACAGCGTTTGAGAATGGAAAAGACGCATATGACTATATCATGAACCTTACCGAAAGCGGCAATGATTTAACAGAACAAATCGATATGATCATCAGTGATATTGAAATGCCGAAAATGGACGGACACAGGCTGACAAAGCTGCTTAAAGACAATCCGAAGAGTTCCGATGTGCCGATTATGATTTTCTCATCATTAATTACAGATGATTTACGTCACCGGGGAGAAGTGGTCGGCGCCGATGAGCAAATCAGCAAGCCGGAAATCAGCGATCTGATTAAAAAAGTGGATACGTATGTGATCGATTAATAAAAAAAGCCGGATGCCATAAGTGGGGACTGACCCCATAAGATGAGACAAATAAAAAACACCTTCAAGTTTGAAAACGGATGATTGTTAGCCGAAATTAGACTTGGAGGTGTTTTTTCTATGGGGACAAGAGTGAGTTATCCGGTTGAA
>NZ_JAXCHF010000039.1:0-311 GCF_037027485.1 Bacillus sp. 205(2023) | reverse complement strand
TTTAGATCACCGCACAACAGATATGAAATACAACATTATCACAGATACCTATGTCACACCTGGAAATGTCCATGATTCTGTGCCCTATCTTGACCGATTGGATCACCAAATCGCACGATTTGGGTTTCAAGTAGAAGCCGTCGCCCTTGATTCCGGATATTTAACGACTCCGATCTGTAAAGGATTATCTGACCGACAAATCTTTGGTGTCATCGCACATAGACTTTATCACCCTATCCGAGGCTTGTTTCCAAAATGGAAATTTCATTACGACAGTGAACAAGACAGATATATTTGCCCGAACCAGCAAA
>NZ_JAXCHF010000038.1:0-344 GCF_037027485.1 Bacillus sp. 205(2023) | reverse complement strand
TCAATTGTTTGGTGGCGATAGCGAAGAGGTCACACCCGTTCCCATGCCGAACACGGAAGTTAAGCTCTTCAGCGCCGATGGTAGTCGGGGGTTTCCCCCTGTGAGAGTAGGACGCCGCCAAGCAGTTGCACATTAGTGCAATTAAAAATAAAAAAGTTGTTGACTTTGAGAAAGTGACGTTGTATACTAATAAAGTTACTTTAACAAAGCGATAAAAAATGATCTTTGAAAACTAAACAAGACAAAACGTACCTGTTAATTCAAGTTTTATTATAAAATCGCACAGCGATGTGCGTAGTCAGTCAAACTACTTTATCGGAGAGTTTGATCCTGGCTCAGGACGA
>NZ_JAXCHF010000037.1:0-353 GCF_037027485.1 Bacillus sp. 205(2023) | reverse complement strand
TGAGCTAATGGCTCTTCTTACAAGAGACTTGAATATTATATCATATAAAAGTGGTGCCGGCAAGAGGACTTGAACCCCCAACCTACTGATTACAAGTCAGTTGCTCTACCAATTGAGCTACACCGGCAAATGGTGGAGGATGACGGGCTCGAACCGCCGACCCTCTGCTTGTAAGGCAGATGCTCTCCCAGCTGAGCTAATCCTCCATAATTGCACTAACGTGCAATTGCTTGGCGGCGTCCTACTCTCACAGGGGGAAACCCCCGACTACCATCGGCGCTGAAGAGCTTAACTTCCGTGTTCGGCATGGGAACGGGTGTGACCTCTTCGCTATCGCCACCAAACAATTGAGA
>NZ_JAXCHF010000036.1:0-357 GCF_037027485.1 Bacillus sp. 205(2023) | reverse complement strand
CCATATTGTAGTAAATTTCTTTTTCGAGCTGTCTTTCTGAACGGATACCGTAGAGGTAGCCGATAAACATCATTTTGAATAAAATTAGCGGATCAAGTGAGGGGCGGCCTTTGTTTTCGCTGTAGTAAGGTTTCACCTTTTCAATGATGAAAGAGAAGTCTATGTGTTTATCAATTTTACGAAGCAGATGATCCTCTTCGACGAGTTGGTCAAGCAGAACAAATTCGGCCGCATTTTGAGAAGAATTTCTTGTGTGCAACATGAGAAAGACACCGTCCTTGTAAGTCTTTCTTTTATTTTATTACATGAGAATGGATATTTTAAGAAAAAATAAAGGCTGTCGAGATTTTCTCGACA
>NZ_JAXCHF010000035.1:0-357 GCF_037027485.1 Bacillus sp. 205(2023) | reverse complement strand
TGTCGAGAAAATCTCGACAGCCTTTATTTTTTCTTAAAATATCCATTCTCATGTAATAAAATAAAAGAAAGACTTACAAGGACGGTGTCTTTCTCATGTTGCACACAAGAAATTCTTCTCAAAATGCAGCCGAATTTGTTCTGCTTGACCAACTCGTCGAAGAGGATCATCTGCTTCGTAAAATTGATAAACACATAGACTTCTCTTTCATCATTGAAAAGGTGAAACCCTACTACAGCGAAAACAAAGGCCGCCCCTCACTTGATCCGCTAATTTTATTCAAAATGATGTTTATCGGCTACCTCTACGGTATCCGTTCAGAAAGACAGCTCGAAAAAGAAATTTACTACAATATGG
>NZ_JAXCHF010000034.1:0-378 GCF_037027485.1 Bacillus sp. 205(2023) | reverse complement strand
AAGTCCTGTGTGTCTGCCAATTCCACCACCCCGGCGTGGATGGTATAGTTGGAGCGGAAGACGGGATTCGAACCCGCGACCCCCACCTTGGCAAGGTGGTGTTCTACCACTGAACTACTTCCGCAGACAGGATGTCCAGTTTTTATAACTGTCATCCTATATAATGCGGGTGAAGGGACTTGAACCCCCACGTCATAAAGACACTAGATCCTAAGTCTAGCGCGTCTGCCAATTCCGCCACACCCGCTTAAAAATGGTGAGCCATGAAGGACTCGAACCTTCGACCCTCTGATTAAAAGTCAGATGCTCTACCAACTGAGCTAATGGCTCTTCTTACAAGAGACTTGAATATTATATCATATAAAAGTGGTGCCGGCA
>NZ_JAXCHF010000033.1:0-415 GCF_037027485.1 Bacillus sp. 205(2023) | reverse complement strand
GCTTGCTTACAGCTCCCCGAAGCATATCGGTGTTCGTCCCGTCCTTCATCGGCTCCTAGTGCCAAGGCATCCACCGTGCGCCCTTTCTAACTTAACCGTTAAAAAGAATCACTATGTGATATCTTGTATTACTAATTGAATGTGATGTCTACTGTTATCTAGTTTTCAAAGAACACGTTGGTGGAGCCTAGCGGGATCGAACCGCTGACCTCCTGCGTGCAAAGCAGGCGCTCTCCCAGCTGAGCTAAGGCCCCATTTGTATAAGATGGTGGGCCTGAGTGGACTCGAACCACCGACCTCACGCTTATCAGGCGTGCGCTCTAACCAGCTGAGCTACAGGCCCATCTTAACTTATTCAAGGAACAAAGTTCCTTCAAAACTAAACAAGACAGGGAACGTTCTGTTTATAAGACCC
>NZ_JAXCHF010000032.1:0-499 GCF_037027485.1 Bacillus sp. 205(2023) | reverse complement strand
ATACATTTATTATTATAACAACATTCGTATTCAAACGAAACTAAACAGCCAATCACCGATAAGCTATCGGCAATTGGCTGTATAAAAGGTGTTTTGATCCCTGTCTCAAAAACAGGGGTCAGTCCCACCAGCTGCGCTTTTTTATATCAAAAACTCTTTACAGTCAGAAGATTTATGGTATAATCATTTCTGTTGTCTTTTAAAAGACATAGACATTACTAGATGAAAACATTTTAAAAAAAGTGTTGACCTAGTTAACTAAAAATGTTACTATTAAGTAGTCGCTTCGAGAGAGGCGCGCAAAGTTCTTTGAAAACTAAACAAGACAAAACGTACCTGTTAATTCAAGTTTTATTATAAAATCGCACAGTAATGTGCGTAGTCAGTCAAACTACTTTATCGGAGAGTTTGATCCTGGCTCAGGACGAACGCTGGCGGCGTGCCTAATACATGCAAGTCGAGCGGACAGATGGGAGCTTGCTCCCTGATGTTAGCGGCG
>NZ_JAXCHF010000031.1:0-514 GCF_037027485.1 Bacillus sp. 205(2023) | reverse complement strand
GTTCGTCCTGAGCCAGGATCAAACTCTCCGATAGTAGTTTGACTGACTACGCACATCGCTGTGCGATTTATGATAAAACTTGAATTAACAGGTACGTTTTGTCTTGTTTAGTTTTCAAAGATCATTTTGTTTACCGCTTTGTTAAAGCAACTTTATTATTATACAACGTCGCTTTCTCAAAGTCAACAACTTTTTTAAATTTTTTTGGTGGAGCCTAGCGGGATCGAACCGCTGACCTCCTGCGTGCAAAGCAGGCGCTCTCCCAGCTGAGCTAAGGCCCCATAAAAATGGTCGGGAAGACAGGATTCGAACCTGCGACCCCATGGTCCCAAACCATGTGCTCTACCAAGCTGAGCTACTTCCCGATTTCCCATATCGATAAAATATATGGCGCGCCCGAGAGGAGTCGAACCCCTAACCTTTTGATCCGTAGTCAAACGCTCTATCCAATTGAGCTACGGGCGCAAATTATAATGCCGAGGGCCGGACTTGAACCGGCACGGTAGTCACCTAC
>NZ_JAXCHF010000030.1:0-623 GCF_037027485.1 Bacillus sp. 205(2023) | reverse complement strand
ACAAGATATCACATAGTGATTCTTTTTAACGGTTAAGTTAGAAAGGGCGCACGGTGGATGCCTTGGCACTAGGAGCCGATGAAGGACGGGACGAACACCGATATGCTTCGGGGAGCTGTAAGCAAGCTTTGATCCGGAGATTTCCGAATGGGGAAACCCACCACTCGTAATGGAGTGGTATCCATATCTGAATTCATAGGATATGAGAAGGCAGACCCGGGGAACTGAAACATCTAAGTACCCGGAGGAAGAGAAAGCAAATGCGATTCCCTGAGTAGCGGCGAGCGAAACGGGATTAGCCCAAACCAAGAGGCTTGCCTCTTGGGGTTGTAGGACACTCTATACGGAGTTACAAAGGAACGAGGTAGATGAAGAGGTCTGGAAAGGCCCGCCATAGGAGGTAACAGCCCTGTAGTCAAAACTTCGTTCTCTCCAGAGTGGATCCTGAGTACGGCGGAACACGTGAAATTCCGTCGGAATCCGGGAGGACCATCTCCCAAGGCTAAATACTCCCTAGTGACCGATAGTGAACCAGTACCGTGAGGGAAAGGTGAAAAGCACCCCGGAAGGGGAGTGAAAGAGATCCTGAAACCGTGTGCCTACAAGTAGTCAGAGCCCGTTAA
>NZ_JAXCHF010000002.1:0-552699 GCF_037027485.1 Bacillus sp. 205(2023) | reverse complement strand
CTTCAACCGGATAACTCACTCTTGTCCCCATAGAAAAAACACCTCCAAGTCTAATTTCGGCTAACAATCATCCGTTTTCAAACTTGAAGGTGTTTTTTATTTGTCTCATCTTATGGGGTCAGTCCCGGTATAGCTGCGCTTTTTCTTAACTTTCTTGTGTCTCTTCTTGCTCATTTTCTTCATTATCATCGTTTTTCTCAACTAATGCGACTGTGGCCACATGCTCTTGTTCCGCCATTCTGATGAGACGTACACCTTGAGTTACGCGTCCGGTAGTTGAGATATCATTGATATCCATTCTGATCAGTACACCGCTGGCAGTAATAATCATCAGATCCTCTTCACCTTTGGTAGCTTTCACCGCTACTAAATGGCCGTTGTTCTCCGTGATTTTACATGTTTTCAGTCCTTTTCCGCCTCGGCTTTGAGTTCTGTATTCTTCAGCCGGAGTTCGTTTGCCGTAACCTTTCTCGGTCACGATAAGGACATCAGATTCTTCCTCTAATATTTCCATGCCGACGACAATATCATCGTCAGTAAGGGTGATGCCTTTTACGCCTGCCGCTGTTCTTCCCATTTCCCTAACATCTGTTTCAGGGAAACGAATCAGCAGGCCGTTTTTCGTTCCGATGATGATTTGTTTTGTGCCGTCAGTAAGCCGGACACCCATTAATTCATCATCTTCACGCAGGCTCAGCGCAATTAAGCCGTTGTTACGGATATTAGCAAACTGAGACAGTGAAGTGCGTTTTGAAACCCCATGTTTTGTTGTGAAGAAGAGATAGAGATCTTCTTCGAATGCAGTGACTGGGATTATTGCGTTAATCCATTCACCTTTTTCTACCTCCAACAGATTGATAATTGGGATTCCCTTAGCGGTTCTACCGTATTCAGGGATTTCATACCCTTTTGAACGATACACTTTCCCTTTGTTTGAGAAGAAGAGAATCGTGTCATGTGTTGAAGTAGAAATCAGATGTTCAACGAAATCATCTTCGTTTGTCCCCATTCCCTGAACGCCTTTTCCTCCGCGCTTTTGACTGCGGTAAGTCGAAGCAGGCAGACGTTTGATATATCCGTTATGCGTCAGAGTGACAACGATATTTTCTCTTTCGATGAGATCTTCATCTTCGATTGTTTCAAGGCCGGCAGTAACAATCTCAGTGCGTCTTTCATCGTTGAAACGCTCTTTAATTTCTGTGAGCTCTTCACGGATGATCTCAAGCACTTTTTCTTCATTGGCCAAGATTTCTTTAAGCTCTGCAATTAATTTAATCAGGGATTGGTATTCTTCTTCAATCTTTTCTCGTTCCAATCCTGTTAAACGCTGGAGCCTCATGTCTAGAATAGCTTGGGCTTGTTTTTCGGTCAGCGAGAATTGTTCAATTAACCCTGTTCTCGCAATTTCAGCCGTTTGAGAGTTACGGATAAGGGAAATAACTGCATCAAGATGATCGAGAGCAATCCTTAATCCTTCCAAGATATGCGCTCTTGCCTCCGCTTTACGCAATTCATAAGCAGTACGGCGTCTGATAACGACTTTTTGGTGATCTAGATAATGCACCAGGCATTGCTTTAAATTTAATACCTTCGGCTCACCGTCAACAAGCGCCAGCATGTTAATCCCGAAGGAAGTTTGCAGGGCCGTTTGTTTGTAAAGATTGTTCAGGATAACATGCGCATTGGCATCTCGTCTGATTTCAATGACAATCCGCATACCGTTCCGGTCAGATTCATCACGCAAATCAGTTATTCCTTCAATTTTCTTATCTCTGACAAGATCAGCAATCTTCTCAATTAGACGCGCTTTATTCACCTGATAAGGGAGTTCTGTTACTAAAATTCTTTCTTTCCCTGACGAAGTTTCTTCAATTTCTGCTTTTGCCCGAATCGTAATAGAACCTCTTCCGGATTCATATGCCTTGCGAATTCCGCTTCTGCCTAAAATTTGTCCGGCAGTCGGGAAATCCGGTCCAGGAATGAATTCCATCAGCTCTTGGATTGTTATGTCCTTGTTCTCGCTTACGGCAAGCACTCCGTCAATAATTTCTCCAAGCTGGTGCGGCGGTATATTTGTAGCCATTCCGACTGCAATACCGGCTGCTCCATTTACAAGCAGGTTTGGGAATCTTGACGGCATGACAACAGGTTCTCTCTCCGAACCATCATAGTTATCTTGATAATCAATCGTGTCTTTTGTAATGTCTCGCAGAATTTCCATGGCGATCTTAGACATTCTGGCTTCGGTGTACCGCATCGCAGCGGCTGAGTCTCCGTCTACAGAACCAAAGTTTCCGTGACCGTCCACCAGCATATAACGGTAGTTGAAATCCTGCGCCATTCTGACCATAGATTCATATACCGCTGAATCACCGTGAGGATGGTATTTCCCGATAACTTCTCCGACGATACGAGCCGATTTTTTATACGGCTTGTCACTCGTCATGCCTAAATCATTCATCGCGTATAAAATCCGTCTGTGAACCGGTTTTAAACCGTCACGCACATCCGGCAGTGCCCGGGATACGATAACGCTCATCGCATAATCCAAAAAGGACGTGCGCATTTCCTGACTGATATTTATTTCACGAACTTTTGGTGTGTTTTGTTCACTCATTAAAAAACCTCCCTGAAGTATCACATGAAATTATGTGGGAGTAGATTGTCCATTATGATCTTCAATACGATTTCACTATTCTCCATTATATCAATAAACTTATACTTATACACATTAAATTACTAGAATATATAGGTTTTACAAGAATCCCTGCGTCCTGTCCCGTTCAGAAAAAAGCCTTATTTCTTATTGGAAATAAGGCTTTTTATTATTAGATATCGAGATTTTTCACGTATCTCGCATTTGCTTCTATGAAATTTCTGCGCGGTTCTACTTTGTCTCCCATCAGCATTTCGAAAGTTTCATCCGCATCCATTGCATCCTCTAGAGTCACCTGCAGAAGCGTTCTTGAGTCCGGGTCCATTGTTGTCTCCCAAAGCTGGGTGGCATTCATTTCACCGAGACCTTTGTAACGCTGCAATCCAGGCTTCGGCGTTTGAGGAAGAGTTTGCAACAATTCCTCAAGCTGCTTGTCATTGTATGCATATTCAACACGTTTACCCTGCTGGACTTTGTAGAGCGGCGGCTGCGCGATGTACACGTAGCCGTTTTCGATGATCTGACGCATATATCTGTAAAAGAACGTCAACAGCAATGTTCTGATGTGCGCGCCGTCAACGTCGGCATCTGTCATAATGACGACTTTGTGATAACGGGCTTTTTCCAAGTTGAAATCTTCCCCGATACCTGTGCCGAGTGCAGTAATCATAGAACGAACTTCATTGTTAGAAAGAATTTTATCAAGCCTTGCTTTTTCAACGTTTAGGATTTTACCTCTTAGCGGCAAAATGGCTTGGAAATGCCTGTCACGTCCCTGTTTTGCAGATCCTCCGGCAGAGTCACCCTCTACGATATATAACTCGGAGATGCTCGGGTCTTTCGAAGAGCAGTCCGCTAATTTACCGGGAAGGTTTGAAATCTCCAAAGCGCTTTTGCGGCGCGTTAATTCACGCGCTTTTTTCGCAGCCATTCTTGCTCTTGCTGCCATTAAACCTTTGTCAACGATTTTTTTGGCCGCATCTGGATTTTCCAGCATAAATGTTTCCAACGCCGCAGAAAATAACGTATCTGTGATCGTCCGCGCCTCTGAGTTGCCTAGTTTTGTTTTCGTTTGGCCTTCGAACTGCGGATCCGGGTGTTTGATTGAGATAATCGCGGTAAGCCCTTCTCTCACATCATCTCCGCTTAAGTTTGGATCATTTTCTTTTATGAGTCCTTTTTTTCTGGCGTAATCATTGATGACACGAGTCAGCCCCGTTTTAAAACCGGCTTCGTGGGTACCGCCTTCGTACGTGTTGATATTGTTTGTAAATGAGTAAATATTGCTTGTGTAGCTGTCATTGTATTGCAGAGCGACTTCAACCGTAATGCCGTCCTTTTCGCCTTCAATATAAATCGGCTCTTCATGGACAACTTCTTTGGAGCGGTTTAAATACTCTACATAGCTTTTAATTCCGCCTTCGTAATGATACTCATTTTTGCGCTCTTGGCCTTCACGTTTATCTTCAATCGTGATGTTTACGCCTTTTGTCAAAAAGGCTAGTTCGCGAACACGGTTAGCAAGCAAATCATATTCATACTCAGTTGTTTCCGTGAAGATTTCAGGATCTGGAACAAAGTGTGTAGTCGTTCCTGTATGATCCGTTTCGCCAATAACCTCAAGATCAGAAACTGGGACACCGCGGTTATAGACTTGACGATGGATTTTTCCGTCACGGTGAACAGTCACATCAAGCTCTGTTGATAACGCGTTAACGACCGAGGCACCTACACCGTGCAATCCTCCGGACACTTTATATCCGCTTCCGTCAAATTTTCCGCCGGCGTGAAGCACAGTCATAATGACTTCAACCGCAGGACGACCCATTTTCTCATGAATACCGACTGGAATCCCGCGGCCATTATCAATTACCGTGATGCTGTTGTCTTTTTCAATTTGGATATTGATATCTGTACAATAACCGGCCAAGGCTTCGTCAATACTATTGTCGACAATTTCCCATACCAGATGGTGAAGGCCTTTACTGTTGGTTGAACCGATGTACATCCCCGGTCTTTTACGAACAGCTTCCAATCCTTCTAGTACCTGTATCTGATTTTCATCATAACTATTTTGCTGCTGTTCCATAGCCACGTTATTCACCTACACTTTTCTTAAACAATATATTCGTTATAAAAAATCACTAAGAATCTATTTCAACCATAAATTGCGCACGTTTTTTTAATGTGCTGGAAGATAAGGGAGAGTAATATATATTCTGAACCGTGACTACGATAGATTTGGGTGTGCCGTTTACGGAAGGCACCAGCTTGTGTTTCTGTTTTTCCAGAAATTCTTCAACAATTGGCGACATGTTGGCTTTAAAATCAAAAATGCCAATAATATCGCGTGTTGAAACCACAAAATCATCACCTAAATGAATATACAATTGCTCACCTCTTTTCTTCACTTCACTAACGTACCGTTTTGCACACGGAACATTCCTGCTTGCCGTAAGGTTTCGTGATCAATGCCATCAACGCTTGTCGTTGTGACAAACGTTTGTACACGGCCCTGGATGGTATGAAGCAAGTGCGATTGGCGATAATCATCCAGCTCACTCAGCACATCATCCAATAGTAAAATGGGATATTCTCCGATTTCTTCATGGATCAGGTCAATCTCAGCCAGCTTAAGGGATAATGCCGTCGTCCGCTGCTGTCCTTGAGACCCATACGTCTGCACATCGCGTCCGTTCACATAGAAAAGAACATCATCCCGATGAGGTCCAGACAGCGTGACGCCGCGCTCGATTTCTTTTTCTCTTAATTTAGAAAACGCTTCTTGATAGCTATCTCCTATTTTCGACAAGTCTTCAGGATCTGATACCTCAAGCGCCGTATGGTACTTCAGCGTCAATTCCTCAAGCCCTCTTGAGATGCCCGAATGGATAGGCTGCGCCCATTTTTCGAGCTGTGCCGTGAACTGCAGACGTTTTACGACGACTTTTGCGGCAACTTCAATAAGCTGATCAGTCAGAACATCAAGCATTGTTCTGTCAGTTTGTTTTCTTGTTTGCAGCTGCTTCAAAAAATGATTTCGCTGGGAAAGAATCTTCTGGTAAAGAGAAAGGTCATACAGGTAGACGGGAGAAACTTGGCCGATTTCCATGTCAAGAAATCTCCGTCTCACTTGAGGGCTTCCCTTTACAAGGTTTAAATCTTCCGGTGCAAACATGATGGTGTTGAGGGCGCCGACATACTGGCTGAGCTTTTGCTGTTCGATATGATTGACCTTGCCCTTTTTACCCTTTTTGGAGATGACGAGCTGCATCGGGATCGCTCCGTTTTGCTTCATCACTCTTCCCTCTATTTTAGCATAGTCTTTGTCCCACCGGATAAGTTCTTTGTCATTTGAAGTCCGATGCGATTTTGCCATGGACAAGACATAGATCGCTTCCATGAGGTTTGTTTTCCCCTGAGCATTTTCTCCAATGATCACATTTACTTTATTTTCAAATTGAAGTTCAGCATGTTCATAGTTGCGGTAAGATGTCAGTTCTAAGTTCTGGATATACAATCAGTGTCACCCGCTTTAATTGACGACTTGAAATGAACCAAATCCTTCAATCTCTACCACATCTCCAACATACAGCTTTCTGCCGCGGCGATTGTCCGGCTCATTGTTCACAAGCACTTCATGCTCGCTCAAAAACCACTTTGCCATGCCGCCTGACTGAATCACATCGGCTAATTTCAGAAATTGCCCGAGTGTAATCATCTCTGTATCAATAGAAATCGGATTTGCCATTATATCGACCTCTTTCAAATATCACTAATATCTAATTGTACTAAAAAAAAACGAATTAGGGAAAGGGAAAACTTGACGGAGCAGATTACGAATAGAAAAGCTGCCGAGCAGGTCGGCAGCCGTATATCGGATTAATAGGTTCTGACAGGGAGGATAAGCTGTACGATTGTTTCATCATTCGGCGTGCGAATTAAGAAAGGTCTCATAGCTCCTGTAAAGCTTACACGTATCTCTGCTCCTTCAAGCACCTTTAATGCATCCAGCATATATTTTGGACTAAATGAGATATTTAATTCCTCACCCTCGATTTGATCTGCTAGAACCGCTTCCACCACTTTTCCGATTTCAGGTGAATTAGAAGAAATCTCAATTGATTCAGCAGGTTTTGCAGAAAGCTTCACCACGTTATTGCGTCCTTCTCTGGCTAATAGAGATGCACGATCAATCGCCTGAAGGAATTCTTTTGTGTTCACAATGATTTCTGTCTTGCTCTCTTGCGGGATAAGGCTGGTTGTATCCGGATAATTTCCATCCAGCAGGCGTGAGAAGAACAAGACGTTTTTTGCTTTAAACAGAACCTGGGTTTCTGTAATGACGATATCTACAAGTTCTTGGTTGTCATCCAAAATCTTGCTGAGTTCAGTTAAGCTCTTACCCGGAATCACGACGTTATAGGATCTGTCTTCTGAAATATCAAGTTTGGCTTTTCTTAAAGCTAAGCGGTGGCTATCCGTTGCAGTGCATAATAATTCACTTTTCTCCACCTTCCAGTTTACACCTGTCAAGATAGGGCGTGTTTCTGAGGTGGACACCGCAAACACTGTTTGTCTAATTAGGTTTTTTAATAAATCCGTAGGAATCTGAATCGCATGATGCTCTTCAATCTGCGGCAAGTGCGGATACTCATCGGCATCAAGCCCATTTAGGTTAAATTCGGCTTTTCCAGAGCGGATAATCGTCAGATATTGATTTTGCACTTCGATTTCCACAGTTGCCATCGGGAGTTTTTTTACAATCTCACTAAAGAAGCGGGCTTGTAATACAATGCTGCCTGGCTGTTCAATCGTAACGATTTCTTTATCTCCTTCTTCTTTTGGAATAAAAGACTCGATGGAAATATCTGAATCGCTTCCAGTAAAAGATACCCCTTCATCTGAGGCAACGATCTTAATACCGGTCAAAATCGGAATTGTAGTTCTGGATGAAACTGCTTTTAATACATCTTGGACACTTTCAACAAGACGATCTTTTTGAATCGTAAATTTCATTTTTATCCTCCTAACGGATAATGTTTAATATATATATTTTTTTAAAAAAAGTAGTAGAAGTACTAGTAGGGCTTGTGGATTTGTGGATAAGTTGTGAAAAAGACAGGAAACACAGCCTATCCACATGTGGACAGACTGTGCATGACTTTAGAAAAGTTATTCACACTTCTCCCGATTTATCCCCGGCCCTATTATTTAAGCTGTTCCTTAATTTCTTTTACATGCTGCTGAAGCTGTTCATCATCTGCCAGCAGTTTTGAAATTTTTTCATGTGCATGAATAACGGTTGTATGGTCACGTCCTCCGAATTCCTCTCCGATTTTAGGGAGAGAGGAGTCAGTCATTTCTCTCGATAAGTACATAGCGATTTGACGCGGGAATGCTACCGATTTTGTCCGTTTTTTTGCTTTGAAATCCTCAAGCTTAATATTGAATTGCTGGCCTACTACTCTCTGAATTTCTTTTATTGTAATCACTTTCGGTTTTGAGGAAGGAATAATATCTTTTAATGCCTCAGCGGCCAGATCGGCATTGATATCTTTATTAATTAAAGATGAATAAGCAACGACCCTGATTAACGCCCCTTCCAGCTCCCGAATGTTGCTGTCGATTTGATTTGCGATGTAAAGCATAACCTCGTTCGGAATATCCAAGCCTTCCGCTTTGGCTTTTTTTCTTAAAATCGCAATTCTCGTTTCTAAATCAGGAGGCGTGATATCTGTAATCAGACCCCATTCAAAGCGTGAACGCAATCTGTCTTCAAGTGTCGGAATTTCTTTAGGCGGTCTATCACTTGAAATGACGATTTGTTTGCTTTCTTCGTGCAGCGTGTTAAAAGTATGGAAAAATTCTTCTTGCGTTTGTTCTTTCCCGGCTAAAAATTGAATATCATCTATCAAAAGCACATCAACATTTCGGTAGCGATTGCGAAAATCAACTGCTTTATTATCCCGAATAGAGTTGATGAACTCGTTAGTAAATTTCTCAGAAGACAGATAAACCACTTTGGCAGAAGGATTATGATCTATTACATAATGGCCGATCGCATGCATTAAGTGTGTTTTCCCTAAGCCAACGCCCCCATAGATAAATAAAGGGTTGTATGCTTTTGCAGGTGCTTCCGCTACTGCCAGGGAAGCTGCGTGAGCGAATCGGTTTCCAGATCCGATGACAAAAGTATCAAATGTATATTTTGGGTTGAGCATATTTTGAGGAAAATCAGATGTATCTTCTTTTACCGCTTTTTTGACTTGCGGTTTTGGCATAAAGTCTTCGACATCTTGATTTTGAGGAATGACAAACTTAATGCTCAATTCTTCCCCGGTTAATTCATATATAGTATCTGCAATGAGATGCAAGTATCTGGACTCCAGCCAGTCTCTGGCAAATTCATTAGGAGCGGTAATTGTCAATGTATCTCCTTGCAGTGAGTGGGCTTTCGTTGATTTCATCCAAGTCTCGAAACTCGGTTTGCTCAATTTTTTTTCGATTTGAGCAAGGGCTTGGTTCCACAGGTCTAATATATTTTCCATCTTCCGGCACGTCCCTCCTTTTCTAAGAAAATAACGTCTTTTCCTGTTATAGAACACAAAAAAAGAGCAAATGGCGGTAACCATTCGTACACATTAAATGTTGAAAACATATAATATAGTAGATAAATAGCTTTTCGACAAATTTCACAACTTGTGGACAACTTTCTACACATGCTGTGTGAAATCAATCCACAAGTTATCCACAGTTTGTGGATAATGAGTGGAAGCAAGATTAGTAATCAAGAGTTAAAACACAAATATAATACCAAATTAAACGAGAGCTTGCAATGGTTGTCACAATCTTATCCACAAAGCGGACAACCTGTTGAAAAAAATTTGTCCACAGGGGTTGGCGGTGTGAAAATGTTGTCGATAACCTTTGTGGATATTGAAAAAAGGGAAAAAAGATATCCACATCGCGTATTTTCAGCTCAGAATGTTATTTGAATCAGGACTTTTTTTCGTTAATTTCAGGAATCTGAAAAATAAGGTTTCGAAAGTCGAGAAGGTATGGTATCCTATTATGGTTGCAAGAAATAAAAGCACTAGTGAAGTTGACAATGAATAGGTAACGCAAATATAATAAGTAAGACTGTCTTTAACAGCTATTCCTCGAGGGAGGTGTCATAAATGAAAAGAACATTCCAACCGAATAACCGTAAACGCAGTAAAGTTCATGGCTTCAGAAGCCGTATGAGTTCAAAAAACGGTCGTCTAGTTTTAGCACGCCGTCGCCGCAAAGGCAGAAAAGTATTATCAGCTTAGGCCACTGAATAATGTCAGTGGTCTTTTTTCACTTTAAGGGAAAAGATATATGTGATGTGTATGAGCAGGGGATCTCCCTGTCTCTGCGCATCTCATTTTCAAATAAAATTAAAAGTTTCTGCCAGCCAGTATCGGAGTGAGTCAATTTGAAGAAGCGAAATCGTTTAAAGAAAAATGAAGATTTTCAAAAAGTGTTCAAGCATGGCACATCAGTAGCGAATCGCCAGTTTGTCTTATATACGCTTGATCAGCCTGAAAACGATGAGCTGCGCGTTGGTCTTTCCGTCAGCAAAAAAATTGGCAATGCAGTAATGCGAAATCGGATAAAACGTTTGATCCGGCAAGCTTTTCTAGAAGAGAGAGACAGACTGAAGCAAAAGGATTACATTATTATTGCCAGAAAACCAGCAAGTCAGCTGACATTTGAGGAAACGAAAAAAAGTCTGCAGCATTTATTCAGGAAGGCCTCATTATATAAGAAAACTTCGTCAAAAAAGTAGATGGCACTGCTTTCTTAAAACTTTTAAAAGCGCTTCCTTTCTGGTTGATCAGAAAAAGACACCATTTAAAACTGAAAGATGCTAAAATACATACAAGTATGTTTTGTAATAAGAGAGTGTAAAGAATGATTATAGGAGGAAATGTTGTTGAAAAGGAGAATATGGTTGCTATTAAGTATGGTCGGCGTATTCATGCTATTGGCTGGATGCTCGAGTGTCAAAGAGCCGATCACTGCAGATAGTCCGCATTTTTGGGACAAGTACGTAGTATTTCCATTGTCTGAGCTCATTACGTATGTTGCGAAATTGACGGGAGACAACTATGGACTGTCAATTATTATTGTTACAATATTAATCCGTTTATTAATATTGCCGCTGATGATCAAGCAGCTGAGAAGCTCGAAAGCGATGCAGGCTTTACAGCCGGAAATGCAAAAGCTTAAAGAAAAATACAGCTCAAAGGATCAAAAAACGCAGCAAAAACTTCAGCAGGAAACAATGGCTTTATTTCAAAAGCATGGCGTCAACCCATTGGCAGGGTGTTTCCCGATTTTAATTCAAATGCCGATTTTAATCGGATTCTACCATGCGATCATGAGAACACAGGCGATTTCAGAGCACAGTTTCTTATGGTTTGACTTAGGAGAAAAAGATCCTTTCTATATTCTTCCGATTGTTGCCGGTGTTGCTACTTTCGTACAGCAAAAATTAATGATGGCGGGCAATGCGCAGCAAAATCCGCAAATGGCAATGATGCTTTGGATTATGCCGATTATGATCATTGTGTTTGCGATCAACTTCCCGGCGGCGCTTTCTCTTTATTGGGTAGTCGGTAACTTGTTTATGATTGCGCAAACTTTCCTCATTAAAGGGCCTGATATTAAAAAAGATCCTCAGCCGCAAAAAGCCGGAGGAAAGAAAAAGTGAGGAATGTGACTGCTGCAGGGCGAAATGTCGATGAAGCAGTACAGTCCGGATTACGAGAACTGCAATTAACGAAGGATGAAGTTGAAATTACCGTTATTGAAGAGGGAAACAAAGGTTTTCTTGGTATATTCGGCAAAAAGCCGGCAATCGTGAAGCTGGCTGAAAAATTTGATCCAATTCAGGAAACAAAGATGTATCTTGAAAGAATTGCCGAATCCATTGCAGGAAAGTCTGATGTGACTGTAAAAGAAAGCAAAAAGGCAGTGAGTTTCCATATAACGGGTGAAAAAACGGCATTGTTAATTGGAAAAAGAGGACAAACCTTAAATGCACTTCAAACTTTGACCCAGCTTGTCCTTAATCGTTATTCAGATCAGTATTTAAATGTGACGGTAGATGCAGAAAACTACCGTTTGAAAAGGAAAGAGACGCTGAGTCAGCTGGCTGTGAGACTGGCAGACCAGGTTTTGAAAACGAAAAAAGATGTTCATTTAGAACCGATGCCGTCCAGTGAAAGAAAAATCATTCATGATGCCCTTTCCAGATATGCAAATCAGCAGATCGAAACGTATTCAATGGGTGAAGGCGAAAATCGCCACCTCGTTATTTCCCAGAAAAGATACCATAAAACCGAAGTCCGATAAAAATCGGAGCTTCGGTTTTTTTGTATAGAAAAATCTATTTTTCCTTGTAATATCAAGCTTTTTCCGTTTAAGTTTTTCCTTTTTAGGTGTATCCTGTTGATAAAAAGGAAGTTCAGGAAATAAAATTAATTGTTATTCACATGTGGATAAGTTAAAGTAATAAGGGATGAATTTCTAAGTCTGTGGATAACACATCTTCCACTTCGAACCAAACTATGTTATCTTTTAGTTTTGGCATAATAAAATATTTTTTTATATAGATGAATGAGAGTATAGAAAAGAGAGGTGAACAACATGGATACAATTGCGGCCATTTCTACACCGATGGGAGAGGGTGCGATTGCTATTGTGCGGCTGAGCGGACCGGAAGCAATCCAGATCGCCGACAGAATGTATAAAGGGCCGAAAGGGAAAACGATCAGTTCGGTCGAATCACACACGATTCATTACGGCCATATTGTAGACAAACGTACGGATCGGGTCGTGGAGGAAGTAATGGTATCGGTGTTAAAAGCACCGAGAACTTTTACACGTGAAGATGTTATAGAAATAAACTGCCACGGGGGAATTGTGACAGTAAACCAAGTGCTCCAGCTCGCCTTAAGAGAGGGAGCGAGACTGGCGGAGCCTGGTGAATTCACGAAACGCGCGTTTTTAAATGGGCGAATTGACCTTTCACAGGCGGAAGCGGTGATGGACTTAATCAGAGCGAAAACGGATCGGGCAATGAACGTCGCTATGAATCAAATGGAAGGGCGTCTCTCTGCTTTGGTGCGCCGTTTACGCGATGATATTTTAGAAACGCTGGCCCATGTTGAGGTAAATATAGATTATCCGGAGTATGATGATGTAGAAGAAATGACACATCAGCTTTTAGTTGAAAAGGCAAGCTCCGTTAAAAAAGAAATTGAGGCGCTGCTTAGAACGTCTGAGCAGGGCAAAATTTTGCGGGAAGGTCTTTCTACTGTCATTATCGGCCGTCCGAATGTCGGAAAGTCTTCTCTTCTTAACAGCCTGGTTCATGAGGCAAAAGCTATTGTTACCGATATTCCGGGTACGACACGGGATGTGATTGAGGAATACGTGAATGTAAGAGGTGTTCCGCTTCGTCTTGTTGATACTGCGGGTATTCGTGAAACAGAGGATATTGTTGAACGAATAGGTGTTGAACGCTCTCGTCAGGTTCTGAAGGAAGCAGACCTGATTTTACTTGTGCTTAATTATAGTGAAGAACTTTCTGAAGAAGACGTGAAGCTTTTTGAAGCCGTTGAGGGAATGGACGTCATCGTCATTATGAATAAGACTGACCTCGAGGCGAAAATTGACATAGAACGTGTACGCGAGCTGGCCAATGGACGTCCTGTTGTAACGACATCTCTTCTAAAAGAAGAAGGCGTTAATGATTTGGAGGAAGCGATTCAATCGCTGTTCTATACAGGTGCTATTGAAAGCGGAGATTTAACGTATGTCAGCAATACACGCCATATATCAATTTTACAGGAAGCAAAACGCGCCATTGAAGACGCGCTTAGCGGCATCGAACAGGATGTCCCGATCGACATGGTGCAGATTGATCTTACAAGATGCTGGGAGCTTCTGGGCGAAATCATTGGAGACGCTGTCCATGAAAGCTTAATTGATCAGCTCTTTTCACAGTTCTGTTTAGGAAAATAAATAAAGGAGGAACTAGAATCATGGGGTATGAAGCAGGCCAATACGATGTGATAGTGATTGGCGCCGGGCATGCCGGTGTTGAGGCTGCCCTCGCATCAGCACGTCAAGGCGCCAAAACGCTTGTCTTGACCATCAACTTAGATATGGTTGCGTTTATGCCATGTAATCCGTCTGTCGGCGGTCCTGCAAAAGGGATTGTCGTCCGCGAAATTGACGCGCTTGGCGGAGAAATGGGCAGAAATATTGATAAAACGCATATTCAAATGAGAATGCTGAATACAGGAAAAGGTCCTGCTGTCCGTGCGCTGCGTGCGCAAGCAGATAAATTCCAATATCAGCATGAAATGAAAAATACGCTTGAAAAAGAACCAAACTTAACGCTGCTGCAAGGAATTGTAGAGCGTCTGATCATTGAAGACGGCGAGTGCCGCGGTGTCATTACACAAACCGGTGCGAATTACCGCGCGAAAGCAGTTGTTATGACGACAGGAACATATTTGAGAGGACGTATCATTCTCGGTGATCTTTCTTACTCAAGCGGTCCGAACAACCAGCAGCCTTCTATTAAGCTTTCTGAGCATTTGGAAGAACTGGGCTTCGACCTTGTTCGTTTTAAAACAGGTACGCCGCCTCGCGTCAAAAGCGACACGATTGATTACAGCAAAACGGAAATTCAGCCTGGTGACGAAGTGCCTCGCGCTTTCTCATATGAAACGGTTGATTATATCACAGATCAGCTTCCTTGCTGGCTGACATATACGAGCCCTGAGACACATGAGATTATTGACAGCAACCTGCACCGCTCACCGATGTATTCCGGTATGATCAAAGGTACAGGTCCGAGATACTGCCCGTCAATTGAAGATAAAGTTGTTCGTTTTAATGATAAACCGCGTCATCAAATTTTCCTTGAGCCAGAAGGCAGAAATACGCAGGAAGTTTATGTTCAAGGTTTGTCTACTAGTCTTCCAGAGGACGTGCAGCAAAGAATGCTTGCAACGATTCCGGGCCTGGAAAACGTTCAAATGATGAGAGCCGGCTATGCGATTGAGTACGATGCGATTGTACCGACGCAGCTATGGCCGACGCTTGAAACGAAAAAAATCACCAATCTCTACACTGCCGGCCAAATTAACGGAACATCCGGTTATGAAGAAGCTGCAGGACAAGGGATTATGGCGGGAATCAATGCAGGACGAAAAGCGCTTGGAAAAGAAGAAGTGATTCTAAGCCGTTCTGACGCCTACATTGGTGTTCTCATTGATGACCTTGTGACGAAAGGGACAAATGAGCCATACCGTCTTTTGACATCTCGCGCTG
This sequence comes from Bacillus sp. 205(2023), assembly GCF_037027485.1. NCBI lineage: Bacteria > Bacillati > Bacillota > Bacilli > Caryophanales > Bacillaceae > Bacillus > Bacillus sp. 205(2023). The sequence goes on along the minus strand of NZ_JAXCHF010000002.1, from coordinate 537,662 downwards.
AATACAGATTGCTTCTCCGTCATGACAATGCCGATCTGCGTCTGACAGAAATCGGCCACCGCATTGGATTGATTTCTGATGAGCGATTTGCGGCTTTTGAGAAGAAAAAAGCGGCGATCGAAGCGGAGAAAAAACGTCTGCATTCTGTGATTATCAAGCCGTCTCCAGAAAATCAAGAATATATCCGTTCTCTTGGCGGAAGCGAATTGAAAGATGGGGTACGCGGCACAGACTTGATGAAACGTCCTGAAATGAACTATGAAACTGTTACAAAACTGGCGCCGCCAGAAGTGCCGGTTCCGCAAGACGTGGCAGAACAAGTAGAAATTCAAGTGAAATATGAAGGGTATATTGAAAAATCCCTTCAGCAAGTGGAAAAACTGAAGAAGATGGAAAACAAAAAGATCCCTGATCGAATTGATTATGACGCAATTAAGGGGATTGCAACCGAGGCTCGTCAAAAGCTGAAAAACGTACGGCCTTTGTCTGTTGCCCAAGCTTCCCGTATTTCCGGTGTGAACCCGGCAGACATTTCAATTCTATTGGTATATTTAGAGCAGGGCCGCATTGCGAAGATAGCCGAGTAGAAAGGATGACGGCATGAATATTGAAGAATTCACTTCTGGACTGGCGGAAAAAGGGATCTCCCTTTCTCCTCGTCAGCTGGAGCAATTTGAGCTGTATTACGATATGCTGGTTGAGTGGAATGAAAAAATCAATCTGACTTCGATTACAGAGAAAAAAGAAGTGTATCTGAAGCATTTTTATGATTCCATTACAGCTGCATTTTATGTCGACTTCAATCAGATGAATACGATTTGTGATGTCGGAGCGGGAGCGGGTTTTCCGAGTCTGCCGATTAAAATATGTTTTCCGCACCTTCATGTCACAATCGTAGATTCACTAAACAAACGAATAACGTTTTTAGAAAAGCTGTCTGAAGCTTTACAATTGGAGAATACGACATTTTGCCATGACAGAGCTGAAACATTCGGACAACGGAAGGACGTAAGGGAAAGCTATGATATCGTGACAGCGCGAGCGGTTGCGAGACTCTCTGTTTTAAGTGAGCTTTGCCTGCCTCTGGTTAAGAAAAACGGTTTATTTGTTGCTTTAAAAGCCGCATCTGCTGAAGAAGAATTAAATGCGGGGAAAAAAGCAATCACAACGCTTGGAGGAGAACTTGAGAATACCCATTCCTTTAAGCTGCCTATTGAAGAAAGCGATCGTAATATTATGGTGATACGCAAGATCAAAAATACACCTAAGAAGTATCCAAGAAAACCGGGAACTCCTAATAAATCGCCAATTGAAGGGTAATTTAGACAGCCTGATATGACAATACCATCATATTTTCTTCAAAATTAATGACGGTACAGCAGGAAAAACCATGAGAAAATAGAATTATAAAAATGGCAGTTTTTAAAGGTGGTGTAGGTACATGAAGCATTCATTCTCTCGTTTCTTCGGGCTTGGTGAGAAGGAACAGGAACCGGAGATTGCTGAACATGAGACAAACAAAGAAGAGATTCTGGAAATACCGGTAAATGCTATCGTTCCCAACCGTTTTCAGCCACGCACCATTTTCTCAGATGAAAAAATCAAAGAGTTAGCAATGACCATTCATACACACGGCATTATTCAGCCGATTGTTGTCAGGCATACAGAAGAAGAAGGCCAATACGAACTCATTGCAGGTGAAAGACGCTGGAGAGCGGTGCAATCGCTCGAGTGGGAAAAGATTCCGGCCATTATTAAGGATTTTTCCGACACGGAAACCGCTTCTGTGGCGTTAATTGAAAATTTGCAACGTGAGGAATTGTCTTCGATTGAGGAAGCGCATGCCTACGCAAGGCTCCTTGAGCTTCATGATTTAACACAGGAAGCACTGGCGCAGCGTTTAGGAAAAGGGCAGTCAACGATTGCGAACAAACTGCGGCTATTAAAGCTGCCTCAGCCGGTTCAAGACGCAATCATGGAGAAGAAAATCACAGAGCGTCATGCCAGAGCGCTGATTCCCCTGAAACAGCCTGAGCTCCAAGTCACACTGCTCACAGAGATAATTGAGAAAAGCTTAAATGTAAAGCAGACAGAAGACCGCGTGGTTAAAATGCTGGAGCAAGGCCAGAGAAAACCAAAGCCTAGACGCAAAGCGTTCAGCAGGGATACTAGAATTGCAATGAACACGATTCGCCAGTCACTGTCAATGGTTGAAGACAGCGGCGTAAAATTGAATACGGAAGAAGAGGAATTTGAAGAATATATTCAATTGACGATTCGCATACCAAAATAAAAGCTCTCCTGCTGTCCAGGAGAGCTTTTTCGCTAAAAGGGAATTAATTACTTTTAGTTACAATTGTTATATTAGAATTCTTTTCTTTGAGCTTGTGGATAAATTCTTCCGTGTCTTTTGGAGAAATGACTGCATGTCCCCAGCCTCCCCGATAATAAATCGTAATCGCACGCCGTGAGCCAATAAGCCGAAAACCTGACCACAGCTTCTTTTGCTGAATCACTTTGTCGATTTTTTCGTAAGGAATTTGATGTTTGATCAATCCGGCTTTAATGATCAAACGGTGCTCCTTCAATACATATTTCAGATCAATGAAACTCCAAATGATGAGCACATTGAAAAGAGTCAGCAGAACAAAAATGATCCAGCCGGATATCCTCATATGTCCCAGCACAAAAGGAACTATGGCATCTGCTTGTATGAGTAATATGAGAAACACAATCATAAGAGTAACGGGTGCATCTCTTTTTGTTTTGTAAACCATATGATCACCGTCCTGTTTGTACTTTCTGCATTGTAACTTCTTCTTTTTTTCTAATAGAAATCCCTTTTTTAAGTCAAAAAAACATATCAGTTTAAGAATTTATAAGAGAAAGCAATAAAGCGCTGATTAAATTTTTCAAATATTCCCTTCTGATAAAAAACAAAATGATGAAAAAAGTGAAACGCTTTAATCTTTTTTTGATAAAATAGAAACATGACAGTACATGTTCATGTGAAAGTAGGTGACATCGTGGGAAAAATCATAGCAATTACGAACCAAAAAGGCGGAGTCGGAAAAACAACGACGTCTGTCAACCTTGGAGCATGCTTAGCTTACATAGGGAAAAGGGTTCTGCTGGTAGATATTGATCCGCAGGGGAATGCAACGAGCGGATTGGGGATTGAAAAAGCCGATGTAGATCAGTGTGTGTACGATATTTTAGTAGATGATGCAGATGTAATAGATATTATTAAAGCAACTTCAGTAGAGAATTTGGATGTGATTCCTGCGACGATACAGCTTGCAGGAGCTGAGATCGAGCTGGTTCCGACAATTTCAAGAGAAGTGAGACTTAAGAGAGCGCTTGAAGCAGTGAAGCAGAATTATGATTATATTATTATTGATTGTCCTCCGTCATTGGGATTGCTGACAATTAACGCGTTGACTGCTTCAGATTCAGTTGTGATTCCTGTACAGTGCGAATACTATGCCTTGGAGGGACTGAGCCAATTATTAAATACCGTACGTCTTGTGCAAAAGCATTTGAATACTGATTTAATGATTGAAGGCGTATTGCTGACGATGCTTGATGCCCGGACAAATCTTGGCATTCAAGTGATTGAAGAGGTAAAAAAATACTTTAGAGATAAAGTATATCAGACTGTTATTCCGCGTAATGTCCGTCTGAGTGAGGCACCGAGTCACGGTAAACCCATCATTTTATACGATCCGCGGTCAAGAGGTGCGGAAGTATATTTAGATTTAGCAAAGGAAGTGGCTGCGAATGGCTAAAGGCCTTGGAAAAGGGATTAATGCGTTGTTTAATCAGGTTGATTTGTCTGAAGAGACAGTTGAGGAAATCAAAGTTACCGATTTACGCCCTAATCCTTATCAGCCAAGAAAACACTTTGACGACGAAGCTCTTGCTGAGCTCAAGGAATCTGTGCTGCAGCATGGCATTCTCCAGCCGCTTATCGTCAGAAAATCTTTAAAAGGCTATGATATCGTTGCGGGTGAACGGCGCTTTCGGGCGGCAAAGCTTGCAGGTTTAGAAACAGTTCCAGCGATTGTCCGTGAATTATCAGAGGCGTTAATGAGAGAAATTGCTTTACTGGAAAACCTTCAGCGTGAGGATTTATCACCGCTGGAAGAGGCTCAGGCTTATGACTCTTTGCTCAAACACTTAGATGTCACGCAAGAGCAGCTTGCAAAACGTCTCGGAAAAAGCAGGCCGCATATTGCCAACCATTTAAGATTGCTGACACTGCCTGAGAACATTCAGCAGCTGATTGCGGAAGGCACGCTCTCTATGGGGCATGGCCGCACACTTCTTGGTTTGAAAAATAAAAACAAGCTTGAACCGCTTGTGCAAAAAGTGATTGCAGAACAGCTTAACGTTCGCCAGCTTGAGCAGCTGATTCAGCAATTAAATCAGAATGTTCCACGTGAAACAAAGAAAAAAGAGCCTGTGAAAGATGCGATTATCAAAGAACGGGAATCGTATCTCCAAAATTATTTTGGTACAACAGTAAATATTAAGAGACAAAAGAAAAAAGGCAAAATCGAAATTGAGTTTTTCTCCAACGAGGATCTTGAACGGATCTTAGAGCTTTTATCAGAACGAGAATCGTAATGAAAGAAAACCATCTCTATTGAAGATGGTTTTTTGTTTTATAATCGTCCTGTGAGTCTTTGCAGCGGATTAAGCCGTTCCTGCCTCCACTCTGTTCGATCTGTTAAACTCAGTCCTTCAGCAAGAACATTTGCCATATTCATGACCAAGTGAAGCCTTGTATTTTGTAAAACAAAGTACTCCATGAAACCGCTCACATTTACAATTCCATTCACATGGAGATCTCCTACCTCAGGAAGATCCTTCTGTACACCGGCACCTGGCTTTAGTGGGCCATCTCCGATCTGGAATGAACCTACGCTTTTCACACGCCCTAAGCAAGCATCAACTGCTACAATAAATGGGTTTTTATGTAATTTGTGAATTTCCATCAATTTATCCTTCATGTTTACAGCGTGCACAGGATCAGACAGAGTGCCGTAGACGTGGAATCTGGTGAGCTGCATCTGTTTGAGTTTCATTCCTACGAGCGGGCCTAATGAGTCACCAGTTGAACGGTCTGTTCCGATACAAACCACAACAATCGGTCTGCCGGCAGCTTTACGTAAGGATGAAGAAAGAATCGTTTGTATTTGTTTTGCTGCAGCTGTATCTGTATGTGAAACATATTGCTTTACTCGTTCCTGAGAAGAAAAAAGCCCGCCTTTTCGATTCATAGGTTTCACTTCCTTGTTAGATATCGGAATTGCTAGGGATGTGTTTTTTTGGTATGTAAGGTTGTTTACATTATATCCAGCAGTTAGGTTTTTTATGCTTTGTGTCTGTTTACGGATTTTTGAATACAAAGAGGAGAAGATAGAGGTTATTTACAAGTATTGTGCCGCAGCGCTTCAGGTGAAGCAAGATATGGTCTGCTGTTTTGGTAATGGAGGAGTCATTAATATGCGGAACGCCTAATGAAGATTACGATAAGATCGGAATAACTGAATGATTGAAAATGATATCTTGGTGAAGAAGCGTATAAAGGAATGGCCAAAGAAAGCGGAGGATGGGATTCTATGTTTTGACTGCCTGTTTAGGCGGTCTTTTTTTTATGTGTATTTTGTATAGTATTTTCACATTCAACCATTATTTTTTGTTTTCCTATGAAAATAGGCATTTTTGTTATTAACGCTCTATATAGTAACAATAACGGAAACAAGCTGAACTCTGTACTTATGAGGTGATAATGTTGTGGAGAGCCGGAATGAGGTGGATGCTGCTTATATTAGGCAGCCTGATCGGCGCCGGATATGCAAGCGGTCAGGAGATATGGCAGTTTTTTGGCGCAGAAAGCGGACTGGCTATTGTGCTGTTTACAGTGATGTTCATTTTCTCGTCTTATATTGTGATGAAAATCAGTTTTAAGGTTCAATCCACTCACTTTCTTCCGGTTCTTGAACATTTAATGGGACCGTGGCTGGCGAAAATTTATGATATTCTCATTGTCTTTTATTTATTTTCTACAACCATGGTGATGATCGCCGGAGGCGGAGTGACGCTGCAAATGTACAAGCTCCCTTTTTGGTGGGGAATTGCGCTGCTTTGCATCGTGACGGTGTGTTTGTTTTTCTGGGATGTGAAAGGGATTTTATCTGTGAATGGCATTTTAATTCCTATTTTAGTTGCCGGGCTGATGTATGCGTTATTTTCATTTCAGAGCACTCATCACCATACGTGGACGATAGATTTGAGCCGGCAGTATAACTGGCCTGCCAGCATTACGTTTACTTCTTTAAATATTCTTTCGGTTGTCGCGATTTTATCATCTGTCGGCAAAGAAATGAAAGGGCTGGGGGAAGCTAAAATCGCCAGTGTGGCCAGCGGTCTTATTTTTGGCGTGATCTCTTTTGTATATAATGAAACGTTGGTAGAACTGGCTGGCTCCCTTTCTCAATTTGAAATTCCGCTGTTTGCCATTCTGGAGGGTGCCCCTTATCTTCTTTTTTTATGTATGACTGCGGTGCTGTGCCTTGCGATATATACGACGACGGTGGCTGGTTTATTTGGATTATCCAGCCGGCTGATGGCTTTTCTTCACATGCCGAGATGGATGATCGTATTGATTCTGTTAGTGTTGATGGTGCCTTTTACTTCTTTCGGTTTTTCCGATTTAATCGCTTTTTTATATCCTATTTATGGAATGCTGAATCTTTATCTATTAGTTTGTTTGCTGTTATACCCTATTTTAAGTAAATGGAAATAAGAGGATTCCTTTCTTTTTGGGTATGATGATTGCTCTAATGATCAGTTTTTTTGTACAATAGATTCAGCAGTTTATGAAGAGAGGTGAAGGGTCTTGGCGGATAAAGACTTTGGCCTGAATGATGTTGTAGAAATGAAGAAACCGCACCCATGCGGAGCAAACAGATGGAAAATTATACGTATGGGAATGGATATTCGGATTAAATGTGAGGGTTGCTCTCACAGCGTGATGATTCCGAGAAAAGAATTTGAAAGAAAAGTAAAAAAAGTACTGGTCAAGCATGAGGAGCCTACTTCATAAAAAGGCTGACACTCATGCTTTTTCATATAGAAGGTAAGGAGAAGACGGCGATGAGCAAAGTGCATCAGTCAGCATGCCCTCTGAATTGCTGGGACAGCTGCGGTTTTGTGGTGACTGTTGATGACGGAAAGGTAACAAAAGTGGACGGAGATCCAAACCATCCGATTACGGAAGGGAAAATCTGCGGCCGCGGCAGAATGCTAGAAACGAAAACAAATTCGCCTGATCGGCTTCGCTATCCGATGAAAAAACAAAACGGCGAGTTTGTGCGGATTTCCTGGGAGCAGGCTCTTGATGAGATCGCCGATAAACTTCAGGACATTAAGGAGACGTCAGAAACAACAGCAGTTTTGCACAGCCATGATTATGCCAATAACGGTTTGTTAAAAGCGCTAGATCAGCGTTTTTTTAATGCGTATGGCGGTGTGACTGAGATTGTCGGAAGCATTTGCTGGGGCTCGGGTATAGAGGCGCAAAGCTGGGATTTCGGCCGTTCGTATGGGCACGGGCCGCTTGATATTTACAACAGCAAACACGTCGTTGTGTGGGGCAGAAATGTATCAAGGACAAATATGCACCTTTATCACCATTTGCAGCAGGCAAAGAAAAAGGGCGCAACGCTGACGGTGATTGATCCGATTTTTAATCCGACTGCAAAACTGGCTGACCGTTATATTTCTGTAAAGCCGGGAATGGATGGCTGGCTTGCCGCGGCTGTTTTGAAGGTTCTGATTGAGACGGGAAGAACGGATGAGGATTTTATTTCTCAGCATTCTGTCGGGTTTGATGATGTAAAAGAGCTTTTGAGCACGGTTTCTCTCGAGGAGTTTACTGCGAAAACAGAAACTACGATGGAAGAGCTGGAGTTTCTTGCAGGTCTGTATGCGGATGGTCCGGTGTCTACTTTTATGGGGCTTGGTATGCAGCGGTATAAAAATGGCGGCGGGACGATTCGCTGGATTGATGCGCTTGTTGCGGCAAGCGGAAACGTTGGGATTAAAGGCGGCGGCGCAAATTTTGGCAATGTCCAGATTGGTGAAAGCTTTGCAAAAATGAAGCTGACGCTGCCGGAATTAAAAACGAAATCACGTTCTTTTTCAATGATGACACAGGCTGAAGAGGTTTTAACCGCTGATGATCCTGCGATCGAGATGATTATCGTGACATGCGGGAACCCGCTGACTCAGGTGCCAAACACAAATAAAGTTAGACAGGCGTTTGAAAAGGTTCCGGTGACTGTAGCGATTGATTCCATCATGACCGATACGGCAAAGCTGTGCGACTATGTTTTGCCGACTGCCACTGTTTTTGAAGAAGAGGATATTTATTATTCTAGTATGTACCATCATTTTGTTCAGTATGGGAAGAAGCTGGTGGAACCGCAGGGTGAAGCGAAGTCAGACAGATGGATATGGTCAGAGCTTGCAAAGCGCCTTGGATTTGGAGAGCTTTTTGAACACAGTACTGAAGAACTTTTGGAGATGGGGCTTTCTTCATTGGAGGCAGATGGTGTAACGCTTGAGCACTTGAAAGAAAAAGGCCACCTCCCGCTTCCGGTTAAACAGGTGCCGTGGGATGACTTTACGTTTCTGACGCCAAGCGGAAAATTTGAGTTCACCTCTTCATTAGCTGAAGAAAAAGGATTTAGCGGCGCACTTCAATTGGAAGTGCCTGAGGAGTCTGTTTACCATAACGAAGAACTTGCCGAAAAATACCCTTACACGCTTTTGTCCATTCATCCGCAGCGCTCTAATCATTCACAGCATGTGCCGTTCATCGAGAAGCTTCAGCACATACAGGTTGATATTTCTTCAGATATAGCGGCTGAGCAGAATCTTCAGGATGGAGACGAGGTTGTCATTTTCAATGATCGGGGCCGTTTGAATGGTAAAGTTAAAGTGATGAAACAGGCTCATCCGAAGACGATAAATATAGATGAAGGCATGTGGGCGGCTTTTGGCGGATCCGTCAATACGCTGACAAATGATACAAATTCTGATAATGGAATGGGAAGTACGCTTTTTGACTGTTTAGTGGGCTTGAAAAAAGCATAATGAGAGGGTTCAGCAGGCTGAAAATGCTTTTTTGTCAGCTTGTCTTTTCCAGTGAACCTCCTTATAATTGCTCTAGGTTCAAAATACGTTAATGCTATGACGGTTTTATATAGAGGAGATGAAAGAATGGCTTTAACAGCTGGAATTGTCGGTTTGCCGAACGTCGGGAAATCAACATTATTTAATGCAATTACACAGGCCGGTGCCGAATCAGCCAACTACCCGTTCTGTACAATTGATCCGAACGTGGGAATTGTAGAAGTACCGGACGATCGTCTGCGAAAGCTGACTGAGCTGGTCAAACCGAAGAAGACTGTGCCGACTGCTTTTGAATTCACTGATATTGCAGGAATCGTAAAAGGCGCGTCAAAAGGAGAAGGTCTTGGTAACAAATTCCTTTCTCATATTCGCCAAGTTGACGCGATCTGCCACGTTGTCCGTGCTTTTTCTGATGATAATATTACACACGTTTCCGGTAAAGTTGATCCGATTGATGATATCGAAACGATCAATCTTGAGCTGATTCTCGCTGATATGGAAACAGTTGAAAAGCGGATTACACGTGTCAGCAAGCTTGCAAAGCAAAAAGACAAAGAGGCTGTGTTTGAGTTTGACATTTTGTCTAAACTGAAAGAAGCGTTTGAAAATGAAAAGCCTGCTCGTTCTGTTGAGTTTACTGAAGAGCAGCAAAAGCTTGTAAAGCAGCTTCATTTGCTGACTTCAAAACCTATTTTGTATGTCGCAAACGTAAGTGAAGAGGAAGTGGCTGATCCGTCTGGCAATGAATATGTAGCGAAGATTCGAGAATACGCTGCCGGCGAAAACGCAGAAGTCATCGTCGTTTGTGCGAAGATTGAATCCGAAATCGCTGAGCTTGAAGGCGATGAAAAGCAAATGTTCCTTGAAGAGCTGGGAATTGAAGAGTCGGGTCTTGATCAGCTGATTAAAGCATCTTACTCGCTGCTTGGGCTGGCAACATATTTCACAGCCGGTGAGCAGGAAGTCAGAGCTTGGACATTCAAAAAAGGCATGAAGGCCCCTGAATGCGCTGGAATTATTCATAGTGACTTTGAGCGCGGCTTCATTCGCGCTGAAACGGTTGCTTATGATGATCTTCTTGCGGGCGGCGGCATGGCAGGAGCGAAGGAAGCCGGAAAAGTCCGTCTTGAAGGAAAAGACTACGTGGTAAAAGACGGAGATGTTATTCATTTCCGATTTAATGTATAGGATGCAGTTGTAAAGGGACAAGAGCTTTGGTATAATATAAAATTGTGAGTAATAGAATTATTGCTCCTTGCCCATTACGGGCCGCTTAGTCCAAAAGGAGGTGCAAACAGATGAGAAAGTACGAAGTTATGTACATTATCCGCCCAAACATTGACGATGAGTCTAAAAAAGCAGTTATCGAGCGTTTCAGCAACGTTCTGACTTCTAACGGTGCGGAGATCACTGGAACAAAGGATTGGGGTAAACGTCGTCTAGCTTACGAAATCAACGATTTCCGCGACGGTTTCTACCAAATCTTAAACGTTCAAGCTGATGCTGCGGCAGTTCAAGAATTTGACCGTCTAGCTAAGATCAGTGACGATATCATTCGCCACATTGTTGTTAAAGAAGAAGAATAAGCAATTTTGAAATATATAATGGTAAAAGGTGGTCTTTCTTATGCTTAACCGAGTTGTATTAGTCGGAAGACTGACAAAAGACCCAGAGCTTCGTTATACGCCAAACGGTGCGGCTGTTGCCACGTTTACTCTTGCTGTGAATCGTACATTTACGAACCAGTCTGGAGAACGTGAGGCCGATTTCATTAATTGTGTCACTTGGAGAAGACAAGCCGAAAACGTTGCAAACTTCCTGAAAAAAGGAAGCCTTGCAGGCGTAGATGGCCGTTTACAAACAAGAAACTATGAAAACCAGCAAGGGCAGCGTGTCTTCGTGACCGAGGTCCAAGCTGAAAGTGTTCAATTTCTTGAGCCGAAAAGCGGCGGCGGTTCTGGTTCAGGTGGATACAACGAAGGAAACAGCGGCGGAGGCCAGTACTTTGGCGGAGGCCAAAATGATAATCCATTCGGGGGAAATCAAAACAACCAGAGACGCAATCAGGGGAACAGCTTTAATGATGACCCATTTGCCAACGACGGCAAGCCGATTGATATCTCGGATGATGATCTTCCATTCTAATGAGAATATCGCTAAATTGACAAAGAAAGGAGGGAAATGACAATGGCAGGAGGACGCAGAGGCGGTCGTGCGAAGCGCCGTAAAGTGTGTTATTTCACTTCTAACGGTATCACGCACATCGACTACAAAGATGTAGATCTTCTTAGAAAGTTTGTTTCTGAGCGCGGTAAAATTTTACCACGTCGTGTAACTGGAACAAACGCTAAATACCAACGTAAATTGACTGCAGCGATCAAACGCGCTCGTCAAATGGCTTTACTTCCATACGTAACTGGTGAGTAAGCTGATACGTAAAGAGCAAGGACCTTCGGGTTCTTGCTCTTTTTTATAGGGGGGATAAAAAATGAAGCTCATTTCTTGGAATGTGAATGGCCTGCGGGCTGTCATGAGAAAAATGGATTTCCTCTCTTACTTGAAAGAAGAGGATGCCGATGTTGTATGCCTGCAGGAAACAAAGATTCAGGATGGCCAAGTGGATCTTGAACCAGAAGGCTATCATGTATATTGGAACTATGCAGAGAAAAAAGGATATTCAGGTACGGCTGTTTTTTCAAAACAAAAGCCGCTGAACGTCATGTACGGAATCGGAATAGAAGAACATGATCAAGAGGGCAGAGTGATTACGCTGGAATTTGAAAACGTGTATGTGATGACCGTTTATACGCCTAATGCAAAAAGAGGGCTGGAACGCATTGATTACCGTTTGCAATGGGAAGAGGCTTTATTAGCGTTTATTCTCGAATTGGACAAGAAAAAACCGGTTATCCTGTGCGGTGATTTAAATGTGGCTCATCAGGAAATTGATTTGAAGAATCCAAAAGCAAACCGGAATAACGCGGGTTTTTCTGATCAAGAAAGAGGAGCATTCACTCGTTTCTTGGAAACCGGCTTTATCGACTCATTCCGTTATTTATACCCTGATCTGGAAGGCGCTTATTCCTGGTGGTCGTATCGTGCGGGTGCCCGGGACAGAAATATCGGCTGGCGTCTGGATTACTTTGTTGTTTCTGAAAGTCTTAAGGGGCAGATTGAAAATGCCAAGATATCAGCACACGTCTTGGGCTCCGACCATTGTCCTGTTGAACTTACAATCAATATATGATGAGATAGCAGTAAGGATTGATACTTACTGCTTTTTTTTTATGATGAAAAAGGAGAAAGAGATGGCAAACATAAAAGAGATTGCGAGATTGGCGAATGTATCTGTTTCGACTGTGTCACGTGTACTGAATCATCATCCGTATGTGTCTGAAGAAAAAAGGAAGCTGGTGCATCAAGTCATGGAGGAATTAGACTACACACCGAATCGAACTGCGATCGATCTTATTCGCGGCAAGACTCAAACGATCGGTGTAATCCTGCCCTACAGCGATCACCCTTGCTTTGATAAAATCATAAACGGCATCACAAAGGCGGCATTTAGACATGAATATGCAACAACCCTCCTCCCTACCAACTATAACCCCGACATTGAAATCAAATATGTAGAGCTGTTAAGAATGAAAAAAATAGATGGCCTTATTATTACATCACGAGCCAATCACTGGGACAGTATGATAGCCTATCAAGAATATGGACCGATTATCGCTTGTGAGGATACTGGAGACATGGATATTCCTTGTGCTTACAATGACAGAAAAGCAGCCTACATAGAAAGCTTTCGATATCTAAAGAACCGCGGACATGAACATATCGCTTTTACAAGCGTGAGAAGCGCCGACAAGAGCCCGAGTACGGCGGTTAAAGCAGCGGCTTATCAGGCCGTCTATGGAAGCCTGGAGGACCGCCATATGCTGACCGGCTGTAATCATATGGACGACGGAGAGCAGGCGGGTGCGTATTTCTATACAAGCGGCCGGGCTCCAACAGCTATTTATGCAAACAGTGATGAAGTGGCAGCGGGAATTTATATATTTGCCAAAAAGAAAGACTGGGATGTTGAGATCATTGGAGAAGGAAATTCTTCTATCAGCCGTGCCCTCTGTTTCCCATCGCTTGATCTGAATCTTGAGCAGCTGGGCACCGCAGCATTTTCGTTATTTTTGCAGGAGCGTCCCAAAGATATAAAAATTCTGCACCAATTCATGAAAAAAGCTTGAACTGAAATGCATTTCATACCTTATAACTTCAATGAAAGACAAAGGAGGAGGAAGAAATGCGTATTGAGCACACGGCCATCTGGGTCAGCGATTTAGAGCGAATGAAGGCTTTTTATGAAACGTACTTTCATGGCAAAGCCAATTCTCTTTATCATAATGAGAAGAAAGATTTTAAGTCGTATTTTATGACGTTTGATTCCGGAGCAAGGCTGGAAATCATGAAAAAAGGAGATGTGACTGATCAGCCGTCACAAACGATGACAGGCTGGGCGCATATCGCTTTTTCCACTGGAAGCAAAGAGAATGTTGATGAACTGACAGAAAGGTTAAAGCAGGACGGATTCGCTGTAGTTAGCGGCCCAAGGACGACGGGGGACGGCTACTATGAAAGTGTAATTGAAGATGAGGAAGGAAATTTAATAGAGATTACAATTTAAAATCTTGGAGTGACTTGAATGCTGACAGAAAAAGAAAAAATGGCAGCCGGAGAATTATACAATTCGGAAGACCGTGAATTATCACTAGAGCGTAAACATGCGAGAAATTTGATTAAACAATATAACGAATCACCAGAAGATGAGTCAGTGCGAACGAAACTTTTGAAAAATCTGCTGGGTTCGATCGGTGATCAAGTCACCATTTTGCCGACATTCCGCTGTGATTACGGCTATCACATTCATATGGGGGATCGTACATTTGTTAATTTTGACTGTGTCATTCTTGATGTTTGTGAAGTTCGTATAGGACGTGATTGTTTGATTGCTCCAGGGGTGCATATCTACACGGCAGGTCACCCTCTCGATCCGCTTGAAAGGAAGTCGGGGAAGGAGTTCGGTAAACCTGTTACAATTGGAGATAATGTTTGGATTGGCGGGCGGGCAGTAATAAACCCGGGAGTGACGATCGGCGATAATGCGGTGATTGCTTCGGGTTCCGTAGTGACAAAGGATGTGCCTGCGAATACGGTTGTAGGGGGAAACCCTGCGAGAAAGCTGAAGGAATTGAATTGAAATCAGTGCGGTTAAACGCCGCACTGACTTTTTATATCTGCTTGGCATTCGTATTGGGGCCGAAGCAGATTAATAAAATGGAGCATGCGAGCCAGCAGCCGCCTATAAAGAAAAAGACGCTGATATAGCCGAGCTGAACTGCGATAAAACCGACGAGCAATGATCCGAAGATGTTCGAAAAGCGCCCGAGCCCATAAGCTAAACCGCTCCCTGACGAGCGATATTCTGTTGGGAAAGGCTCAGATGTATACGCATATAAGTTTGATGTGAAAACCCGTTCCGTAATATTGACGATGAAACCAAACACGATAATCATGATTGGAATGAAGGTCATGCCATATAAAAGACCTGCGATGGCAGTCAGAAACGCACTGGCGGCCAATATCCATTTTCTCTGAAATTTTTCAGAAATCATTGAACCCAGCAATGCGCCGAGCGGAGCGCCGACCGAGTGCAATACGTTATACCATAATGTATTTTCCATCGTGACCCCGTTGCTTTTCAGCAGGCTGGGAACCCAGGAGGCAAAGCCGTAAAATCCAAAGGTTTCAAAAATCCATACCGCGGATAACACAATGGTTATCTTAAGGTTTCTCCCCTTTAATAATCCCGCGTAACCCGCATGTTGAACTTGTCCGCTTGAGGTTTGCGGCGCCGGAGCAGGAAGCGGGCCTTTTTCTTTTTCAATGCTTGCTTCAAGCCTTTTCAGGATGGCATCGGCTTTTTCATATTCACCGCGATTTTCATGCCAGCGGGGTGATTCCTCCAGCCGCCGAATAAAGAAAAAATATATAAGACCAACAGCGCCCCACACAAAGACAAGTCTCCATCCCCATGAGCCGAGCGGAATGACAAAGGCTGATACGATATTGGTGATCGGAACGCCGATCAATCCGATCATGGCACAGAAAGAAATATATTTTCCGCGAACACTGGACGGGAAAAATTCTGCTAAATAGCTATTGGTGATGACCATGGCAGCTGCGACGCCAAACCCAGTGAGGAAACGAAACGCCATTAAGGATGGGATGTCCCATGCAGCGGCATTGCATAACGATGCGATTGAAAAAACGAAGACAAATAGGTTCAAGGCTTTTTTTCGGCCGATTCGATCTGAAAGCCGTCCCCCAAGTGATGCTCCCAAAAACATGCCTAAAAACGAAGCAGCCGTTACATTGGCAATGGTTGAAAGCTGGATGCCCCAATGCTCGATCAGTGCCGGGGCAACATTGCTGAGGGTAAATAAATCCGCAAGATCAAAGAAGTAAACAATGCCGAGAGCGGTTAATACTTGGAAGTGGACACGTGAAATCGGGAGGCGGTCTAAACGGTTTGCCGCGTTTGAAAAAGGATGTGTATGTTTCTGTTTGACGCCCGTATTCATAAAAAACCCCCTTTTTTAATAGCGGGAGAAAGACTGAACATTCCCCTCTTGGCATTATTATAAGTATCTTGATTCATTGGGGACAGAGTTCAAATCACTAGATGGAAGAACTAAATTCACACTTTTCGCTTTAATTTTGATTAAAAGATTTCCAAAACCAGTAGATTAATAGACCAAATTATGCAAATATATAGTAATATTCTCGTTGAAAGGAAGAGTCATAGAAGGAATGAATTCATTTATCCGTCCTCTAGAAGGAAACAATACATTGTGGAGATATTTTTTCTCCTTTTTGGTGATGGTTGGCTTATTCTTTTTTGGAAGCATTGTTTATGTATTTATGATGTTATTGACTGCACTTTTAAGTCCACATATCGCGTTTGATGTGGAGACAGGTATGTTAACCGATTCTTTGGCTGATCTGTTTTTAGCTCATATCGTTTATGTATTTGCGATCCCTGGGGTTTGGCTAGCTGTTCGATTTATCCTGAAACGCCCGTTTCGGTCAGTCATTACAACGCATGCAAAAATCAACTGGCGCAGCATTTTCTTTGGCTTTCTCGCTTATTTCTTGCTGATGGCTGTGGTTCAGGGGATTGATTATGCGATTCATCCGGCGAAATACACTTTTCAGGATTTTGACGCCTCACGTTTTCTGTGGCTGCTTGTGGCATCTCTGTTATTGGTGCCGCTCCAGACTTCTGCGGAAGAACTGTTTTTCAGGGGATTTTTATTGCAGGCTTTTGGAAAAGTAATAAAGAACCCTTTTGTATTGACGCTGATTGTCGGCGGTCTATTTGGGGCTGTACACTTTGGCAATCCTGAAATGAGTAATGGCGCTTTTTGGGCAGGCATTGAGTATGTAACAATTGGGATTCTTTTAACGTATTATACGGTCAAAACAGGCAGCCTTGAAATTTCACTTGGTGTGCATGCCGCGAATAATATGTTTTTATGTCTTTTTATGACTGAAAAAAACAGTGTATATGGAGATATTCCTTCCTTATTTGCCATCACACGGGGAAATCCGATGTGGGAGACTTTCTTTACGGTTGTCGTTAATCTTTTCTTTGCGTTTATCGTTGTACAATACCATAAGAGATCAAAAAGAAAGCAGCAAGGTGTTTAATCCCTGCTGCTTTTTAATGTTTGTAAGGCTTCTTCGATGTCTGTTGTCGGCTGCTGGCAGGCGAAATTTTCACAAATATACACGGTTATTTGATCGTCTATGATGCGATAATCAGCCGCGAATGGCGCAATGTCTTTGCACTGGTCGGGATGCTCTGCCACCAGGATGGAATCGTTTGGAATAAAGGCCTGTTGAAGCGCGCTTGTGATTTGTTTTCTGTCTGGATCGTCCGGGCGCCCAAAAATCACAATTTCCTTTTTAGGCGTCATATGTTTTAACACACTTTGCATAAAGAAAGAGTGGCCGCTCGGGTATGCCTCAATTTCAGGCTTGAACACGGAAAACATCGTTTCGACTTTTTCAATCAGCGACAAATCACCTGTGACTTGCCCGAGGCGCAGAAGCTGAACGGCTGCCACGCTGTTTCCTGAAGGCACAGCGCCGTCGTACACTTCTTTTTCTCTGACAATTAACGCTTCTGCGTCGTGTCCGGTAAAGTAGAACCCCCCATGCTCCTCGTCCCAAAACAAATCGATCATATCGTCTGACAGCTTCTTCGCTTTTTCTAAATAGGATAGATCAAACGAGGCTTCATAGAGGTCGAGATAAGCCCATAAGAGAAAGGCATAATCGTCGATAAATCCTTTGTTTTTCACTTCGCCGTCACGATACCGAACCATCACCCGGCCGTCGATGATTACATTGTTTTCAATAAAGGTGATAGCGTCTTCAGCCAAGGTGAGGTATTGGGGTTCCTGGAAAACCTTTGCCGCTTTAGCGAGACCCGCAATCATTAGTGCGTTCCATGACGTCAGCACCTTATCATCAACATGCGGATATGTTCTTTCTTCACGCGTCTTTAACAGCTTCAGTCTTGCATCTTCAAGCTTGCGGCTGAGCTCTTCTTCGGTTAAGCCGCTATCCGCTTTGATTTGTTCCCGTTTGGTGTGAATGAGGTTGGGAATGTTTTTGCTCTCAAAGTTTCCTTTTTCTGTGATGTCATACACGTTGCAATACAGCGTGCCGAGATCCTCTCCGAGCGTCTTCAAGATCTCTTCTTTTGACCACACGTAGTACTTTCCTTCTTCGCCTTCTGTATCCGCGTCTAAAGCAGAGAAAAAGCTCCCGTCTTCATGGGTCATTTCCCGTTGAATAAACGTAATGATCTGCTCACAAATCTCTTTGTAACGGCTGTTTTGCGTGACTTGATAAGCTTCAGTATAAGCTGTCAGCAGGAGCGCATTGTCATACAGCATTTTTTCAAAGTGAGGGACGAGCCACTCATCATCGGTCGAATAGCGGGCAAACCCATAGCCGATATGGTCATAGATACCTCCATTTGCCATGCTGTCCAGTGTTTTCGTGACGTTGTACAAAGCGTTTTCCTGCCCCGTCGTGTGATAATAACGGAGCAAATACATGAGCATATGAGGCATAGGAAATTTCGGCGCCTGTCCGAAGCCGCCGTAGATTGTATCGAAACCGTTGGCAAGCTGCTGGAATGTCCAGTGGATCGCTGATTCGCTTAACCCCTCGCTTGTTTTAGCCGCTGTTTTTGTCTGTAAATGTTTAGCGGCGTTTTCTGCAATATCTTCGACATGCTCACGATCGTTTGCAAACGTTTCTGAAAGATGCTCAAGCACGTCAACAAAACCCGGACGGTTATATTTACTCGTCTTCGGAAAATATGTACCCGCGTAAAACGGCTTCTGATCAGGCGTGATAAACACATTCAGCGGCCAGCCGCCCTGTCCGGTCATCAGCTGGCAGATTCTCATATAAACAGAATCAACATCAGGGCGCTCTTCCCGATCCACTTTAATCGCAACAAAACGTTCGTTAAGAAGGCGGGCGATTTCCTCATCCTCGAAGCTTTCATGAGCCATGACGTGACACCAATGACATGTCGAATAGCCGATGCTGACGAGAACCGGCTTGTTTTCGCGTTTTGCTTTTTCGAAGGCTTCTTCTCCCCAAGGGAACCAGTCTACTGGGTTGTGGGCGTGTTGAAGTAAATATGGAGACTTCTCAGCGATTAATCTATTGGGTTTATTGTTAGTGGGCATGGGATCACCTTCTTTCAGTTCTGATTTTCAAAGCTTGTGAATATTATATCTCCACCATATATTACCTCACTATACCCTGGTACTGATATTTTATTCTTAACTTCCCACATATCTTTTGTTATGGATGCGTCATCTGGACATTCATTTTTAAAACCGTTGTATACTTCAGAAGTAATTAAAATAGGTTCAGTCGTTGTGGAAGTTTCAGATTTATCGGTTTTTGTGCTTAGAAAGTAAGTTTCAAAATATTTGTTCTTGTGTTTTAATACCCCGCTATTGGTTTCTATAATCCGTTCTTCTAAAAACTCAGTTTGACTATACTCGGACCAATGCCATTTATCAGTTAAGGGATAAAGAATCCCTTCATTTATAGTTGGGGTCAGGGTGGTTTTGATATTAGTCGTTGTTTTATTTGCAAGATCAGTTAATTTTGATGCAATATTAACTGGTCTGCCTAACCAGACTAATGACTTGTAAGAAGTGTTTTCAACATTTTGTTTAATGAAACCAGTTTTTGTTACTAGCATTTTACCATAATCAATTCCTATTCCACATTTAATATCACTATATGAGAACTCTTTATTAAGTATGTGTTTACTCACCGAATTCATTAGTATAGCTGTGTTAACTGCATTATCAAAACTTAACGAGATTAACTGTACTTTATGTTTTATGTTTTTGCTCGTATAAATTGGTATCACTCTTTCCTCTTTAATTCGAAGGGCTGTTTCTTCGTCGAACTCACCGTTATTTTTAAAGAGTAGTGTATCCTCATCTTTTAGTTCCTCAATAACTTCATTATGAAAAAGGAGGGTGTGTTTATTTTGAAGAACCTTTTTATAATATATTCGCCGTGCTTCTGTTGACTGCGTGCGGTGGAAGTAAATATGATAATGCGATTGATAACGTAATAAAAAAGTATAAGACCTTTTTAAGTGAAAGAGGAAGGGATACTGATGAT
Source organism: Bacillus sp. 205(2023) (assembly GCF_037027485.1). Lineage (NCBI taxonomy): Bacteria > Bacillati > Bacillota > Bacilli > Caryophanales > Bacillaceae > Bacillus > Bacillus sp. 205(2023). The sequence goes on along the minus strand of NZ_JAXCHF010000002.1, from coordinate 517,661 downwards.
GATGTCAAAAGGGATAATGCCGTAATTCGTGTATATAATGGTGGAAAGTATATTCAGTTTGCTTTTTATAATGATGGCTCACTCAATTATTCCTCGTATGAATACTATGAAAAAATGGGGAATGATTATGAAGAAATGGAGCATATGCCTGCAACTGGAGAGTATGACCGTCTAGGCTTGTATAAGAAAACACCAGATTACAAAGAGGTTAAAGGTAAAGAAACAAAAACTTAGGAGTAGACTTTATGTCTACTCCTAAAAAAGTTTGTCAGGGAGCATGAGAAATATTGCTTAAATAAGACTTGATAACGTTGTAACCAAGTTGTAAAATTTACATAGAAATCATTCTTTAAATCTTGAAGTATCCAGTCAAGGATATGATACGTGGGAATGAAGTGACCGAGGATACGGTCTATTATTTGGATGATGCTTTGGTTTCCAGGAAATTGATCGGTTACGGTGGGGTCTTGAAAGAGATACACTAGGAACTCAATTTGACGGATCCCGAGGATAGAGATCTGATCAGGATTGAAGAAGATGGTGATGAGGTAGTAGGAGACATTTGAGGTCATGGCGCATTGGCATGTTGGCATTAAGAATTATATAACCAATTAGAAATGAATACCGACTTATTCTAGGGATTTTTTGTACAGCTGTACTTTCTATGACAGCACTACTTACTTGCACCATCTATTTTGTTGAAATATATAGGAATATAGTGAATTTTGAAGAAAATGAAATTGTCAAGCGTCTCATTTATTATAATTACCTTAATTTTAACAATTTAATATATACATAAAGTCTCCATTTATATATTATTTGTACTACAATAATATTATATATTTGGAGGTTTTTATGAAAAAGAGTTTTATTTTAACAATGATATGTACTTTATTCCTTACAACTATGTTTTTATGTCTTGGAACTAGTGAAGCTTCAGCTGCTACTATGAAACAAGTACCGGGTTCTCCTGGTTGGAAATATCGGGTTGATGGACCACATGTTGATGGGGTCAATAATGATTGGCATGTACATGTTGAAAAAGGAAAGGTTAAAGGAGCTGAAAGAGTAACTGGAGGGAAAAGTCATAATAAGACTCTAGATTCAGCTGGCGTTCCTAAAACTGTACAAAAAAATGTAAAGAAGACTAGTGATTTTAAAAAAGCGTTAGAGAAACAGAAAAAATTAGATAAAGAACGAAAAAAAGTTTCTAAATTTAGTTGGACTGATATATTGTGGCACCCTTCATATTTGGTAACATTAGCAGCTTTAGTAGGTGTAACAATAGGTCAATTACTAAAGAGTCCAAGGTTAGTATTTGGGTAATATTTGAGTAGGAGGAAATTATGCTATCACTTAATAGAGCTTTAAAATTACGTGATTTAGAAGTTTTTCGTGTGCTGAAAGATGGTAACATTTTATCTTACGTAATAATTGAAGATACTCGAAAGCCATTTACAGAAGAAGACAAAAAATTAGAACCATTATGTTATATGGAAGAAGAAGATATTAATGCGATTTTAAATGTTTTTAAGATTTCAATTGTTAATGATGAAAAATTAAATGAAGATGATTCAATTTCTATAAGATCTTACTTTTCCGAATTTGTTAATAATACAAATTTAACGAATTTTATTATTAAAGAATATGTTCAAAAGGATTTATATGATTACGATGATGAAGATGACATCATTTTCTTTAATAGAATTTTACGTGGTATAGGATCAGATTATGTTATCAAAGAATTTGACGATATAAATTGGATTTATTTATCTCAAGATTAATTTTCTATTGAAGGAGTACAGAAGATAATTTCTGTACTCCTTTTTAAGCAAATAAAATAGACTTCTAGTTTCTCTTTATAGCAATAACACGCTTGACGGAAATCGTAAGATTTTAGCACCCACAAGGGGTGTGCATAAGTTCTCTAATAATTCTTCTTTTGTTTAGCTTTCAATCATATAGAGATGGAATACAAGCAGTAACAATTGTGAATCTTATCTTGGTAAGCTTAATATCCTCTTCCTTAGTTACCCTGATAACAAGATTGTTTAGAAATAAAACTAAAACCGCATAACCCTTCAAATAGTTGAGTGGACTTTGTGTCTGCCCTTTTTTTATGCTTTGAACTCTTGTTAAGAAACAAAAGACTTACAATAACCGCAATAAAGACGAAAAGAATAATTTCTTCAATAGACAAACTCCAGTCTTGAAATTATTAAGAGAAGAGGAAATCCTTTTTGTTACTGACAACGAGCGAATATACCAGATAGTTAAGGCCCGTCATGATTTGTCTGTGAGGTATTCCGTAATGAAAACCAAGGGCTATAAACCCTTGATAGATCCATTATTTCACCTTTGAACTATAAAGATGGGTCTTCAATCGTAATGCTTTAACACGATTGCTGAATTATGTCCGCCGAAACCAAAAGAATTTGATAGCCCATATTTCAATGGAAGATGTCTCACTTCTGATACAACATCTAAGTCGCAATCTGGATCTTGATTCTCTACATTAATAGTTGGAGGAATCATTCCTTGTCTCAAACTTTCCACTAAAGCAATTGCTTCTACTCCGCCAGCAGCACCAAGCATGTGCCCAGTCATTGACTTGTTTGCAGTTGTTGGAAGTTTATGTGAATGTGCACCAAATAATTTCTTAATAGCTAGAACTTCAGAATGATCACCTACTTGTGTACTTGTTGCATGAGCACTAATAACATCAATTTCACCTGTTGATATATTTGCACTTCTCAATGCTTTTTTCATTGCTAAGTAGGCACCCTTACCTTCTGGGTGTGATGCTACCATATGATGAGCATCTGAACTAGCTCCATACCCTACTACTTCACATAATATCGGCGCATCTCTAAGAATAGCGTTTTCTAATGATTCTAATACTAAGATACCTGCGCCTTCACTCATAACAAAACCATCTCTATCTGTATCGAACGGACGGCTGGCTCGACTTGGATCTTGGTTTCTTGTAGATAGTGCATGGGCGTTTCCAAAACTAGCCAAAGATAACTGTGTGATTGCAGCTTCTGCTCCACCGGCAAATATAATATCTGCCTCATCATTTCGGATCGCATTGAAAGCTTCACCAATAGAGGTGTTCCCGATTGAACAGGCTGTGACTGGTGATAATGATGGTCCTTGTGCTCCTAATCTTATGCTTATTTGGGCCGCAGCTGCATTTGAAATCATCATTGGTACAAGACTAGGGCTTACTCTCGCGGGACCTCGTTTATTTAATACATTCACATTATCAACAAGTGATTGAATGCCTCCAATTCCTGAACCAACATATACCCCTAAACGTTCAAGATCAACCTTATCTAATTGTAATTGTGAATGTTCTAATGCCTGTTCGGCTGCTGCTAAGGCAAACTGACTAAAACGATCTAATCGTTTTGCTTCTTTCCTCCCCAATATTCCATCTGCATCAAAATCACGAACGATTCCAGCTATCTTTGTTTTATAATCAGCAGTATCAAAAGAATCAATTAGAGATATTCCCGATTGTCCTTTAACTAGTTGATTCCAAAAGCTATTTACATCATTTCCTAGTGGAGAAATAATTCCCATTCCAGTAATGACTACTCTTTTCATGATCATTCCCTCCTTGTTTTTTAATAACTTTAACTTTTGTGTTATCCTATTACAAGTTGTTGTTTATCCTAGTATAATTAACACTATTTTAAAAGGAGATTTTAATGAAACCTGAAACAAGACTTCAAGCTTTATCAGAATTTCTAAAGAACCAACGTTCGAAAATTACCCCTCAAATGGTTGGTTTACCTGTAGGAACCCGCAGAAGAACACCAGGATTAAGAAGAGAAGAAGTGGCTCAACTAGCCGGTGTAAGTCTTACATGGTATACATGGTTAGAACAAGGAAGAGATATAAAAGTGTCTACTTCGGTATTAGATGCTATTTCTCGAGCATTACAATTAAATAACGATGAAAGGAGATATTTGTATGCTCTAGCGTTAGAGGAAGGAGTGAAACAACCCTTTATAAATGAGAATGAGAAGGAAATCAGTCCGGCATTAGTAAAAATGTTGCAGGAACTTCGTTATTGCCCAACGATTATATCAGATAGAAGAAGCCAGATTGTTGGGTGGAATCAAGCAGCAGCTAATGTATTTTTGGATTTTGAACAAATCATCCCGGCAGAAAGGAATATAATACGCTTACTATTCGCAAGAAAGGAATTTAAAAGTTTAGCAGTGAATTGGGAGCATTTTGTTAGAGGATATATTGCAATATTTAGAACGTATTATGGACAGTATGTGGCTGATGACTGGTATGAGCAATTTATACAAGAAATGGAACAGGCATATCCTGAGTTTCATAAAATTTGGAATGAAAATGAGATAAGCTCTGCTCCTGAAGTATTAATTGAGTTTCGTCATGCTAAGGTAGGTAAAATGTTGTTTAATCTTACTTCATTACAAGTGCATGGAGATACTGATTTAAGATGCAGCGTCTATACTCCAGTTGAGAATACTGAAACTGAGCTTAAGTTAAAACGTTTAATTGAAAGCTAGCTATGAGAAATTCACTTCCTAATGTGCATTAAATGACAATGTTCTTTAGAATAGCCAGGGTTAGCTATACCCAATAGATACGAGAACCGGCTTATTTTCACGTTTTGCTTTTTCGAAGGCTTCTTCTCCCCAAGGGAACCAGTCTACGGGGTTGTGGGCGTGTTGAAGTAAATATGATGATTTCTCATTGATTAATCTATTGGGTTTATTGTTATTTGGCATGGGATCACCTTCTCTCTGTGATGGTTTTAAAAAATGATCATGTTTTTAACATAAGTGGAGATAAAATACCCTTTTCATTTTTATGATTAAAAGAGATACTCATTAATTGTCAGTCTGACTTTTTAGATTAGAAAATAATTTCTGCGATACATATTTTGATAAAACCTCAATACTTAATAGGAATCGAATAAGTTCCTCTGAATTATATCTAACTTGCCCCTTCATTTAATTTGATATAAAAGAAAATGCATCTTTAATAAAGAGTTTTTCTTTTTCATTTAACGGATCAAGAATATTGAGTTGATCTTTCTTATTAAAATTGATCACATTATCTTTTGAGTTTTTAATTTTTAAAAGCGTTTTTCTATTAAGTGCTACAAAATCTTTTATAAAAAGTTGTGCTTCCTCTGATTGAGGGCTTACATTTTCAATCACAAGGCTTTTCAACTTTGTAAATACTGAAAAATATTCTTTGTCTAAGTCTAATCTTTCATTGCTTCTAAAGTTGTAAATTGAATTTTCAATTTGATTCAGTTCATCTAAGTTTTCTTCTTCCCAAAGGATAGAATGAATAATAAAACAAAAGATACTTGTATAGACTTTTTGTTGGTTTTCTAATATAGCAAACATATGGTTTAGTTGATCAATTGTGTGTTGTATTTTCTCTTGTTCTGCGAGGAGCTGCTTTTTTTTAAACATGATTGTATGCGTGATATCTCGTTTTTCGATTTGTTCGGCGACTAAAAAGTCTGAAATATCCTTGAGGGAAAAACCTATAAATTTTAATGACTGAATTTGTTGCAGCCTTTGGAGTTCTTTAAAACTATATAATCGATGTCCACCTTCATTATAATCACTCGGCTGAAGTAATCCGATTTTGTCATAGTATCTGAGAGTACGGATTGTTACACCAGTTCGCTTGGCTAATTGCCCAATTGTTAAAAAGTTATTCGACATATTATGCTCCTTTTGCTGCAATCTTTTTGTTTTTAATATATTGAATTGCAGGATACTGGTAAGGTTTTTGCATAGCTATGCAAATCATAGCAAACAAAATAATCATTGTTTCAATTGCTAATATAACGTACTTGACCCAAGGTGGTAAAAAGCTGCTGCTTATAAAGAGGGGGATTAAAGTTAAATGGAAGTTTAGTGCTTTTCTGCTTGCTTCACGATAAAATATGTTCTTCTTTCGATGTGAAAAAAACATAACGAGTGGAGGTAATACACCTAGAGCTAAAGAAATTCCTAACATCATCTGCACTAATAAAATTTCCTTTTTTGTGGGTTTCTTCATAAAAATCACCTTTCCTTTTAAACTTCAATTTTAGTTTAAAAGGTGACGTGAGGAGAGGATCAATAAAGAATAAATAATTTTTAGTCGATGCAAATTTTTATAAAGCGCGGACTATTGATTATTGGTTATGGTTATTCTAACGAACATGGCACCTTGGACATGTCTTATGATGTAGATACATGCAATATAAATGATCTAATCACATATACTTGCCTTAGATGGATATCCAACTAAAAAAACGGCTATCATCTTTCCAGTAGAGAAGCTGGGTTAATTATTTCAGGTATTTTTTAGTATTAAAATTATTACATAAATGATATAAAGATTATCTTCTCTTAATTGGCAGAATGAAAAGCAGATGCTGCATTATAAAAAAACATACCAAATAAAGAATATTGGTATGTTTTTATTTTCTTTATATATAATTTGAAAAATCCTTATAGTTACTCATCATGTGTGCGATTAATTGTTTGCTTCCATAAAGAACCTTTCATTCCTCTTCATTGATCGTAAAACTTATTCTTTTTTTAAGATTGGTATCCAAATTTCACTTTTAAAAGAAGGGGATGTTATATCTTTATGCTCGTTCCACAGTATTTCTGGACCTTCTATTTGTTCATAATTTGACGATGGAAACCATTCAGAATAAATGCGTCCCCATACTTCTTGCAGTGTATCCGGAAATGGTCCGATTGCTTCGAATACAGCCCATGTTGAGGCAGGAACTTCAAGCTGTGAGAGGTTATTTGGACACTGTTTCGTTGTGGCTGCGCCAATATAGTGATCAAGCTCTCCTTTCTCCTCTGTCCGGCCTTCAGAAAAGTTCGTGGAAGCACTAATGAGTCCCACAGGCGCTACATTAGAAAGCTTTTTAAGTGTATTTATTGCTTCTTCATCTAAACTTTCCCACATGGATGCAATTTCCGGATTAACCCCTTTGAAAATAAGAGGAACTCTTTTTTTAATGCCAACGATGCGAAATGCTTCTTTTTCTTCAATGCGATAGTTCATTTCACTTCCTCCTTTGATTGATAACTGGAAGGTCATACGTGGATAAGCTTTAAGTGAATGGCCATTAAGTCTGGCTTTTGATGGTTTTATGCCATGCAAATTTTGGAACGCCCGTGCAAAAGAATCTGGTGAGTTATATCCGTACTTTATTGCAATGTCAATCACTTTTACATTGCTTTCTTTAAGTTCAAAAGCTGCAAGAGTAAGACGTCTGCGACGAATATATTCGGATAATGAAATACCAGAAAGGAAGGAAAACATCCTTTTAAAATGATATTCAGAGCAGAATGCAAGCTTTGCTACTTCTTTAACATCAATATCATTAGTGAGGTTTTCTTCAATATACTTTAATGCTTTATTCATACTTTTAAGCAAATCCATTTATTTGACCTCCTTTAACAAAAGAATAACAGGGGTGAAATGTTTCTACCCGACATTCCGTGCACAGTTTTGCAGGTTAATTGTAGATTAAGGATTTAAAATGGTAATCCAAATACATGAATAATTAAAATTACAATAGGCGGAATCAACAGTGATGGCAGGAGGTTCAAAGTTTTAAATTTTTTAATTCCCAGAATACTTAACCCTGAACTAAGGATTAATACACCGCCGACAATTGTTATTTCATTGATAAGGTCTGTATTTAATGCACTTTCCATTAATTTTGCAAATAAATATATTGAGCCTTGCCAGGTAAATAATACAACCGCAGATGCTGCTATTCCAAAACCAAATGTGGAAGCGAGAACAATGGAAGTGATCCCATCTAATATACCGTTTGTTAGAAGATAAGTATAATCTTCATGCAGAGCAGCGTTAACAGGGCCTAATATTGACAACGAGCCTATACAATATAATAAGATTGCAGTTGATAAACCTTCGGCTAAATTGCTTTTAGAGAACTTGTTGACTAAATTGTTAAATCTTAATTCTAGATTTATGCTCTGACCAATCAATCCCCCAATAGCTAAACTGACAATAAAAAGAATTGGGTATTTACTAGAAGGCAAATGCTGTGTAAAGGCGCTGATCCCTAGTCCAACTGCGGCGAATCCCATTGCCTGCATAAGTATTTCTTGGTACTCATCTTTCATTCCTTTTTTGAATATACCTCCAATTAAACTTCCCGCAATGATCATAACTGTGTTAAAAATTGTTCCAAACATAGGCTATCTCCTCCAATAATAGTTCCTTTCAAAAAAATAAACCCTCAAGTTACTTGAGGGTCAAGTGTATGTAACAGCCATTAATTAAGTTTGATTGGCAAAAGTATTTCAGTCACATAATTGTCTGGATTATTAGTTACCCCATAATCAATCAGCGTTATTTCGATTGAGTCGCCAGCCAATTCATAATGATGCTTTTTCATATATGTAAGTAACATTTCGTAGTATTTTGCTGCTTCTGAATGTGACCCTTTAAATCTAATTTGCAGATATTCTCTTGAGGGGAAAGTGATTTCAGGTGAATGTATTTCATCTTCATCTTCCAGAACCATAAATATACTGGAATATCGGTCAAACTGATTTGATTTTATATTTGTTGCTGAAATGGATAATCCCACTTTTCCTAAAAATAGATCTTTGTGGACTTTAAACTTAGTTCTCAATTCTGTTACCGGATACTCAATATCTTGACCAAGAATAAATTCATGTTGTAAATACGCCACACGCAGTTCAGGAAGTTTGATTTTTGAAATTTCTTCTAGCGGCATATTAACTGCGTCTTCCATTTGTTTAATGCGGCGAGAGATCTTTCTCTCAATGCGTGCCAATTCCCTCTTTTTTCGGTCAATTTCAGTTTGCTGGTCTTTCAGCAAGTGAATCAGAGTATCTACCTCAAGAGAATCATAAAAATCAAGTAGTTTATTTATTGGCAAACCTAATGTCCTCAGGTACTTGATTGTACTCAATCTTTCAAATTGTTGTGTAGAATAATATCTGTAGTTATTATGTTCGTCTGTAAATTCTGGTTTTAAGAGACCAATTTCATCATAATACCTAAGAGTAGGTATGTTTACATTGAATAACTTAGATACTTCTCCAATAGAGAAAAATTCCTTCATCCTAACAACCTCTCTGTTATTAAAGCGTGTTTAGTACTGTTTATGTACATCCACATTATATATGATGCAGTAACCCTAAAGGTAAAGTTTTCCCTTACATAGACGGCCATAATCAAGAGTGAGTTGATAAATATTATATCTATTCTTTATTTGATTTGAGGTGAATACAGGTGGTTACTTTAGCGAACGTGGCAATGGTGCCAAGTTCGATAACGTGTTAATGTTTCCACATGCAGTTTACTTTGCTACATTCATTGTGTAATGAGATAAGCTATTATTGTCTCTATAGTTTTATTAAAATTTAAAGAGCTTTCGAAGTATTGAAGGTTATACTTTTTGCATTCTTCTCTTATTCGGGTACTATCTGTTTTTATCCTCTCTAATTCTAATCTGATCTGAAGATGATCTAGATTTTTCAGTCCGTCATTTTCGGTCATGCTAGAGTGAAATTTCATCTTTTCCACACTATTTTCTATATCTATTTCTGCTATCCCTATAAAACAGGTCTTAACATTCCCTAAATAGTGTTGTTCAAACTTTGAAACGTGACTAGGTATTAATTGTACACCTTCTATTATGTAATCTATTTTGTTCTCAACCATAGCTGTCATCAAAGGATTAACTATTTTCCAGAGTCGTTGTCCATTTTTAAGATCACCATCAGTTGGATTAACCTCCATTTCTGGTACTCCATTAGCAATTCCCATCATCAAATAGTCTAATGAGAAATAAGGAATCTTTGTTTCCGCTAACATTCTCTTTGCTGTAGTTGTCTTCCCACTCCTTGAAGAACCACCAATAAGGTATAACATACTTCATCTCTCCTAAATGAATATAATTTCATAAAGTGACCTCTGAAATATAACCTGTACTTAATGACAAGTCGAATAGCCGATGCTGACGTGAACCGGCTTGTTTTCACGTTGCGCTTTTTCAAATGCTTTCTATCCCCGAGGGAACCAATCAATGAAAATCGTTCATAAAGTGCGGACTGCAAATTACTGGTTTTGGTTATTCTAACGAACATGGCATCAATACATGTCAGGACTTAGCTATTTATATCGTTTCAGGGGCAATGGTTCGCAACATGATATGTTCTGTCTGTGTCTTGAAGGTAAATATTGTGTTTGAGTTTGAAATGTTATCTATCATTATTTTCAAACCTTCTAACCATTTTCAATAACTCCGTAATCAATATATATCTATCTTTTGGAAAGAAGCTGCTTCGAACAAAAGTAAGGATAGCCAAAGATAATGAGTGGAGCTGCTAATGCAAGTAGTAACCAAGAACCTGATTGAGTGTCTTTGATGACTCCTATGAATATATAAGTACCGATGAAAAGGTACAATAAAACACCAAAAAACCAAAACATACCTTGTTCCTCTTTTCCCTATAGGTTTCTTTATCTTTAATGGGGCATTTTGTAGATCCCTTCTGCTTTACTTCTTTGAGGATTTTAATGTATGAGGGGTCCGATTTTTAAATGTTTTTTCAGCCCTGATTCCTTTTCTTTGTAAGTTTATAATGATGAGATCAATTGGTTTCAATAAATTTCAATCCTCCCATATGAAAGTAACTCTCCATATATTTTAATTTTAAAATTGAATATAGAAAACGTACATAAGGGCATATCCTTATGTACGTTGGGGCATTTTTAAACTTTTGTTCATCTTGCCTTGCTGGCCGATAAATGAAATGCCTGCCGGCTCTTATGATAAGATGACAAATATGACTGGATTGTTCCTATTTTTATTGTGGATCCTTTGTGATTATACTGTCAAAGGAAAGGAAGTGAAGCAATATGTTTCGAAGAAAGCCTTTCGATAAAAACTACTTTTCACGAGATAGGCGGGCATTAAATATGCTTGCTCTCAGAGTACCAGGCTTAGCTTTTATTCTCATGATATATATAGCCTCTATCGTGCTGCAATTTATTATTGGGAGCTGGCCCATTTTATTGCTTCATGTGTTTACAGTATTGACCGCCATTTTTGCATTGCTGCATTGGCATTCATATCGCTGGGTTAAGAAAAGGGTCATTCTATATTTTGTGCTGCAAGGTTTGATCACTTTTACACTGGCTAATATCATGACTGGCTTCTTAGTGCTGGTCATCATTGGCCTTTATGCATTTTTGATTGGGCAGATTGCAGGAATAGCAGACAGAAGAAGGACTTTCCTCATACTGTATTTATTGCTTCTGCTGTCAATCAATGCAACACATCAGATTCACAAAGGTGAATATTTGCATTTTCTTGTCATTGCCGTACCTATTATGATCGTGATTATTACTTATGCCGCTACATTATTTGCCCAAGTCGATGAAAAGATAAAAGCGCAGCTGACTCTTGAAAGGCTGGGGCTGGCTCATCAGCAGGTCGAACAGCTGACGCTGCAAAACGAAAGGCAGCGTATGGCCCGGGACTTACACGATACGCTTGCTCAAGGGCTGGTCAGTTTAAATATGCAGCTGGATGCTATTAATGTTCATATATCGAAAGGTAACACAGATAGAGCAAAAGAAATCATTCAACAATCTATGAATAGAGTGAAAAGCACATTAGCTGATGCACGTTCAGCTATTGACAATCTTCGCAGCAAATCAGAAGAAATCGATTCTTTAAAAGAAAGAATTACCTTACAAATGGATCATTTTAAAGATGCAACAGGTCTGTCTTGTTTTTTAGACTACAGATTAACTCAATTGCCTGATGTTCGTACTGCTGAAAATTGTTATTACATCATAGGAGAATGCCTTACAAATGCAGCAAAACATGCAGAAGCAGAAACGATATGGTTATCAATTTGGGATGAGAAAGGAAACCTCCATTTAACCGTCAGAGACAATGGAAAAGGCTTTGATGTTGAAAAAGGCAGGAAAAAGAGAGGACATTATGGACTTCTTGGTATACAAGAACGTGTCAGAGCAATGAAAGGCCAATTCAATATAAAGAGTGAAAAATCAATAGGCACACAAATCGAGATAATCTTGTCAAATCAGGGAGAGATTGAAGATGAATAAGGTTTTAATCGTTGATGATCATCTGGTTGTGAGAGAAGGTCTCAAGCTGTTAATTGAGACGAATGATAACTACACAATAATCGGAGAGGCGGAAAATGGAAAAAAGGCTGTTTATCTTACAGATGAATTAAAGCCAGATATCATTCTTATGGATTTATACATGCCAGAAATGAGTGGGTTAGAAGCGATTAAACAAATAAAAGAAAAACACAGCATACCCATTATTATTTTGACTACTTATAATGAAGATCACTTGATGATTGAGGGGATTGAATTAGGAGCGAAAGGATATCTGTTGAAGGATACGAGCTCAGAAACCCTATTTCATACAATGGATGCAGCAGTAAGAGGAGAAGTGCTGCTGCAGCCTGATATTCTTAAACGTTTTCAAGAAATTCAATTGGAAAGAATGAAGAAACCAAGCAGCGATACTCAGTTAACGGAAAAGGAAATAGTTGTTCTAAAGGCAATTGCAAAAGGATTCAAAAGCAAAGCGATAGCCTTTGATTTAGGAATCTCAGAGAGAACCGTGAAGTCAAGACTCACGTCCATTTATAATAAATTGGGAGCGGATTCTAGAACAGAAGCAGTCGCGATTGCCATGCAGAGAGGTATTTTAACTTTAGATATATAACACAAAGTTATTTAAAAGTTGCCCAAACGTACATGCCCGAATGTACGTTTTTTTCATTTCCTTATGAATTACAATTAGGAAGAATATTATCAAGCAATGTGTTGAAAGGAGATTATGATGTCAAGAATGTTATATAAATTAGGCGGCTGGGTCGCTCGCCATCGCATTAAAGTAATATGTGCGTGGATCGTTGTGTTGATTGCAACGATAGGGGCAGCCGGCATATTAAAACCCAGTTTTTCTGAGAATATGTCAATACCTGACACGCCTTCGGAAAAAGCAATGAAGGTGATCAATAAAGAATTTCCTCATGGTCCTGATAAAGGGAGCATACGGATCATATTCGGTGCTAAGGATGGGGAGAAACTTACTGCCAAATCAGCAAAAGAAGCAATAGAGAATACATTAAAGGAAATAAATAAAGACGATTCTATTGATTCGATTGCAAGTCCTTTTCATGCAGGAACGATCGCAAAAGATGGGACAGTGGCTTATGCTGATATCAAATACAAATCACCAGCAGATGATATAAAAGATTACTCTATAAAACATGTGAAAGATAGTTTGTCTATTGCTGATGATGAAGGATTACAAACGGAGTTAAGCGGAGATATACCAGGAGCCGAGATGGAGATTGGCGGTGTATCAGAAATAGTCGGTATTGTCTTGGCTTTTGTTGTTCTAGCTATTACATTTGGCTCTTTATTAATAGCAGGCTTACCGATTTTAACTGCACTTATTGGTTTAGGTGTAAGCATTGGTCTGACTTTGATTGGAACACAAGTGTTTGATATTGCCTCCGTCAGTCTTTCATTAGCCGGAATGATCGGCCTTGCAGTTGGTATTGATTATGCTTTGTTTATTTTTTCAAAACACCGCCAGTTTTTAGGTGAAGGTATACAAAAAAATGAATCAATTGCGAGAGCTACGGGAACAGCTGGGAGTGCTGTCGTTTTTGCCGGACTCACAGTTATTGTCGCACTTTGCGGATTGACTGTAGTTAATATTCCTTTTATGTCCGCAATGGGGCTAACAGCAGGGCTCAGTGTGTTCATGGCTGTTTTAGCTTCAATTACATTAGTGCCTGCCGTTTTATCAATAGCAGGGAAACGTATGATTCCGAAAGCAAACAAGAAAAAAGAAATACAAAGCGATGAAACAAATTTCTGGGGACGCTTTGTCACAAAGAACCCTATTCTTCTAAGTGTATTTAGTATTCTCATCTTGCTAGTCATTAGTATTCCATCTATGCATTTGGAGCTAGGTTTACCTGATGCAGGAATGAAAGCTAAGGATAATCCCGAGCGCCAGGCTTATGACTTGCTTGCCGAAGGTTTTGGAGAAGGGTTTAATGGCAAATTAACGATAGTGGCGGATGCCACAAGTGTAACAGAAAATAAAACTGAAGCATTCGCAGATGCAGTAAAAGAAATTAAGGATTTAGACCATGTAGCAAGTGTTACTCCTGCAATGCCTAATGCAAAAGGCGATTTTGCTATTATTACGGTTGTTCCTACAACAGGTCCAAACGATAAAGCTACTAAGAATTTGGTGCAAGATGTACGCAGCTTAGCAGATCAAAACGGAGTAGATTTACTCGTAACTGGATCGACGGCAGTGAATATAGATATTTCAGATCGTCTTAATGATGCAATACCAGTATTTGCTGTACTCATTGTTGGTTTTGCGTTTATATTGCTGACAATCGTATTCCGTTCGCTGCTAGTACCTCTTGTTGCTGTAGCAGGTTTCATATTAACAATGACAGCAACTCTTGGGGTTTGTGTATTTGTGTTACAGGATGGAAATCTAATTGATTTGTTCAATATACCTGAAAAAGGGCCGATTCTCGCGTTTTTGCCAATTTTAACGATTGGTATTCTTTTTGGCTTAGCAATGGATTATCAGGTATTCCTTGTAAGCAGAATGCGTGAAGAATATGTGAAAACAAAGAATCCAGTACAAGCGATTCAAGCTGGATTAAAACACAGTGGACCTGTTGTCACCGCAGCCGGGCTAATCATGATATTTGTTTTTGCAGGATTTATCTTTGCTGGTGAAGCTTATATCAAAGCAAATGGATTAGCTCTTTCCTTTGGTGTATTGTTTGACGCATTTATTGTAAGAATGACGCTCATTCCAAGTATCATGAAGTTGATGGGGAATGCAGCTTGGTATTTACCAAAATGGTTAGACAAAATCATTCCGAATGTAGATATAGAGGGTCATCATCTAACAAAGGAGATACAGCCCGAGATAGATAATGAACAAAAACACCGAATCAGTATGTAGCAATATAGGCTCGTTCTCATAACATGTAAGGATGTAACTCCTCTTTTTTAAAAGGGAATACAACTAATGGCAAAGTATTAGAGGTTAAAGTTTATGGGCAATAAACAACAAAAGAAGAATATATAGAACGAGAGAAATAAAATTTATTTAAGAGTGGACTGAAAGGTCTACTCTTTTTTCATTCCGTCATCTGAATGAAGAAATGGTTATTCAAACAAACATGGCACCAAGAGCATGGCGGTTACAGAACTGATTTGAGCAGAAATAAGAAGGAGTGATATTCGTTACAATTCAGGTAATAGTACAACTAGCCCATTTTAAAGTTTTTGCACTTGGCCTTAAAATATATAAAACACAGGATGAATTCTAAATTCTTTACCGATCGTTCTCAAATTTGATATACTTAAAACATGTTAGGTCTAACTGTTTTTCTTCTCAAATGAGAATGATCGTTCTTTAATTATTTAAGAATAGGGAGAGATGAATGATATAAAGTTATTGTGCCCTAGTGCATCAATGATTCTCAGTACTTTATCAGTGTTAATAGATGATACGTTATAAGGTGGGATTACATGGCTAGAAATAAAGAATTTGATGAAAAATGGAGCTTTTCTGGGAACAGGGTTATGAAAAAACATCCATGCAAGATTTAGTGAACTATATGGGGGTTCACCGCAGAAGTATCTATGACACTTTTGGTGACAAACATACTTTATTTATGAGAGCTTTAAGTCACTTTGTAGAAGTAATGGAAGTGAGAATGAAGAATGAGGTGAAAACAGATGTAACGTTAAGCAGGCTATACGAAAATTATTTGTCTCTCCGTACAGGATCAAATAAACGTTTCGGAAAAGACAGAAATTTTCCATTGTGGAAACAAAAGCTATTTTCCCTTGCCGGCGCAAAGTATGACCACAAAGCCAAGAAACACGACCTGAAATATCATTTTATCTTCGTTCGGACGGCACACAAACTTAAAAAGATTACCAAAATCATTGAAGAAAACAACATTGTTCCAGAGATTTATCCAACACTATTTCCATAGACAACGTAAATGAAGCGCTAGAACTAGTAGCAAACGGACGACCAAAAGGGAAAGTGATTATTAATTTTTAAGGGGGGACATGATGAAAGCAGTCCAAATACACAGCTACTCGAAAAAGCTAGAAGCCCACATCAACGATGTTCCTATTCCAAGAATAAACAAACATCAAGTGTTAATCAAAACAAATGTGGCGGGCGTTGACCCACATCTTATATTAGCGATTACTGGAAGGGTGCGCGTTTTTGACCACTATGATTTCCCGTTGACACTCGGAAATGAACTTTCAGGTGTGATTGAATCGGTTGGTGAAGCGGTGACAGACTTTAATAAGGGCGACAGAGTATATGCGCTAATGCCACTAGATACAATGGGTGCCTTTGCAGCATATGTTGTGGCTGATGCAAATATCGTTGCGAAAATGCCAAAACATCTTACTTTTGAAGAAGGGGCTGCCATTCCATTATCGGCTCTGACAGTTGTTCAAGCATTCGATGTACTGAACGTGAAACCTGGCGCAAAACTGTTCATTCCTGGTGGAACAGGCGGATTTGGGCAGATTGCCATTCCGTTTGCGAAATCAAAGAAGCTTTTTGTAGCTGTCAGTGGTAGTGAATCAGCTCGTCATTTAGCGCTATCCATTGGTGCTGACCAGTTCATCGACTATCAGAAGCAAGATTATGTTGAGGTGCTGAAAGATTTCGATTACGTGATTGATACTCGTGGTGCAAGTGAGTTCAGGAATGAATTACGTATTTTAAAACCTGGCGGAAAATTATTGTCATTGAATGCTGGTCCAAATGCACGTTTTGCAATTCAGCATGGCGGATTTTCAACGTTGCAGAGGCTTCTTTTCGGTATGATCGGCATGCCGTTTGATATAGCGGCACGTCTTCAACGGAAAACATATGATTTCTTATATGTTCAGCCAAATGGCAAACAACTAAAAAACATCACCCATTGGATTGATGAAGCGGGCATCAAACCAACCATTGATTCGACATTTGCTTTTCGGCAAGTGAACGAAGCTATTGCCAAAATCGCAAAAGGGAAAGCTCAAGGAAAGATTCTTCTGATTATACAAGAGTGAGAAACAACAACATAAAATTGACAAATCGAACTATTTTAGTGATGGGCGGGACGTCAGGTATAGGCTATGCATATGCGAAAAGTTTCTTGAAATGAGCAACACGGCGATTGTCACTAGTCGCTCGAAGTAAAACATTGACCAAGCAATCAAAGATAACCTTAATTTAATCGGCATTGCTCTGCGGATGTCCGTCAAGTGAAGTCGGTTGACCAGTTGGATTTTATCTTCTATAACACCGAAAGGTTTAATGAATAGGGCTCATGCATACAAAGCAAAAGTAGACAAGAACAAAGAAGAAGGATTAGATGTGGATGCCAGTGTGAACATGAGGTTATATACTATCTCATTTTAATGGGCTGCTGATACTCTCCTGTTTTAGTCAGATTTTGTTCCCGTTGGAAAAGACCAAATTCAACATGTGGAGCAAATATATTGATGATTAAATTTATAATTCTTTACTTATCGTTCTAAAAAGGGTATGATTTAATCATGGTTTGAAATTCATGTGTTCATTTTAGAATGTTCATTCTACAATGGATTATGACGTTTGTTTTTGTTAGTATTGGTTCATTGATTTTTTTAAGGAGAAAAAAAATGGCTAGAAGTAAAGAGTTTGACGAAAAAGCAGTATTAAGAAAAGCAATGGAGCTTTTCTGGGAACAGGGTTATGAAAAAACATCCATGCAAGATTTGGTAAATCATATGGGAATACACCGCAGGAGTATATATGACACATTTGGTGACAAGCGTTCATTGTTTTTAGCTTCCCTTAATCACTATGAAGAGCTCATCGTCAATGAGATGGAAAGCATAATTAGCAGCACTTCATCTATTAAACAGGCGATACGTGATGTTTTTATTTTCGTACTGAATTCCATTGAACAATACCCAAAAGGTTGTCTATCAGTAAATGCAGCCATTGAATTATCTTTGTTGGACAAAGAAATTGGACGCATAGTTACAAAAATGTTTAACCGTACGGAAGATATGTTTAATAACCTTTTAAAACGGGGCCAAACTAGTGGAGAGATATCAAAAGAAATCGATTCTGATAACATATCTCGTTTCTTACACAACAATTTGGTAGGTATAAGAGTACTAATAAAAACTAATTACAGTAAAAAAGAATTAGAAGGCATCATTACTCTAGCACTTTCAGTGTTGGACTAGCTTTCTTTTTTTACCCTATTTAGAACGTTCATTCTAAAATCAGCATGAAACAAACCACATAATGCATCCTTATAAAATCGTTTTTTAATTTCTAAGGAGGAACACAAAAATGACAAACTTTAAAATACCATCAGAATCAGAATTTATTGAAGCAGATGGAACTCGTTACGCATATAGAAAATTTGGTACACAAGATGGTATACCACTAGTATTTCTTGTTCACTTTAGAGGAACGATGGAAAACTGGGATCCAGACATGCTTGAACCTATTGCAAATAAACGCCCAGTAATCTTATTTGACAATAAAGGGGTTGGTGAGACAGATGGACTAACGCCAACTACAATTGCTGATATGGCAAAAGATACAGCAACATTTATAAAAGCTCTTGGATTAGAACAAGTTGACATTCTTGGTTTTTCCATTGGTGGTATGGTTGCACAAGAGCTAGCTTTACAAGAAGGAGATTTAGTAAGAAAAATTATTATGGCAGGTACTTCGCCTGAATCTGGTATTAATCCAAATCCAGAGATTTTTGAAAGAATGAATCGTCACGGCGGAACGGAAGAAGATGGAATAAATGATTTTATGTTCTTTTTCTACGCACAAACCGAAACAAGTAAATCTGCAGGAATGGCTTCACTACAAAGAATTTTTAATCAGAAAAAAGTAAACAGTTCAGAACAAGTAAAAGAGGCACAATTACAAGCCATTGCAAAATGGGCTAAGCAAAAATCTAATCATGATTATGAATGGTTACAAAACATCAAACACCCTGTACTTGTTACTAATGGTGTTAATGATGTAATGGTACCGACTAAAAACAGTTACATCTTAGCAGAGAAATTACCCAAAGCACAGCTGATTATATATCCTGATTCTGGTCACGGGCATCTGTTTCAATTTCCAGAACTATTTGCAGAACACGTAAATTTATTTCTTGATTCTAATTCTTATTAAAAAGGAGTATTCATATGAGCAGATTATTTGAAAAAGTTCGTATTGGAAACATTGACTTAAAAAATCGTATAGGTATGGCTCCGATGACTAGAAATAGAGCTTTACCAGATGGTACGCCGAGCGATTTAGTAGCAGAGTACTATGGTCAGCGTGCTTCAGTCGGTTTAATTATAAGCGAAGGAACCCAACCTTCAGATGATGGGCAAGGTTACACGAATACACCTGGTATTTATACAGAAAATCATATTAGAGGGTGGAAAAAAGTAACTTCTAAAGTTCATAGTGAAGGCGGTCATATTTTTATTCAGCTTATGCATGTGGGACGTGTATCACACCCTGATAACACACCTCACCACCGCCAAGCAGTTGCACCGTCAGCTATTGCACCTGGTGTAGAAATTTTCACGGCAGAAGGAATGAAAGAAATTCCAACACCAAGAGAATTGAGTGAGCTTGAGATAAAAGATGTTATTAATGAGTTTCGTTTAGCAGCACGTTCAGCAATTGAAGCTGGTGCAGACGGAGTTGAAATTCACGGAGCGAATGGGTATCTGATCCAACAATTCCTTAGTGAAAACTCCAATCATCGTCAAGATGCATACGGTGGTACGATTGAGGGGCGTTCTCGATTCGCTATTGAAGTAGCTAAAGCAGTTGTTGATGAAATAGGAGCAGAAAGAACAGGCATCCGTTTTTCTCCTCAAGGAACACTGCAAGGCATTGATGAGGGGGAAAATAGCCTTGAGATGTATCGCTATTTAATAAGTGAATTAAATAAGCTTAACCTTGCATACCTGCATTTAATGCACTTTGGAAACGAGCAATTTCTAAAAGATGTGCGTCAACTATGGGATCAAGCACTTCTTGTTAACCGTCCAGGTCGTCCTCTAGATCAGCTTTCGTCTGATGTAGATAATAATCTTGCAGATGTTGTCACAGTAGGCACTTGGGTACTAGCAAATCCAGACTTTGCAGAACGGATTCAATCAGGTGCTCCCCTAAACGAACCCGATCAAAACACGCTCTATGCAGGAGGAAAAGAAGGTTATACAGATTATCCTTTCTTAAAATAATTTATTTAATATGAATATCCCATCTAGGGAAGGGGATATTCATATTCTTTTTTCTTAGGTTCGTTATGAAAAGATACATGTGCGTTAAATAAAAATGTGGAAGATTGTAATGAAAGCTTTAGCGATTGAAAACTACGGTAAAAAACCAAATTTTTTAGACTTCCCTAAGCCTAAAATAAATAATGACGAGGTCTTAGTTGAGATATATGCGGCAAGTATAAATCCTCTTGATACAAAAATTCGAATTATGGATAACCTACATTCATAGTAACAACGCGCAGTAAGAAACGCTGTAAAACGTTTTAAAGGTTTAATTAAACTAAAAATGGAGGTGCTGTAGAAATGAAAAAAACTGTTCTTATCACCGGGGTATCGGGTGGGATTGGCAAAGAGTTGGCGGATCGTTTCGCCAAGGGAGGATATAATTTGGTGCTGGTGGCGCGTAGCGAGGGTAAGCTTTTGGAGCTCGCGAAGGAATATCGGAAAAGATATGGCAGTCAAGCGACGGTCATCGCCAAGGATGTGGCGTCACCCGGCGTGCCGGAAGAGATTTTTGCGGAGCTCAAGGAGAAGGGGATCGTCGTCGACTATCTTGTCAATAATGCCGGCTTCGGTTTGTACGGAACGTTTTTGGAGACGCAGTTAGAACAAGAGACGAATATGATTGACGTCAATATCAAGGCTCTGACTGTTATGACGAAACTGTTCTTGCCGGATATGGTCAAACGGGGCCAAGGAGGCGTGATGAATGTGGCTTCGTTGGTGGCTTTCTTCCCGGGACCTATGATGTCGGTTTACTACGCAACGAAGGCGTACGTGCTGTCGTTCACCGAGGCTTTGGAGAACGAACTGAGCGGTACAGGGGTGACTGTGACGGCACTATGTCCGGGACTGACGTCAACCGGCTTCGTTGATCGTTCGGGTATTGGTGAATCGAAGTTGTTCCAGAGTGGTGCTATCATGGAGGCCGGGCAGGTGGCTGAGGAAGGGTACCGAGGCTTCTTACGCGGCAAGACGTTCATAATGCCAGGGGCTCGAAACCGGTTCATGGCATTCCTTCCACGGTTGATGCCGCGCAAAATGGTGACCCGTATGGTCAGATCCACACAGCAAAGAACAGGGCATTGACCTAATTGAGGTGACCAGAAGTGGAGTGGCAGTTGATTATGATCTGCCATCTAGCCAAGATCTCGCAACGGAATAAATCGTTTACTAAAAAAGTTACAGAGACTTTTATAAAGACGGAAACCTTCTTATTTAATCTCCTGAAACATGGTCAAGAACAAGGAGAAATTTCTAAACACTATGATATAAAGGGCTTTCTCAATTTATTCATAATTCACTCGTAGGAATACGAGTATTAGCAAAACATATATTATTAAATATTGTTATTTGAATTAATTAATACCAATCTGAAATATTTTTAAGGAGAGAATCATATGAAGTACACAGTTATTACAGGAGCAAGCTCAGGTATAGGATACGAGACAGCATTAGCATTTGCTGCTCGCGGCAAAAACTTAATTATTGTAGCTAGAAGATTAGATAAATTAGAAGAACTTAAATCAACCATTCAGAATCTAAATCCTGATTTAGATGTTATTATTCGTACAAGTGACCTATCTGTCACAGATCAGGCATATACACTGTATAACAGTTTAAAGGAGTATCAAATTGAGACTTGGATTAATAATGCTGGTCTTGGTGAAACCTCTTCTGTCGTAGATCAGAATTTAGATAAAGTAGAAACCATGTTACGCGTTAACATAGAATCCTTGACAATCCTTTCTACACTATTTGTAAGAGATTATGCTGATGTAGAGGGAACTCAATTAATTAACGTATCCTCAGCACTTGGATATGTAATTGCTGTTGGCAGTGTTGCTTATTCTGCTTCTAAATATTATGTTAGTGCCTTCACCGAAGGGCTTGCAAAAGAACTTGAACTGAAAGGTGCGAAAATGAAGGCAAAAGTTTTAGCACCAGCAATGACGGAAACAGAATTCGCAAAACATGCAAATGAAATGAAAGAGTTTGATTACAAAGCAAATCTCCCTAAGTACCACACAGCTAAGCAAATGGCAGGTTTTATGATGGAGGTTTATGACAAAGATGAAGTGGTGGGGGTTGTAGATGAAAACTATGAATTCAATTTGAGAAAGCCGATCTATCCAATACTAGTATGGTAACATAATCGTTTGGCGATGGCACCAATGACACGTAGCAGAGCGCAAGAAGATGGTACATCAGGAGAACTAAGTTCCCTTTATTATGCTCAAAGAGCATCTATAGGATTACTTATTAGTGAAGGTACACAACCTCCTGATGGTACCAGTCGGTGCATGGTCATTAGTTAATTCAGATTTAGTAGAACGGCTTAAAGAAGGTGCTCCATTGAACGAAGCAGACCCTGCAATATTCTTTGGTGCCGGAAAGCAAGGGTTATACGGATTATCCTACGTGAAAGAATTAGAATCTCAGAAAGGATAGGTATAACTTATGGCAAATATCAAGGTTCCACAAACAGTTTGGGACTGGGAAGTGACTCTCTATTTTTGTGACGAAAAAGAGGGAATAAAAAGTAGTTTTTAAATTGAACCTACAAAATGGACAGTAATGCTTAAAAATGGCATACAACTGAAAAATGCTTGACGCATGAATTGCGTTACACTGGCAGACGTATACTGCATTCGGACGCTATGGGCTGATGAACTCTAACATCTGTTCCACCGATTGAGTGCGGGAACATCGGCTTTAATAATCTCAAGGAAGGATGCTAATGAAAAAATGAAAACACTCATGAAAGCAGCTCAGATCACCAAGTATTCAAAAAATATCCATGCCAAAGTCAATGACATTCCAATTCCAGAAATCGATGAAAACGAAGTCTTGGTAAAGGTCAAAGCTGCGGCAGTCAATCCACTCGAAATGTTAATTATTACAGGCAGCGTGAAACTGATTCAAGATTATGAATTCCCATTAACGCTTGGTAATGAATTGACAGGAGTTATCGAAAAAGTCGGAAAAAATGTGACGGAATTTCACGTAGGAGATGCCATCTATACACGTCTCCCGCTCGAAAAAATTGGTGCTTTTGCGGAATATGCCGCAATTGACGCTGCTGCAATTGCACCCATGCCAAAAAATTTGTCTTACGTGGAAGCCGCTGCTGCACCACTGGCTGGACTCACAGCGTATCAAGGTCTGCATGAAGAACTTGAGGCACAGTCAGGTAAATCTGTCTTCATTCCAGGTGGATCAGGCAGCTTTGGTCAAATGGCTGTACCAATCGCAAAGGCAATGGGCCTACATGTCATTGTTAGTGGCAGCTCAGAAGCGCGCGAACGCACTTTGGAAATGGGTGCAGACCAATATTTGGATTATAAAATAGAAAACTATGTTGACTTGTTGTCGAATGTGGATTACGTGATTGATACACTGGGACCTAAAGAATTTGACAGTGAATTGAGTATCATCAAACCGGGCGGAAGATTGCTCTCTCTCCGTACAGGACCAAATAAACGTTTCGGGAAACACCAAAATTTCCCGCTATGGAAACAAATGTTATTTTCCCTTGCTGGTGCAAATTATGACCGCAAAGCTAAGAAACAAAACGTGGAATACCATTTTATTTTCGTTCGTTCTGATGGCGCACAACTTAAAGAGATTACAAAAATCATTGAAGAAAACAACATTGTTCCAGCAATTCATCCAACACGATTTACCATAGACAACGTAAATGAAGCGCTAGAACTGGTCGCAAATGGACGACCAAAAGGGAAAGTGATTATTCAATTTTAAGGGGAATATGAGGAAAGCAGTCAAAAAGTTGAGATCATTTATGTAAAGGATTTTGAAACAAACCGCGTGTTCTGCTGATTAAGAAATGGAAAAGATAAAAAGCCAGGTCAGATCATAGAAAAACTTCAGCAAGCCGGAGTCCTGTCTCAGTAATGGTAAGACATGGAGAACTACCATTTCAAAAATGTTGGAATGAAATTGAGACAGCTACTTACATTAACAGACATATCACCAATGACACGTTATTACACGTAGCCACTAATGAGAAATTTAACATAACAAAAACAGCAGACTTCTTCAGGAATCTGCTGTTTTGATCACATGATCAAATTATTCGATAGAATAATAGATAAGATCGAAATTACAACACTGGGAAAATTTAAAACTATCCCCAGACAAACAACTATTAGTAAAAAACAAATTAAAACCTTAAACGTTTATATTTCATCTACTATTCTTGAGATAAATAATTGAAATCCGTTTCTTTACATTCAGGAAGGTTTTTGTCAATTTTTAAAGTGGACAATAACTCTTGAACATATTCACGAATAGCTAGCATATCAAATGGGAAATCGAAATCAAATTCCTCTGTAACAGTTAAAGTGTCCATTACATATGAACAATTATGTTTCATACCCAATAGATCATCATTAAAACGCAGCACAGCTTGAAATGATGAATCAGGTAGCTCAAAGTGAGAAATCAAATAAACATTAATATTGTTACCTTCTTCAGAATCTGGCAATCTTTCATCAACGTATAATAAAAAAGCACATCTCTCATCATCGTTTAATTCTACTTGAAAGAATTCAAAATCTCTTAATCTCAATAAACGTTTAAATCTCGTATTTAAAATTCTCATTTTCAATATCTCCGTTTTTATTTTAAGCTGTTACTAACGATTTCCATTGAAACATAGAAGAGGTATAATACGCAATTTCCCATTAAAAGGTTTATTGAGTCATGTTTCCGAACGAAAGGTTTTTCCTATTTCTTTTCCTAAACCAAAATAGTGTCTGAAATTATAAATAAGCGGACTCCATTTTGAAGGGTCAATGTGGTTGTCGTTCAATATGATCTTTTCCTCGGCATGAAAATGTAAAGCTTGTGTTTCCACAATCGCAAATGATGGTTCGTAATCTGGTATCCGAATATGTTTCACTTCTGCTTCTATTTGGATAGGGCACTCTTTAATTCTTGTTGGTGCTACTGTCATTGATGGTAAAGGTGTTAACCCTGCCGCTTCGTATTTCTCTTTTTTGTAAGTAAACCCGAGCTGTTTCTTCAAAGGCGGGATATTCTTTTTTCCGCTAAAAGACGAAATTCTTTCAACGTTTTTCCATAAATCGGGGCTGGGCAAGTTAATGACACATTCTTTGTGTCTCTTTATATTTTCAATAGCTTTTCCTCCTAGTCCTACTCCCAGAACAATATAGTTTCCAAGCGCCCAAGAGGAAGACATCGGACTAATATTGGTGGTTCCATCTTCATTCAAAGTGGAAAGAAGGAATGTTGACGTGCCATAGTACATAATGTTTGGTTTGATTTCTTTAAAATGAAGGGTGTCTTGTTTTTCACTGTTCAACGCTTAATGCCTCCTCATCATTATTTATTCATATTGTAAAGGTTTAACATTTCAACTATCATCGAAATATGAATGTAAGGAGGAGAATGATGAATCCTAATATTGCAAAGGTTGCTTCGTTACTATCTGACCCCACGCGTTCTTCTATTCTTTTGAGCCTTATGGATGGAAGAATACACCCTGCTGGAGAGCTTGCATATTTCGCTAAAATCAAGCCTCAAACTGCGAGCTTTCACCTGCAAAAATTACTTGAAGCACAGCTCATCAGTGTAGAGAAGCATGGAAGACATCGGTATTATAAATTGGCTAGCGCCGATGCCGCAAAAGTGATCGAACAATTGCTCAGTATTTCGCCTGATTCAAAAGTGAAGTCTTTCAATGATTCAAAAGAAAAAAGTGATTTACACTTTGCCCGTACCTGTTATGATCATCTGGCTGGTTATATCGGCGTGCAAGTGACACATTCATTAGTCGAGCAGGGCTTCTTACGAAAAGCAGATTTACACTTTGAGGTGACTTCAGAAGGCTCTTTGTTTTTAAAGGATTTTGGAGTCGACGAAGAAAAACAAAGAAATAAGAGGAGAGCTTTTGCGCTTTGCTGTTTAGATTGGAGCGAGCGGCAGCATCATTTAGCAGGCGCTTTGGGACATGCATTATTAGACAGGATGCTAGAACAACAATGGATTGTGCGTATGCCTAAAACTAGAGCTATTAAGGTTACACAAAGCGGAAAAGCTGCTTTTGAGAAATACTTTAAATTGAGTATCTAAGATGTGAATAGAAAATTTTACCGGTGAAGGGCTCAAACAATAAAAAAATGGCCATTGCCGGCGGCAGAGGCTTTTGCTGAACTTGTTTTATATTCGTTTGGTGAATCTGAACAGGAGTCTCTCGTTGGGATGTCCGGTGAATAGACAGGATGTTGGAAAAGGAGGAGTTGGTACGCTCACTCCTTTTCATATTAGTCATCCATCAAACTGCGGCTGAACCTTGGGTTTTACAAACTTTACGAAAATGCCCCGGACTAAAGGGCCCATGATGAATAATTGCAATGGGTAGGCTAAAATAAAGTTTTTCAGAACGATCATAAGGTAAGCGCTGAATAGGCTGTTCTCGTTAAGTCCATTCGATAAAGCTGCCGTGATTAATCCGAAAACAGACATACAAAGTACCATACCAACCACCATACAAGTCGACATGGCAAGGACCATATATAATTTCTTAGACTTGTCGAACGGCATTTTGAATGTCATTTTTCTTGCGAGCGGCCCGACTAAAAGTAAATCTAACAGTAACGCTACAATAAATCCAATGATCATCTCAAAAGCTGTAACCCATGAAAAATCACGAATGGCTCCGTTGATCACTGCATTGTAAATCGACATGACGCAGACCATCCCAAAGCACATCATCACGCCAAAGATAAGGCCTTCTTTTTTATTTGCTGGCATACAATCAATCCTTCTCTCAATAATCGGTGATTAGTATACCAATGAATCACACATGCTCATAAGTGACAAATTTGTGAACAATTTATTGGCCGGAATCGTCTTCTTTTGTCATCAGCACATGCGGAATGCCATCCAATATAAATTCCTCTGATGCTGTCTGATAGCCGAGCTTTTCATAAAAGCCTGCTGCCTGTGTCTGACCGTGCAGTTTACATGTATAAATGCTTTTTTCTTTCACAATGCGTTCTAACTCATCGACAATCACTTTACCCAACCCGAATTTGCGATAGGGCTTCAGAATACAGATTCTTTCCAGTTTGCCCGCGTGATCAACGATACGCACACGCGCTGTGCCGACCGGCTGTTGTTCATGGTAAACCAGAATGTGCTGGCAATCCCCATGGAGTGTATCGAACTCATCGAACTCGTCGGAAACTGGACAGCCTTGTTCCTCAACAAATACTGCCTTTCTGATGTCAAACGCTGTATGTAAATCATGTTCTGTCGTTATTCTCTTCACATTCATGATTGATCCTCCTCTTTATCAGAAAAATGGCTGATGACATACTGTTTAAAGGTCTCTGCCACCGGGGATAAAAATCTGCCTTCTATCCAGGCGATTCCTATGACGCGCTGACATTCCGGCCAGCTGACCCGAATCTTTGTGATTTTGCTTTGGTCTAACCCTTTAAGATCGGGCAGAATGGATATGCCAAGACCGGCTGCCACAAAACCTGCCGCAGTGGCTGCTTCTTCACCCTCAAACATAATGTTCGGTTGAATGTCCGCTTTCTCAAACAATTCATCAACCGTCATGCGAAGCGCATATCCTTTTTTCAATAAAATGAAACGCTCATCCGCGACTTCAGTCAGGGCAATGCTTTCGCGATGAGATAACGGATGGTTGTTTGGCACAAATACAAACAGTTCTTCGCTCCATAATTGTATCCATCGGATCAGCTTTTCAGGCTTGATGGAGGCAAGGAGACAGAGATCCAGATCTCCGGATTTTAATCGTTCAAGCAGCCAATATGAATGGTTTTGCTTCAGCTGGAAGGTAATGTCGGGATATTTCTGCTGAAAGCTGCCGATTAAATCGGGAACCAGCGTTGTTCCTAATGTATGTAAAAAACCGAGAGACACTTCGCCTTGGTCAGGCTGCAACAAAGCCTGGATTTCTTCTTTCCCTTCGGTATATTCCTTCATCATGGCATGAACGCGTCTTAAAAATATTTCTCCGTATTTGTTTAGTTTAATCGAACGTCCTTGCCTGTCGAATAGCGGGACGCCTAAATGGTTTTCGAGTCTGGCGATTGAGCGTGAAAGCGCAGGCTGTGTGATCGACAGACTTTGTGCCGCCTTCGTGACGTGCTGCATGCGGGCCAGTGTTTGAAAATATTCAAGTTGTTCCCATTCCAAATCGTCATCCCCTCCTACATTACATTTAAGCATGAAATGGATATTTATTATGCATTATACAACATATATCAACGGTGCTAAGATAAATGTATAAACAGACTCGAGGATGTTTGAAATCGCAAGAATTAAAGGATGGGTGTTTATGGAGTGCAGTCTTCAACAAAATGGTGAGGGGCAGATAAAGTCCCGATGACATACATTCAAAAAGGCACACCGGCTTTTCGGAAAATTACGTTTGCTTTCTTTGCCGCGGGTTTTAATACATTTGCCATTCTGTATTGTGTACAGCCGCTTATGGAGGAATTTACGCGGGAGTTTCATGTGACACCTACAACAGCGAGTCTTTCTTTATCTGCTACAACAATGCTCTTAGCTGTCAGCATGCTTGTTTTCGGTTCGTTGTCAGAGGTATGGGGACGTAAGCCAATTATGGCTGTATCCATGCTGGCCGCATCCGTTCTCTGTCTGGCGTCGGCCTTCAGCCCGAATTTTCATACGCTGCTCGTATTGAGAACCATTCAAGGGATTGCGCTCGCTGGCCTCCCTTCGATTGCGATGGCTTATCTTGGAGAAGAAATTGAACCCGGAAGCCTGGGGTCGGCGATGGGGCTGTATATCAGCGGAAACGCGATCGGCGCCGTTTTTGGAAGGATTGTTTCAGGGCTCTTGAGTGAGTACTTTACTTGGCATATAGCGATGGGGTCAATTGGTGTGATTAGTTTGATAGCGAGTATGATATTTTTTATGAATTTGCCTCAATCGACCCATTTTACGCCGAGAAAACTTGAGATCGGGCAGTTGGGAATGTCTTTAATCAGCCACTTGAAGGACCGAAAACTGTTAAGCTTGTTCTTCATTGGCTTTTTGCTTCTCGGAAGCAATGTTGCATTGTTCAACTACATTGCGTATGTGCTGTTAGCGCCGCCGTATTCCTTTAACAAAGCAATTGTCAGCTGGATATTTATTGTGATGATTGTCGGGATTTTCAGCTCGTCTTTTATTGGAAGAATGGTCGATCAATACGGTTATCATAAAATACTGATGATGAATATTTTTATCGTGATCACAGGTGCATTATTAACGTTAAACGGCATATTAGCAGTAAAAATTCTGGGGATTGCCCTTTTTACCTTTGGTTTCTTTGGAGGGCATTCAGTCGCCAGCAGCTGGGTTGGACGGAGAGCCCTGCATAACAAGGCGCAGGCCTCATCGCTGTATTTGTTCTTTTATTACGCAGGTTCAAGTATCTGCGGAACAGTCGGCGGCGTGTTTTGGTCTGCTTTTCATTGGCTGGGTGTCGTCGGTATGATCACGTTCATGCTGCTGTTTGCCTTCGTGCTGTCGGTATTTCTGGCAAGGAGTGAAAACGTGTCGGGCAGCGCGCTATGACTGTTTTAACATGTCCTGAGGTGCAGGGCAGTAAATTGAAATGATGGTGACAAAAAAAGGACCTCTGGCGGGTCCTTTTCTTATTGGCTGTTGTTCCAATGGGCCGGGATTTTTAAAGTAGGCGGAAGCTTTGTGCGGGGATTGCCTTTTGCAGCGTTCACTTGTGCCTGCGTTAGAAAAATGCTTCCTGTCAGGTCAGCTCCGCTTAAATCAGCATCTCTGAGATCAGCGCCGATGAAATCTGTCATTCTCAGATCAGAATGTCTCAGGTCGGCTGCTATGAGCAGTGCTCCTCTGAAGTTTGCTCCTCTTAGATCAAGCCCTTTCAGTTTCGCGCCGATCAGGGCGCTTCCACGGCCGATTTTTTTCGGGAGTTTTTGATTGCGGGCTTGGGCACGCACCAGCTCACTCGTTTTTAACAGCCATTCATTAACCTCAGCTCTATGCTCGGACACATGTAGGTTCAGCAGGTTTTCCGCGCTGAGCCTGGTGAGTTTGTCCGTCTTTTCGAAACAAGCCCGCAGCTCACGGTGAACCGGCTTGGCTGCCTCTATAGAAAGAGCTTCATGTAAATACCAAAGCATCTCATGCAGCTGCTGCATAATTGGAAAAACGTCAAACATCTCTTTCGCGGATTCCGGGTTGTTTCGCCAATCCTTCCCCTCATAAGTAATTTGGGATACCTTTTGACCGGCGCCAAAGCATTCATAAGCTGAGCAGCCTCGAAATCCTTTTTCTCTAAGAGCTTCATGTATGGCACATTGGTAGTTTGATTGTAAGTTGCGGCAAGGCGTTCCGCCATCTTTATCAAAAGCAAAATCGGCCGATTTCGCATAAGGCAAGGCAACACAGCACAGGCCAAAACAATGTTGGCAATCTGCGCTTATCTCATGCTGTCTATTGTCATGTAATGTGAATTCCACAGACAATATCGTTCACCCCTTCACTCGGGAACTTTGTAAAATATAGGTTTTGTTCGTACTATTTGCATTATATAGGAAATAGGTATACTTTTCATTTTATTTTTTCATGAGTCAACCCCTCAAACAATGTATAATATATCCAACCGTGACGATGGGGAGGGAACCTTTTGGAACAGCAAATTAAAGAGATCATTTCTGCTTGTGATGTGGCAATCCGGAACGAAGATTTTGATACACTGATGAATTACTATACAGAGGATGCCATTTTAGTTGTGAAGCCTGGCATGATCGCACGCGGTAAAGAAGAAATCAAAAAAGCGTTTATTGCGATCGCAAATTATTTCAATCATCAGCTTGTGCCGACGCAAGGGGAAATGGTCATTTTGGAAGCAGGCGACACTGCTCTGGTCCTTTCTCAAACGCTGCTTGAATCGGATAAAAAGAATTCCGAGTATGCGATGGAAAGAAGGGCGACCTATGTGTTTAAGAAGAATATGCAAGGTGAGTGGCTTTGTGCAATTGATAATTCATATGGTACGGATTTAATTTAGTTTATAGTGCTTAGACATTCTGAAACAAGACGGGCTGCATGTGATCTGCTGTGTACTTTTCCTGCATATAATGATTCATGAAGGTGAATAGGAAAGGGTGAATTCAATTGAATCCATACAACAGCAGAATGGCACCTTATTGGGTTTATCATGGCGGAGAATCAACGCTTTACCAGTATCCATATATCTATAGGCAGCCCGGTTTCTCGCGCGCCATTATTACTGCAGCGCGGGGTGATGTGACCGGAGATGGAGCCGATGATGAAGTCTTCCTTACTGGCAATCAAACGTCAGGCAGTCCGCTATGGAGAAATATCACTTTGGTGATACGTGACGGCAAAACACATCAGGAACGGCAAATCCAGCTTCATAACAATATCGGATACAATCCGTCACTTTCTCTGGCTGATGTGACAGGCAATCAAACGGAAGATGTGGCTGTTGTGATCGATACCGGGGGAAGCGGAGGCTCTATATATGCGTATGTGTTTGCCTATATGAACCGGCAGTTCAGGCAGATTTTCAATTCGGATTCTTTTAATGATGAATTCAAGTACAGTGTGAGCTATCTAAATCAATATAAAGCGAGCATGGTCAGTCAACGCCAGCATGAACAATATATACTGGATCTTACTTACAAAGGCAGAGACTATTTGAATGAAATTTATACGAATCAGGGTGTTTTAAAAGCGCCGATAGAAGGCTGGGTCAATCCTTTATCCGGCTTGTATCCGGTTGATTTCAACAGAGACGGCGTATACGAATTGCTGGCGTATCAGCGGATCGCCGGGAGGTATAACGCCGACTCATTGGGATATGTTCAAACCGTATTGAAATGGAACGGGCGGAATTTTGGCGTTGACCGGCAGAATGTATCGATTGTTGGCGGTGCCGCAACTTGAGTAGAGAGAATGCGTTTTCTCCCTATAGAGTGGCAAAGACTCACGCTACAGGTGTTCTGTAACGACGGTCAGATAATAAGATAAACCGGTTTGCTGCTCTTCTAACATTCCTCGATGAAAATCATCCTGCATAAAAAATCGCGTTTGTTTTACGTAATCTTCTTTGCTTGTCGGATGTCCGTTTTGAGTCAGGAACGTAATATGATTCATGACATGCTCTTGCACGGCAGGGTCATGATACGTCACGCCGCTTCTTAAAAAATCAGCCATTCCATCAAGAAAATGTTTTGCCTCTATCGCCATTTTGTTCATTTCATCTACATTGATAGCGTGGGTATCTACTTCAAAATCGTAATGCTCTTTTAAATGGTCATTTTGTTCCGCTAAAGATTGTTTCCATTCGTCAGCGGTTTCAAATCCTTTAAACATTACCTTATGATCCATGTTCTCACCTTTTCTTGTGTATTCTAAAGACGTATTGACCGTTTGAACAAAGCGCTGGTACTTTTTAATTTTCTTTTCAAAGAGCTTTTTTTGCTTTTCTAATGTGCCAGTTCTGTCAGCATCCTCATCTAATAACCTTTTTATTTCTGACAAAGGAATATCTAATTCTTTGTAAAAAAGGATTTCCTGCAGTCTTTTTAGCTCGTCGGCACCATAGTACCGATATCCGGCTTCGCTGATTTCTTTTGGGACCAGCAAGCCGATTTTGTGGTAGTGATAAAGCGTTTTGATTGTCACGTTCGCAATGTGCGACAGTTCTTTTACCGTTACCTTCACAGCTCAATTCCTCCTTCCTCTATCACTATGAGGCCTTACCTTTGGTTGGAGTCAA
This sequence comes from Bacillus sp. 205(2023), assembly GCF_037027485.1. NCBI lineage: Bacteria > Bacillati > Bacillota > Bacilli > Caryophanales > Bacillaceae > Bacillus > Bacillus sp. 205(2023). The sequence continues at coordinate 484,375 of NZ_JAXCHF010000002.1, read as the reverse complement.
GAATAAAAATGATGTTATTTTTGCCCGGAGAGAATGGGATATAGCCCCCGAGAAAGCTGTTTTATGATCAAAGAAAAGAGTGCTTGCACACAAGCACTCTTTACTCTAACTTAATTCTTTTCACATCTCCTAGCACAAATACGTAAAAAATCAGCCCAAGCAGCAATACAAAACCGGCAACCAGGAAGCTGAGCGTAAAGGAACCTGTCACATCAAACAAATATCCCGTGAGTGAAGCGGCGATTATGCCTCCGAATAGGTTGTTTGCCAAGTTTACCATGGAACTCAGCATGGAAACGGAGCCAATCGGGGCCAGTTCTGCGGAGATGGACCAGCCGACCGGAGCCGTTGCAGAAACGCCGGCGAGGCCGATTGAAATGCAGATAATCGCAACGGTGATATTATTCGTCAAAATGGAGCCTAAAAAGAAAAAGCCGAAGCTCATCCCTACAATAATCACGGTTCGGTACACCTTGGTGTTGGAATAGCCTTTTTTGATAAGGTAATCGACGAGCCAGCCGCCGACCACAATGCCGGAAATGGTTGAGATCAGCCACGGCACGGCGGTGAATAAACCGGATGACATGAGATCCATTCCGTATGTATGCTTAAAGAAAGTCGGTAGCCATGTAAGCAGCAGGTTGAATGTATAGCCGTACCCCGTAAATCCGATCATTAAGCCCCATACTTTACGATTAGTGAAAAGCTTTTTTAAAAGCGGACCCGTTTTGTAAGGGATTTGCTCTGTTGTGATTGTATTGTGTTTCTGAATATAGTTTAATTCGCTTTTGGAAATGCGTTTGTGCCGTTCGGGCTGCTCATAGTACTGCCAGAAAAAGATGGTAAACAGCACATTGATGCATCCGATCGTTAAAAAGGCGACCCGCCAGTCAAAGGTTGTGACGAGAAAGGCGACCAGCGGCGCTCCGATTACGTTTGAAAATTTGGCGGCTGAATCAAACAGTGAGTTCGCCAGGCCCCGTTCGCTTGGCGGAAACCATAGAGCGGTTGCTTTGGAAGCGGCGGGGAACGCCGATGCGCTTGTCAGACCAATGAGAAACCGGAACACATATAAGAGCAGTTTTCCTTGTAAAAAAGCGAGAATGATCGTTAAAATGCTCCAAACCGTCATTCCGATTCTTGTGACCCAGGCCACGCCAAACCTGTCCAATAAACTTCCGACGGGCAGCTGCATCAGTGTGTACGAATATGTGTAAATCGAAAACACAATGCCGAGTTCAGTTGCTGTGAGGTGAAACGAATCTTGTATCGCCGGGGCAGCTACAGAAATGGCCACTCGATCAAAATAATTAAGAATGATAATGCCGCTCAGTAACGAAGATATATACCATCTGGTATGCCCTGGCCGTTTCACGCGCTCTTGACTCATGATGAAAACCTCCTCTGTCATAGCATGATCTCCGGATGTAAATACCATTCAAATTTTAAATACCACAGCTCTCTTTTATGTAAACGGACAGCAGGAATTTGACTGGAAAAGCCCATTGCTTTAGAATGAAAGTAATAAAAATGAACACTCCAAAGGGGAGTAGCTTTCACAGTAAAGTCGTCATTACGGGACAAGTGTCCTCGGCTTTGCTGGCAATTTGATTGTTAGCGAGACCTTTGCCAAATCTGATTTGGTGAAGGTCTTTTTGTTTCTGAACTTCACCAAATCGGTGGAGTTTTTTCATTTTTATCAAAAAAGGGAGAGGAGATTCACGATGTCTAAGCTGAAGAAATGGCTGAAACGTGAAGTGGTGAAGAAGGGGCTGCCATTAGCGAAAGAGAAATTGATTCCGATCTTAAAAGAAAAAATGAAGAAGAAACGATAAGGGGGCAAACAATGAAGAAAATGGTTCTGACGGTTTTGGCCGGCGCGGGTCTTTTGGGGGCAGGCGGATGCGGAATACTGGATCAGGTGAATGAAGGGCTGGATTATACAAATGAAGCGTCAGCTTATGTGGAAAAGGTGAAGACGTTTGCAGAGGAAGCGCCTGCATTGGCTGAGGAAGCTGTAAATGACACTGAGGCAAAAGAAAAACTAGAGACACAGCTTGAGTCTATTCAAAAGGCAGCGGCTGATTTTAATGAATTAACCCCGCCTGATGCCGCAGCGGAGCTTCACAACACCCTGCAGGAGCATAACGAAACTTTGCAAAAAAGTGCGGAAGACGTCTTGCAGCAAGTGGAAGAAGGAAAGGTATCGCTTGAGGAATTGGAGCAATCCGAATTGGTCCAAAACGCTAAGCAAATGACTGATGTGATGGGGCAAATTGAAAAGCTTGGCGAATAAGAAAAAGCATCCCGGGAGCGGGATGCTTTTTTACTATTCTGCAATCGCGTCTGTTAACACAGGAACGACTTGTTTTTTACGAGAAACAACGCCTTTAAGAAGGGCTGTGTTGTTTTCTAATGTGACGTTGAACGCTTTTTCCACTTTGTCCGCTTCGTTACCGATTGCAAGTGCAAGTGAATCGTTTTCTAAGATGTCTGTGATCACAAGAAGGAACAGATCAAGGTTCTTCTCAGCCACAACTTTAGAAATCACCGCTTCTAACTCAGCTTGGCGCTTTCTCACATCTTCGATATCCACTGTGTTGACTTGTGCGATTTCGACTTTTTTGCTGCCGAGTGTGAATTCTTTTGCATCAAGAGAAATCAGCTCTTCAACTGTTTTTTTGCTTAAGTCAGCGCCGGCTTTCAGCATGTATAAGCCGTATTCTTCAGCATCTACGCCAGCGATTTCAGCAAGTTCTTTTGCTGCCGCTACGTCTTGAGCAGTGCAAGTTGGAGATTTGAATAACAGAGAGTCAGAAATGATAGCAGACAGCATAAGGCCGGCAATTTCTTTCTCGATTGTTACGTTATTTTCTTTGTACATTTTGTTTAAGATTGTAGCAGTACAGCCGACAGGCTCAGCACGATAGTAAAGCGGCTCAGCTGTTTCGAAGTTTGCGATTCTGTGATGGTCGATGACTTCAAGAACCTGAACGTCTTCAATATCCTTGATGCTTTGCTGGCGTTCGTTGTGGTCAACAAGGATAACGCCGTTCACTTCGTTTGCAGCTGTTTCTACAAGACGAGGGCTTTCTTGTTTGAAGTAATCTAGCGCGTATTGTGTTTCGCCGTTGACTTGTCCAAGTCTGACAGGCTCAGCGTTGAAACCGAGTTTGTTTTTTAAATCAGCGTAAGCAATAGCAGAGCAAATCGTATCTGTGTCTGGATTTTGGTGTCCGAAAATAAGTATTTTTTCCATGATAACTCCTTATCCTTTTTTAAGTAGTGTAAACATTCTTTTTATAGTTTAACACGTCTTGCTGCGGGTGTAATCATGCAAACCCTTAAAAATTGATGTGAATAAAAAGCATTTTTTTTGAGTGGAAGAGGAAAGGTGTGTAAAATACTGGGTAGGTCAGTTGCAAAATGATCTGTAGTATCAAAAAAGGTACTATTGGAGGGGCGAACATGAGCCGAAAAAACAATATTTATCCGAACAAAGAAGGCTGTCCAGTTGAATTTACACTAGATGTCATTGGCGGAAAGTGGAAAGGAATCCTTTTTTATCACATGATAGATGGCAAGAAACGGTTCAATGAGTTTCGCAAAATCTGCCCGAGTATTACCCAACGAATGCTGACCCTGCAGCTTCGGGAGCTTGAAGCGGATGGCATTGTTCATCGCGAAGTTTATCACCAGGTGCCGCCCAAGGTTGAGTATTCTTTGACAGAATTCGGGCGAACGCTTGAGCCGATTGTATTGCAAATGAAAGAATGGGGCGACGCCAATCGAGAAGTACTGGAGGCGCGTCGTTCGAACAGTTTATTAAAAGAACAGCAGAAGTAGCAGCAAAGGGAGAGCCTTTGCTGCTACTTTTATTTCATCGAAATGGCTTTATTGGCGTTTCTGACGTCATTTTTTAACAGATCAGAAAGGTTGTAAGATGGGTAGTATCCATGCTGATACATGTATTGATAAACCTGCGCATGCAACTTAATGGCAGCGTTTAGCTGTTTGACAAGTACGGTTCTTAATTGAGGTGTTGCTGTTTCTGTAATTGCGATGGCATAGCTGCGGACAGATGTTTTGGCAAAGCCGAGCAGGTCACCGCTGTAAAATGGGTTATCCGCGCGCTCTTCTTCTTCATCATCGCGAGGCATCGGCGCCTGAGGGAAGAATGGGAGAAGCTCTTTTAAGTTTTGCTCAACGGCCTGAATGGACACGCTATAAAGCTGTCTGAGCTGAGGATCTCTAACTTCTCTAATCATTTTCTTCAGTTTAATGAGCCCGTTTGCCTGAAAAGCAACCAGCTCATGCATCTCTAATGTTTCATGCCAAGCCAACGTTCTGCGTTCATCCATGTAACAAATCTCCTTTATCAATCAGATTCTGTATCAGCATATGCCCAACGTTCAATGTTGTTCATGATGTTTTGAAGTTTTTAAAAAGGGAAATTCACCTTATATAGGATACGGGTTGAGAACATCCAAAAAGAGGTGAAACACGATGTGGGACATGATAAAGAACTTTTTCTTGTTTAGCAGCGGCGTTCTGCAAGCAACAACCCTTTTACTTGTGATTTTAATATTTGTGTATGTCAGAAAAACGAAGAAGAAAAACAAAGAATCTTCTGGTTTTATGGATGATAAAGAATAAGAAGTGATGGGCATTCTTTTAAAGAATGTCTTTTCGTTTGCAATGTTTCACATGAAACATTGGCGTCATTTTACTTGCGATTTGGACTTATGTTAAAATATAAAAGTAATTTTAGAGATGATATGAAAACATTGGTGCAAAACATGTTGCGGCGATGAAAAAAAGAGCAGTCGTTTATGCTGCTCTTTTCTATTCGTATGTTCAGTATGATACGAGGTGACTAAGTGAAACAAACAAGAGCATTAATGGAAGGTGCTATTTTAATCAGTTTGTTTGCGATCATCACACTGTTGGTCGTTTATGTTCCATTGATTGGAACAATTCTGTTATTTGCACTGCCGCTGCCTATGATCCTTTATACGATCAGACAAGGATTGAAATTAGGATTATGGATGGGCGCTGTCAGTCTTCCTGTTGTCTTTATTGTCGGGTCCTTTAACGGACTTATTGTAGCTTTTATGTCAGCTTGTGCGGGCATTGCCATGGGGCATTTTTTCAAAAAAAGAGAACCCGGTCATGCTATTATTTCGGGTGCCCTTATTTATATGCTTTGTATCGTGTTTTATTTTGTGATAAGCATTCAGTTTTTGGGTATCAATATCATTGATGAAGCAATGACACAATACCGGCAATCACTCGATATCGTTGAATCTGTTTTGAAACAATCGGGTAATGCTGAAGAGCTTGAGAAACAAATGAAACTGATGGAAGAACAATTGAGTACGGTTCAATATCTTTTTCCAACAGCTATCGTGATGGTAGGAGCCATTTTTTCTTTCCTCAGTTACCTTATCGCTAAGCCGCTCTTAAGGCGATTCTCCCCCGATATTCCTAGTCTAAAGCCTTTTAGAGAGTTGAAGTTTCCGCAAAGTGTTGTAGTGCTGTATTTGTTGATTGTCATTCTTTCATTTCTGCCTTTAGAAAAAGGCCAAATGCTGTACTCTATCGCTTTAAATGGGGAGTTTATACTCGGGTTTCTTATTTTTATCCAAGGTTTATCATTTATCTTTTTCTATTGCCATAAGAAAAAATATCCGAAGGCAGTCGCCGTCATTGCAGTCATTCTTGGTTTTCTGCATCCGATTTTTATGGCAGCCATTCGCATTTTGGGCGTTATGGACATGGGCTTTAACATAAGGAATAAGGTGAAGTGAATATGAGTTGTACTCACATGGTGGGGAGTGATAGAAATGCCAAGCTTTTATGAAAAACCGTTGTTTCGGTATCCCATCTATGCATTGATTGCTTTGTCAATCATTACAATCCTCATCAGCTTTTATTTTAACTGGATCATAGGAACCGTCGAAGTGTTGCTGCTTGCAGTTATACTGTTTTTTATAAAACGCGCGGATTCTCTTATTCGAAAAGAGATTGACGCTTATATTTCTACGTTATCCTACAGGTTGAAAAAAGTCGGTGAAGAGGCATTGATGGAAATGCCGATCGGCATCATGCTTTTTAATGATCAATACTATATAGAATGGGCAAATCCGTTTCTCTCTTCTTGCTTTAATGAAAGTACTTTAGTGGGGAGATCACTTTATGATACGTGTGAATCAGTTGTGCCGCTCATCAAACAAGAGGTAGAATCGGAAACGGTTACATTGAATGACCGAAAATTTAAAGTGGTCATCAAACGGGATGAGCGTCTGCTTTATTTCTTCGATGTGACGGAACAGATACAGATTGAAAAGCAATATGAAAATGAAAGAACTGTGCTGGCCTATATTTTCCTTGATAACTATGATGATGTGACGCAAGGATTAGACGACCAGACGAGAAGCACGATGAACAGCCAAGTGACATCTTTGCTCAACGCTTGGGCGCAGGAGTATGGAATATTCCTGAAAAGGACTTCATCAGAACGTTTCATAGCTGTGCTTAATGAACACATTTTAACCGAACTTGAAAATTCGAAGTTTTCGATTCTGGATGAAGTACGGGAAAAAACTTCATTTGACGGCGTTGCGCTGACCTTAAGCGTGGGTATCGGAGCTTCGGTCTCATCGCTGAAAGAGCTTGGCGATTTGGCGCAATCCAGTCTGGACTTAGCGCTGGGCCGCGGCGGAGACCAGGTAGCCATTAAGCTGCCAAACGGAAAAGTGAAGTTTTACGGCGGTAAAACAAACCCGATGGAGAAGCGAACAAGGGTGCGCGCCCGCGTGATTTCTCATGCTTTAAAAGAAATCGTTTCTGAAAGCAGCAATGTGATTATCATGGGACACAAATTCCCCGACATGGATTCTATCGGCGCGGCGATCGGGATATTAAAGGTGTCACAGGCAAATAACAAAGATGGATTTATTGTGATTGATCCGAATCAAATCGGTTCAAGTGTGCAGCGCTTGATTGAGGAAATTAAAAAATATGAAGATCTGTGGTCCAGGTTTATTACGCCTGAAGAAGCGATGGAAATTGCCAATGACGACACGCTGCTTGTCATCGTGGATACACATAAGCCGTCGCTTGTCATGGAAGAACGGCTGGTAAACAAAATTGAACATATTGTGGTCATCGACCATCACCGCAGAGGCGAAGAATTTATCAGAGACCCGCTGCTCGTCTATATGGAGCCGTACGCTTCATCAACAGCGGAATTGGTGACAGAGCTGCTAGAGTATCAGCCGAAGCGCTTAAAAATCAATATGATTGAAGCAACCGCCCTATTAGCTGGTATAATAGTGGATACAAAGAGCTTTTCACTCCGCACTGGCTCGCGGACCTTTGATGCAGCTTCATATTTAAGAGCGAAAGGCGCCGATACGGTGCTTGTGCAGAAGTTCCTCAAAGAAACCGTTGATTCCTATATTAAACGGGCGAAGCTGATCCAGCATACGGCCCTCTATAAAGAGAACATCGCGATTGCGTCTCTGCCTGAGAATGAGGATGAATATTTCGATCAAGTGCTGATTGCGCAGGCTGCGGATTCACTGCTGTCGATGAGCGAGGTTGAGGCTTCATTTGCGGTAGCAAGACGTGATGAACAAACTGTTTGTATCAGTGCGCGGTCTCTTGGCGATGTGAATGTTCAGATCATCATGGAGGCGCTGGAAGGCGGAGGACATTTAACAAATGCGGCGACTCAGTTATCCGGCATTTCAGTAACAGAAGCGCTGGAACGGCTGAAAGGCGCCATAGATGAGTATTTTGAGGGAGGCGTACAAAGATGAAGGTTATTTTCTTACAAGATGTAAAAGGAAAAGGAAAAAAAGGCGAAGTGAAAAACGTAGCAGACGGTTATGCGCATAACTTTCTGATTAAAAAAGGCCTCGCGGTTGAAGCGAACGCGTCAAACATCAGTGTACTAAACGGTCAAAAGCAGAAAGAGAAAAAAGAAGCCATCGCAGAGCTTGAGCAGGCAAAGAGCTTAAAAGAAACATTAGAAAAACTGACTGTTGAGCTCAGCGCGAAATCAGGTGAAGGCGGCCGTTTGTTCGGCTCTGTCACAAGCAAGCAAATTACTGAACAGCTTCAAAAAGACCATAACATTAAAGTGGATAAGCGAAAGCTGGAACTGCCGGACGGCATCCGTGCGTTAGGATATACAAACGTTCCTGTGAAATTGCATCCTGAGGTGCAGGCTGTGTTAAAGGTACATGTGAAAGAAGAAGCTTAATAGAAAAGAGGCTTGGATTGATCCAAGCCTCTTTTTTTATTCTGCGAGATAAAGGGTTTGCTGGCTTTCTCCGCCTGATCCACTTTTCATGCCTTGCTGGCTGCTTGTGCTGCTCGAGGAACTGCTGTACTCGTCAGAAGATATTTCTTGGCCGTGTTTCTTGATCCAAGAAACGAGTTCAGTATTGCCTGAGTTAGCTTCTGACAGCAGGAAGTATTTCACTTTGCCCTCTTTGACCAGTTTTTTCAGCTCAGAGACAGTCAGAATCGGATCTGTGCCGTTGAAGCCGCCGAGTGCCATGACAGATTCATCTGTATTGATGATATATGGCGCAGCCGTTACGGTTGTCAACGCAGCAAATAAATACTCTTCGCCGGTATTATGCTCTCTTAGATAAGACAGGAGACCGGTGTCCATTTCTGAGGAGAACATGTTTCCTCCGTTTGCCGAGCTTTTAAGCTGCGGGCCGGATTCAGGAAGAACGCTGTTGCCCCCGTATAAAAGCGGCGTTGCTGACCAGTAGATTGGTGCGAGCAGCAGCACACATAAGCTGACAATGATTAGCTTTTTGCTGCTTTTGAGCATGAGCAGAGCAATGGTGGTGCCGAGTCCTGCGAGTCCGAGTACATACATCCAGCCACTGCCGATTTGGCTTGTATAAGCACTTAAAATATAGACTTGGAATGCGGCTGTAATGAAGACGGCCGCTGGCAGCAGGCAGCTTGCCCAATCTTTATTGTTTTTGTATAAGCGATACATTGTATACCATCCGATACCGGAAAGTGCGGCAATCGGCGGTGCCAGCATAATCAAGTAATACTGGTGGAAGAATCCCGCGATGCTGAAGAAACCTGCCACAGGTACGAGCCATGCTGTCCAGAATACCGTTTCTTTCATTTCCGTAGCCTGACCTCGGCGATCACGGTACCAGCTGACAATTACACCTAGTAATCCGATCAATGCGAATGGAAGCATCCAGCTGATCTGGCCGGAAAGAGCAGATTGGAAGAGACGAAGCGGTCCTGCATCACCTGTGCCGAACATGTTCATGCTTTTTCCGCCGCCACCGCCGGGTCCTCCATTCCCTGGTCCGCCTGTTGGAGGTGTGCCGCCTCCTCCATTGGAAGCGCCGTTTTGTCCAGAAGGCGGCTGAGGTGTATTGCCCCCGAAGGAACCGGTGCTGTTTTGATTTGCATCTGCCTTGCTGTTTCCGTTCTGAGATGAAGAGGTTCCGTCAGAAGATTCATTGTGATTTGGCGCTTGCATCGTGCCATTATTCTGCATATTACCGCCGCCTGCGCCATTCATATCACCGCGTGCAAGGCCGGTGGTTTGCCCAAGCAGCCGCTCTGTGCCGTTATATCCGAAGGCGAGTTCTAACACAGAGTTTGTCTGGCTGCTTCCGATATACGGCCGGCTGGAGGAGGATGTTGAATCCACAATAACCGCCCATGAGAGCGATATACCGGTTAGGAGGATAAGAGACAGAATCAGCGATCCTGTTTTTTTCTTTAGCGAAATCCGAGAAGCAATCAGGTAGAATAACACAAATGCAGGCAATACCATAAAGGCTTGCATCATTTTCATATTAAATGCAAGGCCGATCAGGCCAAAAGCTGTTAGGAGCCAAACGAGCTTGCCTTGTTTGGCCGCCCGAAGAAGGCATGATGAACCGAGCAATAAGGTAAAGACAAGCATGCTGTCAATGTTGTTTGTCCGGCTGACGGCGACTGCGATCGGTGTCAGCGCCATGACAAGCGCGGCGGCGCGGGCCGCTCCAATGCCAAATGTCGGTTTGATCATTCTGTACAGAAGGAATACCGATCCAACCCCGGCGAGAGCCTGAGGAATGATGACACTCCACGTATGAACACCAAAGATCAGCGCGAAGATCGTTTGAATCCATAAAACAACAGGCGGCTTATCAACTGTTACAAATCCGGAAGGGTCAAATGACGCATAGAAGAAATTGTGGAAGCTTTGCGTCATGCTTTTCACCGCTGCCAGATAGTATTGGTTCGCGGCGTCATCCTGCCAAATGTGATAGGTGTTGAGAAAAGCCGCTGCAAGCAAAATAACAATAAGGACTGTGTCGAAACGTTTGGTTTTCATCGTTTTTCACCTCTTTATGATGTCTTATTGTAAAAAACAAATATGAAAAACTTATGAATAAACCATAAAGATTCAAAGAATGTCTGACAGTTTTTCCATAAAAAAAGAGGCGGAGACATCTTCCCCGCCCTTTTTCTACGCTGAATTTCTCTTTCTCTCTGTCTGAAGGACGTATCGATCGCGTCCTGCCCCAAGTCCTGCTGTTCCCATGACGATTAAAGCAGCAATAAGAAGCACAATCGGCATTGTCCATGAATGTGTCTGGTCAAAGAGATACCCGACAAAGATCGGTCCGACGGCTGCAAGAAGGTAGCCAAATGACTGTGACATACCTGACAGCGCTGCAGCCTGATACGCATTTTCACTGCGGAGCCCAATGAGAGTGAGTGCCAGACTAATGCTGGAGCCTTGTCCGATACCGATAATCACCATCCAGATGGCAAGCATGGCATGGCTGCCTCCCGTTAATAATCCGCATAGACCGATCAGATAGACTGCGGTCAGCGCTGCAACGATCCCGCGCTGATGTTTCACGCGGTCAGCTAAAACCGGTGTCAGAAAAGTGGAAGGCAGACTCGCAAATTGCATGAGTGATACAAGCCATCCGGCGGTTGACGTATCAATCCCGTGTGAACGGAGAATCTCAGGAAACCAGGCGATACTGCTGTAAAATAAAAATGATTGCAGGCCCATGAAGATGGTGACGAACCATGCCACTTTAGAAGCCCAAATCGGACTGGTTTTAAGCTGCGGCGTCTGGTTGGACGCATCCCGATGGCGAAGCTGAGGTATCCAAATCAGCAAGGCTAGAAATGCCAAGCCTCCCCATAAAAGAAATCCCTGTTTCCATCCGCCATCCAACTGTGACGCTAAAGGAACGCTGATACCTGATGCTAAAGCAGCGAATATATTCATAGATGTCGTATACAGGCTGATCATGATCCCTGGCTTTTCAGGGTATTTATGTTTGATTAAGCTTGGCAAAAGTACGTTTCCGATCGCAATTCCGATTCCGATGAGTGCCGTTCCGAAAAACAAAGCGGGGGTATAGCCGGCAGATCGAATCAAAACACCGATAAACAGTATCAGGAGACCAAGCCATAAGGTTCGCTCATTTCCGAGGCGCCGTCCGAGCTTAGGCGCGAGCGGAGAAAGAACGGCAAACGAAAGCAGCGGCAGTGCGGTCAAAAAACCGGCTGCCCCATTGGACATGTGCAGCTCGGTCCTGATGGAGCTGATGACCGGCCCGACTGAAGTGATTGCGGGTCTTAAGTTAAACGCGATAAAGATAATACCGGCAACCAGCCAAAACGATTGGATTTTTTTATTTTGTGGATGTGGCAAAGCAGTTACTCCTCTTTTCTAACATATACTTAATATCATTCCGATACATGTAAGCAAGTATGCGAGTGCAGGTTATGATTTGTCCTCTTTCTGCAATTCAGCCATTTTGGCAAGCAGAATATGCTGAGGCATATGCATGATCTGTTCAAGCGGCAGATTCAAAGACTCTGCAAGCTTTTGTGCAGTTTCAGCAGAAATTTGCAAAGGTCTCACAAAGATCCCTCCTCTCTTTTGTCCATTGTACAAGAATCAGATGTGAAACGTAAGAAGATATCACAAAGCGATGGTGCATTCGGAAAACCCTTATAAAAGAGATAAGGAGGGTTCAACATGAACAAACCGTTATCATTATTAAAACAAATGCTGTATGAGCATCAGATAGACACAGAGAAAGCTGTCACATTGGAAGAATATATTGCATTGCGGCATAAGCTTCAGGAGCTGATGGGGAAATTTGCTTCCTTTGAAGAGTGGGAGCTGTATCAAAAGGCGGCGGATCTCATGATGCATATTGGATTCAAATGGATGGAATAGCGTGTCGTCCCCGCTAAAAAAAGCCCCGCGGCAGCGAAGGCTTTCAGTTTGTTAGAAAGAGAGTTCATCTTCCACATTTTTATGCTGGTCATAAATCACAAGCTTTGCCGGGCTGTTCTCTTTGGCTACCTGCTTCGCTTTTTCAATAGCGGCGTCTTTTGAGGTGTATAAAGCTGTAGGCGCCACATTCTCCACTTTGATAAACCAGCCGTCCGCATCGACGTTGGGTGTTACGGCGTATTTTTTCAGCATCATTCATTCCTCCCTCAAGATTTATCAGTTTTTTTCCCAGCCTGGCACTGTCCGAAACTATCCAATCTGCTGACTGAAAAAAATGGGAAACAAAGAATTTTTCTATTTTTTTTCTGGATAAATGGTAAAATGGAGTTTGGAGATTTTTTAATGAGAGGACGGTGCTTAGCATGACAGACCTTCTGAATGATCGGCTGCCGCCGCAAAATATAGAAGCCGAACAAGCCGTGTTAGGCGCTATTTTTTTACAGCCGTCTGCTTTAACACTGGCTTCAGAGGTATTGATTCCAGATGATTTCTATAGAATGTCCCACCAAAAAATTTATAATGCGATGCTGGTGCTCGGAGACCGCGGTGAACCGGTTGATTTAGTTACGGTGACGTCAGAGCTTGCCAACACGGACCTGCTGGAAGAAGTGGGAGGCATATCGTATCTGACTGATATCGCAAACTCGGTGCCGACAGCGGCTAACATAGAATATTACGCAAAGATCGTTGAGGAAAAATCAATTCTTCGCCGGTTAATCAGAACAGCGACAACCATCGCTCAGGACGGATATACCCGCGAGGACGAGGTCGAAGATTTACTCAGTGAAGCGGAAAAAACGATTATGGAAGTGGCGCAGCGCAAAAATACAAGCGCCTTCCAAAATATCAAGGATGTCCTTGTTCAGACGTATGACAACATCGAGCAGCTTCACAATCGAAAAGGCGATATTACCGGGATTCCGACAGGGTTTTCTGAGCTTGATCGGATGACTGCCGGATTCCAGCGCAATGACTTGATTATTGTGGCTGCCCGTCCGTCAGTAGGGAAAACGGCCTTTGCCTTGAATATCGCGCAAAACGTAGCGACGAAGACCGACGAGAGTGTAGCCATTTTCAGTCTTGAGATGGGTGCCGAGCAGCTCGTTATGCGTATGCTTTGTGCCGAAGGAAATATCAATGCCCAAAACCTTCGTACAGGAAATCTGACAGAAGAAGATTGGGGCAAGCTGACGATGGCGATGGGAAGCCTGTCCAACAGCGGGATTTATATCGATGATACACCGGGTATCCGTGTCAGTGAAATCCGCGCCAAATGCCGCCGTTTGAAGCAGGAAAGCGGTCTTGGCATGATTTTGATCGATTACTTGCAATTGATCCAGGGAAGCGGACGTTCAAAGGATAACCGTCAGCAGGAAGTATCAGAAATTTCCCGTGAACTGAAATCGATCGCCAGGGAGCTTCAAGTCCCTGTTATCGCGCTTTCTCAGCTTTCACGTGGCGTTGAGCAGCGTCAGGACAAACGTCCGATGATGTCTGACATCCGTGAATCAGGAAGTATCGAGCAGGATGCGGATATTGTCGCGTTCCTTTATCGTGATGACTACTATGACAAAGAATCTGAGAACAAAAACATTATCGAAATCATTATTGCCAAACAGCGTAACGGCCCGGTAGGAACCGTGTCTCTTGCGTTCGTAAAAGAATACAATAAATTCGTCAACCTGGAACGGCGTTTTGATGACGCAGGTGTTCCGCCTGGCGCGTAAACCCCAAGAGCTTCTTCTTGGGGTTTTTTCATCCAAAAGACTGAAGAGGAACCAGCCACTTAGCGGATGTAAAAATGAAAGCGTTTTAATAAAATGAGCCAAAAAGGAGAGGGTAACAATGAGAAATCGTTTTTCACAATTTCATGCCGCGCAAATTAGGATAGCAAGACCTACGGGCCGGCTTGATCAGATCATTCGCTTTTATGAAGAAGGGCTGGGCTTAAAACGAATTGGTGAATTTCATCAGCATAATGGGTTTGACGGAGTCATGTTTGGCCTCCCGCATACCGATTACCACTTGGAATTCACCCAGCATGAAGAGGAAAGAACAGCCCCCGTTCCCCACCCAGACAGCCTGCTCGTCTTTTATGTGCCGAGCGAAGAAGAAATCAAAGCCATCACTGCAAAATTAAAAAGCATGGGCTATCAGGAGGCTGAACCTGAGAACCCGTACTGGAGTCATGGAGGGGTGACGATAGAGGATCCAGACGGCTGGCGGATCGTGTTCATGAACACAAAAGGGATTTCAGGCAAGTGATTCTTTCTTCTGCTAAAGGATAAAAGTTTCATGAGCTTTTCAAGGCAAATCTTTAAGAAAACGCTTCTAAAGTCAATTAAAGCGAACGAATTTGGATTTACAAGAATTTAATGTTCGGATTTACAATTGACTTTCTGTTTCTTCACTGATAAACTTGATTTGTTTGAATAGAATCGTTTTTGAAAGGTTAACGGAGGTGCACGGACATGTCTTCAGTAGTTGTAGTAGGTACGCAATGGGGCGATGAAGGGAAAGGTAAAATCACAGATTTCCTGTCAGAAAATGCAGAAGTGATCGCCCGTTATCAAGGCGGAAATAACGCAGGGCACACCATCAAGTTTGACGGAGTCACATACAAGCTTCACTTAATCCCGTCTGGAATTTTCTATAAAGATAAGACGTGTGTGATCGGAAACGGAATGGTTGTAGATCCAAAAGCATTAGTCACAGAGCTTGCGTATCTTCATGAGCGCAACGTCAGTACAGATAACCTGAGAATCAGCAACAGAGCTCACGTGATTCTGCCGTATCATTTGAAGTTGGATGAAGTGGAAGAAGAGCGAAAAGGAGCAAACAAGATCGGCACAACGAAAAAAGGAATCGGCCCTGCTTATATGGATAAAGCAGCCCGTATCGGCATTCGTATCGCGGATCTGTTGGATCGTGACGCGTTTGCGGAGAAACTCGAACGCAATCTTGAAGAAAAAAACCGTCTGCTTGAGAAAATGTACGAGACAGAAGGATTTAAAATAGAAGATATCTTAGAAGAGTATTATGAATACGGACAGCAGATTAAGAAATATGTCTGCGATACATCCGTTGTTTTAAATGATGCGCTTGATGAAGGACGCCGCGTGTTATTTGAAGGCGCACAAGGGGTTATGCTTGATATCGATCAAGGAACATACCCGTTTGTTACGTCATCTAACCCGGTTGCCGGCGGTGTCACCATCGGTTCAGGTGTCGGCCCGACAAAAATAAAGCACGTAGTCGGTGTCTCAAAAGCCTATACGACTCGTGTCGGCGATGGTCCTTTCCCGACTGAGCTGAAAGACGAAATCGGTGATCAAATCCGTGAAGTCGGACGTGAATACGGAACAACAACAGGCCGTCCGCGCCGTGTCGGCTGGTTTGACAGTGTCGTTGTCCGCCACGCCCGCCGTGTCAGCGGAATCACAGATCTTTCATTGAACTCAATTGACGTGTTAACAGGTATTGAAACACTGAAAATTTGTGTGGCTTACCGTTACAAAGGAGAAGTCATCGAAGAGTTCCCTGCAAGCCTTAAAGCACTTGCAGAATGTGAACCGGTTTATGAAGAAATGCCAGGCTGGACTGGGGATATCACAGGTGCGAAGAGCCTTAGCGAGCTTCCGGAAAACGCGCGCCACTATCTTGAGCGTGTGTCTCAGCTGACAGGCATTCCGCTTTCTATTTTCTCTGTCGGTCCAGACCGTTCACAGACAAATGTCCTTCGCAGCGTGTACCGTGCGAACTAAGCAGAATACCCGCAAGCCCCTGTTTTCAGGGGCTTGTTTTTTGTTTGAAAACTGCAGATAAGTTGGTCTGAGAAAAAAATATGAAAAAAAACCAAAAAAGTTATTGCCACTTCTATTTGTTCATGATATTATAAATCTCGTTGTTACGGAAACTGCTTCAATAGAGTACAAGATAAGAACTTGATCCAAGTCGTTTGCTCTATGAAAAATCCGGCATCTTAAGAGCCATTAGCTCAGTTGGTAGAGCATCTGACTTTTAATCAGAGGGTCGAAGGTTCGAGTCCTTCATGGCTCACCATTTTTGTGAAGGCCCGTTGGTCAAGCGGTTAAGACACCGCCCTTTCACGGCGGTAACACGGGTTCGAATCCCGTACGGGTCATTGATTTACTTTAGCGTTATTGCTAAATTCCTTATTTGTCTGCGAGAGCTGACACGACAGCTCTCCAGACAAATTACTGTAAGGTCCGGTAGTTCAGTTGGTTAGAATGCCTGCCTGTCACGCAGGAGGTCGCGGGTTCGAGTCCCGTCCGGACCGCCATTTTACTTTACTTAGTAGAGAAAAATAAATGATTTGGCTCGGTAGCTCAGTTGGTAGAGCAACGGACTGAAAATCCGTGTGTCGGCGGTTCGATTCCGTCCCGAGCCACTTACCAAACGCATCTGCAATCGTAGGTGCGTTTTTTCTTTATAAAAAGGATAAACATGCGGAGTGTTATAATAGAAGAAAAAGGGAGAACCGGCCCTGCGGCCGGTTCAAAGAAGAAGACGTCAATGAAAAGACGCACGCAGGTGAGGGGAGGTTTCATTTAAATTATCTTTTTTAAGAAAAGTTGAAAAACATGACAAAAGATAGACAACTGGTGGATGAAGGTGAAAAATGTGTTTTTTTCTAAACCTTTATTTTTTTTATCTTTTGACCTTAAACCGTTATAATAGACAAGGACCCATTGTTCTATTTGGGCCATAAGTGATGTAACGAATGTGATATAGATGAAATGAAGACCATTCGGCAGGAGGAAATCAAAAATGATGGATAAAAAGATCCTTGTAGTAGATGATGAAAAACCGATTGCAGATATATTAGAATTTAACTTAAGAAAAGAGGGCTATGAAGTGCATTGCGCCTATGACGGAAATGAAGCCGTTGAAATGGTGGAAGAGCTTCAGCCTGATTTAATTCTTTTAGATATTATGCTTCCGAATAAAGACGGCGTTGAAGTATGCCGTGAAGTCAGAAAGAAATACGATATGCCTATCATTATGCTGACGGCTAAGGATTCAGAAATTGATAAGGTCATCGGGCTTGAAATCGGCGCGGATGACTATGTTACGAAACCATTCAGCACACGAGAGCTTTTAGCCCGTGTGAAAGCGAACTTGCGCCGCCAGCTGACAACAGCGCCAGCGGAGGAAGAATCATCTTCCAACGACATTCATATCGGCTCCCTCGTGATCTTCCCTGACGCGTATGTAGTGTCAAAACGAGATGAAACGATCGAATTAACCCATCGTGAGTTCGAATTGCTGCATTACCTGGCAAAACACATCGGACAAGTCATGACACGTGAGCACTTGCTGCAAACAGTATGGGGATACGATTACTTTGGGGATGTCAGAACGGTTGACGTAACAGTGCGCCGCCTTCGTGAAAAAATTGAGGACAACCCGAGCCATCCAAATTGGATTGTCACACGCCGCGGCGTCGGTTATTACTTGAGAAACCCTGAACAGGACTAATGCCCAATGAATAAGGTTGGTTTTTTTCGGTCGATCCAATTTAAGATTACCTTGATTTATGTGCTTTTGATTATCATCGCGATGCAAGTCATTGGTGTGTATTTTGTCAATCAGGTAGAGAAGTCGCTGATTACATCTTATGAACAATCGCTTAATCAGCGAATCGACAACCTTTCTTATTATATTGAGCAGGAATATAAGAGCGATAATGACAGCACCGTCATTAAGGATGATGTCAGCCGTATTTTGAATGACTTCACGAAGAGTGATGAGATTCGGGAAATTAGTTTTGTTGATAAAAGCTATGAAGTGGTTGGCTCTTCAAGGCCATATGGAGAAGAAGTTGCAGGGAAACAAACGACGGATCTCATTTTTAAAAGAATTTTTTCTACTAAACAGTCTTATTCTAGAAAATATTATGACCCGAAAAGCAAAATAAGAGTCCTCATTTCCGCAAAGCCCGTTACGACTGAAAACCAAGAGGTTGTCGGAGCGATTTATGTAGTAGCGAGCATGGAAGATGTCTTTGGCCAAATGAAGACCATCAACACGATACTGGCCTCCGGCACTGGTTTGGCCCTCGTTTTGACAGCCCTTCTCGGTATTTTTCTGGCCAGAACCATTACCCACCCGCTTTCAGATATGAGGAAGCAGGCAATGGAGCTTGCGAAAGGGAATTTCTCCAGGAAGGTTAGAAAGTACGGACATGATGAAATTGGACAGCTCGCCACAACGTTTAATCACTTAACGAGAGAGCTTGAAGATGCTCAGGCAATGACAGAGGGTGAACGCAGAAAGCTTTCCTCTGTTATTGCCTATATGACGGATGGCGTTATTGCCACAAACCGAAACGGCGCGATTATTCTCTTGAACAGCCCGGCGCTGGAGCTGCTGAACGTTTCACGTGAAACAGCCTTAGAAATGCCGATTACAAGCTTGCTGGGGATTCAAGAGAATTATACTTTTGAAGATTTAGTCGAACAGCAGGACTCTATGCTGCTCGAAATTGAGCGCGACGATGAATTGACAGTGCTTCGTGTCAATTTCTCCGTGATTCAAAGGGAGCATGGTAAAATCGACGGTTTAATTGCTGTCATTTACGATGTAACCGAGCAGGAGAAAATTGACCAGGAGCGCAGAGAGTTTGTAGCGAATGTATCACACGAGCTGCGGACGCCGCTTACGACCATGCGCAGTTATTTAGAGGCATTAGCGGAAGGCGCGTGGGAAAATAAAGACATTGCGCCGCGTTTCTTAATGGTGACGCAGAATGAAACAGAGCGGATGATTCGGCTTGTAAACGATTTGCTTCAGCTTTCTAAATTTGACAGCAAGGATTATCAATTTAATCGTGAGTGGATTCAAATCGTCCGATTTATGTCGCTCATTATTGATCGTTTTGAAATGACGAAGGAACAGCATGTGGAATTTATCCGCAATCTGCCGGACAGAAACCTGTATGTGGAGATTGACCAGGATAAAATTACGCAGGTGCTCGATAATATTATTTCCAACGCTTTAAAATATTCACCTGAAGGCGGACATGTCACCTTCTCAATTGACGTAAATGAAGAGGAAGAACTTCTCTATATCAGCGTTAAGGATGAAGGGATCGGGATTCCGAAAAAGGATGTCGAAAAAGTCTTTGACCGCTTCTACAGGGTTGATAAAGCCAGAACGAGAAAGCTCGGCGGGACCGGTCTGGGACTTGCCATTGCCAGGGAAATGGTTCAGGCGCACGGCGGAGATATTTGGGCAGACAGTGTAGAAGGAAAAGGCACAACGATAACTTTTACTCTTCCATATAAAGAGGAACAAGAGGATGATTGGGATGAAGCGTGAAAATATAAAAACAATATTACTTACGGTACTCGTCGTCATCAGTCTTGTTTTTACATGGAGCATATGGACATTTCAGCCTAATTTTTCTGAAGACTCGTCATCAGCAGAGTCTACGGTGCGTGAGAAGCATAAAATTGAAAAAAATACCCAAAAGCTGTCTGAAACGGTAAAACCGCGGGAAATGTTTATTCATGATGACGGTGCTCATTATAAGGTCGATGATGAAACGCTTTATGATGAAGTCTGGTCAGATTTGCCGCATTGGGATGTAAAAGGCATTAAAGATATATCGGATCAATATGATAAGGCCGGATTTAAGAGCTGGTTTTATGGAAGAGGCGGTTCTGCTGCCAAGCTTGATCTGCAATTCAGTGACACGATACCTATTGATATTATTCAAACGCTGTTTAAATGGTCCAATCAATCGTTTGAATACAGCTCGTTTGATCATATTATGATCCCATTCGATGAAACAAAAACGAATAAGAAGATTTATTTGGTATCTTACAGCAAGCAGCTTATTCTGGAAGTGACGGTTGAATCAGCAAACTACCGGAATATCATGAACGATTTAAAAAACAAAGAATCAAATATGCCTGCGTACAGCTTGTTCTCGATCGGCACAAAGAAAGAGTTTTTGCTTCCGAACAAATCGCTTACGATGGATAAAAAGGAATTTGTCACGGAATCAATTAAAACAAACACTTTTAAACAAGCGCTGTTCAGCGATCCGAGCATTGTAAGAGAAGATTCGAATTATAATAACAGAAATGTACTGACGGACGGCATCAGCCGTTTAGATGTCAGCCTGACCCAGCGGCAGGTTCAATTCCAGCAGCGTAATTTAGTGCAGAGCACTTCGTATCAAACAGGTGAATTAATCAAAAAGAGCCAGAAGTACCTAGAGGATACAGGAAGCTGGACGGATCACTATCAATTTTTTAATATCAACGACAGCCAGCAGCTGAGCTTCTATATCTTTATGGATCAGCTCCCGGTCATTAACAGCATGTCTAAACCGTTTGGCGGAACTTCGGCAATCACCGTCCAATGGGCCAATGACGATATTCTCAGCTATAAACGGCCGAACTACAGTCTTGGAACGAATCCGATTAAAACAAGTGAGACACAGCTGATGAGCGGCAGGGAAGTGAGGGCCCTTCTGTCCAAACAAACGGCGTATGATACGGACAAAATTGATCAGATTTTCCCTGCGTATCAGATGATCTCAACATCAACCAACGATGATCCTCTTGTTGAGCTTGAACCGGTTTGGGCTATGAGAATAAATGGAAAAGTGGTGCCGATTACGAAGGAATTATTGACGAAGGAGGGGGCAGACAATGGAGTGGAATAAGACAAAAACAATCTTCATCGTTGCCTTCCTCATTTTAGATATTTTCTTAGGCTATCAATTTTTTGAGAAGCAATCTAATAGTAAAGAATATGAAGTCATTAAAAATGATGTAGAGCATGACATGAAGGCAGACCATATCACGTATGAAGGTCTGGATAAAGAAGCGATAGAAGGCTATCGGATCACAGCGAATCAAAAAGTCTTCACGAAGGATGATATTGAATCACTCAAGGATCAAAAGCCTATGATGGATATGCCTAGTGATGATCATAAAGTAACGAACCTAAAGATGAAGTTTACGAGCCCGATAGCCCTTTCAAAGAAAAACATAGAGGACGATGCACAGGCGCTTGTGTCTTCTAAAATTCAAGATGGTGAAAAATATAAGCTTTGGAAGGTGGATAAATCTAAAAAAGAAATCATTTACTTCCAAACGTATGAAGGCCATTACATTTATCAGAAGACTGACAACTCCTCTAATATGATCGGACAAGTAATTTTGCACTTAAACGATAAAAACGAGGTTGTGTCATACGAGCAGTCGACGCTTGAAACCTTTAAACAGATTCAGAAGGAAAACTTAATTACTGAGCTTGATGCGGTTGAATTATTGTACTATCAAAATCAATTAAAAGAATACTGCACCATAAAGAGTGTGAAATTCGGCTATGTGGCGCAATATCCGCTGACAAGCACGCAGGTGCTGGCTCCGGTATGGAGAGTTACGGTGGAGTATGATAAAAAAGTGAACGGCGAGAAAAAGAAAGTGCAAGAGTATTTTACTGTGAATGCTTTGGAGAGTACGATTTTAGATACAGATCAATCAAAATAATGGAGTGAACTGAAATGAGCTTGCAATTTAGCGTTCTTGCGAGCGGGAGTACGGGAAATGCGTTTTACCTGGAAACAGAGGATCACGCGTTTTTAGTGGACGCCGGTTTGAGCGGGAAAGCCATGGATGGATTAATGGCGCAAATCGGACGTAAGCTGGATGATGTGGACGGCATTTTTGTGACGCATGAGCATAGTGACCATATTAAAGGCCTCGGCGTTATCGCCAGAAAGTACAAGCTTCCGATCTATGCGAACGAGAAGACGTGGAAGGCGATGGAGAACCAGATCGGCAAAATTGATACCGATCAAAAGTTTGAGTTTCCGATGGAGACGGTGAAGTCGTTTGGCGGACTTGATGTAGAATCGTTTGGCGTCTCTCATGATGCGGCAGAGCCCATGTTTTATGTGTTTCATTGTAATGGGCGCAAGCTCGCGTTAATGACAGATACAGGGTATGTCAGCGACCGGATGAAGGGCATTATCCGCTCGGCGAATGTGTTCGTTTTTGAAAGCAATCATGATGTCGGCATGCTGCAAATGGGAAGATACCCTTGGAGCATTAAGCGGCGGATTTTAAGTGACGTCGGGCACGTTTCAAATGAAGACGCTGCGTTGGCGATGACTGATGTTATCGGCGACGAGACGTCTCGTATCTACCTCGCTCATTTGAGTCAGGACAACAATATGAAAGAGCTGGCCAGAATGTCTGTCCAGCAGACATTGGCTTCTAAAGGATTTGTGACAGGCGAAACATTTGATTTGTTTGATACCGATCCGAAAAAGGCTACTCCGCTTTGCGCTGTATAATTTTTTCTTGTGTAACATGACTATTATAGGAGTTTCTAATCCACAATATAACCATATCAACGTTCTCTGAAAGGATGGAATATGGTGGATTACGAGCGTGAGGAAGAACATAATACTCCTGAACAGCCGAAGAGAAGCAAAAAAGGTTATTTTCTTTCAAGTCTGATCGGGGTGATTGTCGGCGCTGTATTGATGGCGTTTATTATGCCGTACCTTTCAAATGAGGGGTTTGATACGGGCGAGGCGGATCAGCAGCAGACCAACGGCCGGGAATCAATTCGAACAGTGAATGTCAGTGTGAACAACGCTGTCACTCAGATTGTCAGCAATGTGTCGCCGGCTGTTGTCGGTGTCGTAAACATTCAAAAAACAGATATTTGGGGAGAAAGCGGTGAGGCTGGGAGCGGCTCAGGCGTCATCTATAAGAAAAATGACCACTCTGCTTATGTCGTGACCAACCATCATGTGATCGAGGGCGCTTCCCAAATTGAAATCAGTTTAAAAGACGGTTCGCGTGTGTCTGCTGAGCTTGTCGGCAGCGACCAGCTGATGGATCTTGCCGTTTTGCGGGTGAAAAGCGATAAAATCAAAGCTGTCGCTGATTTTGGCAATTCAGATAAAGTGAAATCTGGTGAACCGGTGATTGCGATCGGCAATCCGTTAGGCCTTGAATTTGCAGGTTCTGTCACACAGGGCGTCATATCGGGAACAGAGAGGGCGATTCCGGTTGATTCCAATGATGACGGTCAGCCTGACTGGAATGCAGAGGTGCTGCAAACCGATGCGGCCATTAACCCGGGGAACAGCGGCGGAGCTTTGTTGAATATGGACGGAAAAGTCATTGGCATCAATTCAATGAAAATCGCGGAGTCAGCGGTTGAAGGGATTGGCCTGTCCATTCCATCTAAGCTTGTGATCCCGGTGATAGAGGATTTAGAGAAATACGGCAAAGTGAAACGTCCGTTCCTTGGTATTGAAATGAAATCGTTAAGCGACATTGCAAGCTACCATTGGGATGAAACACTGAAGCTTCCTAAACATGTGACCAATGGAGCGGTGATAATGGGTGTAGATGCCTTATCACCTGCCGGAAAAGCGGGACTCAAGGAGCTGGATGTCATCACTGAATTTGACGGACAAAAAATAAATGATATTGTGGATCTTCGGAAGCGGCTTTATCAGAAAAGAGTCGGTGATCGGGTGAAGGTGACGTTTTACCGCGGCGGAAAAGAAAAGTCCATTGAAGTGAAGCTGTCCTCCGCAGATCAGTTAGGAAGTTAATACAAGCAGTCTGGCACTGATGCCAGGCTGTTTTTTATGTAAAAAAGCGGAACGGGGGTCACGCCCGTTCCATTTCAAAAAAAAGATCGAATATGAGAAAATACAAGATGGATGTTACACGTGAAACAGCGTGTAAGGGCTTGTCAGCTTTCCATTTTCAGCGTTTATTTTAATGGTTTGTTCTGTATGATTACTGGTTATTATTTTAATGATGTACATAGGTTTATTTTGCGTGCAGAGAAAACTTCTTCAGCCGATATTGCAGGCTTTGTCTGCTGATGCCGAGCTCCTGAGCGGTTTTTGAAATGTTATGGCCGTGTTTTCTAAGGATGTTTTCGATCACATATTTTTCAAAGCTCTCCATTTTTTCTTTTAAATCAGCGGCGGGCTGATGTCCTGCGGGTTCCGGCTTCGAGATGTCTGCCGGCTTGATTTTCATGCGGTATTGATATGGCAGATGGTTGGCCGTAATCGTTTGTTCATCTGTCATGAAATTCATCGCACCCTCGATCATATGCTCAAGCTCGCGAATATTTCCCGGCCAATCATAGGATAAGAAAAATTGCTTCACATCTTCACTGATATGTTCGACATTCATTTGAAACAGGTGGTTGTTTTTCTGGATGAACTCTGACGCAAGAAGCAAAATGTCCTCTTTGCGTTCCCGAAGCGGCGGGATGATCAGTGTCACGACGCTCAGCCTGTAATACAAGTCCTTGCGCATTCGTTCTCCCGCAATGGCATCAATCGGGTCTTCATTCATCGTGGCGATAATGCGCACGTCAATCGGTGTATCCTTGGTCGAACCAATGCGTCTGATTTTCCGTTCTTGCAGGGCGCGCAGCAATTTTGCCTGCAAGCTCAAATTCAGTGAGTTGATTTCATCTAACAGAAGTGTGCCGCCATGCGCTTGCTCAAACAAGCCAGGCTGGTCAACGGCACCTGTAAACGCGCCTTTTTTCGTACCGAACAGGATGCTTTCCACCAGACTGTCCGGCAGAGCCGCACAGTTTTGAGAAATGAACGGGCCGCTTGATCGGTCGCTGCCGTTATGGATACTTTGTGCGAACAGCTCTTTTCCCGTGCCGGTTTCACCTGCGAGAAGAACCGATGAAGACGTGCGGGTCGCCCGCTTGGCGTTTTCGATGACATCCTGAATCGCCGGACTGGTGCCGAGAATGCTGTCAAATGTGTAAGTCGCATTTCCTTTTTTATGCATATTCTCTCTGATCAGGCGTTCCAGCTTTGTCACGTCCTTGGCAATTTCGACAGCACCTTTGATGTTGCCGTCTTGGACGATCGGATATGTATGATTGATTGTCGTGATTTCCTGGCCTTTATTATTGAAATAGCTTTGCTTTACATTTTTGATCGTTTTGCCTTCCTGGAGGGCTTGCACAAGTGTGCTGTCCTGCTGCTTCGAAAACATAAATACATCCATCAGGTTTTTATTTAAAACGTCCTGCTTCTCCATATCTTCAATTTGCATCATTTTGTTGTTATAAACAATCGTGTTTCCATGCTCGTCCACGACGTGCAGGCCGACATCAATTTCATCCAAAATGCTCTGAAACACTAATGTGAGGAATTCGCTGTCTTTGACCAAAGTATAAACCTCCCTCATTTATTTTCTTAATATTGCTTCTATTTTATAAAAGAATAGAGAGGATATGCAAAAGAATTTTGCACTATATGAAAATTTCGTGCGAAATATCTGAATATTTTTGCACCCTTGCCTCGAATATTGTAGAAAATACACGAATGTGCGAGTTGGCACGAAACTTGCATTTATAAAAAGGGAAAGCAGGATATTGTGTTGAAACAGAAAACAAGGGGGAATTCAAATATGCCAGCTTTATCAAAATCCAAAGAAATTATTGATCAGACGTCTCATTACGGTGCCAACAATTATCATCCGCTGCCGATTGTTATTTCTGAAGCGCTGGGTGCTTGGGTAAAGGACCCGGAAGGCAATGAATATATGGATATGCTGAGTGCTTATTCTGCGGTGAATCAGGGGCACAGACACCCGAAGATCATTCAGGCGTTAAAGGATCAGGCTGATAAAATCACGCTGACGTCTCGCGCGTTTCACAATGATCAGCTCGGACCGTTTTACGAAAAGGCGGCTAAGCTGACGGGCAAAGAAATGATTCTGCCAATGAATACGGGGGCTGAAGCGGTTGAGTCTGCGGTGAAAGCAGCGAGACGCTGGGCTTATGAAGTGAAGGGCGTGGCGGACAATCAGGCGGAGATCATTGCGTGCGTCGGAAATTTCCATGGCCGGACGATGCTGGCGGTTTCTCTTTCTTCTGAAGAGGAGTATAAAAGAGGGTTCGGCCCGATGCTTCCGGGAATCAAACTAATCCCTTACGGAGATGCGGAAGCGCTGCGCCAGGCGATTACGCCAAACACAGCGGCATTCTTATTTGAACCGATTCAAGGCGAAGCGGGCATTGTGATTCCGCCTGAAGGGTTTTTGCAGGAAGCGGCGGCAATTTGTAAGGAAGAGAATGTGCTGTTGATTGCCGATGAAATTCAGACGGGTCTCGGACGTACAGGCAAGACATTCGCTTGTGACTGGGATGGCATTGTTCCTGATATGTACATTTTGGGGAAAGCGCTTGGCGGCGGTGTGTTCCCGATCTCATGCATTGCGGCGGACCGCGACGTTTTAGGCGTGTTTAACCCGGGTTCACACGGCTCCACATTTGGCGGAAATCCGCTGGCATGTGCGGTGTCCATCGCCTCACTGGAAGTGCTGGAAGATGAAAAGCTGGCGGAGCGTTCTCTTGAGCTTGGCGAGTATTTTAAACAAGAGCTGGAGAGCATTGATAACCCTATCATTAAAGAAGTCCGCGGCAGAGGGCTGTTTATCGGTGTTGAACTGACGGATGCGGCGCGTCCGTATTGTGAGCGTTTAAAAGATGAAGGACTTTTATGCAAGGAAACGCATGATACTGTCATTCGTTTTGCACCGCCATTAATCATTTCCAAAAAGGATTTGGATTGGGCGATTGAAAAAATCAAGCATGTGCTGCAAAAGGCATAAATCCGCATCATGGCGGGATATTCACTTCGTTTGTATAAATTTACAACAGAAAAATTAGCACTCCCTATTTGCTCAGCTACAGTATTTTAGTATAAT
Source organism: Bacillus sp. 205(2023) (assembly GCF_037027485.1). Classification (NCBI taxonomy): domain Bacteria; kingdom Bacillati; phylum Bacillota; class Bacilli; order Caryophanales; family Bacillaceae; genus Bacillus; species Bacillus sp. 205(2023). The sequence continues at coordinate 457,282 of NZ_JAXCHF010000002.1, read as the reverse complement.
GTATCTTTATGAGAAGAAGTGAATTTTATATTAAATAGATAGAGACTCTTTGGACAGCAAACTGGGATACGCATCACGATAGATGTTCCAGCTTAGATCCAATACAAGTTGCTGAAGGGGTGCAGAATGTGAATACGAACCAAGATAACGGAAATCAGCTCCAGCGGACAATGAAATCTCGCCACTTGTTTATGATTTCATTGGGCGGAGTGATCGGAACCGGTTTCTTCCTGGGAACCGGGTTTACCATTAACCAAGCGGGACCGCTCGGCGCGGTTCTGTCTTATTTAGTGGGCGGCTTTATCATGTTTTTGACCATGCTCTGCTTAGGGGAGCTTGCGGTCGCCTTTCCTGTATCGGGGTCCTTCCAGACCTATGCGACAAAATTTATCAGCCCGGCCTTCGGATTTGCGTTCGGCTGGCTGTACTGGCTCGGCTGGGCAGTTACATGCGCAATAGAATTTTTGTCAGCGGGGCAGCTGATGCTCCGCTGGTTTCCGCACGTTGATGTCTGGATTTGGTGTCTGGTCTTTGCGGCCCTAATGTTTACCTTAAATGCAATAACCGCGAAAGCCTTTGCAGAATCTGAATTTTGGTTTTCCGGCATTAAAATATTGATTATCCTTTTATTTATTATTCTCGGCGGAGCCGCTATGTTCGGCTTCATTGACCTAAAAGGCGGAGAGCAAGCGCCGTTTCTGACGCATTTTTATGAAGATGGGTTATTCCCGAACGGCATAAAGGCAATATTGATAACGATGATTACCGTGAACTTCGCATTCCAGGGAACTGAGCTGATCGGGGTTGCAGCCGGAGAAAGTGAAAACCCTGAAAAAACGATTCCGCGGTCCATCAAACAGACAGTATGGAGAACACTTGTCTTCTTTGTTCTTTCAATCATTGTCATTGCCGGCATGATTCCGTGGAAACAGGCGGGTGTTGTGGAAAGTCCGTTTGTTGCCGTATTTGAGCAAATCGGAATTCCATATGCCGCTGATATTATGAACTTTGTTATTTTAATCGCGCTGCTATCCGTTGCGAATTCAGGTTTATACGCATCGACTCGTATCCTGTACGCGATGGCGAATGAAGGACAGGCCTTCAAAGCGCTCGGCAAAACAAATAAAAGAGGTGTGCCGCTGAACGCGTTAATTGTAACGATGGCTGTAGCCTGCCTGTCGCTTCTGTCAAAAGTAGCGGCGGCCGAAACCGTGTATATGGTGCTTCTATCCTTGGCGGGCATGAGCGCACAGGTCGGCTGGATCGCGATTTCACTTTCCCAAATCAGGTTCAGACGCAAATATATCCGTGAAGGCGGCAAGATAGAAGATCTAAAATTTAAAACACCGCTATACCCGGTGCTTCCGCTGATCGGCCTGACGTTAAATACAGTCGTTCTCATCAGTCTCGCGTTTGATCCGGAGCAGCGTATCGCGCTGTATTGCGGAGTGCCGTTTATGGTCATTTGCTACATCATTTATCATGTTGTCATTAAAAAACGCAAGCAGGCAAATCGTCAGCTAGAGCTTTAAAAACGTTGTCCGCAAGTCATCTTTGTTAGTACCCGCATAGGACATTATCTTATATGTTGAGGTGGAATCACAGATGGATAAAACGATTTCGGTTATTGGAATGCCAATGGATTTAGGACAAGCACGACGCGGAGTGGACATGGGACCAAGTGCCATCCGATATGCCCATTTGATTGAGAGGCTGTCAGAAATGGGTTATACGGTTGAAGATCTCGGTGACATTCCGATCAGCCGTGAAAAGATCCAAAACGATGAAGAACTGAAAAACCTAAATTCCGTACTGGCAGGAAACGAAAAGCTCGCTCAAAAGGTGAACACCGTGATTGAAGAGAAAAAATTCCCGCTTGTCTTGGGCGGCGATCACAGTATCGCGATCGGCACGCTCGCAGGTACAGCGAAGCATTACGATAAGCTCGGCGTCATCTGGTATGACGCACACGGTGACCTGAATACGCTTGAAACATCACCTTCAGGCAATATTCACGGCATGCCGCTGGCCGTCAGCCTCGGCATCGGGCACGAGTCACTGGTGAACCTTGAAGGCTACGCGCCTAAAATCAAACCGGAAAATGTCGTCATTATCGGCGCCCGGTCACTTGATGAAGGAGAGCGCCAGTATATTAAGGAAAGCGGCATGAAGGTGTACACCATGCACGAAATCGACCGCCTCGGCATGACAAAGGTGATCGAAGAAACCCTCGATTATTTATCAGACTGCGACGGCGTCCATCTCAGCCTTGATCTGGACGGACTTGATCCAAACGACGCACCGGGTGTCGGAACCCCTGTCGTCGGCGGCATCAGCTACCGCGAAAGCCACCTGGCTATGGAAATGCTGTATGACGCAGGCATCATTACCTCAGCTGAATTCGTTGAGGTTAACCCGATTCTTGATCATGAAAACAAGACTGGCCAAACAGCGGTAGAGCTAGTAGAATCCCTGCTAGGGAAGAAATTGTTGTAGACATGTGAAAACCCCCGCATCCCAGCGGGGGTTTTCTTTATTATCCAATCATTTTCTCAGCGACTTTCATCTCTTGTGAGTGTGATTGATGATCTGCAATAAACCAGCCGGATAAAATCACTGCTGCAACGCCTGCGCCAATTAGAAACTTTTTCATTTACATAACCTCCGTTTGTTTAATGAGTTCTTCAATCTGTAATGCTTCATAAAAAAAGTGGGCAGCTTCTTTGTAAAGCTCGTTTTCCCTATACCGTTCGCCAGCCAAAATGGAAAGTTCTCTTACACTGTCGTATTCTCTCTCCGACATCAACACACCCATATGTTCTTTGCATAAGTGAAACGTTTCCGCATGACCTCCTTCTGCGTAAATGGCATATAAAATATCAATTTTTGCCTCACATATCTTATTCGGCTCAGTATTGAATTTTCCCTTCAATTTTTGGTAATAAGCCAGGGCCTGTTCTTTCTTTTCAGTCTTAAACAGCTCTCGTATCAGCAAGTAAACAGAATGATAGTAATAGGCAGATCGGGCGTACTCTTCGTTCTGTAAAGCCTCTTCTAATTTTGAGATGGCCTCGTCTGATTTGCCGCTTTGAGCATGGAGAAGCCCAAAGTTATGTAAAAGCTGGGCCTCAAAAAAATGATCCTCTAATTCTCTCGTCATGCGAATGGCTTCATCCAAATAGGTTTCCGCCTCTTCAAACTGGTTCATCTCGGTAAAATTGCCTGACATCGTAATTAATGCGGAGGCGAGTTTCTTTTTGTAATCCGTTTCTTCTCTGAACGTTTTGACCGCTTGCCTTGTATGGTTGAGAGACACCATATTTTGTCCCAGTTTATAATAGAGCTTGCCGACCTTCAGATGAAATTCGGCTTTTTCGATCGGATCGGGGATGTTGCTGAGATACTGCTCCGCTTCTTTATAGAGCCCGATGGCAATTTCGTAATTATTTTTATAGGCTTCATACATGCCTTCAAACAGAAAAAAGTAATATTTCAGCATGTCTGACGTAGCATTCATATGAGGAGACTCCTCATGCTCAAAGCCCAGCCCTCTCGCTTCATGAAGCAATACTTTATGGCGCAATTCTAATAAGGAGAAGTAGGCAAGCACCTCCTGATCCTCTTCCATATCATCCAATAAAGGCTTCACTTCTTCAAAGATACGGGCGGACTCTTCAACTTCATGTTTCTTGATCGCAAGGTACCAATCGTTGAGCATGTTAGCGATTTCTGCGGGTGCAATCTTATTCATTTGAAACTCCCTTCTCTATTCATTTATCAATCTATTTGCTTATCTTGATAGTAACACCTCTTTCTATTTTATGTAAAATCCTCTAGTCAATAAATAAAGGAGAAGCTATATGACCATCACGCTAACCCCCATGCAGATCGAAGAATTTCGATCCTATCTGACATACACGACAAAGCATTATGCAAGAGAAAAGGTAAAGGCAGGATCGTGGCTCCCTGATGAGGCCATGCTTTTGTCCAAACAGACTTTTTCTGATTTGCTGCCGAATGGGCTGCAAACGCATCATCACCATTTGTGGAGTATCATCCTGAACGGAAAGGAAACGGCTGGCTGGCTCTGGATTCACGCAGAACCGGAACACCCGCAGCAGGAAGCGTTTATTTACGATTTCGGGCTGTATGAATCATATCGGGGAAAAGGTTTCGCGAAGCAAGCCTTGAACGCACTGGATGAGATGGCGGGAAACATGGGCATTCGAAAGCTGTCTCTTCACGTATTTGCTCATAATGAGACGGCAAGGCGGCTGTATGAGCGGGCTGGATTTCAGGAGACTGATGTGATTATGAGTAAGAAGCTTTAGGCCTGGGGAAGGCCTTTTTTTGTGAGACAACCTTCCTGTAAATGATTTCTAAAAATTCTGTAAATCACCTAGCTACCTTCCACATTTCCCTAATATAATGATGATAAAGGAAATCATCTTTCCTAACACACATGAAAAGAGGAGATGTTATGAGTATTATGGGAAAAATGTTTATTGGTTTGGTAGCGCTTACAATGTGCAGCAGCCTGTTTATTTCTCCCGCCAAAGCTGTGAAGGCCACGAACTATGCTGAAGAAATCGCAGCGCTTCAGCCAGGCACGACCCCAGAAGAAATCACAAAATCCGCCAGCCAGATTGCCAAACAGCAGCGCGTAAAGACCGATGTCATTCTCAAACAGTTTTACAATGAAATCACCGCCGATAAAGCAGAAGGAGACCAGCTCGCCAAGGAAAGCGGCATGTCCATGATGGGCGGCTCATCCGGTACGAAAAAACTTCCCACAAGCTCGAAGGGAAACATCTACTACACCAACTCCTACACAGCCTACTACAACCATGGCCACGTCGGCATGTACTCCGCCGCTGACAAAATTGTTGAATCTGTTCCAAGCGACGGCGTCAGACAAATTGCTTATAACGCCAGAGACGTGGAAGACAACTCCATCGTACAGACAGTCAATGTCACTTCTTCACAAAAAACATCCGCTGCCGACTGGGCGGTATCGAAAGTCGGCGACTCATACTCGTTTAACTTCGTCAATAACAGAAATACCGGCCATGACGGCGCCAAAAACTGTTCCAAGCTCCTGTGGTCCGCATTTTTGCTCAAAGCCGGCATTGATATCGACAGCAATAAAGGGTTAGGCGTTTACCCGCGCGACATCACAAGCTCTTCCTATACGACAACCGTCATGACGATCCATTAAGGAGCGGATATGAAAAAGTGGATGATCACCATCGCCTTGCTGATGCTCGCAGGAATCGCATTATTTGTCTTCGTTTCTCCTCTAAAAAGCCATAAAGCCGTGAGTCAGCAGGATCTCCGAAACCCTGATTTTCTGAACGACAAAGAAGTCCTGCTGTATTTCTCAACCTCTGCGGATCAAGATGCATTTGGCGGCGGGAAAAGCTATGCCCTGTTTATCAGCCAAGACAGGTCGCTGTCTTCATTTCAGATGAAGGGCCTTGAGCTGGGTTCCGCCAAGGCTCATGACGACAGTGTGATGCTGGAGGACAAAAACCAGATTTTCACGATCAAAGACGGTCTGAGCTCCCATAAAAGAGCCTATCAGCACACCGGTGACAGCGCAGGATTTCTGCAAAACACGGACGGCTTTTACACCCTCTACAACTCCGGCTATGACAAAAAGGGAGGCGGATACCGCTCAGAGCTGTACCGCCAGTTGGACGGGGAGTGGAAAAAAGACGTCATTCCTTACTACATCCGAGCCTCCGGTTTTCATGGTGGCGCCATTTACGCACTTGTCCCGACAGACGATGAGAAAGGCTACCAGCTCCTTCAGATTCAAGCCGATCAAAAGAAGCTCACATATCAAACCATCACTGAATGGCAGTATCGGGAAGGAGCCTCAATCGAATCCCAGCTTACTGCGGACGATCAAGCTGTATATGTGATGGTTCGGGGGCAAAAAGCCAGCAATCTCTATCAAATGGTGAAAATCAATAAGAAAAACGGCAAAGTGGAGCTTTATGATATCGCCGAATACAAAAACGACGAGCAAACCATATACAGCTCTATGCCGTTCAGCTTCAAAAAAAGCTTTTTCTCGTATCATGGGTCCCTGTATTTCATTGACGGCTTCGGAAAGGTATACAAGATCGATGCAAAGACAGGAAAAAGCCGGATTGCCTTCGCCCTTTCCCCAGAGAAAATGAAGGCCGATTTCAAAGAAATCACACAAAAAGGCAGCAGCCTCTATTTCTTCACATATACCTACAACCAGCCTGCATACATTGAACAATACAGCCTGAAAACCGGAAAGAAAGTGAAGGAAAAAGAGATCGGGACGGTAAAGGACGTCGTGACGCCGAAGAGTCATTTAAAGCTGTATGATTTTGAGGTGATGAAGGATTTTTAAGGTGAAGGGGGTTCCGGCTTGGGAGCCGTTATACTGCTCATCGTTTTTGTTTTTCCGATGATATCGGGCGTAATTGGTGCAGCGGGTTATTTCATATGGAAGAGAGTTTGGATTGGTCCGCTCATCGTCTTTATTGCGAGTTTGATATTGTTGTTTACGTTAGCCTCTGGCAACAGTTCATTCATGTTTTGGGTTGTGCTTTATACTGCAATTGCGTTAGCAGCCAGTGTTGTCACATTATTTCTCAGGAAATTATTATTCAACTGACCGCTGTTTATGAAGAGACTTGTGAAGTCTCTTTTTCCTGTTGCACAATTTGATACATATCAATGATAGAACGTTGTCCAGCCTCCATCTAAACGAGGTTCAAAACTATAAATATCGAATAGCCTTTTCAAACAAACAGGTGTTAATTACTGTAAAATGAATATGTAAAATGGATGCAGATAAAGGAGGAAGCATATGCGCACCAAACGGGTCATTCTTCTGGCTGTTATCATCGGCATCATCTCGGCGGTTGTTGTGTTCCTGTTGAATGGAGGAAAATTGGACTGGTTTGACCTCATCGGAACCATTATCGGCTGCTTTCTTGGCATATTTGTTGTTGTAAGAATACAGAAAAAGCAGGCGTGAAAAAGGGAAAGGGTCATGCCGAACCGAAGTCATGTTCAAGGACGCAAAGTCCAAACACATGAATGGGAGGAATGGCGTTGACAGGAAACAAAGCGGTTGTGTACAAAGGCAAAGGAAACGTGGCGGTGGAGGATATCGGCTATCCGGAGTTAATCTTGAAGGACGGGCCCGGCGTTCCGAAGGCGAATGTGAATCGGAAATGTGAGCACGGGGTGATTTTGAAGGTGATTACCACAAACATTTGCGGAAGCGACCAGCACATGGTCAGAGGCCGCACGACGGCGCCTGATGGCTTAGTGCTCGGGCATGAAATTACGGGAGAAGTCATTGAAACAGGTCGGGACGTTGAATTTATCAAAAAAGGCGACATCGTATCCGTTCCCTTTAACATTGCCTGCGGACGCTGTGTGATGTGCAGAACGCAGAAAACGCATGTGTGCCTGAATGTCAATCCGGACCGGCCGGGATCGGCTTACGGTTACGTCGATATGGGCGGCTGGGTCGGCGGGCAGTCGGAATACGTCATGGTGACGTACGCCGATTTTCAGCTGTTGGTCTTCCCGGATAAAGAACAGGCGTTAGAAAAGATTCTCGATTTGACGATGCTGTCCGACATTTTTCCAACCGGATTTCACGGGGCATATACAGCGGGCGTGCAAACAGGTTCTACCGTTTATATCGCAGGAGCAGGACCTGTCGGCTTAGCCGCCGCGCACTCCGCCCAGCTCCTTGGCGCTTCCACAGTGATTGTAGGCGATTTGAATGAAGACAGACTGGCACAGGCCAGAAGCTTTGGCTGTGAAACGGTCAACGTGCAAAAACACGACCGCCTCGGCGAACAAATTGAACAAATACTAGGTGAACCAACCGTTGATGCCGCAGTGGACTGTGTCGGCTTTGAAGCATCTGGACACGGCAGCCAAGGAGAAGCGCCGGCCGCCGTACTGAACTCGATCATGGACGTCACCCAGGTTGGCGGAAGTCTCGGCATTCCAGGCTTATACGTGACCGAAGATCCCGGTGCAAAGGATGCGGACGCCAAAACAGGCTCTTTAAAAATCCGCTTTGGACTCGGCTGGGCCAAAGCCCACACCTTTGTCACCGGACAAACACCCGCTATGACATACAACCGCAATTTGATGAAAGCGATCCTGAGCGGCAGGGCGCAAATCGCAAAAGCCGTCAACGCCACTGTCATTTCTCTGGACAATGCGCCAAAAGGATACAGCGACTTTGACAAAGGAGCGGCGAAGAAATTTGTGATTGATCCGCATGGAACATTGAAATAAAAAAAAGCCGGCCGTTCAATCGAACGCCGGCTTTATTGCTGATAATCGGTTTCTTCAAAGCGATCTCCTGATTCGTCTTGGACGATTAAATTCCCTTCAATTTTGTCCAGTCCAATCAAAATATAAGGGTTTTTCTCATTTTCCTCGGAAGCCGGCTTTCGCTTCACAGTCACAATCGTTTCTTTAGGTGAGTATTTGACGTCTGACACCTCAAGCTTCTTATCCTTCTCGCTGCTTCCGAGAGAGACCACGACCATTTTTTTGCCTTCTGATATGGTGAAGACTTGGTATCCTTTCACATCATCATGTGTTTGAAGGTAATTTGCGTATAATTCTAGCTCGGAACTCCCTTCACCGATCCGATCCTTCTCTAACACCCAATAAGACGGCTGACACCCAGCAAGCAGCAACATGATCACAAAAAGCCAGACCCATCTGAAGCGCACATGCAGACCTCCCCAAACATCGGTTACATCCAAACTAACATACGGGCGAAATAGAGTCATCAACAGCTTGTTTGTCGATTTGTGGATAAAACTCAGCCCGAAGCACTACTAACATGTGAATAAATAGGTTATATTGGGAAGAGAATATTTGCAAAAATGCAAGAAACCATCGGAGGATTTGAACATGAAACAAACGTATTATTCCTGTGAAGAACACATCGAAACCGTGCTGGATATGTACATAGACGACCACGAGCTGCCGCCCGAAATCAGAAAAATCGAACATACTAACAGTTTATCCACAGCCTGTGAATTATGTGGAGACCCCGCAGTATATATAGTGGGGAACGAATGATCTTACACAAAATACAGAAAAGATATCCACAATTGTGGACAACATATATGAATAACTTGTTTTTAAAGTGGGGATGACCTGTGAATATCAATATTGTGACAATCGGAAAACTAAAAGAAAAATACCTCAAGCAAGGCATTGAAGAATACACCAAACGACTTTCGGCCTACGCAAAAATCGACATCATCGAACTCCCGGACGAAAAAGCACCGGAAAACCTAAGCGACCAGGACATGAAAATCATAAAAGACAAAGAAGGCGACCGCATCCTATCAAAAATCAGCCCCGACGCCCACGTCATCGCCCTCGCCATCGAAGGAAAAATGAAAACATCCGAAGAACTAGCCGATACAATAGATAAGCTGGCTACATATGGAAAAAGCAAAGTCACCTTCGTCATCGGCGGCTCACTTGGATTGAGTGACGCGGTGATGAAGCGAGCGGATGAGAAGCTGTCGTTCTCGAAGATGACGTTTCCTCATCAGTTGATGCGGTTGATTTTGGTGGAGCAGGTTTATCGGTCTTTTCGGATTAATCGTGGGGAGCCGTATCATAAGTAAAGAAAATTAAATATTACTTGAAAGGAGGCTAAACAATGAAAGTACTTAATACAATACTTGTTAATGAGTTGAATAAATATATTATTCAATTTTTTGAAAAAGAGTGGATTAATAAAAAGAATTCAGTTTTTATATATCCTAATATTGAAATCTTTTTAGAGCTGATAATAAGTTGTGTATATAATTTAGAAAAAAATTTAGAATACAAAAAAAATCTTAGTAAAAGGTCGAGTGTTTTAATAATATCTAGAAATCAAAAACTAATTGAAAAAATTAAAGAAGTAAATGTAAAAACTTCTGATGTTTTTGTGCAATGTAATAGGTATCACAAAGTTTTAAATGAAAATGGATTTTTTTGTGACATGAATGATAAAACTTATTCAATGGTTTATTGGAGGACTTATTTATCTAGATATTTTAACAATAAAATTCCAGGATCAATACCATTGTACTATATTATGCCAGTAGCAAGGGGGCGGAAAAATTTCAAACCCATCTCCCGAGGAGAACGTAATACATTGGGGAGAGTGGATAATATTCAACCGCCAACTTTTACATTTTCAGATACTATAAAGACCTTAGAAACAAAGGAGTTACAAGAATTTGATTATATTTTTGTCGATGGAAATAGTATTAAAGGTAATATAGATGTTTTAGTGAAGAGAAATACACCATATTTTATTTATTTAGATAACCCTTTAGATATAAGGACACCATATTTACTCAAAAAAGAAAATAAAAACTATATATTTGATAATTTTGAGTTGAAAAAATTTGTAGATATTGAAAAAAAAGTTAACCTACCTAGCTCTGATATTAATGAAATCAGTTTTAAGTATATTGAATCTCAATTTGAAGACGCTTTAGAGGAAGCATTCGAATTATTACAGAAGTTACAAAGGGATAATTTTAATAGTAGTGATTTAAAGATTATAAGAAGTTTACTATACAACTCAATTAGAATGACAATTGAAGGTGTAGAATATGATTTTATTGCTACCTTTGATCCTCAATATAATAGTATTAAAAATTTGATTAAAGAATTAAAAGATAGTGATTTTAGATATGAGAATTTAGACTTTGAAAGAATTATTAAATTAATAGAAGATATTTTTAATAAGTATCAATTGGATACGGTTTCTCCTAAATATGAAACTTTAGAGTTGATAATAAATAAAGCAATAAAAAATAAAGAAATCATTTTAATTGTAGCGTCTGGGAAAATTGACAGCTTGGGATTAAAAGAGAAGATTTCTTTAAATTTAAAAGTAGATATTTCCGATCTGGAAAGTAAAGGTATATATATAAAAAGCTATCATGATGTAAAAGATATTCAAAGTGGAAATTTCGATGCAGTAATTTTAACATCAGCTATCAGAGTGAGTGATTTGGATCCTATTTTGAGGAACTTAGGTAAAAAAATGATTGTACTATTGTATCAGCTCGAAATAAGAGAATTAAAATCTAAATTTAATATGTTGTCTGACATTGATAACGAATTCCCTCTTTCAGATTTTAAAAGAAATAATGAAACAATATATCAAATACTCTATAAAAAAATTAAACGTATAGATATTGATAGACATAAAGAGTTAAATATTAAAATAGATAATATTTTAGATTCAATCAACAGAATTAAATTAGACCTATCCGATCGTTTAAGTAAGCCATATGTATTCGAAAATGCTGTCAAAGCCAAATTAGTAACTTTCACTGATGACTCTAAAATGTTTATACGACCTGGAAATGCAGTGAGGTATCTTATAAAAAGTAAAAAAGATATTAGGAAGGATCATTTAAAAAATTTAAAGGGAAATGAAGAAATATTAATTATTAATAATGATATTAAAGAAGATTTATATACAATCTTTATTGATAATGTAACTGAAAAAAATTTGTCAAAACTCCACTATAAAAATGTTCGGGAATGGAGAAATTTATATGAAGATAAATTCTTTTTTCTTAAATTAGATGATAATAAACTTTATAAGAAAATGATTGCACTGGGTTGGGATAAATCTACAAAAAATGTATTAAGAAACTGGCGATCAGGATATTCTTACGGCCCAAGAGATTTAGAAGATATTAAGATTTTAGGTAAAGCGTTAGATATAAATGTTTTTATTGATGATGCTGAGCACTATTATAAGTCAATGGAACATATAAGGATTGAGAGAAGAACCGCAGCAAGGTTGCTTAATAAAATCATTTATTTATCAAAAAGAAGTATTGATACAAGCGATAGTGTTTTTCTTGAAAAATATAATTTGTCTTTGGAAGAAGTTCAAGAAGCGATTAAAATTAAAAAAGTGGCTTCAATATCAGATGAAACTTATAAAGTCAAGACTTCTGAGATTGGCTGCATTTTCTAAAAATGAGGTGGAGAAATGGATAGACATAAGTATTCAGAAGTACGTGATATCTTTGTTAAAGAATTAAAGAGAGATTTAATTGGCCCAGAATATAATGATGCAGATGTTTTAACAGAAGATCCTTCACAAGCTTATTTAACCGGAATGTTATGTCCTGTGGATTCAGAAGTCGAAGAAATAGAAGAATTAGATGAGCCCCATTCAGAACTAATAATTCGATCTACTATTGAGAATGAGAATACAGAAACTGATGAAGAAACAAAAAACGAAAAAGTTGGAAATGATAAAACGAAGAGGAGACAAAATTCACTAGGTTTAAAAATGTATACCGATAAAGAATTGAAAAAATTAAAAGCGATAATTCGATGGGGAGAATACAAAAAAGATAAAAGGTTTGATGAAAAGTCTAATAAAGAAATTCCAATATGGGTTAGAAAAGTAATTAATCATACTATTACAATTCCTTTAGATGAGGATTCTTATAAAATAAATCTTCCCAAGAAGGGCATGTTGGAAAATATTCAGTTACTGTTAAAAAAAGTAAGTATTGAAGGCACTACCAATAATCTTTTATCAATTTTTTTGGTGAATAAAAACATTGATAAAACGAAAAAAAAATCAATTTACCAAGTAAGTATGGAAATATCCGGTGTTGATAATACAGCTATCTTTATACCAGAAAACCTTGCGAGGAAAGATAAGTCTGATTTTCAAGAATATTTATATAGAAACAAACCAATTTTTGCAAAAGGTTTCGGGTGTGCTGCAGAATGGTTTAATTTCAACTCTAGAAATGCCAGTGTTATAAAAACATCTTTTATACCTACCCATGAAGTTGAAGGAATGAGTACGGAACTTCCTTATGATTCGAAATACGGAAATCTGCCAGACGATTATTTTTCAATTAGAAAGATGGCAATAGAGCAAAATCCATGTACTTTACTAGATAAATTGAATAATTTGGCGGATCGATATAACAACTGGATTAATGATTTAAGATTTGATTCTGTAGAAGATCAAAAATCTGCGAGTATTGTTATGGATAAGTGTGAAGATTCCCTCAGGCGCATTAGAGATGGTATTGCTATACTTCGTAATAATTCTAAAGCCTATAAAGCTTTTATTTTTATGAATGAAGTTATGCATACTCAAATAAGTATGAAGAATTACTCAAAAAATAATCAGATAACAACGTTAGAGGCTGAACTTGCGAAGGAGAATTTTAGCTGGAGACCTTTCCAATTAGCATTTATCCTCCAAAATATTAGAGGAATAATAGATCCATCTTCTAAAGATAGGGAGTTAGTAGATTTATTGTGGTTTCCAACTGGTGGGGGTAAGACTGAAGCATATTTAGGTATCATAGCATTTTTACTGGGGTACCGTCGTCTTACTAGAGATGAGGTAAGTTCCTACAATAAAGATGGTGGCGTAACTATCATTTTACGTTATACACTAAGGCTTTTAACTACACAACAAAGAGATCGTCTTACGAGATTAATTTCAGCAGCAGAATATCTACGTGTTCAAGATCAACAATCATTTGGTGAAAGTGAGTTTTCAATAGGATTTTGGGTTGGTGGACAAGTTACTGCAAATAAGCTAGAAGATTTACAAGAAACAAGATATAGACAGGCATGGCAAGTCAAAAAGGAATATGAAAAAATAGAAAAACAAGTTATCGAATGCCCTTGTTGTGGTTCAAAAGATCTTAAGTTTGAATACTTACCAAACAACGATGTAAACACTAAAAAAACTGGAATTGAAATTTATTGTGAAAACATTAAATGTTATTATCATAAAAATCATATACCGGTTTATCTAGTAGACGAAGAAATTTATCGTAAAGCACCATCAATAATAATATCTACGGTGGATAAATTAGCAAGGTTACCTTGGGATGAAAAAACGGCTAATATTTTTGGAAGGGTAGACCGTTATTGTGAAAAATGTGGATATATTGCAAATGGTGAAAGCCATAAGACTCGACATAATAATCCATCATCAAAAGTTTACAAAGTTAAAAAATTCTATCCACCAGAATTAATTATTCAAGATGAACTTCATTTAATTACTGGACCATTAGGAACAATATATGGACTTTATGAAATGGCTGTAGAAAATTTATGTACTGCTAAAATAAATGAAAAATTATACCCTCCAAAATATATTGCTGCCACGGCTACAATAAAAAATGCAGGAGAACAGGTAAAGAAAGTTTTTGGACGTTTATCTTCAAGTCAATTTCCTCCTTCGGGTTTAAGTATCGAAAACTCTTTTTTTGGTAGAGAACAAAAACTTGAAGATTTTCCTTTCCGTTTATACACAGGTGTTTGTGTTAGCGGTCAATCAGTGAAAACTGTAGTTTTGAGAGTATTTGCAGTTCTACTTCAAGTATCTGAAACCATTATCCAAGACCCCAAATATGCAAAATATTTAGATCATATCGACCCGTATCGTACATTAATTGGATACTTTAATAGTATTAGGGAACTGGGTGGAGCTGTTCGACTATTAGATGATGACGTTCGAAAACGAATTCAAAGATTGAAGAAAATTTATGGGTTTCCTAAAGAGAGATACATTGATAATGTGGAAGAATTAACATCACGAATTCCATCGTATAGAATCCCACAAATTCTTGAATTACTAGATAAATCAACAGGTAATAATGAACTTGATGTTGCGCTGGCAACCAATATGATATCGGTTGGAATGGATGTTGATCGCCTTGGTTTGATGGTTGTAAACGGACAGCCAAAACAAACCTCAGAATACATTCAAGCATCTAGTCGTGTAGGGCGTAGTAAACCTGGTCTTGTAGTTACAATATACAATCCTTATCGCCCCCGAGATTTATCACACTATGAAAATTTTAAAGGATATCATAGTAGATTATATAACTATGTAGAAGGTACGACGGCAACGCCATTTGCTGCACGTGCAAGAGATAGAGCACTACATGCTTCATTAGTAGCAATATTGAGACTTAAAAATAGAGATTTAGCCAATAACAAAGATGCTATTAATATTCGTTCTATAAATTTAACTGAGTTAAAAGGAATTATCAAAAAAAGAGTGTCTATTTCAGATAATAAAAACTTAACAGATACATTAAATGATTTAAATATTCTTTTAGATCATTGGCAAAACTTAAGCGTTACAGAACCGAGTCTACAGTATTATTTCTACCCTTCTCCTGAGAACCT
This sequence comes from Bacillus sp. 205(2023), assembly GCF_037027485.1. Taxonomy (NCBI): domain Bacteria; kingdom Bacillati; phylum Bacillota; class Bacilli; order Caryophanales; family Bacillaceae; genus Bacillus; species Bacillus sp. 205(2023). The sequence continues at coordinate 442,027 of NZ_JAXCHF010000002.1, read as the reverse complement.
TAAAAAGAATGAAGTTAGATTATTATCAAGATTTAATGATCGGACTCCTAAAATAAACATTGAAAGAGACACTTTAGATGCTATGAGACAAATTGAGGCATCATCTAAGATTTATATACAAGAAGGGTGGTATAAAATTGAAAAATGAAGTTGGTGAAGTACGTCCAGGTCAATTAATAACAACATATGGCCCGGGTGCAATAATGGATTCTATTAACGACTCATTAGTAATTCTAGATATTAATTATTGGGGAGATAACCTAGAAGAAATTTATGATAATCGTTTGTCTGATTTTTTAAGAAAAGATTTATTTAAGAAAATACCTACCAATGGAAAGAAAGATTTACCTTCTATTCCTTTTCCTAACTATCATGTTTGTTCAAATTTAAAATGTAGAAGATTATTTGACATAAGAGAAAACTTTGATATGAAATCATATTTAGAGAAGGGACCATTGTGTCCTAGGTGTGGCAAAAAAGCTTATCCTTCAAGATTTGTAGTTTCTTGCAATAATAGCAAAGAACAACATTTAGATGATTTTCCATGGCAGTGGTGGGCACATAAAAATTCGGAAATTGAAGATTGTGATGGAGAGTTACAATTAACAAGTAAGGGGAGTGATTCCAGTTTAAAGTCTTTGATAGTTAAATGTTTGAAATGTGGTAGTGTTAATAATATGAGTCAAGCAACACGTGAAAAATCGTTCACTGATTTAAAATGTACAGGGAATCACCCTCATAAAATGAATACTAAAGATAAAGAACCATGCGAAGCAAACGTAATTCCATTACAACGAGGCGCTTCAAATGTTTATTTTCCAGTCCTGAGAAGTGCAATTTCCATTCCCGTCTCAGAAGAAAAGGTTGAAGAGTGTTATGAGTTTTTTATAAGGGTATCAAAGGAGCTAGAAATTGCTGAAAGTCATGGTGGAGAAAGTGGATTAAAATTTGCATATTCAATGAAAGAAGAGGCTCAGAGTATATTTGATACTTTTGAAGAGTTCTTAGCAGATTGGAGTAAATTTAAGATTGAGAAATCAAAAGCTGCTAGAGATTCAGAGGAGATTAATAAATATGAACAAATTAAAGAAATAGAGTATGATGCATTAGTTGGTTTCACCGGTTCGATTCAACAAGGAAAAGATTTTAAAGCTGAAGAAGAAAGAGTTCCTTCTGATCTAACAAAATATATTAAACGAATTGTAAAAGCTCAACGATTGAAGGAAATACTGGTGTTACTTGGGTTCACTAGAAATGATATTCCAGAACCAGATGTAAAAGAACCGAGAAGTATTGTTTGGCTAGGGGATACAAATACAAATTGGCTTCCAGCCGTTGAAATTTTCGGCGAAGGAATTTTTGTCGAATTTAATCGTGTATCATTAATAAATTGGGCTCAATCCAATAAAGAAGTTTTTTCACGTTCCGAAAATTATAAAAAGATGTATAAAGCCTATTTAGATGAGAAGGGTTGGAAACACCAAAGTGAGAAAGATGTTATTTTTGTATTAATGCATACGCTGTCTCATTTATTGATGAAAGAAATGTCTTTACAATGTGGGTACTCTTCATCTGCTCTAAAAGAGCGAATTTATTATAATGAGAAAATGTCAGGAATTCTTATCTATACAGGCAGCTCAGATCAAGAGGGGTCACTAGGAGGACTTGTTGAAATGGGGGAAATAAATAATTTTAGAAAATTGTTATTAACCTCTTTAGAAGAAGCAAAATTCTGTTCTAATGATCCTAAGTGTTCAATGCAAGAGCCAGAACAAGGTAATTATATTAACGGAGCTTCATGTTTTGCTTGTACAATGCTACCAGAGACTGCTTGTGAAACAGGGAATATGCTATTAGACCGGTCACTACTTGTTAATACAATGGAGAGTAATATTACCCCATTTTTTGAAGGGCTGATTTAAAAGTGCAGACAAGACTATACGTGTTGGCTGAGGAATTAAATAGCTTTATTCGAAATGAAGATATCTATGGGGAAGATGCTATTATTAAAGAATTAAAAAAAACTTTCCCTAATTTAGACATAAACGATTTAAACAACATTATAGCGTTATTTAAGCTGCAAAATAAAACGTTTGAGAAAGAAGTAATCTCAGCTGAATTAGTAGCTACAGTTCCAGCTTTAATACACAGCAAGAAAACAAGAAGAACAATAGGTGTATTGAGAGAGTATATTCATGCTTCAAAACACACTATATTAATTACGGGATACACTATTTCAGAATTTGTAAACGATTTGATTCAACTTTTGAACAAAAAAGCTTCTGAAGGCGTAATAATTAAGTTTTTTTTAGATAAGCATGTAGATGAAAATTTTATTAAATCTATTGTTGAAATAAATAAAAACTTTAAAATCTACAAATTAGTCAACTCTAAAGTTTACTCAAATTTGCATGCTAAAATTGCTGTGTTTGATAATAAACACGCCTTAATTTCATCATCAAATTTATCTTATAATGGAATAATAAACAATATAGAAATTGGTAGTATTTTGCATGGTGAGGGGGTTAGAGAATTAGAGACATTATTTGAGGTAATGCTAGAATGGGAATTTTTTGAAAAAATTAATTGATAATAGGACATTAGTTATAGATTATTGGATATTTCAATAAACGGCTTTTGCGTTATTAATAAAAACATAAAATTGATTCTGAACTATTACTAACTGTCAAAGATCTAGCCTTCAATCAAGCAACGTTTAAGGTCGTTATTTTGGTCGGTTTTCTGTTGAGCGTTCTATGTTATTATAAAACAAAAAGTTTTAGGTGTAATCAGCTTCGGATATCTTTATGATGGTCATACTTTATGATATAAGTATGACCATCATTTATTAAAATTAACGATCAGTTGACAATTGTGCTAAACTGATTCATAAAGAATGTTCGTAAATATTGGTTCACATAATGCAATCTAGATTACTGCATTGTTAAGGACGTATTTTTAGTTTTTTAAAAGGAAGAAAAGAATGAAAAAAACATTGAGAGTGCTTGATCTATTTGCTGGAGGAGGAGGATTTTCAACTGGTTTTTTACAGGCTAATCATCCAAATCTAAAATTTGAAATTATTAGAGCGGTTGAAATAAACCAAGCTGCCTCTGATACTTTACGTAGTCATTTGGGATCGGAAAAAGTTATTCAAGGAGACATCACAAATTCTGATGTAAAAAAAGAAGTTTTTCAGTCCTGTGGGGACATCGATGTGGTGATTGGCGGTCCTCCTTGTCAAACGTTTTCACTTGCTGGTCCTGCTAGATCCGGTACAAAAGAAATGAGAGAAAAATTAAAGAATGATCCGAGAAATACTTTATATAAACATTTCATTGAAATAGTAAATTATCTTAAACCTATTTTTGTAGTGTTTGAGAATGTAGAAGGAATGTTATCAAAAAAAGTAGATCACGAAGGTGTAGAAAATAAACAAGTACAAGTAATTGAATTAATTTGTGATGAGCTAGAATCAAAAGGCTATTCTACAAAAGTCGAAAATAGTTTATCTGAACGGTTTCAGGTATTAAATGCAGCTGATTTTGGGGTTCCGCAACACAGAAGAAGAATTTTTATCATTGCAAATAGACTCGGAATTGACTCGCCTAGGTTGAAGCCTACTCATGGACCTGAAGGGTTTCCTTATAAGACAGTTGGAGAAATTCAGCATCTTCCAGTCAGGTTGCCTAAAATTTCGATATCAGAGAAACTTAAGAATATCGATATTATTACTGATAATTATAAAAAGAGTTTAAGTTTGTTTATAAAGAATATCAAAGAATTGGCAGATATGAATAATCACTTTGGTAGTCGGCAAGGACTAAAGAAGCTCTATCATAAATTAAATAAAGAGTACAAATTAATAAAAGATAAAAAAACGCACAAATTCAATAACCTCTTAAGCTTTTTAGAAAAATATAATGATCTGGTTAATGATTGCGGAATCAACACTTTTGGAGACAATAAATTTTTGGCAAATCATCAATCGAGGGAACATAATTTTCGTGATATTGTTATTTTCGTCGGAACTAAGCAGGGAAGTAACTCATCACGTTTTATGAACAGAGATTCTGAAGACTATAATGAATTTTTGGATACTCTATATCCTTATAATCGGAATAAACATAGAGACACATATGTAAAGCAGAGTTGGAATAAGCCATCAAATACAATTTTGGCACATATGGAGAAGGATGGACTTAAATTCATTCATCCTGAGCAGCCAAGAACTTTAACTCCCTATGAGGCTCAATTATTGCAATCATTTCCATCAGATTACACTTTCTGTGGGAGAAGAAATGACCAATATCGCCAAATAGGTAACGCTGTACCACCAAAACTTGCAAAAGTCATCGGTGAATCAATACTTTGTTCATATGATAAGAGTAAAATTACTACAAGTCTTGTTACGTTGAATTCAGGTGAGTTGTATAATAACTTAAAATAACTTTTTGCCTCAACACCATTATAGATTATAGTATTCATACTTACTTACAGATCTAAGAAGAAACATAATTAAATTATTCTACAATTAAATTAGACGACCAAGAGTAAGTATCTTGGTCGTTTTAGTTAGAATCCATTTCATTGCCGAAGCCCCCCCAAAACTCATTAATCGTAACTCCTATTTTACATCTGATACAATGTCATCGCGTAAATAAACAATTTATTGCTTACGTTTTAGCATCTCACTTCCAGTTTTTAATCTTCCGGATGAATGGAAGATTAAAAACAATATCTTTGTTCAAATAAGTAACGATTACTTTGTTGGAATAGGAGTCTTCATAGCACAGGTTCGGCAGTTAATGTGGCAGGCCGATTTTGACAAAATTCACCCTCGTTTGGTTTTCTCGGATTCAATTGTCGGTTTAATTCAAAGATAATTATATAGTGACAAAAGCAAAGACAAAAACAAAAACCAGATACTAAAGTTCGTGAGGAAATGTCATCTCGACTATAATTTGTTCATTCCGTTTTTCCTCGCGGAAGGCATTTGCTTCTTCCATTAGTAATACCCTTGACGTGAGAACTTGTCAATCTCATATAAAATCTGGACAGAGAAGCTTTCCTCTTGATTTAGTTCTGAAATTGCAAGATATTGATCTTCGGACCGAATCTGACTGAGAACCGCCTACTATTGATCTTTTTCAACTTTATCTGCAACCCCATTAGCTTAAGCATTTTCCTAATCACATCCGAAAGTATGCATAGCTTTTATCTTGAGTACTATTTTCCAAACATGAAAAAGCTCCTCTAGGGCATACAGATTTTTTATTTCATCTCTGTCTACCTTTAGATGAGCATATCTTCACCCCTCACTTCATATACCGATACTCCCGCAAACTCTCCAAAATCGCAACCTCCTGCAACAACTCCTCACCCACATTCGTTTCCTTCACTTTCTTCCGCTCAAGCTCTTTGTCCACTAATCGTTTCACCGTTAAGACGTCGGTTCCGGTGCTTAGGACTTCTGCCTTGGAGTTGAAGTGTTTATGGGCGACGAGCTGCATGCCGTAGGAGTTGTATAGCAGCGTGTAGCCGGCGATGCCTGTTGTGGATTGGTAGGCTTTGGAGAAGCCGCCGTCGATGACGATCATTTTTCCGTTTGCTTTGATTGGGTCTTCTCCTTCGATTTCTTTTACCGGTGTATGGCCGTTGATGATATGGCCATGATCTGGATTGAGGCCGAATTCTGCCAGGATGTTTCGGCAGGTTGCCTCGTCCTCGCGTAAATAATAATACGGGTTTTTTTTCTCTTTATGCGTTTCCTTCTCTTTAATGAAATAACGCTCAAATGTGGTCATGGCGCGTTTTCCGAAAAGGGAGGAATACTCGCCTGTCCATAAATACCAGGCCATATCTGTCGCCAGGTCATCGGTTTCTTCCGGGTGGGCAAACGCTTCCCGTAAGAATCGTTCAAATACATCGAGCAGTTCACGGCCCGCATACGGTTTATCCTCAATCATCATCGTTTCCATATTGCCGTTTTCATCGACAGGAATACAGCCATGGATTAACAGGTTGCCGTTATATTTTAAATAAAGGCTGCCTTTTTTCATCATAAAATTCATATGGCGGCCCAGCTTTTCGGAATGCTGGACAGAGAACAGCAGCTTGTCTATGACTTCTGCTTCTTCTTCTAATAGCTGATCTGGCTGCTCCGGATTTATCGTCGCAAAGCAGGTGTTTTCCAGCTGATATGTTTTTCCGTGCAGCGTGATTTCGTTTTTGTCATAATCTATTTTCTCTAATAACAGCCGCTCTTCCATATTAAAGTTCGGCCGTCTCTTGATAATCGGGCTCTCAAGCTTGAATTGGATCATGGCAATCGCTTGATGGATTTTTGTGATTTGCTTAATCTCATCCTCTGGTCTGTTTTCGTCTGCTTTTGGACGGAACGCTGGATTATCATCATAATATTTTTCGGCCAGGTTCAGCAGCGGTCTCAGGTTGATGCCGTACACGTCCTCAATAATATCCAGGTTGTCGTAGCGGGCACAGATGCGGATAATATTGGCCAGGCACACTTTGGAACCGGAGTAGGCGCCGATCCAAAGGACATCGTGATTTCCCCACTGAATATCGACAGAATGATAATTGATTAGCTCCTCCATAATCCGATCCGGCTTCGGGCCGCGGTCGTAAATATCGCCGACCACATGCAGATGGTCGACCACCAATCGCTGAACGCTGTAGGCAAGACCGGTGATCAATTTATCGGCTTGGCCAAGCGCAATGATCTGATCTATGATTTCGGAGTAATATTGCTCCTTGTTGCCAGCTTGTTCTGTTTTGTATAGCAGCTCCTCCGTAATATAAGCAAACTGGGCAGGCAGTGCTTTACGCAGTTTGGAGCGGGTATACTTCGAGGAGCAATAAGAAACGAGCTTAATCATTCGGTTAATCGTTTCTTTATACCACTCGTTTAATGCTTCTTTCGCATCAAAGTCATGTTTGATTAACTTCAGTTTGTCTTCCGGATAATAGACCAATGCCGCTAATTCATCAATTTCTCTATCGTAAATGACACCGCTGAAAATGTCGCGTATTTTCTCTTTTACTCGTCCTGAACCATTACGCAGCACGTGCTGGAATGCCTGATATTCCCCGTGCAAATCACTGACAAAATGCTCAGTGCCCTTTGGCAGGTTCAGTATCGCTTTCAAATTAATGATTTCCGTTACCACTTTTTCTTCACAATCGTATTTTTGTGCGAGTAAATCTAAGTACTTGCTTTCCAAAACCGTCCATCCCCTTTTTAGAATAAACCCCTATTTATGAGCATGTGCATATCAGGATAATTTAAAAGTATGTCATTATTTTTCATCATTGGACCCTTATACGATAGTAACGCATAACTCCTTTTAGAGACAATGAAAATGAGGAAAAGAGGGTGGCGAAATGAGTGAGGATAAAATGGATGAATAAAGTGAAGCACAAAAAAACCAGATTTCAGTACAAATCTGGTTTCCTATAGCCTTTCAATGCTTTTCTTTCGCCATCTTGATAAAGAGGAAAAAGATAATGAATACGATAAAGTAGTTCATTGGATTCTTAACGATGCTCATCTCTAGTGAAATCTGTAAGAGTATCCAGAGCGCAAAGATGGCTAGTATGGCAGGAATGATGATTTTGTACATGTCGACCACCTTCCATAGTTGATTGATAGAAGAGGGGTGTTTCTTCATTAGAAGCAAGGTGCAGCTGCCCTACAGCAAAAAACTATTAGCCTGCACCACAAACTGCGACTGCTTATAATTATAAGAAATTTTCGAGAAATCAAACGGCTGCCCATTTGTCAGGTGAAAAATACTCTCTATATAAAGCTTCGGAAGTCCAGCCTTCAGCCCCAAATAATTCGCTTCATCCTCATTAAGCTGCCCCACGTGAAGAAACAAATCAGAAAAACCGATCTTCAGTCCCAATCCTTCCCGGATGTAATGAAAGATGGAGTGAGAAACAATTTCCTTGTTCAAATACGTCACGATGGATTTGTTGTAATAGGATTCTTCGAAGCATAGGGTTTGTCCATTGATGTAGCGGACCCTTTTGACATAGTAGACGTCTTCGTCAAGTCCGATGTTGAGATTTTCTGCCGCTTCCGGTGTTGGCTTTCGCACGTCCAGCTCAATGACTTTTGAGGTGACATTGAAATCCTCAAGGTCTTTTTTAAATCCCTGATTGGACAGAAGGCTGAGGTAGCCTTTTCGTTTATGCTTTCTAACGAAAATGCCGCTTCCTCTGAGCTGAAAGATCGCGCCTTTTTGTTCTAATAGATCCAGAGACTTTGTGATGGTGCTTTTGCTGACTTCAAACTGGGCCATGAGGGTTTCTAGCACTGGCAGTTTATCTCCCTGTTTAAGCTCGTGTTCTACTATATACTTTTCGATTTCCGCTGCGATTTGCTGGTACTTTAACATACGCATTCCTCATTTATTCGTATAGTTTCACTTGTCAAAATTATAGCATAAACCGCTTACAGAGATGATAAAGGCACAAATATTTTGTTAGAGTATTGATAAATTATACCGGTACAATTATAATGAAAGCGTAACCAAAACAAAGGGGTGGGTGAAAATGTCGGGGAAAGTGAGAGATTATACCAGACTAGCGAAAGACATTTTGGAGGCCGTAGGCGGGGAAGAGAATGTGATAGGGGCTTCTCGCTGCGCTACCAGGCTTCGCTTGGTGCTGAAGCGGTCTAAGCCGCAAGCGAAGGATATCGTTAAATCGATGCCCGGCGTGATTACGGTCGTGGAGAACAGCGGCCAATTTCAGATTGTCATTGGACAGCACGTAGGGGACGTTTTCGAAGCGTTTTCGAAGCTGGTCAATATTGATCTGTCCGATGAACAGAGTGAAAATAAAGGAACGATGTTGAACCGTGTTATCGCAACCATGTCAGCTGTGTTTGCGCCATTTGTGTACATTTTGGCTGCGGCCGGTATTTTGCAAGGTGCATTAATCATCATTAATTTATTGTTTGATGGCTTTGAGAAAACGGGAACTTATCAGGTTTTTAGTTTCATATCATGGGCGCCGTTTACGTTTTTGCCTATTTTTATCGCGATTACGGCATCAAAGCATTTTAAGACCAACACGTATATCGCTGTAGCGTGCTGTGCCGCGTTAGTCAGCCCGACATGGGCGGAGATGGCTGCTCAAATCGCAGACGGAAAGAGCATTTCTTTCTTAGGAATTGCTTTGTCGCAAACGACATACACGTCTTCCGTGCTGCCGCCATTATTTTTAGTGTGGATGTTGTCTTACCTTGAACGATTCTTGAATAAGAGAATGAACGAAGTGGTCAGACCGTTATTTGTTCCTTTTCTATGCATGGTCATTATGGTGCCAGTAACAATTGTCCTCATTGGTCCTGTGACAACGCTAGGCGCAAATGGAATTGCAAACGGTTACAACTTCTTGGCGGAAAACGTGCCGGCTTTGGCTGGAGCCATCATCGGCGCATTCTGGCAGGTCATCGTGATCTTCGGTGTACACTGGGGCATCACGCCGATGGTATTGGCAAACTTTGATTTATACGGCCGGGATTCATTCCAGGCGTATCAAACGATTGCGGTGGTTGCGCAGGTTGGGGCTGTGCTTGGCGTCATCTTAAAAGCGAAAAACAAGGAAACGAGAAAAGTCAGCGTTTCAGCTGGGGTCACAGGACTGTTTGGTATTACAGAGCCTGCGATCTACGGTGTGACCTTAAGATTTAAAAAGCCGTTTATCTTTGGGTGTATTTCCGGCGCGGTTGGTGCCATCACGGCCAGTTTCTTTAATCCGTATTACTTTGCGTATGCCGGACTTCCGGGACCTCTGACGATCGTGAATGGCATCAATGAACAATTCCCGACGTCCATCTGGGGTATTTTAATCGGTGCTGCGATTGCGGTGATTCTTCCTGTTGTGCTGATTCAGATCTTTGGCTATGGTGATGATACAGCTGCACAGCCGGAAAAGGAAAGTCTTCAAACGGCACAGGCAAATGAAGAAACCGTATATGCTCCGTTTAGCGGCAAGGTCATTCCGCTTTCTAAGGTGCCTGATGAGGTATTCAGCTCAGGTGCCATGGGACAAGGCTTGGCGATCGAGCCATCCGATAATAAGCTCTATGCTCCGTTTGACGGAACCGTCGTCATGGTTGCGCCTACAAAGCACGCGATCGGCCTTCGTTCGGCGTCTGGCGTCGAATTGCTTGTGCACATCGGGCTGGATACAGTGACGTTAGACGGAACTCCTTTTTCCTTAAAGGTGAAAGAGGGAGATACAGTCAAAAAAGGCGAGGTGCTTGCTGAATTTGATAAAGCATTCATTGAACAGAAAGGGTTAACAACGATTACTCCAGTCATCATCACCAATTCACATGCGTATCAGGAAATTCTCATCGAGGAACTTGAAGAAAGTACGCTGGATCAAAAACTATTTACAGTTGTAAGCTGAGGAGGAATAACACATGGGAAACATGCCGAAGGATTTTTTATGGGGCGGTGCATTAGCTGCCCACCAATTTGAAGGCGGATGGAATGAAGGCGGTAAAGGGCCTAGTGTCGTCGATGTGATGACAGCGGGTGCGCACGGCGTGCCGAGAAAAATCACGGAGTCCGTTGAAGAGAACGAATTTTATCCGAACCATGAAGCCATTGATTTCTATCACAGATACAAGGAAGATATCGCTTTGTTTGCGGAAATGGGATTAAAATGCTTGCGGACGTCCATCGGTTGGAGCCGGATTTTCCCGAAAGGCGATGAGGCTGAACCGAACGAAGAAGGTTTGCAATTCTACGATAATGTATTTGATGAATTGCTGAAGCATGGAATCGAGCCGGTGATTACCCTTTCTCATTTTGAACTTCCGCTGCATCTTGCAAGAGAATACGGCGGCTTCAGAAATCGCAAAGTCGTAGACTTTTTCGTCAAATTTGCTGAGGTTTGCTTCAACCGATATAAAGATAAAGTGAAGTACTGGATGACATTCAATGAGATCAATAACCAGATGGATGTGAACAACCCTCTGTTCCTATGGACGAACTCAGGTGTCGTGGTCGGAGAAAATGAAAACGCCAAGGAAGTCATGTACCAAACGGCGCACCACGAGTTACTTGCAAGTGCATTGGCTGTGGCAAAAGGTAAAGAAATCAGCCCTCAGTTCCAAATTGGGGCCATGGTGTCACACGTACCGATTTATCCTTACTCCTCTAATCCGGAAGATGTGATGCTTGCTGAAGAAGAAATGAGACAGCGTTATTTCTTCCCGGATGTGCAGGTTCGCGGTTATTATCCGAAGTATGCGTTAAAAGAGTTTGAAAGAGAAGGTTACAATATCACCTTCGAAGACGGCGATGACGAGATTTTGAGAAATGGGACAGTCGATTATTTAGGCTTCAGTTATTATATGTCGACAACTGTGAAAAGCGATGTCGAAAATGACAATACAGGAGATGTCGTAAACGGCGGGCTGCCTAATAGTGTTGAAAATCCGTACATCACCTCCAGTGATTGGGGCTGGGCGATTGATCCGACTGGTTTGAGATACACGTTAAATCGCTTTTATGATCGATACCAAATTCCATTATTCATCGTTGAAAATGGCTTTGGGGCGGTTGATACGCTGGAAGATGACGGCGCCATCCATGACCCGGAACGAATTCAATATTTGAAATCACATATTGAAGCACTGGAAAAAGCGGTCACTTACGATGGTGTAGATTTAATCGGCTACACGCCGTGGGGCATTATTGATATTGTCTCCTTCACAACAGGCGAAATGAAAAAACGCTACGGCATGATCTATGTTGATCGTGATAACGAAGGAAACGGAACAATGAAGCGCTTTAAGAAAGATTCATTTGAGTGGTACAAAAAAGTCATTCAAACGAATGGTGAGGTATTATAAAGCAGATGGCCCGAATCGAGCACTTTTATTGGTGTGCCTGGTTCGGGTTTTTTGTGTGATCCGAACCGATATCCAGTAATGGGAATAGATTACCAACGCTGATCGCTATGTTATGATTTCACCTGTAAGATTCTTTTTTGTATAATTAAATATTAGAACGGAAGAAAGGGAGAGGGTTTGTGAGTAAAAAGGGATGAAAGCGGGTGTCCGGCTGAAGATTTTAAGATCATGATAGAGTTCCCTAAGCACATCTCCTGACAAAAATTTGGCGAGGAAGGGGCAATATCACATTGAAAAACATTTTAATAAGAGCTGGCATATCACCATTTGATACATTTAATGCAGCTGAAATGATTGTTCGCAACTCCATCGGCGGCAACGTAGGAAACCTAGTGTATGCTTACAGTGTGTTTCGTACGCTGATGACGGAAGAAACAACAATTACTCCTGATTATTATCGAATTAATCCGGCAGATGCTGAACAAATCAATAAAAAGTATGATATGTACATTATTCCGCTGGCAGATGCATTCCGAGAGGATTTTGTGCCTTCATTACGGAAATATACCCAATTAATCAAAAAATTAACCATTCCGGTTGTTGTAATTGGTGTTGGGTTGCGTGCTCCATTTGAACCGAAGTTAAATGAGGGTTTCCCATTTGATCAGGATGTAAAGGCATTTGTGAGTGCGGTGCTGGAGAGATCCAATATGATCGGTGTCCGCGGTGAGATTACAGCGAAATACCTTTCCAGATTAGGCTTCCGTGAAGGTGTTGACCATACGGTAATTGGCTGTCCTTCTATGTATGCGTTTGGAAGAGAACTGAAGATAAGAGAAACCAATATCACATCAGAATCGATGGTGACGGTTAACTCGTCAAGGCTGTCTCCTAAGCATGTGCTGGACTTCATTACGAGAAGCATGAAAGAGTTCCCTAATCATTACTTTATCCCGCAATGGCGGAAAGAGATGATTCTGACATATGCCGGTGCCCCTGCTTTAGCGAAGCCTGCCGATAATTATCCGGTCAGCATGGAAGACCCTGCTTATCAGAATGATAGAGTGCGGTTCTTTTTAAATGTGCCGACTTGGCTGGACTTCCTGAAACAAGCTGATTTGAGCTTTGGCGCAAGACTGCATGGAAATATCGCAGCGACGATCGCCGGAACACCGAGCCTTTTGCTGCCGAAAGATGCTAGAATGCGGGAATTAGCTGAGTACCATCAGTTAACGCATGTCATGGCAAATGAGATAACGGCTCAGACAAAACTGTTAGAATTAATTGAAACACTTGATTTCCATCAGCCTGAGAAACGGCAAGCACAAAACTTTGACCATTTTATCAGCTTCTTAAATAAAAATGAATTGGATCATATTTATAAAGAGAAGATGATTCCTGATACAGTTCCTTTTGACGAAAAGCTATCTAGCACGAAGCTTCTTCCGCCTGTGACTACAGTTAGCGGCTGCAGTTCTACAGAAACAGCTAAACGCTGGGAAGCGCTTGTGGCATTAGAAAATGCAAAAAAGGAAAAAACCATTAAAGATCTGAAAAACAAGGTCAAAAAGTATCAAGGTACTTTAAATAGAAAATCAGTGCGTTTCGCTTTAAAAACAGCAAATATGCTTAGTGTGAAGTGACGATTCACACTACAATATTACAATTCTATTACAAGTGGATAAAATATGCAATATGGTGTAAAAAAGAAAGCCTCTATGCTGCCAATCAGGCAATATAGAGGCTTTCTTGTATTAGTTACGGATAAGGTAATCAAACGCGCCTAAAGCGGCAGTTGCTCCTGATCCCATTGAAATAATGATTTGGTTGTAAGGACCGTCTGTGCAGTCACCCGCAGCGAATAAGCCTGGGACGCTTGTGGCGCCATTTTTGTCGACTACGATTTCGCCGATGCGGTTGCGTTCAACGGTTTCGTCTAACCATTCTGTGTTTGGCACGAGACCGATTTGGACGAATACACCTTGGAGTTCAACGTGTTTTTCTTCGCCTGTTTCGCGGTCTGTGTACGTGATGCCGTTTACGCTCTGATCGCCTGTGATTTCTTTTGTTTGTGCATTTTTGAGTACAGTGACGTTTGGCAGGCTGTAGAGACGTTTTTGCAAGACTTCGTCTGCCTTCAGTTCCGGCGCGAACTCTAGCACAGTGACGTGATTAACAATACCTGCAAGATCAATCGCTGCTTCGATACCAGAGTTTCCGCCGCCGATAACGGCTACGTCTTTGCCTTCAAACAATGGGCCATCACAGTGCGGGCAGTAAGCGACACCTTTGTTTTTGAACTCTTGTTCACCAGGTACGTTGACATTGCGCCAGCGGGCACCTGTTGAAAGGATGACTGTTTTACTTTTTAGGACAGCACCGTTTTCGAGTTCAAGTTCGAACAGGTCTTTTTTCTCAAGTCGTTTGGCGCGCTGAAGGTTCATGACATCAATATCATATTCCTTCACGTGCTCTTCAAGACTTGCAGCAAGCTTCGGTCCTTCAGTTGCTTTTACGCTGATGAAGTTTTCGATGCTCATGGTGTCGAGAACCTGTCCGCCGAAGCGTTCAGCGACAACACCTGTGCGGATTCCTTTACGTGCCGTATAAATGGCAGCACTTGCGCCGGCAGGTCCGCCGCCGACAACAAGAACGTCGTAAGGATCTTTGTCAGCGAACTCAGATGCATCTGCGCCGCTGCCCATTTTCGCAAGAATCTCTTCGAGGGTCATACGGCCGCTTCCGAAGGATTCGCCGTTTAGGTAAACCGTTGGCACTGCCATAATGTTTTTGCTTTCAACTTCTGATTTGTATGCCGCACCGTCAATCATGGTGTGAGTGATGTTCGGGTTCAGCACGCTCATCATGTTTAAAGCTTGTACAACATCAGGACAGTTGTGGCATGTCAGGCTGATATAAGATTCAAAGTGGTATTCACCGCTGATCTTCTTCACCTGATCAATGACTTTCTGATCTACCTTAGGCGGTCTGCCGCTCACTTGCAGCAATGCCAACACTAAAGAAGTGAATTCGTGTCCAAGAGGAATACCGGCGAAAGTAACGCCAGTGTCTTCTCCGGCGCGGTTCACACTGAAGCTTGGCGTTCTGTTCAATTCAGCTTTTTCAACAGTGATTTTAGATGACATGGAAGCCAGCTCATCAACGAGAGCCAGCATGTCCTTAGAAGTGTCATCTTCACCTGCACTCACTTTGAGAACAATGTCGTTCTCAATTAGCTGCATGTATTGATTTAATTGTGCTTTGATATTTGGATCAAGTACCAATTGAATGCACTCCTTAGATTTTACCTACTAGATCAAGGCTAGGTGTAAGAGTTTCGCCGCCTTCTTCCCATTTAGCCGGGCAAACTTCACCTGGGTTTTGACGAACGTATTGTGCTGCTTTTACTTTGCTGATCAGGTTGCTTGCGTCACGGCCGATACCGCCTGCATTGATTTCAACAGTTTGGATCACGCCATCTGGATCGATGATGAATGTTCCGCGGTCAGCAAGACCAGATTCTTCGTCAAGAACATCGAAGTTGCGAGAGATCGTTTGAGATGGGTCACCGATCATTGCGTAAGTGATTTTGCCGATTTTTTCAGAGCTGTCATGCCAGCCTTTGTGTACGAAGTGAGTATCTGTAGAGATAGAGTACACTTCAACACCTAATTCTTTAAGTGCAGCGTATTGGTTTTGAAGATCTTCAAGCTCAGTTGGGCATACGAAAGAGAAATCTGCTGGGTAGAAGCAGAATACGCTCCATTGACCTTTTAGAGATTCGTTTGTTACATCGATGAATTCACCGTTTTTGAATGCTTTTGCTTCGAATGGTTGTACTTCTTTACCGATTAAAGACATAATGTTATTCCTCCTAAAAATGGTTTAGAAAGCAATAGTGCTTTCAATAATAATTCTAATTATATATGAATTATTAATTAATATATATTTTTTGTCAAGACAAAACCCCTTAATTATTTTCTCTTTTTCCTTTCATCGTGTAGGAAAGTGCTGGTGTTATCAGCATAAATTGCTCTTTGACAAATATTCAAATTTTATATGTCTGATTCTCAATTAGTTGTGATTTGTGAGTTTATCCTATAAAAAAAGCTGGCAGCTGGTATAAAAGCTCCAGCTGTCAGCCTTATCTATTAGTTTGCATCAGACCAATTGGTATGGAAAACGCCATCTATATCTGTCCGCTCGTACGTATGGGCGCCGAAATAATCGCGCTGCGCCTGTAACAGGTTGGCGTTGGAACGCCCTGTGCGGTAGCCGTCGTAGTAAGAGAGCGCGGTGCTTAAGCATGGGAACGCGCTTCCGGCGCTGATTCCCTCGCAAACGACTTTTCGCATGCCTGTCTGATAAGCTTTAAGCTTTTCTGAAAAATAAGGTGCGATCAGCAGGTTTGAGAGATCTGGCTGCTCTTGGAATGCTTCGCTGATGACGTTCAGGAAATCCGCGCGGATGATGCAGCCGCCGCGGAAAATCAAAGCGATGTCTTTAAGCGGCAGGTCCCATCCGTAAAGCTCAGATGACATTTTATATTGAGCAAAGCCTTGTGCGTAGGCGCATACTTTTCCCATGTATAAGGCTTGTCTGACGTATTCAATCCAGAGATCCTTATCGTAATGTTTTTCCTCTGTTTCCGGACCGGCTAACAATTGTTCAGCCGCCATACGTTCTTCTTTTAAGGACGACAGGTAGCGGGCAAACAAGGACTCGGTGATAATAGCGGATGGAATGCCGTTATCAATAGCTTGCATGCTTGTCCATTTTCCTGTGCCTTTCTGGCCGGTTTTATCAAGAATGACATCGATCAGCGGCTGACCTGTATGTTCGTCCTTTTTCCGTAAAATCTCCGCTGTAATCTCTATTAGATAGCTTTTCAGCTCACCTTGATTCCACGTTTCAAAGATGCTGGCGATTTCTTCGAGCGGCAGACGAAGCGTTTCTCTAAGAAATGTATAGGCTTCAGCAATCAGCTGCATATCTGCATACTCAATGCCGTTGTGCACCATTTTTGTGAAGTGCCCTGCCCCTTTTGGTCCGATGTAGACACAGCATGGGTCTTCTCCGACTTGTGCGGCGATTTTGGTCAGGATCGGAGCGGCTTTTTCATAGACGTCTCGATCTCCGCCCGGCATGATGGAAGGCCCTTTTAATGCGCCGACTTCACCGCCGGAAATGCCAATTCCCAAGTAGCCGATTCCTTTTTCCTTCAGCTCGTCATACCTTCTTTCTGTGTCTTCGTAGTGGGAGTTGCCTCCGTCCATGATGACGTCTCCTTCTTCAAGCAAAGGCATTAACGAATGGATGACGGAATCGACCGGTTTTCCCGCTGTGACCATCAGAAAGATTTTTCTTGGTGTTTCTAGTGATTGAACAAAATCTTGAAGCTCGTAGTACGGGCTCAGCGATTGTCCATCCAGCTTTTTCACAAGCTGGTCCGTTAAATCTCTGGTGTAATTATAGACGGCGACTTTTTCGCCTTTATTTGCCATGTTTAAGGCGATATTGCTTCCCATTACGCCTAAGCCTATGACACCAATTGTATTGAACATGTGTGTTACATCTCCTTCATTAATTTCATACAACTAAACTTAACAATAATATAAATCCTAGTCCAGCAACGGAGATAATTGTTTCCAGCAAGGTCCATGTGGCAAATGTTTCTTTCATGCTTAATCCAAAGTATTCTTTGAACATCCAGAAGCCGGCATCGTTGACGTGTGAAGCGATGACGCTTCCCGCGCCTGTTGCGAGCACCACTAATGCAAGGTTGGCATCGGACTGTCCCAGCAATGGAATGACGAGCCCCGTCGTGCTTAATGCGGCAACGGTTGCTGATCCTAAGGAGATGCGCAGGATCGCTGCGATGAGCCATGCCAGCAGAATCGGTGATAATGCCGTTTCTTTGAATAAATCCGCTACGTAGTCGCCGACACCGCCGTTGATTAGCACTTGTTTAAAGGCGCCGCCTCCCCCGATGATCAACAGCATCATGCCAATTTGCGAGATGGCTGTAGAACAAGAGTCCATGACGGTTTTGATGGGAATGTTGCGTGCGATCCCCATTGTGTAAACAGCGACGAGCAGTGAGATGATCATGGCAGTCGATGCATTCCCGATCAAACGGATGAAAGCCAGAAGACCGTTATCCGCAAATCCAATTGTTTCCTGAAGCAAATCAATGATGGTTGCGATCGACATAATGATAATCGGAAGCATTGCTGTAAACACACTGATTCCAAAGCCTGGTGTTTCTTCAAGCTTGAATGTTTTTTGTGTGCCGAGTGACGAAATATTTCCGTTTTTCGCAAATGATGCAGGAACGATTTTTTTTGCGAACTTTGTAAATATTGGCCCTGCAATCAGGACTGTCGGAACAGCAACAATGAAGCCGTACAGCAGTACTTCCCCGATATTTGCGCCGTATTCTCCGGCAATTGCTGTCGGTCCCGGGTGCGGCGGCAGGAACCCGTGTGTGACGGATAATGCTGCGACCATCGGAATACCGAGATATAAAATAGAAATCTTCAATTCTCTTGAAATTGCGAAAACGATCGGGATTAATAGAACCAATCCTACTTCAAAGAACAACGCGATTCCGATAATAAAGGAAGCAATCACAACAGCCCACTGTATATTTTTCTCGCCGAATTTGTTGACGAGCGTCATTGCTATACGCTGTGCGCCGCCTGAGTCAGCAATCAGCTTGCCCAGCATCGCACCGAGTCCGAAGATGAGTGCGATGTGGCCAAGTGTCCCCCCTATACCTTCTTCAATGGAGCTGACAACTTTATCAAACGGCATCCCAAGTGCCAGTGCCACGCCGAATGATACAACTAATAAGGAAATAAATGTATTTAATTTCAAGCCCATAATCAAAAATAGTAATGCTAAGATCCCAAGTGCAACAATGATTAATGGCATGATAATGCCCTCCCCTTCATGTCATGTGCTATTTGTGTGTAATTAGGCTTCTTTGATAATTTGCAATTTGGGTATATTGATTTTCTAATGATCTCGATAGATTGATGAATATCGGCATTAATGTTCTATATTCTTTGGCTGAGTCTTCGATTGGCGTATGTCTGTACGTGCTGCCGATCATGTCGGACACGGCTTCGAACGAGTCGATTTTTCCTGTCGCATACAGGCCTAAAATGCAGGCGCCGAGACATGAGCTTTCGTAGCTTTCAGGAACGACGACTTCAGATTCGAATATGTCCGACATCATTTGCCGCCAAACCTCTGATCTTGCAAAGCCGCCAGTCGCTTGAATTCGTGTGACCGGTCCGTCCATGCATTCTGTTAGCGCCAGGAACACAGTGTACAGATTGTAAATGACCCCTTCTAATGCTGCACGTATCATATGTTCTTTTTTATGTGACATGGTCAGGCCGAAAAATGAGCCGCGTACATCCGGGTTCCATAACGGAGCGCGTTCCCCGGCAAGATACGGGTGGAACAGAAGACCGTCAGAACCCGGTTTGACGCGTTCAGCAATCTTCGTCAGCACGTCATATGGGTCAATTCCCAGTCTTGTTGCTGTTTCAATTTCTGACGAAGCAAATTCATCTCTGATCCAGCGAAGAACGATGCCTCCATTGTTCACCGGACCGCCGATGACCCAATGCTTGTCCGTTAACGCGTAGCAGAAAATTCTTCCCTTTTCATCGGTTTGCGGCTGGTCGATAATGGTTCGGATAGCGCCGCTCGTACCGATTGTAACGGCGATTTCTCCTTTTTTAATGGCATTGACGCCGAGATTGGACAGTACGCCGTCGCTTGCGCCGATGACAAAAGGTGTTTCCGGATCGATCCCCATCTGGATCGCTAATTCCGGGCTGCAGTGCTGA
Source organism: Bacillus sp. 205(2023) (assembly GCF_037027485.1). Lineage (NCBI taxonomy): Bacteria > Bacillati > Bacillota > Bacilli > Caryophanales > Bacillaceae > Bacillus > Bacillus sp. 205(2023). Next base: position 422,260 of record NZ_JAXCHF010000002.1, on the reverse strand, counting down.
AAGATCTCGGTTGTCGGCACGAGTTTGGATAAGTGATCCGGCGTGATCCCTGCGATGTGTAACGCTTCTTCGTCCCAATTCAAGCTTTTGAGGTTCATCATGCCAGTCGCTGATGCTAAGGAATAGTCGATGACATATTCATCAAACAGCTGTTTAAAGATGTATTCTTTAATGCCGATATATTTTTTTGCCTTGGAAGCGATTTCTTTCCGTTCGTTTGTGATCCAGGCAATTTTGCTTAACGGTGACATGGGATGAATGGGTGTTCCTGTTCGTTTGTAGACCTCATGCCCGTTGAGTTCATCTTTAATCTTATGCGCCCAGCCCTCGCTTCGATTGTCTGCCCACGTGATGCATGGTGTCAGAGGCTGATCATTTTCGCCCATGGCAATGACGCTGTGCATGGCGCTGCTGAAGGAAATAAATGAGATCTGTTTTTCTGGGTGCTGTTTCGTGATTTTTGCAGTTGTATGGATAACAGCCTGAAAAATCAATTCCGGGTTTTGTTCAGCCGTTGAGATGTCTGGCGTATGGAGCGGGTAGCCGATGCTTTCTTTCTGTACCACGTCTCCGTTTTCAGTGAATAATACAGCCTTTGTGCTGGTCGTACCGATATCGATTCCTAACATATAACTAGTCATTTTTGTGTTCAGCTCCTTTTGCCAGCATTTGTTGTGAGAGCCAGAGGTCCTCTACTTTTTCTTGTACATCGTCAAAATTCTGGTGCAGAGACTGAATCATCAGCGCCCTGTCCTTTGTTTTGATCGCTTGAATATAAAGCTCATGGTTATCCAGAATCCTTGAGAAATCTTCGTACTTTTCCTTTAACCGTACCCGCATTGATAAAAGAATAAAGCTTTCCATTACGGGTTTTAGATTGTTCCAGATCATCTGAATGTATGAGTGATCAATGGCGCGGATAATCGTTTCATGGAATAACACATCCTGAAATGAAAACTCGTCCGCGTCCTCGTATTTGATGGAGACTTTCATTATTTCTAGAATCTTGCTGAGATCTTTGACTAATGGCTCAATGTCAATTTTGACAAGCCGTTCAAAGACAAACGTTTCTAATAATAAACGCACGTCATATATTTCTGCGATTTCCTTTTCAGTTAACCCAATCACAACCGCTCCCATTCGTTCTAAACGGATAATTTTTTCGGAAGCCAGTATTTTTAACGCTTCGCGAACCGGCGAACGGCTTACTGAAAACTCAGCCGCGATTGTATTTTCTGATAGAATGGTACCGCTTTCAATCATGCCTGAAATAATCCGCATCCTCAGCTCGCATGCGACGCGAACGCCGGTTGACGCTTTTGAAAGCCATTTTGCGGGATACAACAGGTCCTTGGAGTCTAGCATACGCTCACCTTCCTCACTAAGGAGTATACTTGTATACAAGTATGATAACGCGAATATTTTATTAATGCAAACACTTTCATTTCTAATTTTTTATAAAATTTTTCCCAATAAATTGGTATATATCTCCAAAAGTAATTATGGTAAATTGAAGAAAAGACAGTGTGAATCATCACTTTTTGAAAGAGGCGATTGGATGAAAATCATTATTGCACCAGATTCTTTTAAGGAAAGCTTATCAGCGTTAGAGGCGGCTCACGCCATAGAAAGAGGCTTCAAAACAGTTTTCCCGAATGCTGAATATCGGAAGCTGCCGATGGCGGACGGCGGTGAGGGAACGGTACAGTCATTAATCGATGCCACAGGCGGAATCATAAAAGAGCAGATTGTTACGGGTCCGCTGGGGGAACCGGTAAAAGCGTTTTTTGGCCTAATGGGAGACGGAAAAACGGCTGTGATTGAGATGGCTGCCGCATCGGGATTGCATCTTGTGCCCGCAGAGAAGAGGGATCCGCTTGTCACTTCTACTAGAGGAACGGGAGAATTAATCGCGGCGGCTCTTGATGCGGGTGCAGAGCATTTGATCATCGGAGTCGGCGGAAGCGCCACAAATGATGGCGGAGCCGGGATGGTTCAGGCGCTGGGCGGAAGGCTTCTTGATGAATCAGCTCATGAGATCGGTCCCGGAGGCGGTGCGCTTTCTCAGCTTTCCTCAATAGATGTGGCAGGACTTGATCCCAGATTACGAAATGTGAAAATCGAAGTCGCCTGCGACGTGGATAACCCGTTAACAGGGCCAAGAGGGGCTTCCGCTGTTTTCGGTCCTCAAAAAGGCGCCACGCCTGACATGGTGCGTATACTTGACCAGAACCTGTCTCACTTTGCGGATGTGGCAGAAACAACGCTTGAAACAAGCTTCAGGGAAACAGAGGGCGCCGGTGCAGCAGGCGGTCTCGGTTGGAGTCTGCTTACTTTTCTCCGTGCTGATTTGAAAAGAGGCATTGATATCGTCCTCGATGCGGTCCAGTTTGAAAGCAAGGTTCAGGATGCAGATCTTGTGATTACCGGCGAAGGGCGGATTGACAGCCAGACAGTTTACGGGAAGACGCCGATTGGCGTGGCCAAAGCGGCTAAGGCATACGATGTGCCTGTCATTGGACTTGCGGGATCAGTTTCGCGAGACAGTGATGCGGTCTATGCACACGGGATGGATGCCCTTTTCAGCATCGTGCCGGGAGCCGTACCCCTTGCAGACGCACTTGAGCATGCAGCCGAGAATATGGAAAGAACGGCAAGAAATATTGCGGCATCTTTAAAACTGGCGAAAACGATGGATCTGATATAAAGCCGGTCAAGCACATGCCCGTGCATATACACCCTCCTTTCTGGGTACAGACAGATAACCAAGCACAACCTAGAAGGAGGACACAGACATGACTGTACAAGAAATCAAAGGCAAAAAACTAGTAAAAGGGATCGCACCGAATGTAAAACCCGAAGCCTTATTAAATGATAAACGAAAAGTATTTTTGTTTGGTTCCCCGAGTTACACAAACATCGGAGACCAAGCGATTGCGTATGCGGAAGAGAAATTTATTAAAAATCATTTTCCGTACTATGAATATATTGAAATTATGGACTACGCGACGGACGAAGGCATTGAATTGGTGAAGGAGATCATCCGTGAAGACGATATTGTCTGCTTTACCGGCGGAGGAAATCTGGGCAACCTTTACCTCGATATTGAGGAGGACAGAAGGAAGGTCTTTGCAGCGTTTAAAGACTATAAATCCATTTCTCTTCCGCAATCCGTCTATTTTGAAGATACAGAGGACGGAAACAAAGAAAAGAAAAAAACACAGGATGCGTACCATCAAAATCCAAATTTAACGATTGCCGCGCGGGAGACACAGACGCTCGATGTTGTGAAAGAAACCTTCAATGCAGATGTCATTTTTACACCGGATATGGTGCTGTCTTTGGATATCGTACCGAAAGAGCTTGAACGGGACGGCGTTCTTTTTATTTTAAGAGCGGACAAGGAGAAGGTAACCGATGAAGATTTTATTTCACACATGATGAAATGGGCAGAAAAAACAACCTATGCGGAGCGTACAGACACGGTGCTTGATACGGTAGACACGATTGATTACGAGGATCGGGAAAAGCATTTCATGGAAATGCTCGACCGCATTGGTTCCAGTCAATTGGTGGTGACAGACCGCCTTCACGCTATGATCTTCTCGATTATCACAAAAACGCCATGCCTCGTCTTTGGAAATAGCTACGGCAAAGCTAAACATTCATACCGTGATTGGCTTGAAAGCTTAAACTTCATTGAATACACAGATAAAAATGATATTGAGGAATTAGAGCAAATGATTGACCGCCTGCTTCAAGCAGAGCCGAATGACGTTGATTTGTCTAAGGATTTTCAGCCGCTGATTGATTTCTTTAGATCGTAATGGGAAAAGCAGACTGGGAACAGTCTGCTTTTTTCTGTGCTAATGATCGTTTTCCAGACGCACAGTTTCATTCGTAATTCGTTCTCGCTGCGCCACTTCGTCGGAGATGATATCTTCTTTATTTTAAGCTATATTGACTCTCTACCTTATAAGCCAATGGAATTGATTACACTCGAAACATCGGAATGAACTTTATCAAATGAAAGGTGATCTTTCATTTGATCAGTGACACTATCTATTGCTTTTCCAGACATATGATGGTTGAGGATTTCTCGTTTTGTCTTTATAGCCTGCTCGGCATCTGTAATGTTTTCAAGGATCGAAGACAAATTCTTACGGTCTTCCTGGAATGCATAGCTTAATTGTTTTTTGATTGAATTCATCAACGCCAATTTTTGTTCTTGTCTCTTCTTCTCTTTGAACGCCGCCAATTGTTCAGGTGTCATTTCAGAGGTATTTACATTAGTGTTTGAAAAAATCGAAGTGCTTGAATGCTGACTCATCACTCTTTGCATAAAACGGTCAGCATCTGTTGGTTTCTTATTCATAAAATCCATGTTTCTTTCTCTCCTTATGAAATCCCCATTCGACTGGCCGCTGCCAGATCTGCATCATGATACGCATGTCCCATATGTCCGAGATCATCTGCAATCATCTGTAGAAAGTGTTGCAGATTGAGCGCTGCATCTACTGCCTGATCATATTTTTCTTTTGAGTAAAAAAGGTGGTGCGGTTTGTTCATTTTGATCTTATTGATCAGATCATCGACATCGGAAACTGATAATTCATCATAGGCGCCAAAACCAACCATTCGTGTATGCATATTCCGGACATCCTCAATTGAATCCTTTACTTTGTCATCAATTCTTTCAATCTGGCGTATCATTTTTGACCATTCCGTTTCGGCAATATGTTTCAACTGAGTACTTGTATTCATTAATACATGTGATTTGATAAGAATCGAAACACCTGTATTGGCCTTCACATTCGTTGATTTCATTTGGTTTAGCATCGTTAATGCAAAGTCAGGGTTGTTCTTTAAAACATCATCCACAGTTTGGGCAGAGCCATCTGAATGGAAGCTGTATCGATCCAAGCCGTGACTTCCCATCAAGGCTTCAGCAAATAGTGTGATATCAAGAGATTGATTGCCATAATGTTTCAGTCCAAGACCCAGCATTTTCACTTCATCAGGGAGGCTATTATTCTGTACACCATTGGGCAAAGCTTCGTCATACATCACTTTTACTTTGCCTACTTCAGCAGCATCCCGATTCAGCAAGGATAATCCATCATTTAAATTAATATATTCTGTTAAACGGCTGCGAAACTCTCCCTTAAACGCCCGGGCTTTTACATCCTTAGGCAGGTTTTCATATATGTTAGGATTCTCGAAAGTGACACCGCGGTCTATAAAGTCATTCATCACGACTGCGTAGCTTGCATTAGATCCGCCTAATGAGTGACCGGTGACTTGAATGTCAGCATTTTTAAAGTCTTTATGTATTTTTTTTGCATATTGATCTGCCTGAATCGCCTGGTTCTCTGTCCCGTCATCAAACGGCTTTTTGCCAACTAGATAACTAGTATCCATGTGAAGCCAATCTTGGATGATTTCATTTGCATATTCAGAGAAACCTGTTACTGAGTCAAAAGAAGACCCATCTTCTTCAGCTGGAATATTGATCCCTTTTTTCTCTAGTTCTTTAATGAGCTCTTCTCTTTTTCCACGCTGATTTGTTTCCTTAATCGTTTCTTTTAATTGGTTAGTGCTGATAGGTTCTGATCCGCGGTATGCGATGATGGCGTTTTGGATTTTTTCAGGGTGTTTGCCTTCATGAGAACTACGGTAATCCTCACGAGAAACAAGAGTAAGAGCGTTAAGGCCCTTTTCTGTTTTTTTATAATCGATAACGTATAGCTTTTGCCTGTTACTAGTATATATAATCTCACCAATATGATAGTTTTGAATATCGTAGGCAGCACTCGATATACGGTTATAATCCTCATCCGTAATTTTTATAGACTTATTCTTAGCCAATTACGCCACTCCTAATCTTTGTACATATCTTGTATAATAAAATAAAAAGGATGAATTTCCAATGATAACCATGAGGAAAATGATAAGTGCAGGTGCGATTATAATAATTTTAATTGCAGGTGCCTTATACTTTTATTTTGATAAAACCAATGAAAAAGAAACAACTGGAGGCAACAAAAATATGAACAGTGAAGAAAAGAGCGATCGAGAAAAAGCAGAAGAATATGCTGAAAAAATGAAGCCTAAAGTAGAAGAGACATTAAAGAAAGAAGACATTCATCATTTTATAAAAACGATAACCTTTGAAAAAGAAATAGAAATTAACCCGATGGGGAGAATCATTATAGATGGCTATGTAAACGGGGACCCAGAAAAGTTTCATTTTTCTGCTGATTTAATCTATAATTCTAACAAGGTTGATGGCATGAGTTTCTCTAAAGACTTAGCGGATCGATTTGAAAACTGGGATGATTTTGATAAAGAGGTTAAAGAAGACTTTTTAAATAGTTTGACGAAAGAAGAACGGGAACAATATTTAAAAGACATAGGAGAATTAAAATAAACAGGCGAAATGCCTGTTTATTTTGATCGGTTTCCTTTCTCCTCTTTGCCATTTTCCAAGACGCCAGTTCGGCATCAGCAGCGTAAAATAGATATGGAAAAAGACTGCCCGCTGAAGGCAGTCTTTTTTTGTTAAATATGAAACAGCCAGACGACGAGCGGCCCAAAGAATGAGCCGAGTACCGCACAAAGCGTCATTGAGACCGAACTCATGGATACGGCCAGTTCTCCATATTCAAATGCTTTTGAGGTGCCGAGTGCATGGGAGGCGCTGCCTAATGCGATGCCTTTTCCGAGTGAACTGCGGATACGAAGCCATTTTAGGATCAGCGGCCCGAGAATGACGCCTGAAAAACCCGCGACCATGACAAATACGACTGTCATGGAAGGAACACCGCCAAGGCCGGCGGCAATTTGGATAGCAACTGGGGTTGTGATCGACTTCGGCAGAATGGACAATACGAGATCATGATTGACCCCGAATGCTTCCGCGAAAATGAGCCCGCTGATCATCCCCATACACAATCCGACCAGCACACCGCCTATAATGGGAATGCTGTATTTCATAATAATGTGCCGTTGTTTATAAAGCGGATATGCCAGTGCCACAACAGCCGGCCCAAGCAAAGAATTGATCCATTTTCCTCCGATCATATAGCCTTCATACGAAATATGGAACATCGCCAAACACGCGACAATCAAAATTGTCGTTGTCAGAACAGGGATAAGAAATGGAAAAGGGAATCGCTTGTAGAGCTGTACCATCGCTAAGTAAGCCGCAACTGTCAAAAGAATTATAATGATTGCGATACATGCTTGCTGCATTTCTTTTTCTCCTTTCGTTTGTTGGCTCTTTTTTCCAGAACCTGGCTGGCGGCTCCTGCTGCAATGATCGTGAAGATGGTGCTCAAAACGACTGTAATCAGCAACATCAACCCATTTAATGAAACGAGAGATGGATACTTCATCACTCCGGTCATAGCCGGAATGAATAACAATGGCAGAAAGGACAATAAAAACCCGGCTCCGTCTTCAATAATGGCAACCGGCACAATACGGAGGGCTAAGCAGATCAGCAGCAATACCAAGCCGACTATGCTTCCTGATATCGGTAAATGAAACAGATGCTGAAGTGCTTCTCCGATGATAAAAAACACATATAATATCAACACTTGCAAAATTATTCGAATGATTTTCACAGCAAGTACTGCTCTCTATTAGAACAGCTTCCTCCTTTCTGGTTGACTTCCTTTTGGTTTGTTCTGAGGAATGACTTTACTTTCTTTTTATATGGTTGTACTATACAAGTAAATAAATAGATTTTATCACCCAATACTTATTCATACAGAGCTTATACATTTGTATTATACAAGTATATAGAATGCTGTCAATGTCAAACATCGGAATGGGGAGCGAAAGCCATTGCAAAAACAGAATCCAGTCGAATTGATTGAATATGAGCTGACCACATTTATCAGGAGAGCTGTTTATCTGGATCAATCAGAGAAAAGAACAGGGAATTTGGAGAGATCCTCTTACTTATTATTGAGACAATTGGATGAGTTTGGACCCGCTCGTGTAAAAGAGCTGGCGGAGTCGTTTAAGCTTGATATTTCTACTCTTTCCAGACAAGCTGCAGCTTTAGAGGCCAAGGAGCTTATCTATCGTTTTACCGATCCTTCCGATAGAAGAGTCAGTCTGTTTACCATTACAAAACTCGGCAAACAAGCATTAAAGGCAGATCAGCAGATGCGCTTAGAACGTTATGAACAGATGCTGAAAGAGTGGTCAATACATGAAAAAGAGATGTTTGGCGAACTTCTGCAGCGTATGAACAAGGCCTTTGTCGATTAACATCAAAAAACCCATGCATTATGTTACATCTGCATGGGTTTTTATGGTGTGCAATCAAATGATGGAAGGTCTCATTTAGTGCGTTTAACGGCAGCCCAGACACAAGCAAGCCCGACAGCCGCAGCCGCAGTTACCGCCGGGCGCTTTGTGGCCTTTACATAATAGCTTCTTGACCGAAGCCACCCTTTATTTGTCCCCCTGTCATGCATGCCGTAGCCCGCATGGTAAAGCGCGCTTTCTTCACGCGGTTTGGACGGTCTTTCCGCATGCTGGCTGCAGTACATGATTTTTTCCATCAGCCTGTCGGTCAGCCGGGGGAAGAGTGCACCCAGCATGGCGATGGCTTTTGCCTGCGAGCCGATGTACATGTCGCGTTTCGGATGTTCAGCGGCAAACAGAATGGCTTCGGCTGCAGTTTCCGGCGGGTAGATCATAGAGCGGTAATGAGCCGGCTGTTTGTCCAGGTAGCTTCTGGCGTGTTCGTTGTAAGGCGTGTCGATTCTGCCTGGATGGATGAGTGTGACCGAGACGGGTGCCTGTTCTTTTTCAAGCTCCATTCGGATGCTTTCTGTCCATCCGTGAAGCGCGAATTTCGCAGACGCGTAGGTGGATTGTATAACGGTTCCTCTGTCGCCGAACAGGCTTCCTACATTGATGAGAGCACCCGGACCGCCTCTGCTTGTAAAGTGTTTGACGGCTGCCCTTGTTCCATAGACCGGACCCCAGAAATTGGTGTCAAACACGCGCTTCATGTCTTCGGTGGTAACATCCATGGCGTGTCCGAAAACCGAAACAGCGGCGTTGTTAACCCATGTGTCAAAGCGGCCGAATGTGCTGATCGCGGTTTCTGCGATGCGGTTGACGTCTTCTTCTTTTCCCACATCCGCTTTTACATAGATGGCTTCGTGCCCTTTTTTCTTTACTTCATCAACGAGCTCCTGAAGGGCGTCTTCATTTCGGGCTGCTGCGACGACTTTTGCTCCTTTTTCGGCCGCCATTCTCGCGGTGACGAGGCCGATTCCGCTTGTGGCACCGGTAATGACGATGACTTGATCCTTTACTTTTTTCAGTTTGAGCTTCGTTTTCGGGTTTTGCTGTTTTTCAAGCTGTTCAGTATTGGTGACCGTATCATCAGTTGTCATCGAGAATCCCCTCCTAGACATGTTTGTCTACATTTACCCCTTCCAGGAGGTTCTTACCCCTTTTGACAATCCCATGGTTCTTTTTTATATTATATAAGTCGCTCTACCATACCTAGGAGGGAATGTTTCAATGACTAGCAGAGGAGATTCACGTGAAAAAATCCTTCACGCAGCGTCACGTCTGTTCCAGCTGCAAGGATATCACGCGACGGGCTTAAACCAGATTGTGAAAGAAAGCGGTGCTCCTAAGGGATCGCTTTATCACTTTTTTCCGAATGGCAAAGAAGAATTAGCAATTGAAGCGGTTACATATACGGGTAAGATCGTTGAACATGTGATACAGAAAAGCATGGATGAATCCTCTGATCCTGTTGAAGCGATTCAGCGTTTTATCAAAAAAACCGCCAGCCAGTTTGACAATACGGAAAGCATTCAAGGGATTCCAGTCGGCTTGCTGGCGAGTGAAACGGCGTTAATCAGCGAGCCGCTGCGCACGGTTTGCATGAAGGTGTTTAAAAGCTGGGAAGCGGTTTTCGCCAGAAAATTAATGGAAAACGGATTTGCAGAAGAAGAAGCAAGCCAGCTGGGAATGCTGATCAACTCGATGATTGAAGGCGGCATTATGCTTTCTTTAACGAATAAAGACAAAACGCCGCTTCTTCTCATTGCCGAACAAATTCCAGTATTGGTGAGGAAAAAAGGGTAGCAATTTGTTATCCTTTCCCCTACAATTATATAGAACGGTCTAGCCGGAAACCCATAATATATAGACTGGTCTAAATTGGAGGGCGTAACATGAAAACGTTAAGTAAATATTCACTGCCCAAAGAAAAAGTGCCTTACTTGCTTCGCAGCGGAGAGGGAGAGCGCTATTTGTTCGGCAGACAGGTCGCGACAGTGCTGGCAAACGGAAAGAGCACGGGAGATTTGTTCGAGATCGTGCTGCTTTCTGGGGGAAAAGGAGATGCCTTTCCGCTTCATATTCACAAAAATACGCATGAAGGGCTTCTTGTTCTGGACGGTAAGCTTGAACTGACGCTTGATGGAGAACATCATCTTTTAGTAGCTGGTGATTATGCGAACATTCCGGCCGGAACGCCGCACAGCTACCGGATGCATAGCCACAGAACACGGCTGGTGTCTTACACAATGAAAGGGAACGTCGCACATATGTATTCCGTGCTTGGAACGCCGTATGATCACGCTGAACATCCGCCGCACGCAAGCGAAGAGGTATCAAAAGAGCGTTTTGCAAAAGCGGCTGAGGCGGCGGACATTATATTTGCGGAGGATGAAAACCCTGCCGGTGCTCCAAAACTAGTGGAGAATACAGAACTTCCGGCTGGCGTTGTTCCATACGTGCTTGAGTCTGGAGAAGGAGACCGCCTATTGACGGGCGATCAGCTTCACCGCATTGTGGCTGCGCAAAAGAATACGGACGGGCAATTTATCGTTGTATCATCTGAAGGCTCTAAAGGCGATCGCATCGTTGATCATTACCATGAGCATCATACAGAAACTTTCTATTGCCTTGAAGGGCAAATGACGATGTGGGCCGATGGTGAAGAAATTCAGCTTAATCCTGGAGATTTCCTGCATGTTCCTGCCAACACTGTACACTCATATCGCTTGGATTCTCACTATACCAAAATGGTGGGTGTATTGGTTCCGGGCTTATTTGAGCCGTTTTTCCGCACGTTAGGAGATCCGTATAAAGGGCATATCTTCCCGAGTGAGCCTCAAGCTTTGCGATTCGACCGTGTCTTGCAGAATATCGAGACATTAGATTTAAAGGTCATGAAACCATAATATCTCCGCCGGGCTTCCTGTGAAGCCTGGTTTTTTATTGTGAAGGTGACGAGATTGTAAGGTTTTTCCTTTGCGTTGCCACCTAAATCGATGTTTCTTCGCTTCTTTTTTTCATAGGATTGAGGTATAAAAAAAAGGAGCGTGATTCATATGGCTTCATTACAGCCGACTCTGACAAATGAGCGGATTGGTGTGCTTGACGTGTTAAGAGGAATTGCCATTTTCGGCATCCTATTTGTGAATTTGGCGCACTTCAGTTATCCGGATATGTATTTGTCTATGCTTGGAAAGGATAATTTTTTCACGGAAAAGTGGTCTGGTGCAGACTTTGCTGCAACAGAAATATTGAAATTTTTGATTCAAACCAAATGTATTTTACTGTTTTCATTTTTATTTGGGTTTGGCATGGTGGTGATGATGGAGAGAGCGTTAAGCAAAGGAAAACGTTTTGTCCCGCTTTATATCAGAAGATTATTGGCACTCTTCATCTTTGGAACCATTCATGCTTTTTTGATATGGGACGGGGATATCTTAACAGAATACGCCCTGCTTGGTTTGGTTTTACTTTTGTTTAGAAAAGCAAAGCCGAAAACATTGTTGATATGGGCAGTCTCTTTGTATCTCCTGTTTTCTCTTCCGTTCATTTTGGCAAGCTTTCATCAAGCAAACGGACAAGAATGGGCACAAGCAGCCATTCAGCAAGCGAAGCAGGCGCTGCATGCTTACGGAAACGGCAGCCTGAAAGACATTGCGGAACAGCGAATCCACGATCGGCTCGTTTATATGTCAATGAATGGCATGCTGACCTATAATCCGCTGAATTTCTTTTTTGCCTCCATCCCATATTTCAGTATGTTTTTGCTGGGAGCCGCGGCGGCAAAATCAAGATTTCTGCATCAGCCGGAAAAGCACCGCAAAGCGTTAAAAAGAGTATGGCTGTCTGGGCTGGTCATTGGCATCAGCGCTCATATATTGTACAGTGTGACCGAAATGGAAGTATTTTTGCTGGTTGGTGCGCCTTTTCTTATGTTTTTCTACGTCACAACGATTGTGTATCTTTATCATAAGACAAGACTGGCTAAGCCGCTGCAATACTTTTCCGCAGTCGGGAGAATGGCATTTACCAACTATCTCATGCAATCAATCATTTGTACGTGGATTTTCTATCATTACGGGATAGGGTTATACGGAAAAGTATATCCGGCTGCGGGCGTGCTGATCACGATCGCGGTATGTGCCCTTCAAATGATCATCAGCCATCTTTGGCTGCGGGCATTCCGAATGGGGCCGTTTGAGTGGCTTTGGAGGAGCCTTACGTATATGAAGTGGCAGCCGATCTTGAAGAAATCATAGATAAATAAAAGTCTAGACTCATAATTGACGTCTAGACTTTTTCATGTTTTCAATTATTTATATACAACCCGTGTACGGCAAATGATGTCATGAAGGCCCTTTTTCTCTCCGAATGCCACCATGATAAAACCGATATAAAAGATAATTCCAGATAATATGTACGCAAAGTAACGTCCGATTGCCTGCCCGATAGACACGCGTCCGCCTTGTTCATTGACTACTTTCAGCCCGAGAATTTTCTTGCCGAGCGTGCCTTGCATTTTAGAAGCTGTAAGCAGACCGTAATATAGCACACTGATGACAATCATAATCAGTATGGCTGGCAAAAAGGCAAGCGTTAAGTATTTCACCATATATTCGTCTTTTGTCATGTATGGGTCTGTTGCGATGGATCCAGCGATAAATACGGAATTGATAATAAATAGAATAATATAGCTAGGAACAGATACAATAATGCCATCAATCAAATAAGCTAAAACACGAATCCAAAATCCTGCCGGTTTTTCCATGTATATTTCTCTCTCCTTTGAATTAATCTGGAACAGTATACTTTGTAAAAAAAGCTTTTGCAATATGATATGGTGATAAAATCCTGATATTACTGAAAAATGAGTCTTTTATCCTTTCTTTTCTACTATATAAATCTACCACAGACGGTGAAAAAACATGCCTTATACATTAAAAGAAGTCATGGAGCAGTGCCAAATGACTGAGGATGCGGTTCGCTATTATGAGAAAATCGGCTTGCTTCCGCCGGTTAAACGAAAGGCGAACGGCCATCGGGTGTTTAGTGAGGATGACAAGAAAGAAACGTCTGCTGTTCATCAGATGTTTGAAGAAAACGGGCATGTCTTTAGAGGAAATGAAGCCGTTCCTCAGCCTGCAGGAACAGACAGATCGCTTGGATGATACTCAGCGCGAGCTGCTAAGAAATTACCAGGAGAAATTGAAACAGAAGCAAAGTGACTTGCAGCAGGTGTGGGAGCTGATCGAAGCAAAGCTGGAGAAATTAAAGCGGTTTGCTGAACAAAAACAAGCGGAGCCGGCACAGGTCGCTTTGTCATGGCTGTTGATCAGCCTGGGATTGATTTGATCATCCCGGGAGCCACTCGGCCTGGCCAGCTCAAGAGGGAATATCAAAACAGCAAATCTTCAATTATCAGAAGATGGACTGAAACAAATGGATCAGATGTTCAGTTCTTAACGTTTTTTCCAGTTATACTCTATTTCAAATGAATGGAGTATATCTTTTTTTATGGGTGTTTTTAGAAATACCATCGATTTCTATTAGATTTTACCTTATAATAAAGGTTAATATTTCTATTTTAGGAGGTGTCAATTGATCATGTCCAGAAAAAATAGCGTGGTGATCATGACTGCGATTTCTGGGTTCCTTTTTTGCGTGATGATTGCTGCGGCTTCACTTTCTCCGCTGGCAGACACGGGGTCCTCAGCCAATCAGTTCAACTCTATCGGTATGTGGTCGGCAATTGGTATGATACTTGTTTTCTATCTCATTCCAATCCTCATTTACATGCTGGGTGTGGATGCAATGAGATTTGTGATGGCGGCGCTTTGCGGCATGGGTTTGCTGATTCACTTATCTACTGCCGCCATTGTGCTGATGGTCAGTATATTCGGTGACCATCCGCTCTCTGATGTAACCACTGTGATGGGGCTCTGTCTCGCTTCAGCGGCTGTAAACATCATTTGGTTTTTTGCAGCGTTTCGTTCTGCGCCAAAGAAACCTGTCACAAGGGATTTTACATAGTTTTCTATTTTGTGTTAATGCATGATTTTTCTGTGAACTACATTTATTTACTGTTATGAAACTTTGTCGGCGATGATAGAAAAAGAGAACCTGCAAGATGATGCAGATTCTCTAAATCATGTTTATTTGGCTGCTTGAATAAACACACCTTTTTCATGAGAAAACTCTTTAAATCCGTATACCCCATGGTAAGAGCCGATTCCGCTTGTATTTACGCCGCCGAATGGCAGGTTGACGTCACTGAAATGAACGACGACATCATTGATCGCTGCATTTCCTGATGTGGTGTGCTGAAGGACGTTGTCAATCAGGTCTTGGTTGTGGCTGAATACATAAAGCGCTAGCGGTTTATCGCGGTCATTTACGTAATCAATGACCTCATCGATGTCTTCATAGTTCATCATCGGCAGGATCGGTGCAAAGATTTCTTCCTGCATGATTTTCATATCTGGCGTAACGTTTTTCAAAACGGTTGGCGAGATCGTACGGTCGCTTGCATCAAATACGCCGCCGAACACGACTTCCGCGCCTTTCTCGATGGCATCATCGTATAACGCTTTGACGCGGTTAAAGTTGCGGTCATTGACAATTTGCGTAAATTTGTTTCGATCCGGCGTGTAATCATCTTCCATAAATCCTGCGTTGACAATGGTTTGTAAAATGCCTGCGAACTTGTCCTGCACGTCTTTTTTAATGAAGATATAATCCGGTGCGATGCAGGTTTGGCCGGCATTTACGAACTTGCCGACAGCAATTTTTTTCGCTGCGTCCAATAAGTCGTATTCACTGTCGATGATGGTCGGACTCTTGCCGCCAAGCTCAAGCGTGACAGATGCCAAGTGTTTGGCGGCGGCTGTCATGACGATTTTTCCGACATTTGTGCTTCCGGTGAAGAAAATGTGGTCGAACGGCTGATCAAGAAGCTCAGTGGCCACTTCAACCTCTCCTTCAAAAATGGCAACTTCTTTTTCGTCAAAAGCATCTCGGATGACTTTTGCGGCAATGTTGCTCGTGTTCATTGTAAAGTCTGACAGCTTCACAATGGCGCTGTTTCCTGCAGCGATAGAAGCGGCAAGCGGCGCCATCGTCAGCATAAACGGGTAGTTCCACGGACCGAGTATAAGCGTGACGCCTTTAGGCTCGTACATAAGGATTCCGTTGGCATCAGAGCTTAAGGATGAACCGACTTCTTTGGGTGCCATCCATGTTTCCAGGTTGTTCATATTATCTCTGATCGCTTTTTTTGTACCCTCGATTTCCGCTTTTTTGACCTCGTGATATGGCTTCCGCACGTCTTTGCGGATCGCTTCGATGATTTCCTCTTCATGTGCAATGACGGAATTCAAAAAGCGCTGAAGCTTTTCTTTACGCTGTTCCGCTGTTGAAGCGCGCAGCACTTTTTGCTGTTTTTTCTGAAGCTGGAAGACGCGCTGAATGTCGTCTTTTACTTGCTGTTCCATTGTAAAATCCCCCTCATTTGCTTTCTGCTTATCTCGGAACTATTATAAAGTGGTATCTTTTCTATAAGAAAGACAACGGAGAATCATCTATACGTTACCGTACATATATCGAATATGTGTCTAATGACTGGGGGTGTTTTTGTGGCGGAATCTGCTGAAGCTCAAGTGAAACAGGCGCTGCTGGCTTTATTGGAAGAAAGAGATATTCAACACATCACAATGAAAGAAATCGCTGAAAAGGCCAAAGTGAGCCGCGGGACGCTCTACCTTTATTATGAAGACAAGTTCTCCATTATTGAGGATGTGATCGAAGACATGAAGGAAGGGCTGGGCGAAGCGCTCTATGACGCCTTCAAGCATATGGACACACTCCATTTAAATAAAAAACGGCACACTGTGCATCCGACTCTGTCCTTTGTCCACGAGCATCGATCCTTTTTTGGCACGATGATGAACAGAGAACATTTTCATCGTTTTTTTAAGGATGTGTTTCAGCAGGATGTTTTGCTGGCTCCGGTCAATGTGAATCTGACGCCGATTGAACAGGAGATTTACGGACATTACCGGGCTTTGTACACGTACGCGATTATCCTTTATTGGCTGAATGAGGATGCGGACGCGTCTCCGGAAGCCATCAGCCAAAAAGTTTGGGAGCTCGTTTCTCAAAAGCGGTTTTATTGGCTGTTTGGACAGGCTCCGTCAAGGGAGCGGCAGGAGGACAAGCAAATCGACAGGCGTGTGGTTCGAACGAGAGAAGCGCTGCAGAAGGCTTTGCTGGACGTATTGGCAGAGAAAAAAGACTACGCGGCCATCACGATTTCTGACATTACCCGGAAAAGCAATATCCGCCGCGCAACCTTTTATGATCACTATGCCAGCAAAGAGGAATTGCTGCAGACCATG
Organism: Bacillus sp. 205(2023); assembly: GCF_037027485.1. Lineage (NCBI taxonomy): Bacteria > Bacillati > Bacillota > Bacilli > Caryophanales > Bacillaceae > Bacillus > Bacillus sp. 205(2023). The sequence goes on along the minus strand of NZ_JAXCHF010000002.1, from coordinate 405,539 downwards.
ATTCAGCAATCATGTACGGAGATGATAGATCACCTGACGATTGCCTCAAGTCCGAATGAGCTTTCCTTAAAAGAAGCGGAGGAGGCGCTCGCCGGCCTGCTTTCTGCATTAGACCGCATGCCTATTGTCCATTTGCTCAATCGGGACTGGGGTGTTCCTCATGTGATACCCGAGATGCTCCAAGCGTTGGAATCATTTTATCTGCATCAGCAAACTAATATTCCTGCGGAGAAAAAGCTTTATGCCTATTATGTATCGGCGATGATTATCGGGCTGATATTGTATCGGCTCGAGGAAGGGAAGGTGCATGCGCCGGAAGTGCTGGCGAGGGAGTTTTTGCAGTTTTTGGATGTGAAGAAGTATAAGGTGGTATTGCTTTGAAGTGCCCGGAGACTTGATCCGGGCTTTGGGTCGTTATGATACTTGGTCTTTTGATTTTCTTTCTTTTAAGGTGAGATTGAGAAATAGAAGAGACAAAAGAATAAAAACAATAAAAACAATATTCACCATCCAAGACTTCCAGCTTACAGTGGGGGGCCAATATTGTATTGAAGAGAAGGCGAACGATTGAAGAGAATAAAAAGAGTAAAAATAACAGTTTGTTTTGAGACATGATTCTATACGTCCTATACCTTTCTTATAAAAAATAAAATGCCTCAAAGCAGATGCTCATCTGCTTTTGAGACATATATGCACATTTCTCTAAATGGAAATTAACGTAAGTGTAATACATCTAAAAAATAATCAATATATCTTTTTGAATCAACGATAATTGATACATCTGTCTGCATGCCATTTTTTAAATGTATTTTTGTTCCGTTATCTTTAACAATTTCTTTGCTTTCTATCGTGCTTTCAGCAATATAAAATTTTTGCCCGTTTTGATCACTAATACTGTCTGGACTTATTTTTGTAATGACACCTTTAATGGTTTGATTTGTATTTTCAATATGGAATCTAACCTTATCTTTTTCATTAATATTTGTGATCTCATGACTCGGAATATAAATGTTAGCTCTAAGCTTCTCTTTATCAGGGACAATAGTCAAAATAGCAGTGCCTGCTTGTAAATTATCACCTGGAGATATATTTGTTAGTACATTAACATAGCCGTCACTAGTTGCTTTTATTTTATATTTTTCTAATTGTAAATCTATCATCTTTAGATCATCTTCTTTTGATTTAAGAGTGGTCTGAAGAGCTGTTTGCTTTTGAGATGTTTGATTTAGCAAGTTTGTTTTAAGCTGTTCAATGGAAAGCTTATAATTTGTTTCCTCTGAGTTATCGGAATCACTGTCAGAATCGTCACTTTTCATTGAACTGTTAATCTCATCAAGTGATTGATTTAATTCGTCTTTTTCTTCACTTAGTTTTACTAGCATATCTTGTTTTAAACTTTCAAGCTGTCCGTTTAGATTCTCTTTCTGCTGTGAGAAACTGTTTTTATCGAGCTCATCTTTCATCTTCTGTAGATCATCAAGCTGCTGCTCTACATTTTGTTTGTTAGTTTGATAACTATTATAGTAAGAATTGTACTTATCATCCTGTTTGGCAAAGGATTTATTGTTTTTAATGGAGTCTTGCAGGTCAGAAATTCTTTGAAGCTTTAGTTTCACTTTGTTTTTTGTCTTATCCAGACTATTTTTTATGCTTTTTTTCTGCTTCTTAAGTTTTTTCTGCTGAGTTTTTGCATTTTCTTTTGATGACTCTAACAAATTACTTTGTTTTTCATATGAGAGATATTGATCTTGATAACCCCAATGATCGTTCTCGCTGAATAAATTTTTGTCATTTTCAATACTTTTTTTTAGAGTTTTGTTTAACGCAGCTTGTTCTTTTAAATCTTTGATATCTTCTTTAACAGCTTTTTTCTGCGCTTGGATTTCAGTATTGTCTAGAGTTAATAGAGTATCTCCCTTTTTCACCTTATCAACCTGTTTAATATCAACTGTTTTTACTTTGCCGGCTACTTCGTTTGTTACGTTGCTGTTAGGCTTGGTATATTGGATGTCAGCTGTCGTTTTTAGAATTACTTCTTTCTTTCCATAGAAACTAAAAACAATAGATGCAATAAGTAAAGCTATCAGTATATATGTAAAGAAAACACCAATTGGTTTGGGTTTTGATTCGTAGAATTCTCTGCTATCCCTCAAATCATTTAAATTGAAAAAGTTACGTTTCATCTAAATTGTCACCATCTCTCTCGATGGCATTTGGTTCTCCCACAACTCATAGTACTTGCCTTTTTTCTTCAATAAATCATTGTGGTTCCCATACTCTATGATTTCTCCATTTTCCATGACAAATATTTTGTCGCAATTCATAATTGTACTCAAACGATGAGCAATTATAATCGTAGTTACATCAACAGTCTGATCGTATATCATCTTTGATATTCCCTGTTCGGTTGTCGTATCGAGATTGCTAGTTGATTCATCCATTATGAGAATGTTAGGTTTTCTTAATAATGCTCTGGCAATTGCGAGTCTTTGCTTCTGGCCTCCAGATAAATTAGACCCGTTTTCTTCTACAAGAGTATCGTATCTCATTGGTAAATCATTGATAAAATCATGTACTTTAGTTTGTTTACATACTTCTATAATCTCTTCAAAGGTAAAACTTCCTGAGTTCCCAAGCAAAAGGTTTTCAAGAATTGATCCTTGTATAAAATGAGATTCTTGAGGTATATAACTTATGCTTTCCCTTAACGCATTGGTGTGAATATCATTTATATGATAACCATTGATTAAAACCTCACCTGATTCAGCTGTATAAAATTTCATTAAAAGCTTAGTCAAAGTAGATTTTCCTGAACCGCTTTCTCCAACAAAGGCAACTTTCTCTCCTTTTTGAATATGCAGTGTAATATCTTTTAAGATGAGCCTTCGAGTTCCGTATCGAAAATTGATTTTTTTAAAAGAAAGCGGACCTGTAATTGACGACGTCGATGTTATTCGCGCCTCTTTCTCTATTAATTCGGGTTCTAGCTTTAGAATTTCTCCGAGCCTTTTGGACGCAACAGATGCTGACTGAAGCTTAGATTGTAGGCCGATGATGTTTTGTAAAGGATTTAAGAAGTAGGTTAATAAGGCATTATATGTAATAAGCTGACCAATAGTAAGGGTGCCTTTCATGACTTGAGTTGATCCGATCCACAGTATCAATGCACCGCTTGCTAAATCCAAAAACATTTTTATGGAACCCTGAAGGTTATCAATAACTCCGTGTTTAAAAGCTGATCGTAAGTATTTCACAAATCTTTTTTCTGTTTCAAATGACATCATATATTCCGCATTGTATGCTTTAACAGTTTCGATGCCGTTAAGCGTCTCAACAATCTTTGAAGTCAGCTGCGCATTGTTTTCCATTTCTGTGTTATTTATATTTTCGTAGGGTTTTATAAAAATCCAAACCGTCAAAATATAAAAAGGTATGAAAGCCAATGTGATGAGAAATAAAGTAGTATTCTGCAGATATAAGAAAATACCAACCATAATAAGCATAATGGTATCGAGTATGACCGAAAGCGATGCACTGACAACAGCATCGATCACTTTATTAGCATCAGTAAATCTGGATATAATTTCGCCGACTTTTCTATTGCTGAAAAATTTCATTGGCAAAGTAAGCACATGTTGAAAGTATCCAAACATGATGGAGATACTTAATTTTTGACCTAGGAGAATCATTAGGTATTGCCTAAAACCTATTAAGAAAACCTTAAATAAATACATAATCAAAAGGCCGATTGAAAGAATATGTAATGTGTTACTTAATCCATTAGGTAGGATTTGATCGATGATCGTCTGAAAGTAAAAAGTACCGAGGATCCCGAAGACGGTAATAATAAAGGATGCTAAAAACGTATGTATAATCAACGATTTTTGCTGAAGAATCAACCTGAAAATATCGGCACTTATATTACTTGTCTCGGTCTGTTTTTTATAAGTCTCAGTAGGTGCTAAAAGTATTAAGATGCCTGTCCAAATCTTAAAAAAATCATCTTTTTGATATGTAACGAGCCCTTTTCCAGGATCCGCAATGATAATTTTATCTTTACTAATTTTATGTATAACAACGTAATGCAATAATTGTTGATCTATAATAATATGTGCAATTGCTGGAAGAGTAATGGACTGATCAAAAGCTGTATGCTCTGCACGCACAGCTTTTGCTGAAAACCCCAACTGTTCGGCGGCTTTTACCATTCCAAGAGCACTAGTACCTTGTGTATCAGTTCCAGCAATGTCACGTATATAAGCTAGAGAGAGCTTTGAGCCATAATGTTTTGCAATTGTTGATAGGCAGGCTGCTCCACAATCTTTTTGATCAAGTTGTCGTACACAATGATATCTATTAAAAAACATATACTACTCTCCATAATGAAGGTCATTTTTTAGAATATATATAATAATATAAAGAATAGACATCATTTTATTACATTTTCATGGTTTGTCAACCTTTTTAAGGTAAATATTTATTGTTATTTAGAGCTTTTGGCACGTTTATATAATATAAATGCGTAATTGATATAGATAAGATATAAAGCAAGATTAAATACACCTAAGTGAAAAAAATAAGAAAGAGATATACAAAATAAACCCCCTGCGATTATAAAGATATAGAACAATTTCATTTTACCAACTCCTATAAATGTTAAATTCATTGTAAGATATAATAGACAAAATGTAAAATATATATGGATAAATGCAATATATAGTTTGCATGGTTTTTTTATATATGATATGCTACAGATAAATAAACCAATGGAGACTTGCCAATGAATAATAATTTGAAGTTGGAAAGAACAAGAGCGAATTTAACACAGGAACAACTTGCCGAAAAAATTGGAGTGACAAGACAGACGATTGGATTAATTGAAAAAGGGAAGTATAATCCTTCTTTACAATTATGTTTGAAAATTTGTATAGAATTGAAAGTTACTCTGAATGATGTATTTTGGACGTATAACAGGGAGGAAGAAACTAATGAAGGATGAGAGAATAAGTCATATTGAAAATAAAATAGGTCATGAAAGCTTTCTTTTAGTAATTGCTTTGGTTTTTGTCTCTTTTATACTTTCGATTATGTTTAAAATGCCGAGCACGTTAATGACAATTATCATATTGTTTGTTGGAAGCGGATATTATGGATTAAGAGCTATGTCAAAAGGCATTTTAAGAGTAAATCTGAAAAAGAAGAAGAAGAGTTCGTACTTTCTTTTAATTGTTTTTACTTTTATTCTGTATATGGCAACGTCGGTATTATTTAAAATCATTACATTCCCTTTTACAACTAAAGAATTCTTATTCCAAATTCTTATGTATATTTTATGGCTAATTCCTTTTAGTCTCATCATGTATACTACATATAAATTTTCAAACAGGCAGCAGAAAAAAGAATTAGAGAATTAATTAAGAGAGCTTAACCTAAATAACTGAATTAGGTTAAGCTCTCTTTTACTATATATAAATTGATCGATAGGTTATAGATGATTTTATGGAAAAAACTATTGATTTAGGATTTATTATGTAATATTATAATTCCCATGGTAAATTTATACTAGTTATTATTATTTACCTGAATAACTTTGAGGAGGAATATTGATGAACGCAAAAAGCATAAAAGACGTTGAACTTCAGGCATTGACTCTTGAAGAAGCTGAACAAATTGATGGAGGAAGTTATGCTAAATATCTTGGCAGTGCAGTAGTTACAGGTGCCGGCGCAGGTGTAGTCGGAGGAGTTCCAGGTGTTATTCTTGGTGCCCATGCAGGTGCAATTGCAGGGTCAGTTGGTTATTTAGGCGGGTCATTAATCGCAGGAAAATGGCTTTAAGGAGGGAATAGCATAAATGGAAAATAATAATCGTCTTTCAGAATTGAATGTAAAAGAAATGGAACAAATTGATGGCGGAGGCTGGAGAAGTGCCCTTGGCGGAGCTTTTTCAGGTGCATTAGTCGGTGCTTCAACAGTAGGCGTCGGTGGAGCAGCTGTTGGCGGACCCGTTGGTGGTGCCGGCGGAGCAATTACTGGCGGCATAGTTGGCGGTATAGTTGGCGGAATAAACGCTTGGTAATAAAAATACATAAAGAACTAGTTTGAACATTATGTAACAAGACCGGAAAGAGTATATCTTTTCTCGGTCTTGTTATATTTGTATTTATATATACATAATGTTTTGTAGCGTCTATTTATTATAAATTCTTTTAACTGACTATCTCAGTTATTTTGTTTCTTCCTTCCATTTCTCATCAATCAACATCTTGCCAGGCCATGTATACGCCATGATGCCGCCGTCTGCGGTGATGTCTTCGCCTGTGACGTATGAGCTGTCGTCAGATGCGAGGAACAGCGCCACCGTCGCCATTTCCTTCGGTTTGCCGAGACGGCCGAGCGGCGTGATCCATTTGTTGGCTTCGCGGAATTTCTTGCCCATTTCCTGTTCCTTGGTGCCAGCTAATTTGTCAATAAGCGGCGTTTCAATCGTACCCGGTGAGATGGAATTGACCCGGATGCCGCTTCTTGCGTAATCAATTGCCATCGCTCTTGTCAGGTTTGTGATTCCGCCTTTTGCGGCGTTATAGCCGGAGCGGTCAAGGTCCGCAGCCCTGCCTGACATGGAGGAGGTGTTGATAATGGAGCCTCCCTTTTCGAGCATAAGCGGAATCAGATATTTGCTGCAAAGAAACGTGCCGCGCAGATCGACTGCGATAATGCGGTCAAACAGATCTACGGGATACTCGTGCACTTTTCCGCCTTCCTGATCGACGCCGGCGTTGTTAAAGAGAATATCAATCGTTCCGTACGCGTCTTTGAGTTGATCAGCAAATTGCTTCACGTTTTCTTCATCTGACACATCAAGGTGAAAAGCCTCAGCTTGTCCTCCGTTTTGTCTGATCGCTTCGACTGTCTCTTTCATTTGATCTTCATTCATATCGCCGACAATCACACGCGCGCCTTCATTGGCAAAAACCTCTGCCGTTGCTTGTCCAATGCCTGTCGCAGCGCCTGTGATCACAGCGGTTTTGTTATCAAGTCTTCCCATAACACGAATCCTCCTTTTTCTAGTTGTCTTCCCGCTGTGTGCAGTGATAAACATGTGAGAAAAGTAATACCTGTATATGTTAAAATGAACTAGAAATTGTTGGGAGGTTTTATGTGTTTTGAAGATACAGCATAAGAAGGAACTCAAATTTTATTGTCTCATTACGATTCCGGCTGCGTTTGCTGTGCTGACTGTCATCTCTTTTTTATTGCAAGAGATTACGTTTCCGGTTACAGCTAGCGCATTTCTGAATGCTTCATGGCATAATCTATTGTTTCTGATACCGTTCTGTTTGTTTTTCTATCCGGTGCATATTTGGATGAAGCGGGAGTTTAGCCGATGGAATGATGCAGGACAAAAGAGAGGATGATCCTCTCTTTTTCGTATCTGAATGTCTAGAAAAAATAGTGAAAACACACCCAACTAATGTTAAATTTACATATATATGCATCTATCAATCTTTGATGAAAACCGTATTGACATGAGTCGTCATTTATGATAAATAGATGCTGAAAAGAGTTTACATAACATCACAAAGCATGAAAAAGGAGCGAGCTGAATGGCCAAAAAAGAGTTTAAAGCAGAGTCCAAACGACTGCTGGATATGATGATTAACTCCATTTACACTCAAAAAGAAATCTTTCTTCGCGAGTTAATTTCCAATGCGAGTGACGCGATTGACAAAATCTATTACAAGGCGCTGACGGATGATGCGCTAACCTTCGATAAAGACAATTACTACATAAAAGTCGCGGCTGACAAAGGCGCGAGAACACTGACCATTACGGATACAGGGATTGGAATGACAAAGGACGAGCTTGAACAGCACCTCGGTACGATTGCGAAAAGCGGCTCTCTTGCGTTTAAAAAAGAAAACGAACTGAAGGACGGCCATGACATCATCGGGCAATTCGGTGTCGGATTTTATGCGGCGTTTATGGTTGCCGATGTGGTGACCGTTATCAGTAAGGCGCTCGGCAGCGAAGAAGCGTATAAATGGGAATCTGCTGGCGCAGACGGCTATACAATTGAGCCGTGTGAAAAGGATTCTGTCGGCACAGACATTATCCTGAAGATCAAAGAGAACACGGAAGATGAGAGCTATGATGAGTTTTTAGAAGAATATCGTTTAAAAGCGATCATCAAAAAGTACTCTGACTTCATTCGCTACCCGATCAAAATGGATACAACGGTTAATAAGCCGAAGGAAGGCAGCGACAATGAATTTGAAGAGGTGCAGGAGGAACAGACGGTTAACAGCATGGTGCCGATCTGGAGAAAAAACAAGAGCGAGCTGACAGATGAGGACTATGAAACGTTCTACGCTGAAAAGCATTACGGATTTGATAAACCGCTCACTCATGTCCATATCAGTGTTGACGGTGCCGTGCGCTACAACGCCATTTTATTTATTCCTGAAAACATGCCGTTTGACTATTATTCTAAGGAATATGAGAAAGGCTTGGAGCTCTATTCCAACGGCGTGCTCATCATGAACAAATGCGCGGATCTGCTTCCGGACCACTTCAGTTTTGTGAAGGGTATGGTCGATTCTGAGGACCTGTCGCTGAACATTTCCAGAGAAATGCTGCAGCATGACCGCCAGCTGAAGCTGATTGCGAAAAACATCAGCAAAAAGATCAAAAGCGAGCTGCAGAGCCTGCTGAAAAAAGACAGAGAAAAATATGAGACCTTCTACAAATCGTTCGGCAGACAGCTGAAGTTCGGCGTGTACAATGATTTTGGCGCGAATAAAGATCAATTGAAGGATCTTTTATTATTCTACTCTTCCAAAGAGAAAAAACTGGTCAGCCTGGACGAGTACGTATCCAGAATGCCTGAAGAGCAGAAATATATCTACTACGCGACCGGTGATTCATACGATCGCATTGAAAAACTGCCGCAAACGGAAATGGTAGCGGACAAAGGCTATGAAATTCTTTACTTTACAGAGGACATCGATGAATTTGCGATCAAAATGCTCGCTTCATATCAAGAAAAAGAGTTCAAATCTGTATCAAGCGGCGATCTTGGCATCGATTCAGAAGAGGATCAAAAGCAGTCTGAAGAAGAGGAAAGCAAGTACAAGGATCTGTTTGAGGAAATGAAAAATATTCTGTCTGACAAAGTGAAAAACGTCAGAGTATCGAAACGCCTTAAATCTCATCCGGTCTGCCTTGCAGCTGACGGTGAAGTGACAATCGAGATGGAAAAAATCTTAAACGCGATGCCGGACAGCCAAAATGTAAAAGCGGACAAAGTGCTGGAAATCAACCCGAATCACGAGGTATTCAAGACGCTGCAGAACGCTTTCGAACAAGATAAAGAGAAACTAAGCCTGTACACAAATCTCCTGTATAACCAGGCGCTTCTGATCGAAGGTCTGCCGATTCAGGACCCTGTGGAATTTACGAACAATATGTGCAAGGTGATGGTGTAACCATAAAAAAGGAATCGTCCCGATGAGACGATTCCTTTTTCTATTTATGACGTCCGTTCATTGAGCATACGGCTTTGTCTGTTGTTCTTTCTTTTAAAACGTTGTTTCAGGCTTGCTTCAATTTCTTCTAAGCTTTTCCCTTTGGTTTCAGGAACCATGTAAAGGGCGAAGAAAAATGAGAGAAGACAAATGACTGAAAAAATTGTAAACACCCATGCGATGCCCATGGCGCTGAGCATCAGCGGGAAGACCAGTGACACGATCAGGTTGGTTGCCGATAACACCAAAGTGGTAAAGCCCGTCGCGGCCCCGCGCGCTTTGGATGGGAAGAGCTCAGGCATCAGAACCCATACAACCGGACCCCATGTTGCCTGGTAGAATACGATATAAACTCCGAGAAAAACAACGGTCAGCCAAGCTGTTGATGTTGAGAGCCCCAGCGTCAGGAGTATAGCCGATAGTGCGGCCAAGCTTAGCGTAATGCCGACGCTTCCCCAGATCAGCAGCTTTTTGCGGCCGATGCGGTCGATTAAAATCATAGCTGTAATACACATGATGACGTTGAGTACGCCGATTCCCATTGTGCCGAGCACCGATGCCGATGTGCCGAGACCGGCCTTAGTGAAAATGGTTGGCGCGTAGTAGATAACCGTGTTAATTCCGACAGCCTGCTGGAAAACGGCGAGGCCGACGCCAATGAGAAGCATAGGGCGAATCCATTTGGCTTTTAGCAAGCCGAGTGTTGTTTCTTTTTTCTCTGCTTCCCCTTGTTTCATATCTGCCAGTTCACGTTCAATATCTTCTTGATCATGAGTGATTTTCATGATGTGTTTCGCTTCATCTTCACGCCCGCGCTTCACGAGCCATCTTGGTGATTCAGGCATAAATGCGATCCCGATTAATAAAAGCACGGCAGGCACCGCAGCCAGCCCCACCATCCAGCGCCACGCTTCAAACGGTGTGAATAGATAGTTTACGATATATGCAAGTAAAATACCGGTGACAATCATTAAATTGTTCATCGTGCCGAGTGTTCCGCGGATTTTTGTCGGTGCCATTTCTGAAAGATATACAGGCACCAGCGCCGTTGAACCGCCTACAGCCAAGCCGAGAATGACCCGAGACGCGATCAGCATGGTAATGGTTTGAGAAAATGCACAAGCAAGCGCCCCGACGATAAAAATGATGGATAAAACAAATACGACTTTTCTCCTGCCCCAGCGATCGGAGCACGTGCCGCTTAAGGCGGAACCGAAAATCGCGCCGAGGAGCAGCATGCTGACAACCAATCCTTCTGTCAGTGTTGTTAAAGGGATATCATTGTTGATAAACAGCAGCGCTCCCGAGATAACGCCCGTATCGTAACCGTAAAGCAGCCCCCCTAAAGCGCCGAAAAAGTAGATCATATATTTCCTTGTGTTTGTCTTCACAAATGTTCCTCCTCAGTCTTTGAGCCAATGAGTATGTACGATGTGTAACAAAGTTAATAGATTAGTACCCTTCTCCTAATCGATTTGAAACATTTTTATTTTTAATGGTTAGTTTTGATTTCGATAAAAAAACCGTTCTCTGGGGAACGGATTTTTACTCATTATTGACTTTTTTATGATGGCGTGAGACTTTTTGTCTGTTGCCGCATATCTTCATGGAGCACCATTTTCGCCTTCCTGTTTTATCAAGAAAAAGCAAAATGCACTTTTCGTTTGCGCACCGTTTCAGCTGTTGGATTTCTTTTGTATGAATCAGCCATAATGCATCGTAAGCGATAAGCGATAAAATAGAATCATCTGGTTTTCCATTCGGAATGCGGGCAAGTTTGTCATCTAAGATTTGATAAGAAAAAGGAGCGGCGGCGATTTGATCTTGCAGGAAAGCGATAAAAGCTAGAGAAGGTTTACTGCCTTCGGCGATACTCTCAAAATGTTTTCTCAGCTCAGCGCGGAATTGATGAATCCGTTGCAATTGTTCTTGGACTTGCTGCAGCGTAAAAGACTTGAGAAAAGGAGCAGTTTCTCCCATTATTTCAAACCATGCCATCAGATCTTTTTCTGACTGGATGAGATCGTGCCGTTTATCATAGCTTATGATTTCAGTATTAACGAGATCGAGAGAAAGGTTTTGTGTGATAAGAGGGAATTGAGCATTTGCCAATGTAATCATTCCTTTCAAAATCATTGTAAGCGCCAAAACCTTTTTCACGCAAGGATATGAGTAAAAGGAGGCTTTTTCCCATTTTATCTGTCAGGCAGTCTGCTGATCATTAGGGATGGTGCTCTCCCATGACCGGAAACAGCCGTTTCTGTACCTGCATTTCAAAAAACATCATAAAAAACCTTACTCGCCCGGAGTAAGGTTCTGATTAGGACATTTTTATTCTTCACCCTCGTTGACGAAAACCAAGGCGGAGAATCCTTTTTTCTTATCAAATTGCAATTCAACGACGGTAACGTCTGGATTGAAGTTGTGGTATTCCTCTAAGAACTGAATAATGCCTTCTGAAATGTCATCTGACTCAAGCTGCTTGTGATGCAGGCCATATTTGGCTTCAGCGAAGAATCCTGTACGCTTGTTGTAAGACAGCTCTTTTACTTCAACGTCCTCAGGGTAAATCTCTTCTTCATTAGAAATATACACACAAATCCCGTCTACAATTTCTTGCTCATTTAATACTAACTTCATGACCTAAAAGCTCCTTCTGTACGTCTTCGGTGTTTTAAATGCGCGAATCAGTGCGATGACAATGATTAAAATAATGATCAAAGCGATGACATCAACGATCCAGGCAATGGGTGAAGCGCCATAAGAAACATAGCCCGGGCCCCCGACTGGATGATAGGTGTAACCCCAAGGGTGCATCATGCTGATCATGAACATACTCGTTGTGAATCCGCTATAATAGCCAAACCATCCTGATGGCGAGAATCCTGCATTATAATAATGATTTACTGAAACATAACGTCCGCCAACATAAGCTTTAGATGTTTTTCCGCTGTATGTCTTTCCGCTTACTTTTGATGTGGCGCCGGAAAACGTGCCTGACGATTTTTTAGAGCTTGATGAGCTTGTCTTTTCGGAAGATTTCTTTTTCAGCGAAATCGATGATGATGAATCATCAGACGTTTTGGACTTTTTGCTTGAAGAGCTTGATCCTGAACTGTAGCTTGATTTCGGGCTGGATTTATAGCTTCCGCTGTATGACGAGCTTGAACTTCGGCTGCTGTGACTGGATGATGAGCGGCCGCTAAAACTTTTTGCATGAGACATGGCTGATGGCAGCAGTACACCTAAAGCAACGGTTACTGCAACTAAGGCTTTTACATATTTCAGTTTCATTCTGTTTCCTCCGTAGACCGCAACGGCCCGTTATTTCTGGTTTGAATCATATCAATCTTTCATATCATGTTTAGCTTTTTCAATCACTTTCTTTCTGAGATAAACTACCTTTATTTTATCGGATTCATGGCTCTTTTTGTAAGTTTTGCATCAAAATCAAACCAATTTATGGGCAAAAAAAACAGCCTTCCCCATGGAGAAGGCTGTTTTTTTCTTATGCGAACAGCTTATCAATAAACGAAATATCCTCTTGAGAAAGCGTTACATCAGCTGTTTTGATGTTATCAATCAGCTGATCGGCCCGTTTTGCTCCAGGGATTAAAATATCAATTTCCGGTCTTGCCAAATACCAAGCCAATACGATGTGAGGGATGTCCACGTTGTGCTTTTCAGCAATCGGCGCCAGTTTGTTGACCTTTCTGATATTTTCTTTGAAACGCTCGCCCTTGAAGTGTTCCTGTTCGTTTCGCAGGTCTCCTTCAGGGAACGTCGTATCTTCCGTATATTTTCCGGCCAGTAATCCTGATACAAGCGGGAAGTAAGGGATGAATGAAATATTGTGTTCCTTCGTATACGGGAAGAAGGTTGTTTCCGCTTCACGGTTTAACAGGTTGTATTCACCTTGAAGCACATCGACCAAACCGTCTCTGTTGGCTTCCTTCAGCTGTTCCAGAGAGAAATTGGAGACACCGATGGAACGGATTTTTCCGGCTTGCTTCATTTCATTCAGTGCGTTAACCGCTTCATCCTTCGGCGTATGTTCATCCGGAAAGTGAATGTAGAACAGATCGATATAATCGGTATTCAAACGTTTCAGGCTTTCATCAACTGATTTTTTCAGAAACTCAGGCGAATTATCAAAAACAAAGTCATTTCCTTCTTTTCTGTGCGCGGCTTTTGTGGCAATGACGACATCTTCACGATTGAACTCGCGCAGCACTTCACCAATTAGCTCTTCCGAACGGCCGATGCCATAAATATAAGCAGTGTCTAACATGGTCACGCCATTACGAATGGCCTCGCGAACCAATTCTTTTCCGGTTTCTTCATTCAGATTCGGGTAGAGGTTATGTCCTCCGACAGCATTTGTTCCTAATCCGATAGGGAATACCTGCAAGTCTGATTTTCCGAGCGTTGCTTTTTTCATGATCTACCTCCTGGAATAAAATTGATGAAAGACTCTCAACACTATTGTAAACGTTAGGCCAGATGAATGCCGATTTGGTGCTCATGGCAGTACTGCGTGTACTCGTCATCTAACGGCTGAGAGGTCACAATACAGTGCAGTCTGTCAAAGGGCGCATAGGTCAGCAGCGTTGATTTTCCGAATTTTGAATGGTCGGCCAATAAATACACTTCTTTCGCTTTTTCAGAAATCCTCTTTTTAATGTCATACTCGAGCAGGTCCGAATTGGTCAGTCCGTGTGTCAGTGTTGTTCCGGTTGCAGACATAAAGGCTTTATTGATATTGTACTTCTCCAAAGTGCCCGGATCATCCATGCCGACAAAGGAGCGTGTTTTTCTTTTATAGTTGTTTCCGATAATGATTAAGTTGATATTCTTCATAGCAGATGCCGCATTGATAATGTCCAAGCTGTTGGTTAAAATGGTGACATTTTTGTTCGGATCAAGCGTATCGAGAATCGATTTGGTCGTTGTTCCTGAGTCAATGAAGATTAAGTCATGGTCTTCAATAAACCGGGAAGCATAATGGGCAATTTTTGTTTTCTCATCTTGGTGCTGGATGGTGCGATTCTCAAAAGGAACAAGTGCGGTTTTCTCAATTGATGTTACGCCGCCGTATACTTTTTCGATCGCACCCTTTTCCGTCAGCTTGTTGATATCGCGTCTGACTGTGTTTTTCGAGACATTGAAAACCTGGCACAGCTCATCTAAGGAAACAGTGCCATGCGATAAAATGTACTCCTCCATTTCCTGTATCCGCATCAGTTTCATACAAAAAACTCCTTTTTGAATCTTAAAGTAATGTAAATATATAATAAAAACCAAAAGTTGATCAATAGTTGCTTAAAAAATGATAACATTGGTATGTATCTTTTGCAAGATTCGCCGGACTTCCAGGCGGTCTCTTGCATTACTGAAAGATTAGTATAATAAAAATAATGAAAAAATGTAGTGTTTATGATTGACTTATGGGTATTATACGATTAGAATATAACCAAGAAATGACCAAGAAGTAACCTGTTGTGTGTGATTTCAGTGATGATATGGTTGCTTACATAAAAAGTGTATCTAACCATTGATTTTTTTGTTTTTTTGAAAGCGTTTAATTGTTATCTTATGAATCTATCCTGAACCATCCATACAAGTGTATGTGTTTACTAATGAAGGAGGCAATAAGAATGGCAGAAATCAGAAAATTAAAAAACTATATCAACGGTGAATGGGTTGAAAGCAAAACGGATCAATATGAAGACGTTATCAATCCGGCTACGAAAGAAGTGCTGTGCCAAGTGCCGATTTCTACAAAAGAAGATATTGATTACGCGGCTCAAACAGCGGGTGAGGCATTTAAAACATGGTCGAAAGTGGCGGTTCCGCGCCGTGCGAGAATTCTATTTAACTTCCAGCAGCTGCTGTCTCAGCATAAAGAAGAACTTGCTCATCTGATTACCATCGAAAACGGCAAAAACACAAAAGAAGCTCTGGGGGAAGTGGGACGCGGGATTGAAAACGTTGAGTTCGCGGCAGGCGCGCCTTCTCTGATGATGGGTGACTCACTTGCTTCTATTGCGACGGATGTGGAAGCGGCCAACTACCGCTACCCGATTGGAGTTGTCGGCGGAATCGCACCATTTAACTTCCCGATGATGGTTCCTTGCTGGATGTTCCCAATGGCCATTGCACTCGGCAACACATTTATTTTAAAGCCGTCTGAGCGTACGCCGCTGTTAACGGAGAAATTGGTTGAGCTGTTTGAAAAAGCGGGCCTTCCAAAAGGTGTTTTCAACGTCGTATACGGTGCGCATGACGTTGTGAATGGCATCCTCGAGCATCCTGAAATTAAAGCGATTTCATTCGTAGGCTCAAAGCCGGTCGGTGAATACGTCTACAAAAAAGGAAGCGAAAACTTAAAACGTGTTCAATCTCTGACAGGCGCGAAAAACCACACGATTGTCCTGAATGATGCGAATCTCGAAGACACGATCACAAACATCATCGGAGCAGCCTTCGGTTCAGCCGGAGAACGCTGCATGGCTTGTGCGGTTGTGACAGTTGAAGAAGGTATCGCTGATGAATTCATGGCGAAGCTTCAGGAAAAAGCCGCTGAGATTAAAATCGGAAACGGCCTTGATGACGGCGTGTTCTTGGGACCGGTTATTCGTGAGGACAACAAGAAACGCACGCTCAGCTACATTGAAAAAGGGCTGGAAGAAGGCGCGAGACTCGTTTGTGACGGACGTGAAAATGTGTCTGACGACGGCTACTTTGTCGGCCCGACAATCTTCGATAATGTCACAACAGAGATGACGATCTGGAAAGATGAAATCTTTGCTCCCGTCCTATCCGTCATTCGTGTGAAAAACCTGAAAGAAGCCATTGAGATTGCCAACAAGTCTGAATTTGCGAACGGCGCCTGCCTGTTCACATCCAATTCGAATGCCATCCGCTACTTCCGTGAAAATATTGACGCGGGAATGCTCGGCATCAACCTGGGTGTGCCGGCACCGATGGCGTTCTTCCCATTCTCCGGCTGGAAGTCTTCATTCTTCGGAACGCTGCACGCGAACGGTAAAGACAGCGTTGACTTCTACACGCGTAAAAAAGTGGTGACAGCAAGATACCCGGCACCTGATTTTAACTAAACGACGAACAGCCGAACGGCGTGTCTCTGCGCTGTTCGGACTCATTCTTACCATAGAAAGAGGAGGGCTTAACCATGAGTCATTTGTTGCGTAAGCCGCAGTCGAATGAAGTATCAAAAGGCGTCAAACTTGTGCATGAAGTAACGAAATCAAACTCAGATCTTACCTATGTCGAGTTCAAAGTGTTAGAACTCTCATCCGGTTCAAGCTATACAGAAGAATTGAAAAAACAAGAAATCTGCATTGTGGCAGTGACGGGAAAAATCACAGTGACGGATCATGAATCTACGTTTGAACATATCGGTACGCGTGAAAGCGTATTTGAGAGAAAACCGACAGACAGCGTCTATATCTCCAATGACCGTGCCTTTGAGATTACGGCAGAGCGTGATGCGCGAGTGGCGCTTTGCTATTCGCCATCAGAGAAACAGCTTCCGACAAAGCTGATCAAGGCGGAAGACAACGGGATTGAACATCGCGGAAAGTTTTCCAACAAACGGACCGTTCACAATATTCTTCCGGATTCAGATCCTTCAGCTAACAGCCTCTTAGTGGTTGAAGTGTATACAGACAGCGGAAACTGGTCCAGCTACCCGCCTCATAAACACGATCAAGACAACCTGCCGGAGGAGTCCTTCTTGGAAGAAACCTACTACCATGAATTAGATCCGGGCCAAGGCTTTGTATTTCAGCGCGTTTACACAGATGACCGCTCCATTGACGAGACAATGACTGTAGAAAATGAAAACGTTGTCATCGTTCCTGCGGGATATCACCCGGTAGGTGTGCCGGACGGATATACGTCCTACTATTTAAATGTCATGGCAGGACCGACACGAAAATGGAAGTTTCATAATGATCCGGCTCATGAGTGGATTTTAAAACGCTAACAAGTGAGGAGTGGCTGTTTACGATGAAGTATACATTCAATGAAGAGAAGGACTTTGATATTGTTGCCATCGGCCGGGCGTGTATTGATCTGAATGCGGTTGAATACAATCGCCCAATGGAAGAAACGATGACATTTTCGAAATACGTCGGCGGTTCGCCTGCGAATATCGCGATCGGCAGCTCAAAGCTCGGCTTAAAAGCGGGCTTTATCGGCAAAATTCCAGATGACCAGCATGGCAGATTCATAGAGTCCTATATGAGAAAAACCGGCGTAGACACAACGCATATGGTCGTTGATAAGGAAGGGCATAAAGCCGGTCTCGCATTTACTGAAATTCTGAGCCCGGAAGAATGCAGCATCTTAATGTACCGCGATGACGTGGCCGATCTTTATCTTGAGCCTTCAGAGGTAAGTGAGGACTACATCGCAAATGCGAAAATGCTGCTCGTTTCCGGGACAGCGCTCGCTAAAAGCCCGTCACGGGAAGCGGTGTTAAAAGCCGTTCAATATGCGAAAAAGCACCAGGTAAAAGTCGTGTTCGAACTGGATTATCGCCCATATACATGGCAGTCAGCCGATGAAACAGCTGTTTACTATTCTTTGGTCGCTGAGCAGTCCGATATCGTCATCGGAACACGGGATGAATTCGATGTCATGGAAAACCGCACAGGCGGCAGCAATGAAGAGTCTGTCGATTCTTTATTTGACCATTCAGCCGACCTCGTCGTCATCAAGCATGGCGTAGAAGGCTCTTACGCATACAGCAAATCCGGCGAAGTCTTCCGCGCCCAAGCGTACAAGACAAAAGTGCTGAAAACCTTCGGAGCCGGTGATTCATATGCTTCGGCCTTTATCTACGGACTTGTCAGCGGCAAAGACATTGAAACGGCATTGAAATACGGAAGCGCCTCAGCCTCCATTGTTGTCAGCAAGCACAGCTCATCGGAAGCCATGCCGACGGCGGATGAAATCGCTCAGCTTATTGAAGCACAGTCATAATTGAAAAAGATCGAGTAAAGGTGGGATCGTTTGTGGGGAAGAAAATTCGCTTAACAACAGCACAAGCGCTGATTACATTCTTAAACCAGCAGTACATCCATGTTGATGGCAAGGAAGAGCCTTTCGTAGAAGGGATTTTCACGATTTTCGGTCATGGAAATGTTTTAGGGATTGGGCAGGCGCTTGAGCAGGATGCTGGCCATTTAAAAGTGTACCAAGGGAAAAATGAACAGGGAATGGCGCATGCCGCAATGGCGTACAGCAAGCAAATGCTGAGAAGAAAAATATATGCAGTCTCTACATCAGTCGGGCCGGGAGCGGCCAACTTAGTGGCGGCAGCCGGCACTGCATTGGCAAACAATATCCCGGTTCTCTTCATTCCGGCAGATACATTTGCGACAAGACAGCCCGACCCTGTACTGCAGCAAATGGAGCAAGAGTACAGTGCGGCGGTTACAACAAACGATGCATTGAAGCCTGTATCGAGATACTGGGATCGCATTACACGCCCTGAGCAGCTGATGAGCAGCTTGCTTCGCGCTTTTGAAGTCATGACTGATCCGGCAAAAGCGGGTCCGGCGACCATTTGCATTTCTCAGGATGTGGAAGGCGAAGCGTACGATTTCGATGAAAGTTTCTTCGTCAAACGGGTTCACTATATTGATCGCATGCAGCCGAGCGAGCGTGAGCTTCTAGGTGCGGCGGAGCTGATTAAAGCCAGCAAAAACCCTGTGATCCTCGTAGGCGGAGGCGCGAAATATTCCGGTGCGCGCGATGAATTAATCGCCATTTCTGAGGCCTGTGACATTCCGCTGGTTGAAACACAGGCAGGCAAATCGACTGTGGAAGCTGATTTTCCGAACAACTTGGGCGGAATGGGCATCACAGGAACACTCGCGGCAAATAAGGCGGCCCGCCAGGCTGATTTGATTATCGGTATCGGCACAAGATATACGGATTTTGCGACATCCTCTAAGACCGCTTTTGATTTTGATAAAGCGAAGTTTCTGAACATCAATGTCAGCCGAATGCAGGCGTATAAACTCGATGCGTTCCAAGTGGTGGCGGATGCGAAAGTGACGCTTGGCAAACTGCACGGCCTGCTTGAAGGCTATAAGAGTGAATTCGGCTCAACGATTCAAGAGCTGAAGGACGAATGGCTCGCTGAACGCGAACGCCTCAGCAAAGTGACATTTAAACGGGAAGATTTTGATCCGGAAATCAAACATCATTTCTCTCAAGAGATTCTAAACGAGTACGCTGATGCGTTGAATACCGAGCTTCCGCAAACAACGGCATTGCTGACGATTAACGAGACCATTCCTGAAGACAGCGTGATTATCTGTTCGGCAGGCTCTCTCCCGGGAGATTTGCAGCGTTTGTGGCACTCCAATGTCCCGAATACGTATCACCTGGAGTACGGATATTCCTGCATGGGCTATGAAGTGTCCGGAACACTGGGGCTTAAATTGGCTCACCCAGACAGAGAAGTGTATACGATTGTCGGAGACGGCAGCTTCCTGATGCTTCATTCCGAACTGATCACAGCGATTCAGTATAACAAGAAGATCAATGTGCTGCTTTTTGACAACTCAGGATTCGGATGTATCAACAACCTGCAAATGGACCACGGAAGCGGCAGCTACTACTGTGAGTTCCGCACAGATGACAACCAAATCTTAAATGTCGATTACGCGAAAGTCGCTGAGGGTTACGGCGCGAAAACGTACCGTGCTAACACAGTAGAAGAGTTAAAAGCGGCGTTAGAGGATGCGAAGAAACAAGACGTATCAACGTTGATTGAAATGAAAGTGCTGCCAAAAACAATGACTGACGGCTATGACAGCTGGTGGCATGTCGGAGTGGCTGAGGTATCTGAACAAGAAAGCGTTCAAAAAGCATATGAAGCAAAAGAGAACATGCTCGAATCTGCTAAGCAGTATTAGAGGGGAGGCATCATGATGGGCAAACATGAAATCCTGTGGGGGATCGCTCCCATTGGGTGGCGGAATGATGATATGCCTGAAATCGGAGCGGGAAATACACTTCAGCATTTGTTAAGTGATATTGTTGTCGCGCGTTTTCAAGGTACGGAAGTCGGGGGCTTTTTCCCCGAGCCTTCCATTCTTAATAAAGAGCTTAAGCTTCGGAATTTACGCATTGCGGGAAAATGGTTCAGCAGTTTTATTTTGCGTGACGGACTTGGTGAAGCGGCGAAGGCATTTACCCTGCATTGTGAGTATTTGCAGCAAGTCAATGCGGATGTCGCAGTTGTCTCTGAACAAACCTACAGCGTGCAAAGTCTGGAGAAAAACGTGTTCACAGAGAAACCGCATTTTACTGATGAGGAATGGGAACGGCTTTGTGAAGGATTAAATCATCTTGGGAAAATTGCCGATCAGCATGGCTTAAAGCTGGTATATCATCACCATCTCGGCACCGGCGTCCAAACAGCGGCTGAAGTGGACCGCCTGATGGAGGGAACAGACCCTGCACATGTGCACCTTCTCTACGATACGGGCCATGCGTATATTTCTGACGGCGACTACATGGGCATGCTGAAAAAGCATATCGATCGCATTAAACATGTCCATTTTAAAGACGCCCGGCTGAATGTCATGGAAAAATGCAAACTCGAAGGGAAATCGTTTCAGCAAGCGTTTTTACAAGGCATGTTTACGGTTCCCGGTGACGGATGCATTGATTTTAGAGACGTATATCAGCTGCTGTTAAAACACAATTATTCCGGATGGATTGTCATTGAAGCTGAACAGGACCCCGATGTCGCAAACCCGCTTGAGTATGCATTGATCGCGAGAAACTATATTGATGAGCAGTTGCTGGATCTGGCGTAATGGGGACTGGATATATGAGCAATACCAATGCAGATTCGGCCTTCAATAAACGGACAATCGCGGCAGCATTGGCTAACTACATTGATGCCGGTTCGATTGTGGCTGGATCTGCTGGTTTATCGTTATGGGTCAGTTACCTGAAGCTGTCAGATACCCAAATCGGATTGCTCGGCGCGTTGAGCGCGAATGCCATCTCTGCCGCTGTCGGCGCTTTGCTCGGCGGATTTTTGGCGGATAAAGTCGGGCGAAAAGCTGTTTATACGAACAGCATGCTGATTTATGCGCTGGGGATTTGTTTCGTCCTGTTTAGTGTTAACTTCCCCATGCTGTTAAGCGGTTACATGATTATCGGGCTATCAGTTGGCGCTGATATCACCGCCTCATGGACGATCATCGCGGAAAACGCGCCTAAGAAAAACCGGGCCCGCCACTGCGGCGTGGCACAGGTTGCGTGGGCCGCAGGGGCAGTCGCTGTTCTGCTTCTCTCTGTGTTGGTCGGTGATTTAGGTCTGTTGGGAAATAAAATTGTGTTTGCTCATCTGCTGGTGATTGCGCTGATTACGTACGTCCTCAGAATCAGGCTTCCTGAGTCAGACGCGTGGCAGCAGAAAAATAAGCCCGCAGACATACAGGAGGCAGAGAAGCCGGCTGTATTACACAAAACCTCGTATTTTGATTTGCTCAAGCCTAAGTATGTAAAAAGCATTCTGTTTTTAATGGGTGTGTACTTGGTTTGGAACTTAGCCGCCGGCGTTATGGGCTTCTTTATGCCTTACATTTATCAGCAGGTTGGCGGGGTATCTGCCAACATGGCAAATCTTTTGCAAATGGGTCTGTTTATCTTTACCGGCCTTGGGGTCGCTCTGATTTTTATGCCCTTTGCAGATCAATATAGAAAAACGGTTTTTGGAATCGCTGCTTTTATGGCCGTCATCGGCTGGACGCTGTTTCTGCTCCCGGTTGAAGGAATGCCGGTCCTGCTTCTGTTTATCGTGGTGATGGGGATCAATAACGGAGCCGGCCAGCAGGCGAATTATCAATTATGGGCCAGCGAAATTTTCCCTACTCAATACCGTGCTTCCGCACAAGGACTGATGTTTTTTCTTGTTCGTATCTCAATAGGGATTTGGAGTCTGTTTGTCCCAATGATTATCAGCCATTTCGGCATTGGAACGATGGCTGCAATTCTCCTCGGGTGTGTGACGGCCAGCATGATGATCGGGCTTCTTTTCGCGCCGAATACATCTGGCAAGTCGCTTGAACAAATTCAAGAGGAACTCTACGGATCTCCTCGGAGCCAAGTAAAGCAAGAAACTGAAAGCAAAATGATGTAACTAACAGAAGGAGTGGCTGTCAATGAGTTTACGTATTGGCGTAATTGGAACTGGAGCAATCGGAAAAGAACATATTAACCGCATCACAAACAAACTGTCCGGCGCAGAAATTGTAGCTGTAACGGATGTGAATCAAGAAGCCGCACAGAACGTCGTCGAGCACTACCAATTAAACGCAGCAGTATATCCTGATGATGACAGCCTTCTGGCAGATGAAAATGTAGACGCTGTCCTAGTGACTAGCTGGGGGCCTGCGCATGAATCGAGTGTGCTGAAAGCCATTAAAGCCCAGAAATATGTGTTCTGTGAAAAGCCGCTTGCGACAACGGCTGAAGGATGCATGCGCATCGTTGAAGAGGAAATGAAAACGGGGAAACGCCTCGTTCAAGTCGGCTTTATGCGCCGTTATGACAGCGGTTACGTACAGCTGAAAGAGGCGCTCGACAACAATGTCATCGGCGAGCCGCTTATGATTCACTGCGCGCACCGCAACCCAAGTGTAGCTGATAACTATACAACGGATATGGCCGTTGTCGATACACTTGTTCATGAAATTGATGTGCTGCACTGGCTCGTCAATGATGACTACGAGTCCGTTCAAGTCATCTATCCGAAAAAATCGAAAAATGCGCTGCCGCATCTAAAAGATCCGCAAATCGTAGTCATTGAAACAAAAGGCGGTATCGTCATCAATGCTGAGATCTATGTGAACTGTAAATACGGCTATGACATTCAATGTGAGATCGTTGGAGAAGACGGCATCATCAAGCTTCCTGAACCATCAAGCATCAGCATGAGAAAAGAAGGCAAATTCAGCACAAATATCCTGATGGATTGGCAGAGACGCTTTGTGGACGCGTACGATGTGGAAATCCAAGACTTCATTGATTCGATCCAGAAAAAAGGCGAAGTCAGCGGGCCGACGGCATGGGACGGCTATATTGCTGCCGTTACGACTGACGCGTGTGTAAAAGCCCAGGAATCTGGACAAAAAGAAAAGGTTGAATTGAAGGAAAAACCGGAATTCTATCAATCTTTTACAACAGTGGAAAACTAGGAATATGGAGGAGTGAAAAAAATGAAATTAGCATTGGATCCATCGATGTATCGAGATGATTTAACGTTGGAGGAAATGGTCTATAAAACGGCGGAGCTTGGCTATGAATATATCGAACTTTCCCCGCGCGAGGATTTTTGTCCATTCTATAAATATCCGAAAGTCGATTCAGCAAAGATCAAACAATTAAAGCGGCTTTTAAGGGATACAGGTGTTAAGCTTTCATCACTCCTTCCGCTTTACCACTGGGCGGGTCCTGAAGAAGACCGCCGCCAGGCTGCGGTGCGCAACTGGAAAAGGGCGATCGAAATTGCGGTTGAACTTGAAGTGGATTTGATGAACAGTGAATTCAGCGGTTCAAAATATGATCCTTTAACAAGCGAAGAAAAATTTATCAAATCCATGGATGAGCTTCTGCCAGTCTTTGAAAAAGAAGGCATTAAACTCAATCTTCAAGCCCATCCGTACGATTTTATCGAAACGCACAAAGGTGCGATGGATATGATCCGCGCGCTCGACAAGGACTGGATCAACCTTGTCTACTCGACTGCGCATACGTTCTTCTATGATGACGGAAAAGGAGATATCGCGACAATGTTTGACGAAGCCGGCGACCGTCTCACACATGTTTTATTTGCAGATACCTTTAATCATAAAGCGGCTCACGGCCTGCGCTACATCGTCAATCCGCCTGACGCGAAAGTAACGGTTCACCAGCATTTGGACATTGGTCAAGGCGAGGTTGATTTTGATACGATTTTCAGAAAACTGAGAGAGATGAAGTTCGACGGAATTGCGACGAATGCCGTGTTTGCTTGGGTCGACGAAAGAGCGGATGAATCAAGCCGATTTATGCTTAAAAAAATGAAAGAAGAATTAGGTCTGGCATAAGCTGAGCATGGAGTTCGGCGGGATATGGCGAACAGCCTTCCTGCCGAACTCCCTTCGTATCTAAAACGCAGATGGGGGAGTCTGACATGAAACTTTGTTTTAATGAAGCAACAACATTGGAAAACTCAAATCTTAAACAGGATTTAGAGCTATGCGAAAAGCATGGCTATGATTATATTGAAATCCGCACAATGGATAAGCTGCCGGAGTACTTAAAAGACCATTCATTGGCCGATCTTGCGGAATACTTTCAAACCCATCACATCAAACCGCTTGCCTTAAACGCACTCGTTTTCTTCAATAACCGTGATGAAAAGGGCTATCAGGAGATCATTGCTGAATTTAAGGGCATGATGGAAACCTGCAAAACCCTCGGTGTGCAATATGTGGTGGCCGTTCCGCTTGTGACAGAGCAGAAAATCTTAAAAGAAGAGATCAAAAAGAGCTGTGTAGAGGTTCTGACTGAGCTTTCTGATATTGCCGAACCGTACGGCGTAAAAATCGCCCTTGAGTTTGTCGGCCATCCGCAATGTACGGTCAATACATTTGAACAGGCGTATGACATCATCAATACTGTCAGCCGCGACAATGTCGGGCTTGTCTTTGACAGCTTCCACTTCCATGCGATGGGATCAAATATTGAAAGCTTAAAGCAGGCGGACGGGAAGAAAATCTTTATTTATCATATTGACGATACGGAAGATTTCCCAATCGGCTTTTTAACGGATGAAGATCGCGTATGGCCCGGCCAAGGGGCGATTGACTTGGATGCCCACTTATCAGCCCTCAAGGAAATCGGCTTCTCTGAGGTGGTATCCGTTGAGCTGTTCCGGCCTGAATACTATAAGCTCAGTGCGGAAGAAACAATTCAAACAGCGAAAGAAACTACAATTGATGCGGTATCAAAATATTTCAGCATGTAATGGATAAAGGAGGGGTGAACATGGCTTTTGTATCGATGAAAGAGCTTCTTGAAGATGCAAAGCGGGAGCAATACGCGATCGGACAGTTTAATATCAACGGCCTGCAGTGGACGAAGGCGATTTTGCAGGCGGCGCAAAAGGAGCAATCACCAGTCATCGCCGCGGCTTCCGATCGCCTTGTCGACTATTTAGGCGGATTTAAAACGATTGCCGCCATGGTCGGCGCGTTAATGGAGGAAATGGCGATTACCGTTCCCGTGGTGCTTCATCTTGATCACGGAAGCAGTGCGGAACGCTGCAGACAGGCAATTGATGCCGGATTTAGCTCAGTGATGATTGACGGCTCTCATCAGCCGATTGACGAGAATATCGCGATGACAAAAGAAGTCACCGATTATGCCGCAAAGTACGGTGTGTCAGTAGAAGCCGAAGTCGGCACGGTCGGAGGAATGGAAGACGGGCTGGTCGGCGGGGTCCGCTATGCCGATATCACGGAATGTGAGCGGATCGTCAAAGAAACCAATATCGACGCGCTAGCCGCTGCCCTCGGCTCTGTACACGGCAAATATCAGGGTGAGCCGAATCTCGGATTTAAGGAAATGGAGGCTATCTCCCGCATGACTGATATTCCCCTCGTTCTTCACGGGGCATCCGGGATTCCGCGGGATCAGATCAAAAAAGCCATCACGCTCGGCCACGCGAAGGTCAATATCAATACGGAATGTATGGTAGCCTGGACAAACGAAACACGCCGCATGTTTCAGGAAAACAGCGATCTGTACGAACCGCGCGGCTATATGACACCCGGCATTGGAGCCGTGGAAGAGACAGTGCGAAGCAAAATGAGAGAGTTCGAATCAGCCGGTAAAGCAGCTAAGCAGCAGGTCGGCTGAAGAGACCTGAAACCGCCGAGATGGCGGTTTTTTTGTGCGGTGTTGCGTCCGTACCCCCGAAACGATTATGATGATGGCAGCAGTGTAAGAAACGGGAGTGGTTCAGTTTGAATAAAATCATGATTGTGGAAGACAGTGAAGACATTCGCGGACTATTGCAGAATTATCTTGAAAAATACGGATACCAAACCGTGGTCGCCGCGGATTTCACGGCTGTTCTTGATGTCTTTTTGCGAGAAAAGCCTGATGTGGTGCTGCTTGATATCAACCTACCGTCCTATGACGGTTATTATTGGTGCCGCCAGATCCGCCAGCACTCCACAAGCCCGATCATTTTCATTTCAGCCAGAAGCGGGGAAATGGATCAGGTGCTGGCGATTGAAAACGGCGGAGACGATTATATCGAAAAACCGTTTTCCTACGATATTGTGCTGGCGAAAATCAAAAGCCAGATCCGCAGGGCATACGGAGAGTACGCCGCAAAACAGGGGGAGAAAGTGGTTGAATATGCCGGCGTGCAGCTCTTTGTGGAACGGTTTGAACTGCGCTTTCATGAAGAAAAAAGCGAGCTTTCTAAAAAAGAAAGTAAGCTTTTGGAAGTGCTGCTGGAGCGGGGAGAAAAGGTGACGGGAAGAGACCGGCTCATGGAAAAAGCGTGGGACACCGACATTTTCGTCGATGATAATACACTTAACGTGTATATCACGCGGCTCAGGAAAAAACTGCGGGAGCTGAATGCGCCTGTTTCGATTGAATCGGTGCGGGGCGAAGGCTACCAGCTGAGGGCGCTGTCATGAAGCTGTTTCTCCGGTCTCATGCAGTGCTGATTCTGCTTTTTCTCCTTCAAGGGCTGTTTGTCTTCTTTTATTACTGGTTTGCGGGTCTTCATTCTTTTTCTCACTTGTTTTACATATTGGGCGTGCAGCTTCTTATTTTGGCGGGTTATCTTGCCTATCGCTGGTACAAAGACCGCGGCGTGTATCATTGGCTCAGTTCAGGACAGGAAGGGACGGACATCCCGTATCTCGGTTCTTCAGTGTTTTGTTCAGAGCTGTATGAAAAGCAGATGGAGCTGATCCGGCTTCAGCACCAGAAGCTCCATGAGACCGAAGCCAAGCTTGACGCGCGGGTGACGTATATGAATCAATGGGTGCATCAAGTAAAGACGCCGCTGTCGGTCATTAATTTAATCATTCAGGAAGAGGATGAGCCCGTTTTTGAACAAATCAAAAAAGAAGTCCGGCAGATTGAATTCGGGCTGGAGACGCTTCTTTATTCTTCAAGGCTCGACCTGTTTGAACGGGATTTTAAAATTGAAGCGGTTTCCCTGTCCGAGCTTCTTCAATCAGTTATTCAAAGCTATAAACGATTTTTTATTCAATATCGCGTTTATCCGAAAATGAACGTTTGCGATGATCATCAGATTTACACCGATGCAAAATGGCTCAAATTTGCGATCGGCCAAGTGGTCACAAATGCGGTCAAGTATTCAGCGGGCAAGAGTGACAGACTTGAGCTGAATGTCTTCCGCGATGAAGACAGGACGGTGCTTGAAGTCAAAGATTACGGCGTCGGGATTCCCTCGCAAGACATCAAGCGGGTATTTGACCCTTATTACACCGGTGAAAACGGGCGGCGTTACCAAGAATCTACGGGAATCGGCCTCCATCTCGTCAAAGAAATTACAAGTAAGCTCAATCATACTGTGGACATCAGCTCGTCTCCCGGTGAAGGGACATCAGTTCGATTTTCATTTCTTACAAAAATGTAAGGCTGCGTTAAGAAAACAACATAGCCCGCTTTGTTTCCCCTTGATAACATGGATTTATGTCAAGGGGATTTTTATGTTGAACGTCCCGGCACTACATGAAAGCAGCCCAGATCAACAAGAATAAAACCATAAGGAGGATTCTCATGGCGAATATGCTTGAAGTCAAACATATAAATAAAACTTATAAAGGACAAGTATCCTATCAAGCCTTAAAGCAAATTTCATTTTCAATAGAAGAAGGCGAGTTTACGGCGGTGATGGGGCCGTCCGGGTCCGGGAAAACAACGCTTTTGAATATCATTTCAACGATCGACCGTCCGGATTCAGGCGATATCCTGATTCACGGAGAAAACCCGCATCGCCTGAAGCGGACAAAGCTCGCTCATTTCCGCCGCAAGCAGCTCGGATTTGTGTTTCAGGATTTCAACCTTCTGGACACGCTGACAATCGGTGAAAATATCATGCTGCCGTTAACGCTTGAAAAAGAAGCACCATCTGTAATGGAAGAAAAACTGCAAGGCATCGCGGCAAAGCTCGGTATCGAAAACCTGCTCAACAAACGGACGTTTGAAGTATCCGGAGGACAGCGCCAGCGTGCCGCCATCGCAAGAGCGGTCATTCATAAGCCGTCACTCATCCTGGCCGATGAACCGACGGGCAACCTTGATTCCAAAGCGTCAAAAGACGTCATGGAAACGATGCAGAGCCTGAATCAGGATGATCATGTCACGGCTTTGATGGTGACCCACGATCCTGTTGCGGCAAGCTACTGCCGCCGCGTCATCTTTATAAAAGACGGCGAACTGTTTAATGAGATTTACCGCGGAGAAAACCGCCAAGTATTTTATGAACAAATTCTCGATGTGCTATCTATGCTGGGGGGGAACGCAAATGACCTTTCTTCAGTTCGCTTATAAAAACGTCACGAGAAACAAAAGGGCCTATCTTGCATTCTTTTTAAGCAGCGCTTTTTCCGTTTTGATTTTCTTTACCTTTGCGATGTTCCTGTTTCATCCGGCATTAAAGGAAGGCTACCTGAATAATATCGCCAAAAAAGGCTTAACCGCTGCGGAATGGATGATCTTTGTTTTTTCTTTCTTATTTGTTCTGTATTCGGTTAACGCATTTTTGAAATCAAGAAATAAAGAATTCGGCATCCTGCTCATGCAGGGCATCACGCCGGGGCAGCTGAGAAAGCTCATTACTGCGGAAAACATGATCATCGGCGTCATGTCAATTGCAGCCGGCATAATCGGAGGATTCATTTTTTCAAAGACGTTCTTTACGGTCGGCGCTTATATTTTAGAAATGGACGCGCTGCCTTTGTATATGCCCTGGAAAGCGCTCGGTATTACGGCCGGCGGATTTCTGCTCTTATTTTTCTTTTTATCGCAGTTTACGATCCTTTTTGTCAGATCAAATACGGTTATCAAATTAATAAAGGGCACTGACAAGATTAAGCCGGAGCCTAAGCCGTCCGTGCTTCTGTCCTTATTCGGCATCGCCTGTCTTTGCGGCGGGTACGGCATGGTTCTTAAAGGCAATGTCCACGGGGCCGAACCGTTTATCATTTTACTGCTCACCGTCATCGGAACATATTTCTTTTTCAGCCAAAGCAGCATATGGATTCTGCGCGCGCTGAAGAAGTGGAAAACCTTTTATCTGCGCGGGAAAAATGTCATTTGGGTTTCTGATCTTGTCTATCGTTTAAAAGACAACGCCCGCCTGTTCTTTATTGTCAGCATTATTTCCGCGGTTGCGTTTACTGCTACGGGTGTGCTCGCGATGTACAAATCGACCGTCGGGGCGGAAGAGTCCGCTTATGAGATGGAGTATATATCTTACAGCGGCAATCCAAAAGAAGAGACTCATTTGAAAAAAATTGACCATGAACTGAAAACACACGGTTTTACGTATAAGAAAGACGAAATAAATGTTTCTTATGTTCGCTATCAGGAAGGAGAAACTGTTCCCCCTGTTTACATGATCAGCGAATCGGATGTATCAAAATACTTCCATGTCAAGCTGAACGGCCTGAAAAATGATGAGGCTATCTTTTTCCCGGGCACGTATGACCGAAATTTCAAAAACGAAGCGCCGGATCAGCTGAAGCTGCTGAACCAAAAAGGCAAGCTGTCCGGACAAAAACTGTCAGTAAAAGAAGTTAAAAAACCGCTGATCTCATTGAACGCCATCATCGCGGTGAACGATAAAACCTTTGATCAGCTCAAATCACTCGGTGATAAAGCGTCATTATACGGCTACAGCTATGATCATTGGAAAGACAGTCTTGGGATCAGCCAATCCTTGAAAAATGAGATTTACGGCAACTATATTGATGTGCATTCTGATTTTATGGCAAAAGCCGGCACCTACTATGATACGGTGCAGCTGCCGAGCTTGAGTTTATTCATCGGCCTGTTTATCGCGATCGTCTTCTTTGTCGCGGCAGCAAGTTTCTTATATTTCAGGCTGTTCACCGATTTAGAAGAAGATCGGGAGCGCTACCGTTCGCTGGCCAAAATCGGTTTGAGTGAGCGTGAGATGTCACAAAGCATGACGATACAATTGGCGATTCTCTTTTTCTTTCCATTTGTCATTGCTGTTATGCATACGCTGTTTGCCTTGAGAACATTGGCCGTGGATGGCTATTCCGATGTAGCGGGGCCGCTCAGTCTCACCATCGGAGGTTTTTTCCTTTTTCAGCTTCTATTCTTCCTCGCGGTGCGGTCAAGCTATTTGAAAAAAATGAACAAGTAAGGGGAGGGTAAAGATGAAAAAAGCATTGGCAATCCTGGTCGTTTTGGCGGCTGCTGCCGTAATATGCGGGCTTCTCTTTTTTCATAACGATGTTACAGACAGATTTAATCCGTTTATTCACCAGCAAGATGTCTATGTGCAGATTGATCGAGATGGTAAACATCTTAGCCCAGGCGGTACTGAGTATACATTAGACGGATATCATGCATCCGGAAAAAAAGAAGAAGTGACCTTTTTCGCCGGTAAAGACCTTCGGAAGAACGCATATTTGAAGGTGAAGGCAAAAGGAAAGTATGTCGAGACTTGGGAAGAAGTCAGGTTTGAAGATATGCCGCACTCCGTACAGTCAGCATTAAAGTGAATCATAAAAAATGGCACAGTGTCATAACTGTGCCATTTTCTTTATTTTTTATTTTCTTCGGCCCGTTTGATCAGCATGTCGGTGATGATATCCACCTGTTTGCTGACGGAAATCGGATCGTACGGATAGAAGGTGTCGAAATCATTCATAAACACACGGTTATGTTTCACAGCGTCTAGGTTTTTCCAAATGGAGGATTCCTTCAGCTTGTCGAGTGTTTTGCTTTCGCCTTTCGGATTGTAGTCCGTAATGAACATATAATCTGCGGCATACTCAGGAATCACTTCTTGAGAGAGCTGTTTCATCTCGCCTTTTTTGATGACATCTTGTTCAATCTTTTCAGGCGCTTTTAACCCAAGCGCGTTGTATACAGCTTGGCCGCCGCGACCGCCATTGTCATTGAAGACCCAGAATTCGCCCTTGTCCGTGTTTTCATAAATGCCGAAGGTCGCATCTTTGTCGATGACGCCGGCTATTTTCTTTTTGGCTGCTTCCGCTTTTTTGTTAAAGTCAGCCATAAATGCTTTTGCTTTATCCTTGGCGCCCGCAATATCTCCGAACATTGCTACAGTATCTTCGACGTTTTTCGCGGTGTTATAAGGAACGACAACGGTTGGAGCGATTTTCTTTAATTTATCGACATTCTCTTCATTCATGACAACAATCAAGTCAGGCTGAAGCTCCATTACTTTCTCAACGCTGATCGGATCACCGACATCCTTTACATCTTTCAGCTTTGATTTTAAAAATGGATTGTCAAATGACCATGAGCCCGAGCCGACCACATTTGCCCCGACAGACAGCAATTCCCCAGCATAAAAATCAGTGACGATGCGTTTCGGATGTGCAGGAATGTTGACGTTCCCTTTTGTTGATTTGTATGTTCTCATTTCTGTCTTTTCGGAAGCTGAATCACCTGAGCTTCCTTTCGAAGCCGTGCCGCTGCAAGCACTGACAAACATGAGAAGCAGCACCAGCATGCCCGCGAGCAATGTGTTCTTTTTCATCAAGAACCCTCCAATATGTATTTTGATTCATTAGTAATGATTATCATTATCAATTAATAATATAGCAAGAAACCTGTTCTCCGTCTATCACTATTTTTAAGGGAGAAAGTTTTTCCTGTTTATGGGTGACGAGGTATGATTAATCGATTATTATAGGTAAATAGGAGGAGGAAAATATGGAAATCACAAAAAGAGGTGCCGCATGGGAATGGCTGCATAGCTGGTGGATGCTGTTTATTTTCATGCCTTTTGCCATTACCAGTTTTTTTGCCTTTTTATTTATTGGCATTAAAGTTAGAAATAAAAAGTGGATCATATACGGAATCATTTATTTTTTCGTATTTGCGTTTGCTTTTGTGCTGCCTGATCCGCCCGGATTGCTTATTGTGCTCCCATTGTGGGCTGTGACGATTATTCACGGTTTTAAAGTGCGTCCGCTGTATCTGATTCAGCTGGATGTCTACAAAGACAATGTGGAGGCACGGGCCTTTGCTGAGGCAAGAAGTGAAGCCGAGAGCAGATTTCATGCGCCGAAACAGTCTATTCAAGATATACATATTCGCAAAGAACGGTAAGAAAAAAGCTCAACACTAAACATTGTGTTGAGCTTTTTATATGCTACTGCTGATAGGACTGCTGCTGGAATGGCGTTTGTTGACCGAATGGAAGTGTAGACACATTCGTATTCATCATGCTGGATTGCCCAGTAAGTTCCTGCTGCATTTGGTTGCACATGTTGACAACCTGCTGACATTTTTGAATGGCTGTGTCATGTCCGTGCAGCGCTTGCTGAATGGTATGTGCAGCTTGTTGTTCGTGGTTTAGAATCTGTTGCAGCATTTGGATGTTTTGCTGCTCCTGATGAAGCATTTGACGATATTGGTTGCTGCTTTGCTGTGTTTGCTGAATAAGCTGCTGAGCTGTCTGGCGGCACTGGTTCAGCTGCTGCAGGCTGTGTTGCGTATTGTGCATAAATGACCCCTCCGTATGTTCAATTGACATTTGTCGGTATTATCATGCGACCCGAACCAAAAGAAATTCTGCAAAAGGGGAACTACAATTATTTTCCTTCCCCCCTCTATCTTTGAATGAAATCGGAAAAGATTGTATACTTGTAAAAACCCTTTTTATGTAAATATCCCGCTCTGCACATAAGAATAGCGGAAAACGAAACTCCGAAATCTGGAGAATCGTATTCCGCTTTTTTCTTTTCTTGCTTCAGAAACCGCCTTCGCCCGCAGTAAATGGGATATTTAATCTGTTTTCTACCGCGCGGAGGCGCTGATTGAGCCGGTTTAAGCGGCGTGTATGGCGTTCAACAGTCTGGCTTAGCTGATTGACCTGATCGGCCATTCTTGCAATTTCCCGGTTTTGACGGCGATCCTCATTCGACAGACGGGTTAATTCTCTTGTCTGCTGTTCGTTTTGCCGTTCAAGAGCAGCGATTCTTCTTTCCAATGCCGGCTGTCTGTCCGTCTGGTATGGCTGGTATACATCCTGCTGCGGATATGGATTGTATTCATATTGGCTATAGTAGGGTTCCTGCTGAGGGAGCTGCGGGCTGTAATATTGATAAGGGTTCATGTAATCAATCTCCTTAAAAAGTAATGTGGGTGAATTCCTTATAATCTATGTAGTCATTGGCACAGTGCCACGGCATTCGCCTAAAAAAGTAAGAAAGGACGGTGATGACGCTGAGCAGAAAAGGACCTGTTATTGTGTTCCTGTCTGCTGTATGTCTCATCATTTCGGGCTGTCAGCAGCCAAAAGACGAGACGCCGTTTTATTACGGAACTTGGGATGAGGGCATTATCCCCGGTCCCATGGATGGCGTGAAATCAGCAACGGTCACATTTACCAAAGACAAGGTGCTGGAGACGGAGGTGATTGAAGGGAGAGGAGAGGTGCAGCTGCCCTTTATGGAATACAAGGTAATATCTCAAAGCGCTGACGGTTCCATTGAGATCCAGTACCTTGGCTCCTATTATCCGCTCAAAAGCAAACTGAAAAGAGGGAAAGACGGGACGTTGATATGGGAGCAAAATGGTCAGGAAAAAACGATGACAAGAATCGAGTCAAAGGCCCGCAAGGAGGAGAAACATGAGAAATAAAAAAGCGGAAAGACTGGTGTTAACAGGCCTTATTTTACATATCATTCAGTGGTTGTTGGTATTATGGGCTTTTCTCAAAATCAAACATTTATTTAGTGACTATACGATCTACAATCCGAATGTCATAAACGGAACGATGCAGTCGTTATCGTTTATGCAAATGCTGCGTTCTATGATGTACTCGGGCGCCATGGTGAATTATGTTCTGTTTTTTGTGATTGCATTGCTTATCTATTGTTTAGTGCTTCATGCGGTCATGATTGTTCTGGAAATGGCTGCTTATGTGATGATCAGACGGAATCCTTCATCTTCATGGGCATATTTTTTGACGGCGGCGGGTGTGAAGCTTGCAATCTTAAATATCACAGGTATTCCATTTTTAGCTGCCGGCTTCCTGCTGATGAAACAGAAACAAGCAGAAACCGGCGAAAAGGATGCAGAACCAAAGCGAAAGCCGCGCACGCGGATCCGGAGACAAGGCAGACGTCTAAACAGAAACAGGAGAAAATCATCGCTTTCAGTTGAATATCAAAAAGAAAAAACGATATGATGGGACTATAGCCTGAAAACGACACGAAGGAGATGCAGGATGTACAAATTAATAGCAATTGATATGGACGGAACACTTTTAAATGATCATCATGAAGTGACGGCGGAGGTCCGCGACGCACTGCATGCCGCAAAAGCGGAAGGGGTAAAAATTGTCCTTTGCACCGGCCGGCCTATCGGAGGTGTTCGGAGATACTTAGATGAACTCAATTTAATTGAGGAAGGCGACTACGTCATTGCCTATAATGGGGCGCTTGTTCAAAATACGCATACAAAAGAAGTGGTGACGGAATTGTCTCTAGGCTATGATGATTTGGCATCATTATATGATCTGAGCTTAGAGCTGAAGACACCGATGCACTTCTTCGACTCAGCCAACCTGTATACGCCTAACCGTGATATCAGTGAATTTACCGTATATGAGTCGTACGTGACACAGGTGCCGCTTCATTACCGCAAGATTGAGGAAATGCCTAAAGACATTCTCATTCCGAAAGTGATGTTTATTGATCAACCAGAGCACTTAAGCCGCGTCATTACATCGATACCGAAAGACGTGAGAGAAAAGTATACGATGGTCAGAAGCGCTCCTTTCTTTTACGAAATTCTACATCCGGAAGCAAGCAAAGGAAACGCTGTGCGTCAGCTGGCGAATCTGCTCGGAATCGAGCAGGCTGAAGTCATGAGCATAGGCGACAACGGCAACGATCTGACAATGATCGAATGGGCCGGCTGCGGCGTTGCCATGGCAAACGCCATTCCGGAAGTGCTTGAGGCCGCAAACTTTCAAACGCGCTCCAATAATGTACATGGCGTTGCGCATGCGATTCACGAGCTTGTTTTGGCTAAATAAAAAATCCAGCCTTTTAAAGGCTGGATTTTTTCGTTTTATTGATATAATGTCAATTCTTTGACGAATCGATTTGACTTTCGTTATGCTGATAAAACCAATTCGTTCACAATATGTATGATATTAATCTGAATTGAAAAGGGGACTGATCAGATGTGCACAAGTCTTACATTGGAAACTGCTGACTGTAAACATGTATTAGCGAGAACAATGGATTTTGCATTTCAGCTGGGGACAGAGGTTATTCTCTATCCGCGCCGTTACAGTTGGAGTAGTGAAGCTGACGGAAAGGCCCATCAGACACAGTACGCATTTATCGGTATGGGGAGAAAACTTGGTAATATTTTATTTGCAGACGGCGTTAATGAAAACGGTTTATCGTGTGCTGCACTTTATTTTCCGGGCTACGCGGAGTACGAAAAAACGATACGGGAAGACACCGTACACATTGCCCCGCATGAGTTTGTGACATGGGCGCTGTCAGTCTGTAAGTCTTTGGATGACGTGAAAGAAAAGATTCGATCTTTAACGATTGTAGAGAAAAAATTAGATCTATTGGATACGGTTTTACCGCTTCACTGGATATTGTCAGACCGGACGGGACGCAGCCTGACGATAGAACCGAGAGCAGATGGCCTCAAAGTCTATGACAATCAGCCTGGTGTCATGACGAACAGCCCCGACTTTATATGGCATGTAACCAATCTGCAGCAATATACAGGAATCAGACCGAAGCAATTAGAGAGCAAAGAGCTGGGCGGATTAGCCCTTTCCGCTTTTGGCCAAGGCTTAGGAACTGTAGGCCTGCCGGGGGACTATACACCGCCCTCCCGGTTTGTCAGAGCTGTGTATTTGAAAGAACACCTAGTGCCGGCGGCCGATGAAACGAAAGGTGTAACAGCCGCTCTTCAAATTTTGGCAAATATGACGATACCCAAGGGCGCAGTGATAACGGAAAAAGACGAAATTCATTATACGCAATATACTTCCGTGATGTGTAACGACACGGGAAACTACTATTTCCACCACTATGACAATCGGCAAATCCAAAAAGTAAATTTATTTCATGAAGACCTTGACTGTTTGGAGCCTAAAGTGTTTTCCGCTAAAGCAGAAGAAAGTATTCACGAGCTTAATTAATTCACATCAATCAGCTGATTCCGGTTTGAATCCGGAGTCAGCTGTTTTTTTATACGATCGTTACGGCGTCTGAGTGGATAGGCAGTTTGCTAAAAGCGAAAGAAAAGGCAAGGAAATGGCGAAATCTTATATAAAAACTGAGTCTTTGCTTCATCAGACTCAGTTTTCTTGCCGATATAGAGGTTATTGCACTAGTTGAATGAACCAATGCCGTTCCCTTATGGTTACGCAAGGGTCTTTTCAGCTTAAATAGAAAAAATTAATCTCAACTCATTGACAAACTCGCAATACAAATGTACATTTTGATTTATTCATATTAAACGACTAGGAATATAGGAGTTTATTTTTCGGACTTTTCAGCCTAAAAACATTATAAAAGGAGTAACGTCATGACAAGCAAAAAGAAGCAAATCAAATTAGGAGTTTTTCTTGCGGGGACCGGACATCATGTTGCGTCTTGGCGGCATCCGGACGCGCCTGCGGATGCGAGTATGAACTTGGATTATTTTAAAGAGCTGGCGAGAACAGCGGAGCGGGGCAAGCTGGATATGCTGTTTTTAGCAGACAGCCTGTCAATCGACAGCAAATCGCATCCGAATGTGCTTACAAGGTTTGAGCCATTTACTTTGCTTTCAGCTCTGGCGCAGGTGACTTCAAGAATTGGCCTGACAGCGACAGCTTCTACTACTTATAGCGAGCCGTTTCATATTGCCAGACAATTCGCCTCACTGGATCACCTGTCCAACGGCCGTGCCGGATGGAATGTCGTGACCTCATCCATTGAGTCAACAGCGCAGAATTTCAGCGGGGAAAAGCATCTCGAACACCACTTGCGCTATCAGCGGGCAGAAGAATTTGTCGAGGCCGTAAAAGGGCTTTGGGATTCATGGGAAGAGGACGCCTTTATCCGCAATAAAGAAACAGGTGAATTCTTCGATAAAGAAAAAATGCACGAGCTCAACCACAAAGGAAATTATTTCTCAGTCCGCGGGCCTCTGAACGTTTCAAGAACGCCGCAGGGCCAGCCGGTCATTATTCAGGCGGGCTCATCAGGGGATGGGAAAGCGCTGGCTGCCAAAACGGCTGAAGTGATTTTCACGGCGCAAAACCATTTGGAATCGGCACAGGAATTTTATCAATCAATTAAAAAGCAGGCAGCCGAGTTTGGCCGCGATCCTGAGAAAATTGCGATCATGCCGGGCATTTTTCCGGTCATCGCAGACACTGAAGAAGAGGCGCGGGCTAAATATCAAGAGCTTCAAGATTTAATCATTCCATCTGTCGGTCTGCAAATCCTGCAGAATTATTTAGGCGGTATTGATTTATCTGCATATCCGCTTGACGGGCCGCTGCCAAAGCTTGACGCGAATGCATCCAATGCGGTGAAGAGCCGATTTAAGCTTGTTCAAGAAATGGCTGAACGAGACAATATGACAATACGTGAGCTTTACAAATACGTTGCAGGCTCCAGAGGCCATCACATTTTTGTCGGAACGCCGGAACAGCTTGCCGACAAGATGCAGGAATGGGTCGATCATAAAGCTTGTGACGGATTTAATATCATGCCTCCGCTTCTTCCGGAAGGAATTGAACTGTTCGTTGACAAAGTGGTTCCGATTTTACAGGAGCGCGGCGTGTTCAGAAACGAATATGAAGGCACAACATTGAGAGAGCATTTTGGTTTAGAAAAACCGGTAAACCGTTATGCGAAGTAAGGAGGAACGCTCGATGAAGACGCAATATCGCCTCGCAGCTGAACGTGATGCCGAACAGCTTCTCGAACTGACATGGCGCGCCTATGAACCGATTCGAAAGCTCGGCATTCGTTTTGCCGCGGCCCAAGCGGATCTGGATCTGGTCCTAAACAATATCCGAAAAAACGCCTGTTACGTCATGGAAGAAGACGGGCGGATCATCGCGACCATCTCCTTACGAATGCCTTGGGGGCAGCAGCCTGGACCGTATGGCGTTCCTCATATCTGGTGGTTCGCTGTTGATCCTGAAACCGGGCAAAAGGGAGTCGGGACAAAGCTGCTTCAATGGCTTGAGCAGACCATCCTGCGCGATACGCTAAAGGTTCCGTTTGTATCGCTAGGAACAGCGGATAAGCACCCGTGGCTGATCGAGATGTATGAAAGAAAAGGATATGTCCGAGCAGGCGAGAAGGATCTGGGCAAAGGACATATGACAGTCTATATGAAAAAACAACTGCGACATGACCTATAAAAGATAAAAGGCGGGAAAATCAAATGAAAATGAAAAAATGGACTGTGCTGTTAGTTGCTGCGTTATTAGCCGTGCTATCAGCTTGCGGCAATGGAAACAGCAGCAGTAAAGAGGATGACAACGTACTTCATGTGGGTGCGACCGGACAGAGCTACCCATTCGCTTATAAAGAAGACGGAAAGCTGACAGGTTTTGATGTAGAAGTAATGGAAGCTGTTGCAAAGAAAATCGGCATGAAACTGGACTGGAAGCTGCTCGAATTCAGCGGTCTGATGGGAGAGCTTCAAACAGGCAAGCTTGACACCATTTCCAATCAGGTAGCGGTGACAGATGAACGCAAGGAAATGTACAACTTCACAGAACCGTACTCTTATGCAGGAACACAGATTGTCGTCAAAAAAGACAACAACGACATCAAATCAGCAGACGATTTAAAAGGAAAGACAGTAGCTGCTGTTTTAGGTTCAAATCACGCGAAAAATCTTGAAAGCAAAGATCCTGACAAAAAAATCAATATCAAAACATACGAAACACAAGAAGGCACGCTGAAGGATGTCGCATACGGACGTGTGGACGCTTACGTAAACAGCCGAAGTGTGCTGATCGCACAAATTAAGAAAACAGGCTTGCCGTTGAAGCTAGCCGGAGATCCGATTGTGTACGAGCAAGTCGCATTCCCATTTGCCAAGGATGACGCGCACGACAAGACCCGTAAAAAAGTCAATAAAGCGCTCGATGAACTGCGCAAAGACGGAACGCTTAAAAAGCTTTCAGAAAAATATTTTAACGAAGATATCACAGCAGAACAGAAGCATTAAGAAACGGCGGTGAACCACCAGAATGAATACGATTGATTGGGAATTCATGATCTCAGCATTCCCGACTTTAATTCAGGCCCTTCCGATTACATTGTTTATGGCTGTAGCAGCTATGATTTTTGCGATTATCGGAGGACTTATTCTCGCACTCATTACAAAAAACAAAATTCCAGTGCTTCATCAGCTGTCAAAGCTGTATATCTCATTTTTCCGGGGCGTGCCGACACTTGTGCAGCTGTTCTTAATTTATTACGGGCTGCCGCAGCTGTTTCCGGAGATGAGCAAGATGACAGCTCTCACAGCTGCCATTATCGGTTTAAGTTTAAAAAACGCCGCCTATTTGGCAGAAATCTTCCGCGCCGCTCTTAACTCTGTTGATGAAGGGCAGCTGGAGGCGTGCCTGTCTGTCGGTATGACGAAACTTCAGGCTTACAGACGAATTATCCTTCCGCAAGCAGTCAGAAATGCGATACCGGCAACGGGTAATACATTTATCGGCCTCCTAAAAGAAACCTCATTGGCATTTACTTTGGGTGTCATGGAGATGTTTGCGCAAGGCAAGATGTATGCATCAGGAAATCTGAAGTATTTTGAAACCTATTTGGCGGTTGCGATTGTCTACTGGGTTCTTACAATCATTTACAGCATCCTGCAGGACTTGTTTGAACGCGCCATGAGCAAGCCATACCGGACTTAGAGGTGATATTAGTTGATAAAAGTAAAAAATATTCGCAAAGCGTTTAAAGATCTGGTCGTGCTGGACGGAATCGACCTTGAAGTAAAACGCGGAGAAGTGGTGGCGATCATCGGTCCGTCCGGTTCCGGAAAATCAACGCTTCTTCGGTGCTTGAATCTATTGGAGCGCCCTAATCAAGGCATCATTGAAATTGGAGAAGCCAAACTGAACGCGGAAAAGTTTACACGCAAGGAAGCGTACCAGCTCCGTCAGCAAACGGCCATGGTCTTCCAAAATTACAATCTGTTTAAAAATAAAACCGCCCTGCAAAACATTACTGAGGCTTTAATCACGGCTCAAAGAAAATCACGAGATGAAGCGAACCGTATTGGGATGGAGATTCTGAGGCAGGTTGGTTTAGAGCATAAAGCTGACAGCTACCCGATCACAATGTCCGGCGGCCAGCAGCAGCGAATCGGCATCGCGCGGGCACTTGCGGTTAATCCGCATGCGATTTTGCTGGATGAACCGACTTCGGCGCTTGACCCGGAGCTCGTGGCGGGTGTGCTTCAGGTCATCAAATCGATTGCGGAAAAACAAACAACAATGATCATCGTCACCCACGAAATGGCATTTGCAAGAGAGGTTGCCGATAAAGTGATTTTTATGGCAGACGGCCATATTATCGAGCAGGGAACGCCTGAAGAACTGTTTGACCATCCGAAAAACGAACGGACGAAACGATTTATCAAGCAGGTGGGAGAGCCTGCAGAGCTTATATAGAAGGGAAGAAGAAGAATGGCCGAAGAAACGTTTCATACACGTTTAATCAATATGCGGCGTGACCTTCATGCACACCCTGAACTTTCATTTGAAGAGTTTGAAACGACAAAAAAAATCCGCCGCTGGCTCGAGGAAGAACATATAGAGATTCTTGACGTTCCTCAATTAGAAACAGGTGTAATTGCGGAAATCAAAGGGCAGTCAGACGGACCTGTGATCGCGATACGAGCGGACATTGATGCGCTCCCGATCCAAGAACAAACGAACCTGCCGTTTGCCTCTAAGATTGACGGCGCGATGCATGCGTGCGGGCATGACTTTCATACAGCTTCCATTATCGGCACGGCCATTTTGCTGAATAAAAGAAGAGACGAGCTGAAAGGCACGGTCCGCTTTATCTTTCAGCCAGCGGAAGAAATCGCCGCAGGAGCAAGGAAAGTCATAGAAGCAGGCGTGCTGGATGATGTTTCTGCCATTTTTGGCATGCACAATAAGCCTGATTTGCCTGTCGGCACCATTGGGATAAAGGAAGGTCCGCTTATGGCAAGCGTAGACCGGTTTGAGATTGTTGTGAAAGGAAAAGGCGGACACGCCGGCATTCCCAATAACAGCATTGATCCCATAGCAGCGGCAGGCCAAATGGTCAGCGGTCTGCAATCTGTGGTCAGCCGCAACATCAGCTCACTGCAAAACGCGGTCGTCAGTATC
Source organism: Bacillus sp. 205(2023) (assembly GCF_037027485.1). Lineage (NCBI taxonomy): Bacteria > Bacillati > Bacillota > Bacilli > Caryophanales > Bacillaceae > Bacillus > Bacillus sp. 205(2023). Next base: position 363,288 of record NZ_JAXCHF010000002.1, on the reverse strand, counting down.
ACAAGATTACAGGCAGGCAGTTCATGGAACGTGATTCCGGACCAGGCTGAAATGGAGGGCACCGTTCGCACCTTCCAAAAAGAAGCGAGAAAGGCCGTTCCGGAGCATATGAAACGAGTGGCTGAAGGAATCGCCGCGGGCTTCGGGGCACAGGCCGAATTCCGGTGGTTTCCTTATTTGCCGTCCGTTCAGAATGACGGCACGTTTTTGAACGCGGCGTCAGAAGCTGCGGCCCGGCTTGGCTATCAAACGGTTCATGCGGAGCAATCTCCGGGCGGAGAAGACTTCGCTCTGTATCAAGAGAAGATCCCGGGATTTTTTGTGTGGATGGGGACGAACGGTACAGAGGAGTGGCATCACCCGGCGTTTACATTGGATGAAGGCGCACTGCAAGTTGCATCCAGCTACTTTGCTGAACTGGCTGTTATTGTACTGGGGTCAATCAAATGATCCAAACAGAACTGACAGCAGGTCTTGCTGAGGCCGTAAGATTATCACAGCCTGAGAACGCCACTGACGCGATGCGTGAAGCCAAAAAGGGATTGCTCGATTTTACAGCCGCATCATTTGCCGGAAGAGAAGAAAACGGTATTCAAAAGCTTTTGCATCTGATCGAAGAGGAAGGCGGCACGCCACTTGTCCCTATTATTGGACAAGGGAAAAAGGCAGCGCCATTACAATCTGCGCTGCTCAATGGATTTATCGCCCATGCGCTGGATTTCGATGATGTCCATTCCGATGTAAGGGGACATCCGAGTGCAGTTATTTTGCCGGCACTCATTGCTTCAGCTGCCGCTCGAGAAAGTGACGAGCGGCTTCTTGGCGCTTATATTGTCGGTGTGGAAGTAATGGCAAGGCTTGGGGAGGCGATTGGCAGCCCGCACTATGAAAAAGGCTGGCACAATACAGGAACGCTCGGGGCCATAGCCGCCGCCTGTGCTGTAGGGTACGCGGAGGAACTCACTCAAGAAGAAATGGAAAAAGCAATCGGTTTTGCCGCAACGCAGTCTGCCGGAATGAGGGTGCAATTCGGTACAGAAATGAAACCGCTGCACGCAGGGCTGGCAGCTCAATCAGGCTTGCTTGCTGTTAAGCTGGCCCAATCTGATGTTGGAGGCTCTCGTACGGCACTGGATGGAGAAAAAGGTTTCTTCAGCCTATACGGTGATGTAGACAAGGCTCAAACCACGCTGTTAAGCCATTGGGGCAAACCATGGAGAATCGTGAAGCCAGGTTTATGGTTTAAAATCTATCCATTTTGTTCTGCGGCGCACCACGCGGCAGATGCCATTCGCGAGCTTATCTCTCAGGAAGCCATTTCTGCTGACAATACAGAACGGATTGAAGTCGTTTTTCCGCCTGGCGGAGATGCTGCATTAACGGCAAGATCACCAAAAACAGGAGAGGAAGGCCGCTTCAGCGTTGAATATGTCATTGCCCTTGCCCTGCACGGACAGAAGCTGATTGCTGAACATTTCAACAGCGAGCCCATACCAAATCATATGCAGGCCGCAATGCGTCATATTCAGCGTGTGTATGACAATCGCATTCAGCCAGCCTCTCAAGCGGTTCCGAAAGGCCGTTTCACCATTGTTCGGGCGTTTTTATCAGATGGACGCATATGTGAAGCGCGGGTGGACTGCCCGAAGGGAGCTCCCGGAAACGGTCTGTCTGAAGAAGATGTAAAAGAAAAATTAAAATCAGCGCTGCCAAGTGATGTGCAAAAAGCATCGCATATCATAGGGGCCATTGAGCGCGCTGACATGAAAGAATTTATATCGTATTTAGATTAGAATCCGCCTCTCATCCCCTCCTTCAGATGATATGATAAAGCCAAATCATACGTTTGAAAAAGGAGAAAGGCCATGACGGTGAATGATGCGGTTGTATGTATTCTGGCAGTCTTTTTATTAGTGGGAGCAGCCGATTATTGCTTGGGAAACAGGTGGGGGCTTGGCGAGCGGTTTGCGGATGGCTTTAATGCCATGGGGCCGCTTGCGCTGTCAATGGTCGGGATTGTGTCGCTGGCGCCAGTGCTTGCGGCCATACTGATTCCCGTCGTGTCTCCGGTCTATGCCGCCATTGGCGCAGACCCTTCCTCCTTTGCCAACACCATTTTGGCCATTGATATGGGAGGCTATGCGCTGGCAGAAGAAATGGCGAAAGATCCGGACGCAGGCTTGTTTTCATGGGTATTTCTGGGGACGATGATGGGGCCGGCGATCGTGTTCACCATTCCCGTCGCTCTCGGCATGATTGAAAAACAGGATCACCCGTATTTTGCAAAAGGCATTTTAATCGGACTGTGCACTGTGCCGATCGGATGCTTCGCAGGCGGGTTAGCTGCGGGATTTGAGCTGGTATTAATTCTGAAAAACATTCTGATTCCAAGTCTTTTTTCTGCGGTTATCGCTTTTGGACTATGGCTCTGCACCGACAAGACAATCCGCGTATTTCACGTTTTCGGGAAGGCTGTCAGTATTGTTGCGATCATTGGACTTGTTGCTGTCTCGATTGAAACAATGACAGGCTTTGTATTAATACCTGGCCTCGAAAAGATTGAAACAGGCATCCAAACCGTAGGCACCATCGCGGTTGTATTGGCGGGCGCTTTTCCGCTGACAGCTTTTATCACAAAAGCTTTTGAGAAACCGCTCCATACATTAGGCAGGCTGTTACACTTAGATCAGGCAGCGACAGCGGGAATGGTTGCTGCTTTGGCACATCTTATCCCCATGCTCGCCTTATTAAAAGACATGACGCCGAGAGGAAAGGTTATCAATGTCGCGTTTGCGGTCAGCGCAGCCTTTGTGCTCGGCAGCCATCTCGGCTTTGTGGCGGGAATGAAGAAAGAAATGGCAGCGGCCATGATCATCGGGAAATTAGCTGGCGGCATTACGGCTGTCGCGGCAGCTGCGTGGACGACACCCGCCTATACGGCCAAAAAGCAAAGACACGATTCTCTTGAAGGATAGTCTGTTTCAACTCTCCTCATTCGGGAAATGATACAGTAACGTTTCCGGAAAGAGGGTTGGGCACATGGATGCGAAGGACCAGTGCATCTCTAAAATAAAACAGGAAACCAAGCCTTGGATACAGAGATTCGGAAGGCTTGGTTATTTTACATTCGGCGGCGTTTTTATCTTGCTCGGCATTCTGGCATTGATGATGGCTGCCGGAGCTGGCAGCGGGGCAAAGGATTCAAGCGGAGCGCTCCAAACCTTATCACGCATGCCATACGGATCGATTCTGCTTTTCTTCATCGGGATTGGACTCATCGGGTATGTCATATGGATGGTGCTGAGTGCGATTAAGGATACAGAGGGCCATGGCACGGGAAGACGGGGCCTGTCGCGAAGAACGGGAAATTTATTCAGCGCCGCCGTATACGCATCGATTGCCTGGAATGCTCTTCGGTTTGTCTTTGATCATGGGAGCGGCAGCACTTCAGAACAGACGTGGTCCGCTTATGTATTGGCGCAGCCGTTTGGCCAGTGGCTGACGGGACTCACAGGAGCGGGATTTATCCTATTTGCGATGGTTCAATTCATGAAAGGTATCCGGGCTTCTTTTATGAGAGAATTCGATATGTCAAAAATGAGCAAAGAGATGATATGTATTGCAAAAAACACAGGACGCGCAGGCAACATCGCCCGTGCCATTATTTTCTCAGCCATCGGCTTCTTTCTCATAAAAACCGCTCTCACCTCTGATCCGGACGACACAAGAGGCTTTGACGGGGCGCTCGCCGAGCTCGCGCAGCAGCCGCATGGCAGAGTGATTCTGATCTTTTTGGCGTGCGGGCTTGTGTTATATGGAATATACGCCAACATGAAAGGCATTTATCAATATATGAAGTGGGAAAAATAAGCTCTGGGCAGATCTGTTCCAGAGCGTTTTTCAGTTTCTTGCAAATCAGGTGGATGAAAGCTGTTGCCAGCCTGTATAATAAAAGCAAATCAAAAGCAGGTTCACCATGAACTGATCCAAGGGAGGTGCGGAATGGATCGGGAAAAACAACAATTAAGCATAGAAGCGGCAAGGCTTTATTATCAGTCTGACTACAGTCAGCAGCAAATCGCAGAGCAGCTCAGCATTTCGAGGCCGACCGTTTCCCGATTGCTGCAATACGCAAAAGAAAAAGGATTTGTCCAAATTCGCGTGATGGACCCTTTTGAGGATTTAGATGCGCTCGGTTCCATGCTGGAAGAGAAATACGGGCTTCTCGAAGCGCACGTTGTGTTTTCTCCGACACCGGACTATGCAGCAATCACACATGGCTTGAGCCGTTACGGTGCAGAATATATGCATGAAATGGTAAAAGACGGCGACATCGTCGGCGTCAGCTGGGGAACCACCATGTATCAGATCGCGCAAAACATGCAGCCAAAGCAGGTAAAAGGCGTAGAGGTCGTCCAGCTGAAAGGCGGCATCAGCCATTCCCGGGTAAACACCTATTCAGCTGAAACGATTCAGCTGTTTGCAGAGGCTTTTCAAACGATGCCGCGCTATCTTCCGCTTCCCGTCGTGTTTGATAATGCGGATGTGAAGAAAATGGTGGAGAAAGACCGTCATATCGAGCGGATCATTGAGATGGGCAAGCAGGCGAATATCGCTCTTTTCACGGTGGGAACAGTCCGTGACGAAGCGCTGTTATTCCGGCTCGGCTATTTTAACGAAGAAGAGAAAGCGTTGCTGAAACATCAGGCTGTCGGAGATATCTGTTCGCGTTTCTTTGACGAGGAAGGGAAGATTTGCAGCACCGCCATCAATGACCGGACCATCGGCGTCGAGCTTGAGGATCTGAGGCTGAAGGAACGCTCTATACTAGTGGCCGGCGGAAGCCGAAAAGTGTCCTCCATCCATGGTGCGTTAACAGGAAAATATGCCAATGTGTTAATCATTGACCAGCATACCGCAAGGGCACTTGTTAATGATTTGTGACACCTTCAGACCGTTCGCTGAACAAAATTTCAATTACCAATTTACATATGTTCAAAAGTCGGGTATGCTAAAAAATATCTTAACAAAAAAGGAAGTGTGCGAAGGATGACATTAGCCAATAAAATTGATCATACAGCTTTGAAACCGCATACACAAAAAGCGGATATTTTGAAATTAATAGAAGAAGCGAAAACATACAAATTCGCTTCTGTATGTGTAAACCCGACATGGGTGCAGCTGGCTGCAAAAGAGCTTGAGGGCACAGGAGTTGACGTATGTACAGTCATCGGCTTCCCGCTCGGCGCCAACACAACAGAAACAAAAGCGTTCGAAACGAAGGATGCGATTTCAAAAGGCGCCACTGAAGTGGACATGGTCATTAACATCGCTGCTTTGAAAGACAAAGAAGACGACGTAGTGGAAGCGGATATTCGCGGTGTGGTGGAAGCTGCAGCCGGAAAAGCGCTTGTCAAAGTTATTATTGAAACATGCCTGCTGACAGATGAAGAAAAAGAGCGTGCATGCCGTTTAGCGGTTTCTGCGGGAGCGGATTTCGTGAAAACTTCAACAGGCTTCTCAACAGGCGGCGCAACGAAGGAAGATATCGCTTTAATGCGCAAAACAGTAGGCCCTGATATCGGCGTAAAAGCATCCGGGGGTATCAGAACGAAAGAAGATGTAGACACGATGATCGAAGCAGGTGCAAGCCGCATTGGCGCAAGCGCAGGCGTTTCCATTGTAAAAGGAGAGAACGGAGCCGGCGGAGATAATTATTAAGAAGCAGACGGAAGGCACTTCGCTTTCCGTGCCCTTCTTTTCTTTCCGGGGAAATAATAATGTAAGCGAATACGAATAAAGGAGAAACACATATGAAGTATTTGATTGGGATTATCGGTTTAATCGTGTTTTTAGGCCTTGCGTGGATCGCGAGCAGCGGCAAAAAAAGAATTAAGATCCGCCCAATTATTGTCATGCTCATTTTGCAGTTTATTCTCGGTTACATTCTCCTCAATACGGGGATCGGGAATTTTCTCGTCGGAGGATTTGCACAAGGATTCAGCTACCTGCTTGGCTATGCGGCAGAAGGAATCAACTTTGTGTTTGGCGGTTTGGTGAATGCGGATCAATCGACATTCTTTATGAACGTTCTCTTGCCGATTGTATTTATTTCAGCACTCATCGGGATTCTGCAAAAATGGAAGATCCTCCCGTTTATTATTAAATACATCGGCCTTGCCCTCAGCAAGGTTAACGGGATGGGAAGACTGGAGTCGTACAATGCTGTTGCATCTGCGATTTTAGGGCAATCAGAAGTATTTATCTCCTTAAAGAAAGAACTCGGTTTACTGTCACAGCAGCGGTTGTACACGCTTTGCGCTTCTGCGATGTCAACCGTATCCATGTCAATCGTCGGTGCTTACATGACGATGCTGAAGCCTGAATACGTCGTAACGGCTCTTGTATTGAACTTATTTGGCGGTTTTATCATTGCCTCTATTATTAATCCTTACGAGGTCGCAAAAGATGAGGATATGCTTCGTGTAGAAAATGAAGAAAAACAATCCTTCTTCGAAGTGCTCGGAGAATACATCTTAGATGGTTTCAAAGTAGCGGTTGTTGTCGCAGCGATGCTGATCGGATTTGTCGCGATTATTGCTTTGATCAATGGTATTTTTAACGCTGTACTCGGTATTTCCTTCCAAGACCTGCTTGGATATGTGTTTGCTCCATTCGCTTTTCTTGTTGGTATTCCATGGAATGAAGCTGTTAACGCCGGAAGCATTATGGCAACAAAAATGGTATCGAACGAATTTGTCGCCATGACGTCTCTTTCGCAAAACGGTTTTCATTTCAGCGGCCGTACAACAGCGATTGTCTCAGTATTCCTCGTTTCGTTCGCGAACTTCTCTTCCATCGGTATCATTGCCGGTGCTGTAAAGGGTCTGAATGAAAAGCAAGGAAACGTCGTTGCTCGCTTCGGTCTGAAATTATTATACGGTGCCACGCTTGTCAGCTTTTTAACAGCGGCAGTTGTAGGTCTGATTTACTGAACATAATCGAAAAGGATCGGTGACTATAATGAGAATGGTAGATATTATCATCAAAAAACAAAACGGAAAAGAACTCACCACAGAAGAAATCCAGTTTTTCGTGAACGGCTATACGGACGGAAGCATTCCTGATTATCAGGCAAGCGCGCTTGCCATGGCGATTTTCTTCCAGGATATGAGTGATCGTGAACGGGCGGACTTAACAATGGCTATGGTGAACTCCGGTGAAACGATTGATCTTTCTGCCATCGAAGGAATTAAAGTGGATAAACATTCAACCGGCGGTGTCGGCGACACGACAACACTCGTGCTTGCACCGCTTGTCGCGGCTCTTGATGTGCCGGTTGCCAAAATGTCCGGCCGCGGCCTCGGCCATACAGGCGGAACAATTGATAAATTAGAGGCGATCGACGGGTTTCACGTGGAACTGTCAAAGGAAGAATTTATTAAGCTTGTGAACCGCGACAAGGTTGCCGTCATTGGCCAAAGCGGCAACTTAACGCCGGCGGATAAAAAACTGTACGCCCTGCGAGATGTAACGGGTACGGTGAATTCCATCCCGCTTATCGCTAGCTCCATTATGAGCAAAAAAATCGCTGCCGGAGCAGACGCGATCGTGCTTGACGTGAAAACGGGAGCGGGCGCCTTCATGAAAACAGAGGAAGATGCGGCTGAACTCGCGAAAGCAATGGTACGAATCGGCAACAAGGTTGGCCGCCAAACGATGGCTGTCATCTCCGACATGTCCCAGCCGCTCGGCTTTGCGATCGGAAATGCGCTTGAAGTGAAAGAAGCGATTGACACGCTCAAAGGCGAAGGCCCTGAAGACCTGCACGAGCTTGTCTTAACACTCGGCAGCCAGATGGTCGTGCTTGCGAAAAAAGCAGGTACATTAGACGAAGCAAGAGCAAAGCTTGAAGAGGTCATGAAAAACGGCAAAGCGCTTGAGAAATTCAAAGATTTCTTGAAAAACCAAGGCGGTGACAGCTCGATTGTTGATGATCCGTCTAAGCTTCCGCAAGCGGCTTATCACATTGATGTGCCAGCCAAAGAAGCGGGTGTCATCTCCGAAATTGTCGCAGACGAAATCGGCGTCGCAGCCATGCTGTTAGGTGCCGGACGCGCCACAAAAGAAGACGAAATCGATTTAGCCGTCGGCATCATGCTCCGCAAAAAGGTCGGCGACAAGGTTGAAAAAGGCGAACCTCTCGTTACGCTCTATGCCAACCGGGAAAATGTCGATGAAGTCATCGCGAAAGTATATGACAATATCCGTATCGCAGCGGAGGCGAAGGCACCGAAGCTGATTCATACGTTAATTACAGAATAAAAATAAAGCACATCCCATCCTGAGTGGGGTGTGCTGTTTTGATTAAAGGATGTGATCAACCTGATATTCCTCTTGTCCGATTTTTTTTGCTTTCGTAAGATTTCTTCTGAAATAGTAGATGAGATAGCATAGAATGATACAAGGAATTCCGCAGAAGAGAGCGATTCTTTGATTGGGATCAAAAGCGAGACCGATACAAGAAGCTGAACATAATAAAAGAGCGGCTATAGGCATAAGAGGATAAAGCGGTGTGCGAAATGTCAGATCTTTTACATTCCCCCCTTTTTTAAGAAATCTCTTTCGGAACAAGAGTTGAGACAGCGCAATGCTCATCCAGACCACGACCCCTGCAAATCCAGCAATCGCTACCATCACCACATAAACAGTTCCAGGCGCCACAATACTGGAAACGAGAGATAAACAAGATACAGCCATACTGATGATTAAGGCATTGAGTGGAATGCCTTTAGATGTGACTTTTTTAAAACGAGAGCTGATCATGTTTTCATTTGCTAACGACCACAGCATACGGGTTGAGGCATATAGGCCTGAATTGGCAACGGACAGCAAGGCTGTTAATATAACAAAATTCATAATATCTGCGGCGTACGGGATTCCGATTTCTGCAAATACTGCTACAAAGGGGCTTTCAATTACTCCTGCTTCTTTCCATGAAATCAGTCCGGATAATACGAAGACGGCACCGATGAAAAAAATGACTGTCCGCCATGCGACATTACGGATGGAGCGCGGAATATCCTTTTGAGGATTTGCGGATTCTCCTGCTGTGACTCCGATTAATTCTGTTCCGGAAAAGGCAAAACTCACAGATATCATGGCGATAAATACAGCGAGAAAGCCGTTCGGAAACAATCCTCCATGACCTGTGAAATTTGAAAACATAGGGGCATCAGCCGTCCCGTTTAAAGAGATCAAGCCAAACATGGCGGCGCCTCCTAAAATGATAAATAAAATGATGGTGACAATCTTCACGCTCGAAAACCAAAATTCAGTTTCCGCAAATAATTTGACTGAAAATGCGTTGCATACGAAAAGGAGAGCTGCAAAAATCGCACTCCACATCCATACGCTGCTGTCAGGAAACCAGCGCTGCATGAGAATACCGGATGCGGTAAACTCTGAACCTACCGTCACCACCCAATTCACCCAGTACATGATGCCGACCATAAAACCGGTAGATGGCCCGATAAATGTTGTGGCGTATTTTTGAAAGGAACCGGTCACCGGCATGGCGACCGACAATTCACCGAGACATTGCATGACGAGGTACATCATCAATCCGCCGATTACATAAGCGAGTATTGTACCGCCGGGACCGGCTTGGCTGAGCGTATAGCCCGTACTGAGGAAAAGTCCTGTTCCGATGACGCCTCCCAATGAAATCATAAATAAGTGCCTGCTTTTCATTGTCCGTTTTAGCTGATGGCCGCTTTTCTCTTGAAGACCCACCGTTTCGTCCTCCTTTTAGCTGCCGTTGATCAGGCAGATGAGTTTTCTTGTAACCAAAATACAACCTGCCGGAAGATCACTTGAATCGGGAGCGTTTCATTCCTTTTAATGCGTGTAACAGAACGTGAGCTGCGGCTCTGCTTGTCATATCTCGAAAATCGAGGGTGGGATCAACTTCAACGATTTCGATCCCTGCGACATTGGGCTCTTGTGCGATGTACTTGATTGCTTCGAGTAATTCGTCTGTATAGAGGCCGCCCGGGCCAATCGCTGGACAGCCGGGTGCATGGGACTGATCTAAGACATCCATATCAACAGATATGAAAATGAAGTCTGTTCTTGTTTGAACGGCAGGCAGGATCTCTTTAATGGTCGGGATCAGTCCTTTTTCACGAATCATTCCCATCGTGCGGATGTCCACGTGATGATTTTTCGCGTATGTTTCATAAGCCAAGCTGTTGCTGAATTCTCTGATACCCAGTTGAATCAAATGCTGGCCTTCTATGATCTCTTCATCCAAAAGGCGGCGGAAGGGGGTGCCGTTTGTCGGCCCTCCGTCCTCCGTGTTCCGCACATCATGATGGGCATCAAATTGAATAACGGCTGTCGTTCCTTTCGTTTGCGCAATCGCTTTTATGGTGGAGTAGCTGATGGAGTTATCTCCCCCAAGTATGAGCGGTACCCAATCTGGGTGATCTGAAAGCAGAGCATGCATGGTTTGGAAGATTTGATCATGTGATTTCACGATATCAGTCACATGAATATCGACATCCCCCAGATCATAAAGAAAATCTGATACGACATGTTCTCCAAGCTCCGCAGAATAAGCAGATGAATGCTTTAGAGCCTGGCGGATTGTTCCGGGGGCAAAGGAAGCGCCGGAATGACTGATGGATGATTTTGACAGGGGGGCACCTATCAGCGCCGGCCCCTTAATGCCTTGGCCATCCCATTTTTCTATCAGATCGCTCATTTTCGTTACATCCCGGTCTTTAAACGATGAACCGGCCTCTCTGAGAAAAGGGTAATTATCCAAGAATGGCTCCCTCCCTGTTGACAACAATTGTTCCGTTTTTCATGACTTGATGTACATGATTGACGCCGTAGTGATACGGAATATACATGTAATTCGAGGCTTGCCAAATGACAAGATCTGCTGAGCGGCCAGCTTTAAGCTGCCCTGCTTCTTCTCCTTTCCCTATGGCATATGCGGCATTGACAGTGACCGCGTGCCATATTTCTTCTGCGGTCATTTTCAGATGAAGCGCGGCAATCGACATGATCAGCTGAATATTTTCAGTTGGGGAGCTGCCCGGGTTAAAGTCCGTTGCCAGGCTCACACGTACACCCGCATCAATCATGTCTCTTGCCCTGGCATATGTGTGTTTGCCGAGATAAAATGTCGTGCCCGGCAAGAGGACGGCGATGGTTCCTGATTCAGCCATTTGCTGTATGCCTTCATCAGAGGCGCCCACCAAATGATCGGCTGAGACAGCTCTTAGCTCAGCCGCTAATTCAGCTCCTCCAAGAGGATCAATTTCATCAGCGTGGATTTTTAATCCGAATCCCGCCTCAGCTGCTTTTTGTAAATAACGGCGGGATTGACTGACTGTAAAAACGCCTGTTTCTGTAAAAATATCTGCAAAGGCTGCGAGCTCTTCCTCTTTTATTTCTGGCAAGAGATCCAGCATGCGATCTAAAAATTCATCGGGGCTGTCCTTATCTTCAGGAGGAATGGCATGAGCTCCCATGAAAGTGGAGACAAGGTCAATGGGCTGGCTCTCATGCAGTTTTTTCACGACACGCAATTGTTTCAGCTCTGTATCTTTATCTAAGCCGTAGCCGCTCTTCACTTCAGCCGTGGTCGTGCCGTATGACAGCATTCTTTGCAGATGAAAACGGCCTTTTTGCAGCAGCTCTTCTTCTGAGGCGGCCCGGGTATCTTTGACAGTGGACAAAATACCGCCGCCCTGCGCCAGAATATCTAAATAGGAGATGCCCTGAAGCTTTAGATTCATCTCCTTTTCCCGAGATCCGCCAAATACAAGATGGGTATGCGGATCGACGAGGCCCGGCGTTACAAGCCGTCCCGAACAGTCAATGATGTCGTCTGCCTCGTAATCGGCTTCAGCCCCTTTTTTTCCCGCGAACACAATCTTCTGTTCGTGGATTCCGACAACAGCGTCTTCGATCACATGAAGATCCTGCATGCTTTTGCCCGCGCGCGGGCCGCTGCTTTCCATCGTCAAAAGCTGACCGATGTTGATGAGAATCGTATCAATTTGTTTCGGCATGTTATCACTCCCTTATTTTTGCATCGGCACGATAATGTCCTGCTTCTTCGCTACTTCAACGGCACGTTCATAACCCGCATCCGCATGGCGGATAATGCCCATCCCCGGATCGCTCGTTAAGACCCTGGCGAGCCGTTCGTCAGCCAGCTCACTTCCATCGGCAACTGCGACCATACCGGCATGCAGGGAATAGCCCATTCCGACGCCGCCGCCATGGTGGAAGGAAACCCAGCTTGCCCCCGCCGCCGTGTTGACAAGCGCATTTAGCACAGCCCAATCGCCGACAGCGTCACTTCCGTCTATCATCGCTTCAGTTTCCCGGTTTGGAGAGGCGACAGACCCGCAGTCCAAATGATCTCTCCCAATCACGACAGGCGCTTTTAGCTCCCCGTTTCGGACCAATTCGTTAATGGCAAGGCCCATCTTTTTTCGTTCTCCATATCCAAGCCAGCAAATGCGGGACGGCAAGCCTTGGAACGTGACTTTTTCCTGTGCCATATCGATCCAGCGGTGAAGGGCCTTGTTTGCCGGGAACAGTTCTTTTAATAACGCATCCGTACGGTAAATATCTGCCGGATCACCGGAAAGTGCCGCCCAGCGGAATGGTCCTTTTCCTTCACAGAATAAGGGACGGATATAAGCAGGGACAAATCCCGGAAAATCAAAGGCATTCTCCAGGCCTTCATCTTTAGCAACTTGCCGGATGTTGTTGCCGTAGTCAAATACAACTGAGCCCTTTTGTTGAAATGCCAGCATGGCTTCCACATGTTTTTTCATGCTTTGTTTCGCAAGGCGCACATAAAGGTCTGGATTGTCTTGGCGCAAGCGATCGGCTTCATCAAGTGAATAGCCCTCGGGAACGTAACCGATTAATGGGTCATGGGCAGACGTCTGATCGGTGACGATATCAATGGTGACGCCGCGGTTCAGAAGGGTATGGTGAACCTCTGCCGCATTTCCGAGAAGAGCGATGGAGAGAGGTTTTCCTGCCAGCTTTGCCTCTTCAGCCCACGCTAAGGCTTCCTCAATCGACGCTGTTTTACGGTCACAGTATTTTGTTTCAATTCGTTTGTCGATTCGTTTTTCATCAACCTCGACGGCAATCACAACTCCGTCATTCATCGTGACAGACAGCGGCTGGGCGCCTCCCATTCCGCCGAGACCTGCTGTCAGCGTCAATGTCCCTTTTAAGGTTCCTCCGAAATGCTGTCTCGCGAGCTCAGCGAAGGTTTCATACGTTCCTTGCAATATGCCTTGTGAGCCAATGTAAATCCAGCTGCCAGCTGTCATTTGCCCGTACATCATTAACCCTTTTTTCTCAAGCTCGTGGAAATGCTCCCAGTTCGCCCACTTTGGAACAAGAACAGAGTTTGCTAAAAGCACGCGCGGTGCCTGCTGGTGCGTACGGAACATGCCAACGGGCTTTCCGGATTGCACGAGCAATGTCTCATCATGTTTTAGTGTTTTCAGAGAATGCTCAATGGCGCGAAATGCATCCCAATCCCGAGCGGCTTTGCCAATCCCGCCGTATACGATTAGGTCCTCGGGCTTCTCGGCGACATCTGGATCAAGGTTGTTGCGAAGCATCCGAAGCACCGCCTCTTGTTCCCACCCTAAGCATTCAAGCTCTGTCCCCCGGTTGGCACGGATTGATTTTTTTACATCAGTCATATGTTCATCCCCCTCAATTCTTCGTTCTGTTGATATGGTAATAAAGATTCCTTCTTCAGCCAGGCAGTCAAGCGTTCGATGTCATAGGAAAATACGCGGTCCTGCTGAATAGACGGCACGACTTTTCTCATTTCTTGAAAAAGCTGTTTGGTATAGGACGCTGCATGTTCTATGCCTCTGTATTCAACAGCCTGCAATGCGCAAATTGCTTCAATCGCAATGACTCTCCTTGTATTTGCGATCACTTGATAAGCATGCCGCGCGGCGATGGTTCCCATGCTGACATGGTCTTCTTGGTTGGCGGATGACGGAATAGAATCCACACTTGCGGGATGGGCCAGTGTTTTATTTTCAGAAACAAGCGAGGCAGCGGCATACTGCATGATCATTGCACCGGATTGCAGACCGGGATGAGGGCTTAGGAATGGCGGCAGGTCATTCAGCTGCGGGTTCACAAGGCGCTCGATCCTGCGCTCTGCGATATTCGCAAGCTCTGATACTGCGATTTTTAGAAAATCCATGGCAAAGGCGATCGGCTGCCCGTGAAAGTTTCCGCCAGAAATGACTTTGTCACCATCATTGAAAATAAGAGGATTGTCCGTAGCTGCATTCATCTCAATCTCTAATTTTTCTTTCACGTAGCCTAACGTCTGCCAGGTCGCACCGTGCACTTGCGGAATACAGCGCAATGAATAGGCATCCTGGACCCGCAGTTCTCCTTGAGAGGTCGTCAGGCTGCTGTCAGATAGATAAAAACGGATTCGTTCTGCGACATCGATCTGCTCCTGATAGCCGCGGGCGGAGTGAATATCCTCGTCAAACGCATCGATAATCCCGCGGAGCCCTTCAATCGTTAAGCTGGCAATGCGCTCTGTTTGATAGGCTAGTTTTTCCGCTTCAATGTATGCAACCACACCCATAGCAGTCATGGCCTGAGTCCCATTAATCAAGGCAAGCCCTTCCTTGGATGTCAGCGCTACCGGCTGAATGCCGGCTTTTTTCAAGCCTTTCATTGCCGGCATCCTTTCTCCCTCAAAAAAGACTTCTCCTTGCCCGATCAGCGCAAGCGCCAGATGGGAGAGCGGCGCCAGATCTCCGCTTGCACCAAGTGATCCCTGCTGGGGAATGACAGGATGGACACGTTTATTTAAAAAAGCAAGCAATTGCTCAATCAGCTCAGCACGCACACCGGAAAACCCTTTTAACAGCGCATTGGCGCGCAAAAGCAGCATTGCCCTGGAAACACACTCAGGAAAAGGATCGCCGACTCCGCAGGCATGAGAAAGAATTAAATTCAGCTGCAGCGCCGCCGAGTCTTCCTTCTGAATCAGGACATCACTGAATTTGCCAAATCCGGTGGTAATGCCGTATATTGTCTTTTCTTCGTGAACAATCCGCTCCACTGCCGCTCTGCTTTTTTTCACACGCTCCATACTTTCTTCGGAAGCCGCTGTCTCTTCAAAATCAAACAGCACTCGCGCGACGTCGGCTGTTGTCAATGAAGAACCGTCTAATGTCACCATAAACCCAACTCCTTTGTCTTTACTTTGATAAAGCGCCCATACAAAAAGGGGCTATGCTGTGAAATTCTGATTTCACGCATAGCCCCCTATCGTCTAAGATCTATGGGCTGTTTCATATGTGATTAATTCCAACGCCGAATGTTTCATGCTCAAGTCCTTTAATCGGCGCCCCGATTGTTCCGTAAAGCGAGACAGCAATCCAATCGCCTTCCGCTTCACTTTCATAAGGATTTCCCCTCAAAACGGCGAACCTCAGGCCAACCGTCCGAAGCAGTGATCCAAGCAGCATTTCACCTCTGGTCACGCCATGCAAGGCCTCCATCGTCGCATGATAAAGCGCATGTGACTCACGGTAACCCTCAGATTGAATGACCCCGCTCTTTTTGGAAGCGGTTTCAATTGCGGCTACTACTTTATGCGCGTCCATTGATCCTACCTTGCCGAGACAGACCTTCCATCCATCTCGCTCCAGCTCCTCGACCTGTGAACGTTCCTCAGCTTCATGAAGCAGCAGAAGAACAGACAGCCGGCCAATACGGCGCTCTTTGTGCAGTGTCATATGAATCACTCAATTCCTAAAAATTCTGATAACTATTAACTGAGTATTATATTAATTGTTTCAGCAATAGAAGTCAAAAGGTTTTTTACAGTCTTTAACAAGTTAGATTGGTATTGTGATATCGTGACGCAGAAATCTAGCACATTGCACACCATAGCCAGACAGGTGTGCGGGCGGCTGCTGTCGTACTCTAGATATGAGTTCAAATAGAAGGGGAGCGAAGTGCAGTGAAGAGCTTACATTGGGGAATCATCGGCCTTGGCGCAATCGCCTCAGATTTCGCCAAAGCGCTGAGAGAAGTAAACGGAACGGTCTATGCTGCAGGGTCACGAAGCTTGGATAAAGCCAAGGTGTTCGCCAAGGAGCATCATGTCGAAAAAGCCTATGGCAGCTACGAAGAACTGCTGCTAGATGAGAATGTTGATATTGTCTACATTGCCACTCCGCATTCAAACCACTATGAATATATGATGAAAAGCCTTCAGCATCACATGCATGTTCTTTGTGAGAAAGCCATTACCGTCAATGCGAGACAGCTAAAGGAGATCATCGGTTTGGCTAAAGAAAAACAGCTTATTGTATCTGAAGCGATGACCATCTACCATATGCCGCTGTATAAAAAACTCCGGGAGATCGTAAAGGCCGGTCGCATCGGGCCCCTTAAAATGGTTCAAGTCTCCTTTGGAACGTGCAAGCCATACGACGTCACAAACCGGTTCTTTAATCAGGAACTGGCTGGCGGCGCACTCTTAGACACAGGAGCCTATGCGCTCTCGTTCGCAAGATATTTTCTCACGAGCCAGCCGAATGAGATCCTCAGCACGGCCAAGCCGGCTGATACAGGTGTAGACGAGCAGTCAGGCATCATCCTAAAAAACACCGACAATGAAATGGCCGTCATATCGCTGACCATGCGCGCAAAAATGCCAAAAAGAGGCGTAGTCGCTGGAGAAAACGGCTTTATCACAGTCGACGATTTTACAAGGCCGGACAAAGCACTCATTACGTACGCCAATGGAAAAACAGAGATGATTGAAGAAGGAGAAACCGCAAAAGGGTTGAACTATGAAGTAGAGGATATGCAAAATGCAGTCCTGCATCAAACAGGCAGCCAAACCATCAGTCTCTCCCTGGATGTCATGAGCATCATGGACAATGTAAGACAACAGTGGGGAATCACCTACCCGTTTGAATATGAAAACATCCGGCCTTCCTAAAGGGCCGGTGTTCCTTCATAAAATGTAAGCACTTAAAAATTTAATAAAAAAGAGAGGCGAACTGTACAGATGTTCAACCGATTGTTTCGTGTATGTTTTCTTGCTGCTCTTCTCACGGCTTTCACCCTTCCAAACGCTATCCATGCACAAAAGGCAGAAAAACCCGTCTTTAAAGAAGTCAGCGTCCATGATCCTTCCATCATTGAGACGAACGGCACCTTTTACGTTTTCGGATCTCATTTAGCTTCAGCGAAAACAAATGACCTCATTCAATGGCAGCAGCTGACTGGCAGTGTCAGCAACAATAACCCTCTTATTCCCAATGTCTATGAAGAATTAAAAGATACCTTCGAATGGGCGCAATCCGATACCCTGTGGGCGGCTGATGTCGCGCAGCTGGCGGACGGCAAATACTATATGTACTACAATGCCTGCCGCGGTGACTCACCAAGATCCGCCATGGGAGTGGCCGTCGCTGACAACATCGAAGGACCCTATAAAAACAAAGGCCTCTTTTTGAAATCAGGCATGGAAGGCACAAGCAATGACGGAACACCGTATGACGCAACAAAACACCCGAACGTCGTAGACCCGCACACCTTTTTTGATAAAAACGGCAAGCTGTGGATGGTGTACGGTTCATATTCAGGCGGCATTTTCATCCTGGAAATGAATCCGAAAACTGGCTTCCCGCTCCCTGGACAGGGGTACGGCAAAAAACTGCTCGGCGGCAACCACAGCAGAATCGAAGGCCCATATATCCTCTACAATCCAGACACCAACTACTACTACTTATACCTATCATATGGCGGTCTAGACGCAACAGGCGGCTACAACATCCGTGTCGCCCGCTCCAAAAAACCAGATGGCCCGTATTATGATGCAGAGGGCAATCCAATGATTGATGTCAAAGGCAAAGAAGGCACATTCTTCGATGACCGCTCCATTGAGCCGTACGGCGTCAAACTCATGGGCAGCTATTCATTTGAAACAGAAACTGAAAAAGGAGCCGGATACGTCTCACCGGGCCACAACTCAGCCTATTATGACAAAAAAACCGGCCGTTCTTATTTAATCTTCCACACCCGCTTTCCGGGAAGAGGTGAAGAACACGAAGTCAGAGTCCACCAAATGTTCATGAACAAAGACGGCTGGCCGGTAGCAGCGCCATATCGATACGCAGGTGAAACCTTGAAAAAAGTAAAACAAAAGGACATCACAGGAACATACAAACTCATCCAGCACGGAAAAGACATCTCAGCCGACATCAAAAAAACCATCAACATTCAGCTTAACCAAGACCACACCATTTCCGGGGAAATGACCGGAACGTGGAAGAAAACTGGAGATGATACAGCCGACATCACGCTAGCCGGCAAGACGTATAATGGCGTATTTTTACACCAGTGGGATTCGGTGAGAGAGAAGAATGTGATGACATTTAGTGTGTTGAATGGCAGCGGTGAGGCTGTATGGGGATCTAAATAAGATAGAGAAGGCGCCTTCGTAGGAAGGCGTTTTTTATCGTCTTTATTGACTATAAGCAATAGTCCAACGGAAGAAAAAAATAGAATGATAAATGAGGTTAAAGACCTAAATGAAAAGTCCTCCTTGTGCTTATTATCCCCGCTATAAAATTGCAGATATCGAATTTATAGCAATTTAGAACCGGTGTAACTCTTTTCAAGACAAACCCTTTTGCCTATTTATCCAATATGACCCATCATGTAATATGAAAATAGTCTGTATTGTAAAGAATTTACACAGTTTGATAGAAACACGAGGTGTTGCGGCATGCATAGTGAAATGTTGTTACATTCGGTAAAAGCCGACTTACATGAAAAACAGGAACAGATCCATCAGTTAAAACGAGTGCTGCACGAAGTCAGACAAATCAAACACGAATTTTCCGAGGCCCAGCATCTCATTCACCGGCCTCATCTTAACCGGGAGGCATGGAGAGGAACACATGCTGAGCGGTTTGAAGATATTCGTGAAGGAATGAACAAAGCATATCGTCAAATCAAAAGCGAACAGGTCAGCGGAATCATCGAAAGCATAGAAGGAAAAATCCACTCATTAGAGGGCGATGTGTATTCCATAAGACGCCAAATCACGAGAATAGAGCATGAAATAGAGAAGGAAAAACATAAATAGTGAGGTGAGCACAATTGGCACAGGAAATCAAAATGGTCTATGGCACAGTGAAGCAAGGGCTTTCTCAGCTCAAGAATTCAGCTGCACTCAAGTCCTCCTTGCCAGGCCATATCTCAGGCAGAAACCATTTAAACGTTGTAAAGTCCATCGAGCAATTAAATGAGGACATCAAAGAGCTCACTGAAGCATATGCGTCCGTTCTGGCCAAGCATATCGCACAAACGGAAAGCGCGGTAAACGCCATGAAGGAAACGGACGAAAACATATCATCTTCCATGAAATAAAGCGCGGGAGGACAAGGGATTGAAAACATTAGATGTCCACGCTCTTCACGAGGGCATTCAGCATACGATAGAGAAACTGGCCAAGCAAAAACAGCAGCTGGAGAAGCTGGAAAAAAGTGTTGAACATCTGGCAGGCATGAAGGATGCGCTAAAAGGAAAAGGCGGAGATGCCATCCGGACCTTCTACGAGGAGTGCCACAAGCCTTTTCTCCTTTTCTTTGGCATGTTTATCGACGAATACAAAAAAGTGCTGAAACAAACACAGCATGCGATTCCCTCTGTAGAATCTGACTCCCACGGCATGATTGCAGAGGCTTTTCTCTCACACGATGCCAGACACGGAGTCAAGCATGCACGAGAAGTGACAGAACAGCTCACTGACGCAGTGAATCGGCAAACATCAGCCATCGGCCACATCGTCAGCCTGCCGACAGTCAATGACTCCTTTTTTCGGTTGGAAACAGAACAGGCTGAGCGACTGATTTCGGACACCCTGAATAAGCTCTTTCAATTTGACGGCCAGCAAACTCAAGCACTAGAAACGCCAAAATCAGATTTACAAACGATGAAAAAATATATAGACCAGCTCGAAACCATGTACACAGGGCCAAAGATTGAGATCACAGGCTACAAAAGCGGCTCCATCATGAAATCTCAGGAAGAAGAAAACATTAACCAAACCTTCGGCGCCATCAATCCGCAAATGAAGCACCCTGATGATTCACCGATGGAGTTGATGCTGAAGAAACTGGAGAAACATAAGCAATCAAACGTTGATTCTGTGATGATGGATGACAAACAACAAAAGGTCGAGCATGAGATTTATGGTGATGACAGTAACTTGACGGTACTGCAGAAAGAAGCAGCAGCCCACCCGAAAGTCTATGGAGACATACGGGTGATAAATGATAAACTATATAATCATAAAGGATTAAAAAAGATAGATACGATAGAAGTGATTGACGAACTAACTCGTGATACTGCAAGCATCGACTACGTCGGCGGCAAATATTATGTATATGAAAACGGCCAAATTGTGAGAGAACTCTACGCTGGAGGGAAAAAGCGGCTAGAAGAAGTGTCTTACATTCCAGAGGATAAAGTAGGCGGAGCTAAGCCAATTGATTCGTTTCTTGCCGGAACTCAATATGAATTTATTGAGTGGGTAAGCCCTCAGGGTGCTGTTAAAAAATTGGCGGTCCGAGGCGGGAAGCGTGTTGTCACAGATGTGGCTAAACATGTAGTGGAGAAGGATATAAAGGGAGACGTAAAAAAGAAACCTTCTAAAGGCAGTGTTAATAGTAAGTGGTGGCATCCTGGATATGTAGATAATTTAAGCTCTTCCCAAACGGTTATAGGAATAAAAAATTCCCCTAAAGGTTTATCAACTCTTGGTAGCTCAACACGTCAGAATGCACTAGATGCAGGAAAAGGCTGGGTTGGTCAAGGAGCGGAAAAAATGTATGATAAAGCAGGAAATTTTTTAGGGTACAAAAGTGTAGATAAAATGAGAGCTTTCAGATTGCAATATAAACCAAAGGAAAAAATGTGGAGAGCGAACTTCACTGAAAATGAAATTACTGTTGTAGGATCAAAAACAGAATTAAGAAATGTACATGTTGATATTTTAGATTAAAAGGTGGGATATAATTATGTTAGAAATTAAAGCTTTAACTAAAGACTATGAAAATTGGGGTGAGGACGCTGATGATTTCTACGTTTCATTTGAACTTGACGTAGGATTGCCTGATATACCAGGTGCTTCTGATTTATTTACTTTTAATATTATTAGCCCTAAAAGATTGGATAAGATACTTGAAAGTACAAAAATTGAATTAGGTCATGGATATCTCATAATGAGAGATTTTAATATAAAAACTGTCAATTCTACTGTAGAGACTATCATGAATAAATGTAAAGACGATGACTATGATAAGTATATGAATAATTTAGCTCAATACTTTAAATTACAAGGATAACACCAAAAGAGTTGTTGGCTAGTCGCTTATAGTTATACTAAAAGAATACGAATATATCGGAACTGTAATCAATTTCGGATTTAATACACATGTTATATGATAAACAACTAGAGGTTTTTCATGTTAGAAGAGATTCCTGGTTATAAAAATCTCACGTCATAACTATTTTAATTAAATGGTTTTGAGGACCCTCTGGTTTGCTTCCTAGTGAGTAGCTTTAGAGTAGTGTAGTGGTAACTGTTTTACCTTGATTGGCAAAGTGCCTTTCAAGGTTTTTTAATAAAAATAATCTTTTATAAAGCTAATTCATAAACCCTTTCTCCTTTTCTCTGGCATGTTTATCGACGAATACAAAAAAGTGCTGAAACAAACACAGCATGCGATTTCCTCTGTAGAATCTGACTCCCACGGCATGATCGCAGAGGCTTTTCTCTCACACGACGCGAGACACGGGGTCAAGCATGCACGAGAAGTGACAGAGCAGCTCACAGACGCAGTCAATCACCAGACATCAGCCGTTGATCACATCGTCAGCCTGCCTACAGTCAATGACTCCTTTTTCCGGATGGAAACAGAACAGGCTGAGCGACTGATTTCGGACACCCTGAATAAGCTCTTTCAATTTGACGGCCAGCAAACCCAAGCACTAGAAACCGCAAAATCAGATTTTCAAACGATGAAAAAATATATCGATCAGCTCGAAACGATGTACACCGGTCCGAAAATTGAAATCACAGGCTACAAAAGCGGCTCCATCATGAAATCGCAGGAAGAAGAAAACATTAACCAAACCTTCGGCGCCATCAATCCGCAAATGAAACAGCCGGATGATTCACCGATGGAGTTGATGCTGAAGAAACTGGAGAAACATAAGCAATCAAACGTTGATTCTGTGATAATGGATGACAAACAACAAAAGGTCGAGCGTGAGATTTATGGTGATGACAGTAACTTGACGGTACTGCAGAAAGAAGCAGCTATGATATCTCCAAAAGTAGCTGGAGATATTCGAGTGATAAATGGTAAACTTTATAACGTTAAAGGCTGGAAAGTGGTCCAAAGAGTAGATGTTGCTGATGAAACTGTGAGGAATCAATCAGATATAAACTATATCGGCGGAGTATACAGTATCTACGAAAATGGCCAAATCGTTCGACGATATCTTAATAATGGTAAACCTAGTATAGAAATTGTTAAAAAGATTCCAGAAGGCAGAAGTGCTGGCGGAGTTAAAAGTATTGATAAAGAAGTACCTGGTTTAGGGAAAGTAACGGATACAATAGGTGAGTTTTTTGTTGTTAATGATGGAATTAGGGCAACAACTGGCGAAGATCCTAAAACTAATAAAAAAGTTTCGGTTGATGAACGAATATTGAGTACTCTTTTTATTATTCCTATTGCTAAGATTGGAAAGTATGTTTTTGTGTGGAGTAAGGGAGAGAAAGCACTTACTAGAATTCCGAGTGTTGAGAAGAAAAATTCATATCAATCAAGTTGGAAAATATCGGATCTTGCAGCAACAGATAAATTCAAAAAAGGTAGTAAAAGTAATGCACTAAATCATATTTATGATGGTGAAATAGTGAAAGATAAAGCAGTTGGATTTCATTACGAGGGCCTTTCAAAAAGTCATGGTAAAGTTATTGGAAATGTAGATCCGCCAAATAAATATGGTGTTTATAGAGCGAATATAGAAGTGAATGGGGTAACAAAAAAAGCAAAATCTACTTTTTTTCCGAGAGAATGGACTCCACAACAAGTAATTAATGAAATAAATTTAGCTTTTGATAATAAAGTTTTATATAAGAATAACAGATATAGAGGAACAGCTAGTAATGGTATGACGATTGAGATAATTGTAAAAAATGGTAAGGTAGTATCGGCATACCCTGTATATTAAAAACAGATGGGAGAAAGTTTAATTGCTCAAGTATAAGTATACGATTGAATATAAAGATGATTATGATGAAGTCATTTTGGATTTCGAAAAAGAAGAATCACTTAAAAATGGTTACCTCATTAGTAATTCATTAGGATCTGATATATTTAGTGATTTCGATAGCATAAAGGAAGAAATTGAACAATTAATAAAAGTATTATCTGGGGAATTGACAATATGCGAAAGTGGAGGGAATGTAAATCTAATTAGTTCTGATAAACATAAAACTGTGATTGAAGATATTTTCGCAGACGAAGAAGAAAATAGTATATGCACAATAGAGACAGTGGAATATACCAAGATCATTTTAATCTGGGCAAAAGAAAATATTAAGTACAAAAACAAACGAGGTATTTTATCAACAGAGGAAGCTGATGAAAGAATAGAATGGATAAAAGAAAAGTGCAGTGAATTAGATTTTATTAAATGAGGAAAAAACATTGGCTTCATACGTTTTATTACTAAAAGATTATGAAGATGATGAAAGTGTGGTTTACAAATTCGGGCCTAATGAAAATACTATGGGCAAAATGAAATTAAATAAAATAACTAGGAAGTTTTCAGAGTTAGAAAAAATTCCTGATAAAGATCTCCCGTCAACATTTTATTTCGATCGAGCTGCACAAAGATTAGCTGTTTGTTTAGTAAGTGAAGGCGGTGTATTTCCAGAAAAAACAGCTTTTGAGTCTTAGCCTATGATAAAACCCTTGATTGGCAAAACGCCTTTCAAGATTTTAATGTATAAAAACAATCTCTATCTCATTCAATATAATAAAAAAATCAAAGAGGTTCTCCTATGATATATAAAGCACATGTTAAAGGACTTGATCCACATATAGAAGAGGAAGTGATACTCGAAATTGATGGTATTGAATTCACAGGTTTTTCTTCTGTCTGTCCTTATGAAATTGAAGTGGGAAAAAAATATCCTGTGTTAGTTGGTTTTACGATTTTGGATGAGTTAGTTATTCGTGAAAGTATAGAAAAAACAATAGAATTAGAACGAATTGGTTTAGGATATCAATATTATATTAGGGGAGTTTTGCAAGAGGATTCAATTGATGCTGGAATCGTTCTTACTGATGAAGATGAGTATTTTTATGAATATCCTCATTTAATTGGGAAAAATGTTGAGATGAAGGTTGACAGGATAAGCATAGAATTTTTAAGTAATTAGCAGGTATTTCGAAATCATGTTAAAAACATTAGAATGTAGAGATAAAAAGCCTATGAAAATAGAATTTGATGTCTATACACCCATTAATATAGAATTTGGAAACTGGAATATATCAGAAGATAAAACGGTATACTGGAGAACCGGAGATTTTAAAAAATCATTAATCGAAATAGGATTTGCACAAAAAAAAGGAGAAATTCGTTCCATTACATTAACTCTGTGTGAAAGTGTTTATAAATCTAAAGAATGGAATATTGAAAACATTGAACCAATAAAAGGGGTTCCTGTTTTTAGCGTAGACCGACAACAGAATGAAATGTATATTGATGAAAAGGGAATATTAAACGTATATATATCAGATAAGACAGTTTATATTCAATTTTCAGCTCATGAGGTAGAATCTCTTATAGAAAATAATCACGTGTTATTTTGTTTGGATAGTGATGACAATTTTTGTGGTGTCATTATAAACGATGTAGGAGATAATGAAATCAACATATTAGAACAGGCATTAAAATAATAATAAAGAAAAACCTTGAAGGGTGAACCTTTCAAGGTTTTTGACAATTATCATCTTTTTCTAGCAACAACAAATAAAAAGTTAAGGGGCAGTTTAAAATGTTCACTACTTACAATGAATATGATTTATTAGAACTGTTTGAAAGTGAGCCAATAAGCGTGTCGAGTGATCCCCTTGCAGAAGTATTCATGTATTCTATCCAAGATATGAAAGGCTTTAAACTGATTCTGACAATAGATGTATATGCTTTGGAGTGCAATCTAAGTCTCGCCTTCAATGAGTTGCTTGTTTTTGAATCTAAGTTTGTAAATGTTACTCAATTAAAGAGATGTAATTCTGAACTATTTATATATATTCATAACGAACCAAAGGTAAAGGTTATATTTAAAAAGCAGCTTGGAACTATTTTCATTAATGACAGATATGAAATGCAAGGATATTAGAAATTGAAAATCACGTTAAATACTTTCAAAGTACATCATGTAAATTACGATTGGAAAACTCTTTACGTTGGATTGAAGCAGGGGTGGATAAACAAGATTAAAGTAATGAATTATGCTGTTGAATATTTGATGAACCATCCCGTTGTACAACAAGAAGAAATTCTAGAACTGGCTTGGGGAGACAAGGATGAGATTGAAGAAGCCATTTTGAATATAATACGAGTTGAAGAGAATAGTTTTTATGCTATTGAAAAAAGAAAATGGAGATATGTTATTCTTCTTGAAGTAAAATCAAAGTATAGTGATCATGCAACCGAGCTTTTGGGCAAGCTTGCAGAAGTTTATGCAGATATGAATTATCCTGAAGATATGAAGGGTTTTATTTATTATCAGCCTTCTAATAACGGATGTAATCCGCTTTTATATTCCTATGAAAAAAATATAAATAGATTATGCAATTTGTTTCAAGACTTTTTAGTAAAAGAAAAACAAAATATACAAAATGGCTTACCGCTATAAACAAAATAGTCCATTCCCTTTAGTCAACACCAAAAATGAAAGCGTTGACATCACATAAATCTAGTGCTAAAGTATACCTACAAACAAATCAGCGACCCGTCAGGATTGTTACTGCGAAAGCAGGCAAAACCTAAATGGTACAGGTGCAGGAGGAGACTCTCGCAATCTGTGTCATTTAGGTTTTTTTTATTCTCATTTTGGAGGTGATGCAGCATTAAATACAAAAAAAGCTGGAGAAAGGCGGCCACCTTTCATCCAGCCAGTTCCCCCAAAAAAAGGAGGTATACACATGGATTATGATAAATTATCGAGAGACATATTACAACTCGTAGGCGGTGAAGAAAACGTTCAGCGCGTGATTCATTGCATGACGAGACTGCGTTTTAATCTTTATGACAATTCGAAAGCGGACCGGAGTCAATTGGAGCAGCTGCCGGGTGTGATGGGCACCAATATCAGCGGCGAGCAGTTTCAAATTATCATCGGAAATGATGTGCCGAAGGTGTATCAGGCGATTTTGCAAAACAGCAGCCTCAGTGATGAAAAGAGCGCCGGGGCATCTGGCCAGAAAAAGAATGTGCTGAGTGCGGTCTTTGATGTGATTTCTGGTGTGTTTACACCGATTCTGCCTGCGATTGCGGGAGCGGGGATGATCAAAGGGCTTGTTGCGTTAGCGGTCACATTCGGCTGGATGGCGGAAAAGAGCCAGGTCCATGTCATTCTGTCAGCTGTTGGTGACGGTGCGTTCTACTTTCTTCCGCTCCTGCTTGCGATGAGTGCGGCGAGAAAGTTTGGAAGCAATCCGTATGTAGCGGCGGCGATTGCAGCGGCGATTCTGCATCCGGATTTGACGGCGCTGCTCAGTTCAGGGAAAAGCATTTCCTTTATCGGGCTTCCTGTAACCGCTGCCACTTATTCATCAACGGTCATCCCGATTTTGCTTGCGATTTGGATCGCATCGTATGTGGAAAAGTGGATTGACCGAATCACGCATTCTTCTCTCAAATTGATTGTCGTTCCGACCCTGACATTGTTGATCGTCGTGCCGCTGACATTGATTACAGTGGGTCCGCTGGGTGCTATTTTAGGAGAATACTTGTCTGTCGGCGTAAACTATTTATTTGATCATGCCGGGCTTGTGGCGATGATTTTGCTTGCGGGAACGTTCTCTTTGATCATTATGACGGGCATGCATTATGCATTGGTGCCGATTATGATTAACAACATTGCGCAAAACGGCCACGATTATTTGCTGCCCGCCATGTTTTTGGCGAATATGGGGCAGGCCGGCGCATCTTTTGCGGTTTTTCTTCGCTCCAGAAACAAGAAATTTAAATCGCTTGCGCTTACCACAAGTGTGACGGCGCTGATGGGGATTACAGAACCCGCGATGTACGGCGTTAATATGCGATTGAAAAAACCGTTTGCGGCCGCTTTGCTTGGCGGTGCGGCTGGCGGCGCATTTTACGGCGTTACGGGTGTTGCTTCCTATATTGTCGGAGGCAACGCAGGGCTGCCGAGTATCCCGGTCTTTATCGGCCCAACGTTTATCTACGCGATAATCGGTCTTGTGATTGCGTTTGTTGCGGGAACAGCGGCAGCTTATCTTATTGGATTCGAGGATGTACCGTCTGAAAGTGATCAGCAGCCTTCTGTGACAAATGGTCATCAGGGCAGCGGAGAAATCATTCGCAGTCCGATTAAAGGGGAAGTGAAAGCATTAAGCGAAGTCAATGACGGAGTGTTTTCTGCCGGGATCATGGGAAAAGGGTTTGCCATTGAGCCTGAAGAAGGAGAAGTTGTCTCACCTGTTCATGGAAGCGTTACCACCATTTTTAAAACAAAACATGCCATTGGCATTACGAGTGATCAGGGAGCTGAAATCCTCATACACATTGGATTGGACACTGTCAAACTGGAGGGCCAATGGTTCACGTCTCATGTCAAAGAAGGCGACAAGGTCGCGCCTGGAGATCCGCTCGTTTCCTTTGATCTGGAACAGATTAAAGCAGCTGGATATGACGTGATCACTCCGGTTATCGTCACTAACACAGACCAATATTCATTTTCGCCGGTAAAAGAAATCGGCAGGGTTCAAATAAAAGAAGCATTGCTTGCTTTATCTTAAAAAATAAACTGATGAGGTGAACTGTAATGAGTGCAAATGCAAAACGATTTCCAGAAGGGTTTTTATGGGGCGGCGCGGTCGCTGCCAACCAAGTGGAGGGTGCTTATAACGAGGGCGGTAAGGGACTTTCGACAGCTGATGTATCACCGAACGGCATCATGTCTCCATTTGATGAATCGATGACTTCTTTAAATCTGTATCATACCGGAATTGATTTTTATCATCGTTATAAAGAGGATATTGCCTTATTTGCAGAAATGGGTTTCAAAGCGTTCCGCACATCGATTGCGTGGACAAGAATTTTTCCGAATGGCGATGAAGAGGAGCCAAATGAAGAAGGCCTCAAATTTTATGACGATCTGTTTGATGAGCTGTTAAAGCATCATATTGAGCCAGTCGTGACCATCTCTCATTATGAAATGCCGCTCGGTCTTGTGAAACATTATGGCGGCTGGAAAAATCGCAAAGTCATCGAGTTCTATGAACGCTATGCCAAAACGGTTTTCAAACGCTATCAGCACAAAGTGAAGTATTGGATGACGTTCAATGAAATTAACGTGGTGCTCCATGCGCCGTTTACCGGGGGCGGCCTTGTTTTTAAAGAAGGAGAAAACAAATTAAACGCGATGTACCAGGCGGCACACCACCAATTTGTCGCCAGTGCCCTTGCTGTCAAAGCGGGACACGAGATCATTCCTGATTCGAAAATCGGCTGTATGATAGCGGCAACGACAACCTATCCGATGACTTCTAAGCCGGAGGATGTTTTCGCGGCAATGGAGAATGAGCGCAAAACACTTTTCTTCTCAGATGTTCAGGCACGAGGCGCATACCCGGGATATATGAAACGCTATCTGGCCGAAAACAATATTACGATTGAAATGGCTGAAGGCGATGAGGAATTGTTGAAAAAACATACGGTCGATTACATCGGATTTAGCTACTACATGTCCATGGCGGCGAGCACCGATCCTGAAGATCTTGCGAAATCAGGGGGCAATCTGCTGGGCGGTGTGAAAAATCCATATCTCAAATCATCAGAATGGGGCTGGCAGATTGACCCGAAAGGCTTGCGCATCACGCTCAACACGTTATACGACCGCTATCAGAAGCCGCTGTTTATCGTGGAAAACGGCCTTGGCGCGGCAGACAAAGTTGAGGAGGACGGCTCCATTCACGATGATTACAGAATTGACTATCTGCGGGACCACTTAATGGAAGCGCGCGAAGCGATTGCTGACGGCGTTGAGCTGATCGGATACACATCATGGGGACCGATTGACCTTGTCAGCGCATCTACTGCGGAAATGAAAAAGCGCTACGGCTACATTTATGTGGATCGGGACAATGAAGGAAACGGAACATTGAATCGCATCAAGAAAAAAAGCTTCGGCTGGTATCAGCAGGTCATTGCCACAAACGGAGAAAGTCTCTGACAACTTTATGAAAAAACATACACCGCAATTGACAATAACAGACAGCAGGCGGACAATAAAAGAGAAAGATGAACCACCCACAGTCCGAAAGGCGGGAAGCGTATGTTTAACAAAATGTTAGTTGCGATTGACGGGTCAGAAATGAGTGCAAAAGCCCTTGATGCCGCAGTGCATCTGGCAAAAGAACAGCAGGCAGAACTAAGCATCCTTCATGTGGGGAGAGAAGCCGTCGTAGCAACTTCTTCTCTGACCGGGATTGTCTATGTACCAGAACATTTTATTGATGAAATCAGGCAAGAAGTGAAAAAAGAAGGCTTACACATCCTTGAGAACGCGAAAGCGAAAGCGGCCGAAAGCGGCGTTCAAACCGACATCATTTACGCACAGGGAGAGCCGGCATATGAAATTTTAAATACCGCAAAAGAGAAAGGCGTCAGCCTGATCGTAGTAGGAAGCCGGGGCATCAGCGGCCTGAAAGAAATGATGCTTGGAAGCGTCAGCCATAAAGTGTCTCAATTATCAACTTGTCCTGTATTAATTGTCCGATAGATAAGAAGAAAAAAGCGCCTGCAAGGCGCTTTTTTTATGTATAGATTCGTAAAATAACTCTGGGTGATTTATGGAACTGCTTCCTTTATAATAGTATCAATATGTAAAAAAGAGGATTTTCTCTTATATCTGCTAGATAGCTATACTGGGGGGCATTTGATGCAGCACAATCTCATATTACAAAAACAAAAATCTACAGCCGTGCTGAAAATGGTCATCTCCATGGTGATTTTCGGTTCTATCGGCTTTTTCTCTGAGCATACCAATCTGCCGTCGTTTGAATTGGTATTCGTTCGCTGTCTGTGCGCGACGTTATTTTTAAGCTTCTGCTGGCTGGTGTCCGGTCAGCATAAAACTGAAAAATGGAGCAAGCGGGAAGTCCTTCAAACATTAGCATGCGGTTTCTTTCTGGTATTCAACTGGGTCTTCTTATTTAAGTCTTTTGAAGAAACGTCAGTTACAATTGCTATCTCTGTATACCACCTTGCACCTGTGCTTGTTCTTCTCCTGGGGAGTATTATCTATAGAGAAAAATTAAATGTGATCTCCGTCAGCTCCATTATCATCTGCTTTCTTGGAACGGCGCTGATTTCCGGGATTAACGGCAGCACTTCATTGACACAGCTGATGGGATCAGGAATCATTTGGGCAGTTCTCGCCGCACTGTTTTATGCGTTCACCACTTTATTGGGAAAAGGCATTCAAAACCTCAGCCCTTACACGACCACCTTCCTGCAAACCGGTTTAGGGGTTATCATCCTGATTCCGTTTATTCACTTCGGCGCTTTTGTAAACCTGTCTCAGGGAAACTGGATCATGGTCGTCTCCACTGGTATTATTCATACAGGTATTGTGTATTTGCTGTTTTTTGACAGTTTGCGATTTTTATCAACGAAATTTATTTCGGTCATTGTCTTCCTCGACCCCGCTGTCGCGATCGTGCTCGATACCGTGTTTACGGGATTCCGCCCGGATCTTTTTCAGACACTCGGCATTGCAATGATCTTTGCGGGTATGGCTTTGACGCTTGTCAGGAGGCAGGGGAAGGCGGATGCAGCTGCTGAAGAAAAGGATTTAGAACAATTTCAATCATGATAGAAAAAAGTGTAAAGGCCTTAAATGGGCCTTTTTTTGGTTTTTGGGTCTTTTTGCTCTGTTTAAATCTTAAAATAAGATAAATTTTCTAGAAAAATATTGTAATAATATTTCAGTGACGTTAACATTGTTGAGTAAATATTACTTTTATTACAAAAGGAGAGAGAAAATGAAAAAAAGAAAAAGGCGGAACGTTAAGAGATTGATTGCCGTATTTTTAGTGTTGGCACTAATGATTTCATTATTGCCAGTAGATGTACTGGCAAAAACTTCAGAAGAAGAGTCCGGAAATCGTGTCGCAACTGCTGATCCGGAAGAAACCCTTCAGAATGATCAAACAGAGAAAGCTGTACCATTTAATGAGAAGGATATAAACAAAGAGGGAGAAATCACCTCAGAAAGAACGGAAAACACAAAGCTTTATTATGAAGGGGACGGTGTTTATAAACAGGAAGTATACCTTGATCCTATTCATACAAAGGAAACATCGAATGCAGACTGGGAGGAGATTTCTCCTGAATTAAAAGAAACGACAAGCAAACAAGTTGAAACTGAAAATGCTGTTTTGAATTCAGATTTTCAAAAGCAAATGAAGAACGGACTTTATGCGACTTTTGAGCACAATGATCACAAGCTTACATATTCACTTGTAGAAGTAAAAGGTCCAAATAAAACTTCACTTACTCCGAAAGATACTCCAGCAGATTATAAGACTGATAGTAATGAGATTGTTTATCCGGATGTTTTTCCGAACATTGATCTTCAGACTTTCACATTCAACGAAAACATAAAAGAAGATTTAGTCCTTCATCAGTATGATGGATACAACACATTTACATTTCAGGTGAAAACCGATTTGCAGGCAAAAGAACAAGAGGATGGATCCATAGATTTTTCTGATGAAAAAGGAAAAGTTGTTTTTTCTGTGCCTAAACCTTTTATGACTGATTCAAAACTGGATGAACTTTCCGGCGAGGTGGGGCGTTCAGAAAAAGTCACCTATAAGCTGGAAAAGAATAAAGAAGGGTATTTGCTTCATCTCACGGCAGACGAGAACTGGCTGAAAGACCCTGAACGCGTGTATCCAGTGTCTATCGACCCGTCAACGTCTTTATCTGTTTCATCAGATACGTTTGTCATGAGTGCCTACCCGACGACCAACTATTCGGCATCTTCACAGAAATGGGATGCTAATCTGAAGGCCTATGTGCTGAAAACGGGTTATTACGACAAAACAACAGGCACCAATTATGCGTTTATGAAATTTAACAATTTAAAACCGATTCAAAATATGACAGTCAGCAAAGCTACATTAAAAACATACGTAGCCCATTCCTATTATGGAACAAAGGCAACTGGTCTTTGGCTGGATACAGTCAACAGCAATTATGATAATGCAAAAGTAACATGGAACACCAAACCGGCATCTAAAAATATCGGAAAAGCCGACGTCCATAAAGGACAGTGGGCGAGTTACGATGTGACCGCCGCTGTAAAGTCATGGAACTCCGGCGGGGCCAATTATGGATTTAAGCTTCATGCAAACGGAAACGGTAAGGAATATTGGAAAAAACTAATTTCCTCAGCGAACTCAAACAATAAGCCTTATATTGAAGTGACATACACCATCCCGAAGGCGAGCACACCTGCTGTTAAGGCATACAATAACGGGAACGGCACTGGTTTTTTCAATATCAGCTGGAAAAAGGCCGAGGGTGCAAAAGGCTATAAGGTATGGATTTATAATGGTAAAGAATATCAAGCGATCTCAGTCGGCAACACGACATCCTGGAGCACAAAAGGGAAAAACATTTGGCCGACAAGTGCAGAAATTTCATCCGGTAAGTACAAGCTTCACCTTGATGGAAAAGGCGGAACTGAATTAGCGCTAGATCCATCTCCAGTGTATAAGAACTCCGGCGGAAGCTATGCCACAAGCAAAAACTATTGGATCGGGGTCAGCGCGATTTTTGATCAGGGAGAAGGGGCGATGTCCGCACCGGCAAAGCCTGTTATCCCTAATGTAGGGAAAGCACAAGCACCGTCAACAAAGGGATTTAATAATGGGAATGCCACAGGATACTTCGATCTTTCTTGGAAAGCTGTTTCCGGTGCAACTGGCTATAAAGTTCAGGTGTTCAATGGGAAAGGCTTTGAAACACTTGATCTCGGAAATCAGACGTCTTGGACCACCAAGGGGAAAAAGATCTGGCCGACAAGTGCAGAAATTAAAGCGGGAAAATATGCTCTTCACCTAAAGGATGGAAGCGGAGCAGAGCTGCCGATCAATCCCGGACCAACCTATAAAAACGCCGGTGGGGATACAGCCAAAAAAAATTACTCATTTAAAATAATCGCCTATAACAAAGACGGCGAAGCCATTGCATCACCGGCTGCCAACCCGACACTTCCTGATATCGCTAAACCAAAGAACTTATCCGGTTATGTGTATACAAACACAAAATCAAGCCAAACCGGTTATGTGAATTTGATATGGGAAAAGGTTCAAAAAGCGAAAGGCTATAAAATTAATATTTATAACGGCAAAGAATATCAGTCCTATGATGTTGGGGACGTGGATCATTGGACAACCCAAAATAAAAACATTTGGCCGACTTCTGAGGAAATAAAAGCCGGAAGCTACAAGCTGCATACAGACGGAAAAGGCCGTGAATTGGCACTTGACCCGTCACCTGTCTATAACAATGCAAATGGAAATTACAAAGGGAAGAAGAATTATTCCTTCACTCTTTCCGCCTATGATGCGAATGGTGAAACGATCCCGACAGCACCCTTTAACCCAACGTTCCATGAAGGCGCAGAATTCCTTGGAACAGAAGAATACTGGTCTATCATTGATATCCCAAGCGGCCAGTTAAATGGTGCGACAGGAAATGTCATCGTGAATGAAGAAGATCTGTCAATTGACGGGCGCGGACCGGGACTTGGCTTATCAAGAACCTACAACAGTCTTGACAGCTCTGATCACTTATTTGGACAAGGCTGGTATGCTGATGCAGAAACATCTGTCATCTCGACGGACGGCGGGGCAATGTATATTGATGAAGACGCTACTACACATCGCTTTACTAAAAAAGCCGATGGCACGTATCAGCCGCCGACCGGTGTCTATCTTGAATTAACAGAAACAGCTGATCAGTTCATATTAAAAACAAAGGATCAAACAAACGCTTATTTCAATAAAAAAGGCGGCAAGCTTCAAAAGGTAGTGGATGGCCACAACAATGCAACTGTCTACACTTACAATGACAAAAATCAACTGACAGCCATTACAGATGCATCGGGCCGCAAGCTCACATTCACATATGATGAAAATGGCCATGTGACTTCCACCACCGGACCTAAGGATAAGAAAGTTACCTACTCATATGAAAATGATTTGCTGAAGAAAGTCACGGATACAGATGGGACTGTCACAAGCTATGACTATGATGGCGAAGGACGCCTTGTCAAACAATATTCAGCCAACAGTACCGAAGCAAAGCCTGTCTTTACCGAATATCAGTATAACGGGCACCGTCTCGATAAAGCGATCAATGCTAAGAAAGAAACATATGTCTATAGCTATGATGCTGATAAAAAGACGCTTCTCATGACACAGCCGAATGGCCGGAAAGTACAGTACGGCTATAATGAAGCTGGAAATCCGATTCAGGTCATTGATGATGCGGAAGGGTTAAAAATTACAACGAATACAAAGTATGAAGGCAACAATGTCGTAGAAGATGTAGATCCAAACGACGTCGGAACAGGAAAAGCAACGGAAAGCTATCAATATGACAAAGATGGCAACGTTACGTCTGTTAAAGACGCATATGGAACTGAGACATACGAATACAACAAAAACAACGATGTCACAAAGATGAAGGATACCGAGGGCAATGTCACGGATATAGCCTATGACGGACTGGATGCTGTATCCGAAACCGATCAGAGCGGAAAATCATCTTCAGCAGCCGTTTATGATAAATACGGAAATCAGATTCAATCCAGCAAAGAGTTATCAGCCTCAACCAATATCCTGAAAGATGGAAGCTTTGAAGCGCAAAAATCCGGCTGGAATCTGACCGCATCTAGAGACAGCGGCAAAATCTCAGTCATCGCCGATAAAAGCGGAGTTCTATCTGGATCAAAGGCATTGGAAGTCTTGAGTCAATCAACGTCTGCCGGAACAGATCTCGGGTATTCGTCAGCGACACAAACAGTGGAACTGGAGCCGAATACAACATATACATTAAGCGGGAAAATCAAAACAGATCTAGTGAAATCAAGAGCCTACTTTAACATTGATTTGCGAGACAAAGATCAAAAACGAATTCAATGGATTCACAATGAATACAGTGCACTAGCCGGGAAAAATGACTGGACAAAACGGCAAATCACTTTTACGACTCCAGCAAATGCAGGAAAAGCTGTTGTGTATATGGAAGTCGATCATAGAGATAAAGATGGCAAAGGAAAAGCATGGTTTGATGAAGTCCAGCTGGAAAAAGGCGAAGTATCGTCAAGCTATAACCCAGTTCAAAACAGCAGTTTCACAGCAGCAACGGAAAACTGGAGCGCAAGCGGGGCATCCGTTGATTCTGAAGAAGGCTTTAATGATGAAGTATCATTAAAAGCTGCCCGGACCAGTGCGTCCCAAGCCGGATCAGTAACAAAACAAACCGTTGTCTTAGGGCAAAGCGCAAACGACAAACCGGTTTATCTCACACTGACAGGCATGTCGAAAGCAAGCAGTGTCAAGTTCACAGATGAAAAAGACTATTCTTTGCAGGCTAATGTCACTTACGCGGACGGCAGCACAGGCGTCTACAATGCGAAATTCCCTTCTGGAACACAGGAATGGAACCGCGCAGCTGTGGTTATACCAAAAACAAAGCCGATTAATAAAGTCGATATCAGCATACTGTTCCAAAAGAGTGCGACAGGAACAGCGTGGTTTGATGATATCCGTCTGATTGAAGGAAGCCTTTTAACAAAAAGCACGTATGACAGCAATGGAAACTATGTGACCAAGGAAGAAGATGAACTAGGATACTCTACTTCAACTGATTACGATGAAACGGGTAAGAAAACGGCTGAAACGGATGCAAAAGGTGAAAAAACAACCTATACGTATGATCAGGCAGACCAATTGACAAACATGACGCTCTCTAACGGCACGTCTATCCTTCACAGCTATGATAAGGAAGGCAATGAGGTAAGCAAAACCATTCGGGCGGGAGCAGATCAAACCTATCAATACGAATATGATGTCATGGGCAAGCTTGTCAAAACAACTGACCCTCTGGGCAATGTGCTAGCAAGTGAATATGATGCCAACAGCAATCTAACCAAAACCATTTCACCGAATGGCAACGAAGTGTCTCTTTCTTATGATGGAACAGACCGGGTGAAATCAAAATCGTATAACGGTACAGAAAAGTACAATTTCACGTATGACAAAAATGGAAATGAAACGTCGGTCGTCAATCAAGAGCAGAACACCACAAAGAAACGGACATTTGACAACAAAAACCGTTTAACCGAATTGACTGACCGCGGCGGCAGCCAAACTTGGACATATCCTAGTGACTCCGATAAGCTGAAAACCTTCTCATGGAGCCATGGGGACCAAAAAGGAACGAATCAATTTACGTATAACAAGCTGGACCAAATGATTGAGATGAAAGACAGTACATCTTCATATTCATTTGATTATGATGAAAATGGCAATGTCCAAACCTTTATTACGGGCAACGGCGGCGGAACAAGTTTTTCATATGACGAAAGAAACCTTGTAAGCTCGCTGCATATCGGCGACAAAAATGGCGGAAGCATTCTGACGGAAAGCTATGAATACGATGCAAACGGCAACCGCACAACCATAAACAGCTCAGCAAGCGGCAAGGTGAAATATGAGTATGGAAAGCTGAATCAGCTTATCAAGGAAACCCATGAAGACGGAACTGTCATTGAATACACATATGACGGATTCGGCAACCGGAAAACCGTTACAACTGTAAAAGACGGATCAAGCAAAACGGTGAACGCTTCTTTCAACATCATGAACCAGCTGACAAAAGTCAATGATGAAAGCATCTCTTACGATAAAAACGGCAACCGCACATCCGACGGCAAATTCACATATACGTGGGATGCAGAGGATAACCTGATTGCTGTTACAAAAAAAGGCGAAGACAAGCCTTTCGCAACATACAAATATGACGAAAAAGGAAACAGAATCCAAAAAAACGTCAACGGAAAAGTCACGAACTACTTCTACGACGGAGACAGCCTGAACGTCTTGTATGAAACAGACGCAGACAACAAAGTCACAAAATCGTACACGTACGGTGACAGCGGCCAGCTGTTATCCTACACGGAGAATGGCAAGAAATATTTCTATCACTACAACGCACACGGAGACGTCATCGCGATCTCAGACAGCACCGGAAAAACCGTTGCCAAATATCAATACGACGCATGGGGAAATCCAACAAAAACCGAAGCTAGCGACGAAGTAAAAGACAACCGCTACCGCTACGCAGGCTACCAATACGACGAAGAAACCGGCCTGTACTATCTCATGGCCCGCTACTACGAGCCAAGAAACGGCGTGTTCTTATCGCTCGACCCGGACCCGGGCAGTGACGGAGACTCATTGGATCAGAATGGGTATGCTTATGGAAATAATAACCCGGTGATGAATGTTGATCCGGATGGGCATTGGGTTTGGCTTGCGATTAATGCTGGATTTGCGGCTTATGATGCTTATAAAGCATATAAGTCTGGAAAGGGCTGGCGAGGTGTTGCTAAAGCTGCAGCATTCGGTTTTGTAGGTGGAGGTAGATTCAAACTTGCAAAAAGAGCCTACAGGAGTATAAGAAATATATATAGGGCAAAGAAAACTAAAAGAATAGCGAAGAAATTTAAATATGATTCCACTGCATATAAACATGCTAAAAATAATAGATATGTTCCTAGGCATCATATAGCTAGTACTATTGTATATGGAAAAAGAAAACGAGATGGTGCTAGAGGGTATAGTGCTTATTATTCGACGATGTATAAGAATGGTAAAAAATATAGTTTTAAAGTCGTTTACAATAAGAGAACCAAGAGAGTAAGACATTATCATTATCAAGACTACTATAAAAAGAAAAGGTGAAGGGGATTGTTATTTTGAATTTGCTTTTAATCGAGATGGAGCCTTACAAACTCTCTATTGAATTAAAAGATTTTAATGAAAAGAGGGAAAATACCAAATTTATCTGCGAAATAAAATATAACTCTCTAAATATATGTTTACTCCTTGAAAATATTTGTTACACTCAATCTGTTTTGAAAATATTTGAAAATGATCTAGTGGAGTTATTAAATGGGAAGATTAATAATTGTATTTTAAAAGATGAAAAAGAAAACTTTACAATTTCAGTTAAAGATTTGAATGAATCTTTTGAAATCGAAATCATTTTAGAAGGGATTCTAGGTAATAGGTTATCTGTTCTTAATTTTAAACAAAAGGCAGATTCTTATTTGGTAAATCTATTAAAAAATAATATTAACGACTTTCTATCTGTTTTTTAAGGAGGGATATATTGAACAGTCTCACTACCAATAATAATTTTTCTAAAATTGAATTTAGAATTTTACAGGTCGATCAATCAGATGAATTTGATGGAGGATACCATTTTATAAGTTACTTAACAATATCAGAAGAAAACCTTTTAGTTGAGATAAAGGAAATTGAGTTAAATCTTAGGTTCTTCAAAGATTGGCTGGAATTTATCTATAGCACTTCAAAAAAAGAATTAGTTTCTTTGGATGGAAGACTTAGATTAAATATTAATAATCAACATAACCATTTAACAATGAAATTTATATACGTTGAAATTGACTATGAGGAGGAAATTTTCAAAGAGTTGCATCTCTATAATGAGGAAATCACATCATTTAGAAATAAACTTAATAAATTTATTGATTTTTATATGTATAAATAAAGGTGTGAACAATATAGCCTGTACTAATTAATTAAGTACAGGCTTGCTTTTTTTAAATTTGGAGAATTTATGATTATCATCAAGCCCCTTTTATATAAGGATTTGTTGGTATATAAACAGAGATTAGTCAGGAGAGGAAGAATGTACAAAACAATTGAACAATGGATAGATTACATTGACGGGGGTTGCAATGTTTTAAAGGTCGATTATCAGTTCTTTAAAAAAGAACTCTCACTCGATATTCAAGTTTTTGAAAACAATAATAAATATACTCATAACATTCTCTTTCAAAATGTAGCTTCTGTTTATTTTAATGCAGGTGACGGTGATATCAGATTGGAGAAAATTGTTCCAGAAGAATACAATTGGCAAATATTTGAGATTAGTTATCACCCGGAAGGAATCGGAAACCTATCAAATCTTATGATACCAGAGTATCAATCAAATGCTAATTTTCTCATTGACATAAACAGAAGATTGATATCCGTAGAGGCTGAGTTTGTTTCTTTTGATTCAAAACAATTTCATGCGTATAAGGTTAACGAGTAAAAGAATTTCTAACTTGGGAGTATAACCAATGAAAAAAATAAAAATGAATAAAATCATCAACACGGACATCCAAGATTATTTTTTCCATGCCGATGCACAGGGGCGTGTTTACATTGGAAAAGGTGAGAAAGGTGATATCACTGTTTCAATCTATGATCCTTCTGGTGAAGTTCGGGATTTTAAAGTGAAAGAGCAGATGGCATACAGCGATATTCATTTATTTCAACAATGTGCAAATGGCTATGTCTTCGTTTATTACGAATCGTATGAGCCGAAAGTAAAGGTTTTTTCAGAAGAGGGAAGAGTGAGAAGTGCTTTTTGTTTGCCTTCAGGGGTCTCCTGCTGTCTTCTTGATGAGAAGCAACACCTTTGGGTCGGTTTATGTGATGAAGGTATTTATCATGATGAAAATCCCAAGGGTGATAGTGTGTGGTGTTTTACGTTAGATGGTAAGCAGAAGGAAATGTATATTGATAGAAAGCTTGAAGAAATGGATGCACCGGCTGTAGATGAATGTTATGGGCTTGCAGAAAAAAACGGATTGATTTATATGCTGTATTACGGAGATGCAGTCGCTGCATTTGATGAAAAGGTTGTGAGACGGGTGTGGATTCTGTCGGATGAAGTACCTAAATCAGAAGCGTTTGATCAGCTCACAGTAACTAAAGAAGGTTTTTGGATCGGGACGGTCAACTGTTACAGAGCAGACCTTAAGCCGTCTCTTTATTTGATTTCTACCGATGTGAGTCAAGAGATGGAAGAGATAACATGCTGTGACTCGAAAAGTGAAGCCCTAGACGTTCAACAGCTGAAACTGACAAGTAACGCTGTTTACGCAGTGACTTCTTCTGGTGTTTATAAGCAGGATATCCATTAGCATGATGTGTTATGAAAGAAGATGATCGTTATATTCATATACCTGTGTTTGAATTAAAACTATCTGCTCAAACCAGTGACATTCATTTACGGTTTGAAGACATCAGTGCATCGAAGCTGGATGATCTTGAATCCATCGATTCGATTGAATTGGAGATTTTACCGACTGATGATCAATGGGAAAGGCTCCGTTATTATGTGTATGATCAAGAAAACCAAATGAGTTTCTATTGCGGAGGGTGGGATGTAATCAAGTGTGACAAGAAGTCACACTGATTTTCCCCACTTTCCAAGCGTTCTTGCTTTTGTTGCCGCATATGTCACGAGAAACGGAAAAGTCACAACCAGAAAAGCCACAGGCACCCAATTTGTTAATCCGGTCAAATAATGGAGTGCAATTGACAAGAGAGTCAGGAAAGTCAAGGTGCAGGTGACGTTTCGAACGTCTTTTTCGCTTCTTTTATATTTCTCTCTCATGGTGGATTGATCACTGTATATCGGCGAAGTCCCAGACTCAGCCGAAAAGATATGCATACCTTGTGAAGAGCAAACACGTTCCCATCCAGCCGCTTCAAACATCTCGGTGTATTCCGCCAAGCTTTCTTCCCCAACATCATGATAATCAATACTGTAGATCAACTTCCGCGGCTCAGCTTTTCTAAGCTTATACCCCATAACCGCAAATGAATCGAGCAACCAGCCTTTGCTGGCCATATCGCTGAGTTTCTTCATATCTTTTTCTTCTGAAAAAGCCAAGCCTTCGGACATCATATATTTTTTCTGTTTCATGATGAATCCCCTTTCAATTGTTGAAAAGCGCGTTCGCCGTGTTCAGCCATCACTTTTCTGCGCTGCATTTCTTTTTTGAGTAATGCTTGGCCGTGCAGGGTTGTCTGGTACACTTTGCGGCGCGGGTTGTCATTGTTGACAAGCTCAATGATCTCTTCCTGCAATAATTTCTTTAACAATGTATATAAGGTAGCTGGGCCGATCGTAAAGGAGTCATCGGTCATGTCCTCAATCTCCTGCATGATCGAATATCCGTGTTTTGGCTCCAGCAAGGTTAAGACAATATAATAGGCTGGATCGGTAAGCTGATCCATTTCCTGCGGACGTTGCTTTGGCAAGCGGTCACCTCATTTCTTATATCAATAAATGATATATCATTTATTGATATAATAAAATCTTCCTTTTCTTTTGTCAATGCAATTTTTTTCTGCGTTCAGTCATCATAAAGAAACAATCACCGAGTATGCATTAATGAATGCGTTTTCATAGAGGGGGATTCTTCATGAAAAAATGGATAACGGCGGGTTTTGTGATGATGTTGATGTTGTGTTTCAGCGGGGCGGAGAGTTTGAAGGCGTCTGAGCCGAAGGTGTATCAGTTTGACTTTGGGAGCGGTTCGGCTGAGCCTGATTACATTGGTGTCAGGGCGTCTGACCGTTATAACCCGTCAAAGGGCTACGGTTTTCAAACGCCGGAACATATGAAGGATGTGGCGGCATCCGGGACGGGCGTGAAAAGTGATGCGGTTCAATTTTTGGCGTATGGGACGAAAAGCGATAACACGTTTAATGTGGATCTTCCGAATGGCCTGTATGAGGTGAAGGTGACGCTGGGCAATACGGCGAGGGCAAGCGTGGCGGCGGAAGGCGTGTATCAGGTCATCAATATGACGGGAGGCGGTGCGGAGGATACGTTCCAAATTCCTGTCACCGACGGGCAGCTGAATCTGCTGGTGACTGAAGGCAAGGCGGGTACGGCTTTTACGCTCAGCGCCTTGAAGATCAAGAAATTGTCTGATCAGCCGGTGACAAACCGAACGATCTATGTCGGCGGCGATTCGACGGTGTGCAATTATTATCCGCTCAACAGCAGCAAGCAGGCGGGCTGGGGGCAAATGCTGCCTCACTATGTCGACAAGCATACCTTTCAAGTGAGAAACATGGCGTCAGGCGGGCAGATTGCGAGAGGGTTTCGAAATGACGGACAGCTTGAGGCGATCTTGAAGTACATGAAACCGGGAGATTACTTTATTTTGCAGCTCGGCATTAACGATACAAACCCGAAGCATAATGAATCTGAAGCTGAGTTTAAGGACATCATGCGTGATATGATCCGCCAGGTGAAAGCGAAGGGCGCGGACGTGATTCTTTCAACACCGCAAGGCCGGGCGACAGACTTTACTTCTGAAGGCATCCATTCCTCTGTAAACCGATGGTACAGGGCTTCTATTTTGGCTTTGGCCGAAGAAGAAAAAACAAGGCTTATTGACCTGAATGTCCTCAGTTCATCTTACTTTACATCGATCGGTCCGGAAAAAACGCTCGCGCTTTATATGGATGGCGATACGCTTCATCCGAACCGATCGGGGGCCGATGCACTGGCGCGATTGGCCGTTCAGGAACTAAAAAGACAGGGAATTGATGGCTTCTAAAACGTCATTTTTCAGCAAAACACATACGCCGCCGTTAATTAGAGTATAATGAGAACATCTGCAAGAGACAGGAGTTTATACATGAGTCATTTTAAAAACTATCAAATCAGTCAAGACATTTTACGAGCATTGGAAGGACTGGGGTATACAGAACCGACCGAGGTGCAGCGAAACGTGATTCCGGCAGCTCTTGAACGAAAAGATCTTGTCGTCAAATCACAGACGGGAAGCGGGAAAACGGCTGCGTTTGGCATTCCTCTCTGCGAGCTGGCGGATTGGGATGAAAACAAACCGCAGGCACTGGTGCTGACGCCGACCCGTGAGCTTGCCGTGCAAGTAAAAGAGGATATCACGAACATCGGAAGATTTAAACGAATCAAAGCGACAGCTGTATTTGGAAAATCATCTTTTGATAAACAAAAAGCCGAGCTGAAGCAAAAAAGCCATATCGTTGTCGGCACACCGGGCCGCGTTCTAGATCATATTGAAAAAGGAACGCTGCCGCTGGATCGCCTATCTTATCTGGTCATTGATGAAGCGGATGAGATGCTGAATATGGGCTTCATCGATCAGGTGGAGGCGATTATCAAGCATCTGCCGACTGAGCGTACGACGATGCTGTTTTCAGCTACGCTGCCGGAGGATATCGAGAAGCTGAGCCGTCAATATATGCAAAATCCGGAGCATATCGAAATCAAAGCGGCCGGCCTTACCACAAGGAATATTGAACATGCGGTGATTCAAGTCAGAGAAGAGCACAAATTTTCTTTGCTGAAGGATGTACTCATTACTGAGAACCCGGACAGCTGCATCATTTTCTGCCGGACGAAAGAGCATGTGAATCAGCTGACCGATGAATTGGATGACTTAGGATATCCATGCGATAAAATTCACGGCGGGATGATTCAGGAAGACCGCTTTGACGTCATGAATGAATTTAAAAGAGGCGAGTACCGTTATTTAGTCGCGACAGACGTCGCCGCGCGGGGGATTGATATCGAAAATATCGCCCTTGTCATCAACTATGATTTGCCACTTGAGAAAGAAAGCTACGTACACCGTACAGGACGGACAGGGCGAGCCGGAAATCAGGGAAAAGCGATTTCATTTGTGGCACCGTTTGAAAAGCGGTTCCTGAATGAAATAGAAGACTATATCGGATTTGGGATTCAGAAATTAGAAGCCCCATCCCGAGAGGATGTCGCAAAAAAGAAACCGGATTTTCTCGCTAAACTGAAAGACCGTCCGGCGATCAAAAAAGACAAGAGCGAAGAGCTGAATAAAGACATTATGAAGCTGTATTTTAACGGCGGAAAGAAAAAGAAAATCAGAGCCGTTGATTTTGTCGGAACGATCGCTAAAATCGACGGGGTTTCTGCTGATGACATTGGCATCATTACGATCATGGATAACGCCTCGTACGTGGAAATTTTAAACGGAAAAGGCCCTCATGTTCTCAAAGCCATGAAGAATACAACCGTCAAAGGGAAAAAGCTTAAGGTGAATAAAGCGAATAAATAAAAAAACGGCCTGCTCCAGTCAAAGGGGCAGGTCATTTTCGTGATGGCTGACATTGGTGCTGTTTTCTTCCGGCACAAAGGCAAGAACCACAATGCCGATCACAAACAAAATGATCAGGCTGAACACCGCGGTCGATGATTTTCCGGTAAGCTGGGCGGTAACGGCGATGAGCAGCGGCCCCATAATCGAGGCGAATTTTCCGA
Organism: Bacillus sp. 205(2023); assembly: GCF_037027485.1. Taxonomy (NCBI): domain Bacteria; kingdom Bacillati; phylum Bacillota; class Bacilli; order Caryophanales; family Bacillaceae; genus Bacillus; species Bacillus sp. 205(2023). The sequence goes on along the minus strand of NZ_JAXCHF010000002.1, from coordinate 318,411 downwards.
AAATGTTGTAGAAGCCGAAGAATTCATTTGCATGGTGTTTCGGGACGAGCTTGGCGAAATAGGAGCGGCTTAATGCTTGAATGCCGCCCTGCGAGGTGGCGACAAGCATGGCTAGAATCCAGAAATCAAGCGTCGTTTCCAGAAAATACGCATATACGCAGACAATCATATACATGACGATGCCAACGTACAGCATTGTTTTCCCCGTGAAGCGCTCCGCCAGTCTTCCGTATAAAATGGCAAACGGCGCGGCGACGACCTGAGTGACAAACAGGATGATCAGGAGACTTGTGGAGCTGATGCCCAAATCTGACCCGTAGGAGGTCGACATCGTAATAATGGTGCCGACTCCATCGATATAAAAGAAATAAGCGAGCAGAAAGAGGAACAGCGCCCGGTACTGCCGGATCCGTTTCATCGTTTGTCCGAGGCGTTTAAAGCTGTTGGCTATGATGCGGGGTTCTCTTTTGATGTAATAGCGCTGATGAACGTGTTTCAGCATCGGAATGGTAAACAGCCCCCACCAAGCGGCCGTTATAAAAAAGGACAGCTGGCTTGCGCCAGACACAGACATCGGAATCGTTTCTGCCTGTGCGAGCAGGATGACGGCGATGCTGAGGATAAATGGGATCGTGCTGCCGATATAGCCTAAGCCAAAGCCGCGGGCGGAGACGAGATTCATTCGCTCCTCAGGCGTGACGTCAACGAGGAAGGCGTCGTAGAATACATTGGCGCCGGAAAAACCGACAGCCGATATGGTGTAGAACAGCAGCAAAAGCAGCCAATGTTCACTTGGAATAAAGGCAAGCGCCGCGGTGCTGGCGACACCCGCTGACACAAAGAAGCCGAAGAACTTTTTTTTGCAGCCTTCATAGTCGGCGATGGTTCCTAAAATCGGGCCGAGCATGGCGAGAATAAAGGTAGAAATCGCTATCGTATAACCTAAATAAGCAGTTGATTGAGCAGCGCTGACACCGCCTTCCGCAGCGGCTGATTTATAAAACAACGGAAATACCGCGGTTGTGATGACAATGGAATAAGCAGAGTTTGCCCAGTCATATACAACCCAGCTGTTTTCTTGTTTCGTAAAACGTTTCATCTGCAGAGCCCCTCCCCAGTAACGATACTTCTATTGTACGAGAAACCGCATAGAAAAGGATGGAACCGCGGTCAATTTTTACAAAATGTTTATGTTCTATAAAGGTCAAATAATACTTTTGGTTTATTGCTGGCACATCATATATCTGGTACGATTTAACTATATTTTGCCGCATTTTCCAGAAGAGTTTCAGCAGAGAGGAGACAGAGCATGAGGCGAATAGGCTTGTTGATAAGCCTGCTGGTCGCTGTTCTTGCGATGAGCGCATGTGAAAGCGAAAGCAATGTTCAGAACGCCGCCCATCATGATCAAAAGACGATCAAACAAAGCATGATAAAATCACTAGGCAGCAAGAAAAAGCAAGACTTTCAGACCCTATCAAACGATATGCAGCTGGCGGTTGTTTTCAGTTCTATGGTACACGTAAGCGAGACGTTTGATTATGGGATCGGCAACCCTGAATATTTCATTCACAGCAGCATGACAGAAGAGGAAGCAGATATAGCGAAGAAAAATCTTGAATCAATTAAACTCGAAAACGGCCGGCTCAAAAAACAAAACAGCGAGGCATTCGCAATGCTTCAAAAAACCCGCAATCAAGAAAAGAGCCGCAATGAGAATCAACAGCTTAAAGACAATAGAGACACCTTTTTTGAGATTACCGGCAGCATGATCGCGCTCATCAATCAGGTCACACCGAAAAACGCTAAACAAACAAGAAAACAGCTGGATCAGCTGAAAAAACAATATACGAAATATAATGCCGAGAGCATCAACTTAATGAATGGCATAGTCAAGAAGCAGGGGGCAGATAAGGAATCCTTTGAACGCCATCTTGAGGCGCTGCTTCAGAAACAGAGCGGGCAGACGGTGCTGAGTGAAGTATATTGACCGATCGCTGCTCTTTCCCTGAAGATATTGACCTAGTACAAAAAGAATGTACAATCAAGGTGTAGTCTGTTCTTAGCTGATTGGAGGGACATGTCATGAAGATTGCGAAGGTGATCAACAATAACGTGATCAGTGTGGTCAATGAACAAGGGAACGAATTGGTCATCATGGGCAGAGGGCTCGCGTTCCAAAAAAAGTCCGGCGACGAGGTCGATGAAGCACGCATTGAGAAGGTGTTCACTCTCGATAACAAGGATGTATCAGAGAAATTTAAAACCCTTTTGTATGAAATACCGCTTGAGTGTATGGAAGTGTGTGAGGACATTATCAGCTATGCGAAATTACAGCTTGGCAAAAAGCTGAACGACAGCATCTACGTGTCGCTGACCGATCATATTAACTTTGCCATACAGCGCAATAAAAAGGGCCTTGATATCAAAAATGCTTTGCTGTGGGAAACCAAACGGCTGTACAAAGATGAGTTTGCGATCGGCAAAGAAGCGCTGCACATGGTGAAAAACAAGACAGGTGTTTCCCTGCCGGAGGATGAAGCAGGTTTTATTGCCCTCCATATCGTGAATGCCGAACTCAATGAAGAGATGCCCAATATCATGAACATTACAAAAGTGATGCAAGAGATTTTAAGTATTGTAAAATATCATTTTAATATTGAATTTGATGAAGAATCGCTGCATTATTACCGGTTTGTCACTCACCTGAAGTTTTTCGCGCAGCGTCTTTTTAACGGAACCTACCTGGAAAGCCAGGACGATTTTTTGCTGGAAACGGTGAAAGAAAAATATCATCGCGCGTATGACTGCACGAAGAAAATCAAAGCGTATATGGAACACGAATATGAACACAAACTCACCAGGGACGAGCTGCTGTACTTAACGATTCATATTGAAAGGGTCGTCAAACAAACATGATGAAAGCGTTGACATTTTTATTTTCGTGTGTTAATTTCTTCTTACATCAATATATTATGATTTTAGGATTGTTACTGATAAGCAGGCAAAACCTAAATTACGATGAGTGCGGAGAATCTCTGTCTGCGCTGGTGGTAATTTAGGTTTTTATTTTTTTCAGGGGATGATGATGGAGCAAAATTGAAGAAAAATCGAATGATGAAGTTTTATAGGATTGTTACTGGTCAGCAGGCAAAACCTAAACTACTTGTTCCTATTGTGGCAGGGGTAGTTTAGGTTTTTTATTTTTCAGCGGAAGGGATGAGGGGAAATGGGGATTCAGGCAGCAGCCAGAGACATTTTACAATTGGTCGGCGGGGAAGAAAATGTGCGTTCGCTTGTACATTGTGCGACGCGCTTGCGTTTTACGCTGGACGATCGCTCAAAAGCAGACAAAGAAAAAATAGAAGCTTTAGACGATGTCGTGACTGTTGTGGAAAGCGGCGGGCAGTTTCAGGTGGTCATCGGTAATCATGTTTCCGAGGTGTATCGCGAGATTGGAAAGATATCAAGTGTACTGCAGGATGACCAAACAGAGCGTTCTGCTCAGAAAGGGAATCTGTTCGGCCGGCTGGTTGATATCGTATCGAGCATTTTTACGCCTTTGCTTGGCGTGATGGCGGGAGCGGGAATTTTAAAGGGCTTGCTTATGATTTGTACAAATGCCGGCTGGCTCAAAACTGATGATACAACTTACACGATTTTGTACGCCGCCGCGGACAGCCTGTTTTATTTTCTGCCATTGCTGCTTGCCATTACAGCTGCCCGAAAATTCGGCGCAAACGTGTTTGTGTCTGTCACGGTTGCGGGGGCGCTCATCTATCCAACCATTATTGAACTGAAGAATGGCAATGCGGATACCGATTTTTTTGGCATTCCTGTTGTTTTAATGAATTACACATCAACCGTTATACCGATCATCCTGGCGATTTTCGTGATGAGCTGCATGGAGAAGTTTCTAAACAGGCTGATTCATGACAGTGTAAAAACCTTCATCACGCCGCTGATCTGTTTAGTGACGGTCGTGCCGCTCACATTAATCGTGTTCGGGCCGATTGGCGTAAATGCCGGGAATGGCATCGCGGCTGTGATTCTGGCGATCTTTAATTTTAATCCGATGCTGGCCGGTGCCGTGATCGCAGCCCTTTGGCAGATCCTTGTCATCTTCGGCATTCACTGGGGCATCGTGCCGGTTATTTTAAACAATATCGCGGTTAACGGGCAGGATTCTATCAAACCGGCTACAGCAGCTGCTGTGTTTGCCCAAACAGGTGCCGCCATCGGGGTCATGTTAAAAACGAAAAATAAAAAATTGAAGGCGCTTGCGGGCTCCGCCGCTGTCACCGGAATTTTCGGCATTACGGAACCTGCCGTTTATGGGGTGACGCTCAGGCTGAAAAAACCTTTTGTATGCGGTGTCATCAGTGCGGCTGTTGGCGGGGCGATTATCGGGCAGGCTCACAGTGTGGCCATCGCTTCAGGTGCGCCGGGTCTATTGACCATCCCAATTTTCTACGGACAGGGGTTTGCAGGCTTTATCTTGGGAATCTCGGTATCTTTTATTCTCTCAATTATCCTAACGTACATTGTCGGATTTGAAGATCCCGCGGAAAAAGCAGCTGCCAAAACGGAACCGCCAGCACCTGCCACACATTATGAGCAGATCAGCAGTCCATTAGAAGGAAGCGTGATTCCGTTAGCGGAAGTGAAGGATAAGGTGTTCGCATCGGAGACGCTTGGAAAGGGGATTGCGATTTTGCCGGAGAAAGGCCGGCTGGTGGCTCCGGCAGATGGCGTGATAACGACTGTTTTCCCGACTGGCCATGCATTCGGCATGATCACCCATCAGGAAACAGAAATCCTGATTCACCTCGGGTTTGATACGGTGAAGCTGGAAGGAAAACACTTTTATCCTAAAGTGGTGCAGGGGCAAGCCGTCAAACAAGGCGATCTGCTGGCTGAATTTGATTTAGAGGAGTTAATAAAGGCAGGGTTTGATATGAACACGCCGATCATCATCACAAACACAGATCAATATACCGACGTCATTCAAACTGATCAAAAGCAAGTCAAAACAGAAGAAAGAATTCTTTCTTTAAACTAAAACATTGGAGGAACAGACGATGAACTATAACAAACTTGCGGCATTTCCGGAGAACTTTTTGTGGGGAGCATCAACTTCTGCTTATCAGGTTGAAGGCGCGTGGAACGAAGATGGAAAGGGACCTTCAGTGATTGACGCCCGCGACAGCTATCCTGAGGGAACGACTGATTTTAAGGTAGCCAGCGATCATTATCACCGTTATAAAGAAGACGTTGCGCTGTTTGCTGAAATGGGCTTTAAAGCATACCGTTTTTCTATCGCCTGGACGCGCATTATTCCTGATGGCGACGGAGACATCAATCCAAAGGGGATTGAATTTTACAGCAATCTGATTGATGAGCTGCTCAAATATAAGATTGAACCGATCGTTACGATGTATCACTTTGATCTGCCGAATGCATTGCAGGAAAAAGGAGGCTGGTCAAAGCGATCTGCAATTGACGCTTTTGAACGGTATTCGAAGGTGCTGTTTGAACACTTCGGTGACCGTGTCAAGTACTGGCTGACAATCAATGAACAAAACATGATGATCCTGCATGGAAGTGCGCTGGGCACACTTGATCCGAATCTGAAAAACCCGAAAAAAGAACTGTATCAGCAAAATCACCACATGCTGGTGGCACAGGCGAAGGCTATGAATCTATGCCATGAGATGCTGCCGGAAGCCAAGATCGGGCCAGCTCCAAACATTGCGCTGATTTACCCGGCATCTTCAAAACCGGAAGATGTTGTCGCAGCCTTCAACTACAATGCAATCCGCAACTGGCTCTATTTAGATATGGCGGTTCACGGGCGTTATAACACGACAGCTTGGGCATATATGAAAGAAAAAGGCTATACGCCAGTCATTGAAGATGGTGATATGGAGATTCTGCGATCTGCGAAGCCTGATTTTATCGCATTTAACTACTACACGTCTCAAACGGCGGAAGCAAGCAAAGGCGACGGCTCGGACGAAGCAGCGCGCGGCGGAGACCAGCATTTGAAAACGGGGGAAGACGGCGTCTACCGCGGCAGCGCCAACCCGAACCTGGAGAAAAACGATTTCGGCTGGGAAATTGATCCGGTTGGATTCCGTTCCACACTTCGTGAAATCTATGACCGCTACCAGCTGCCATTGATCATCACAGAAAACGGGCTAGGCGCTTTCGATCAACTCGAAGAAAATGATACGGTTAATGACGATTACCGGATTGATTATGTAAAGCAGCACATTGAACAAATTCAATGGGCGATTACAGACGGCGTTGACGTATTCGGCTATTCACCGTGGTCTGCGATTGACTTAATTTCCACTCACCAGGGCTGTTCTAAACGCTACGGCTTCATCTATGTCAATCGGGATGAATTCGACCTGAAAGACCTACGCCGTATTCGCAAGAAAAGCTTTTATTGGTATAAAGAGCTGATTGCTTCGAATGGCGGGGCATTGAACCGATAGAAAAAATAAACAATTTATGAAAATAAATATATTTATGTAAATGATCCGAGCTCCTTGCCGATATGTATAGTATAAAATTGGAAAGGGGTTTGTATATGAAGAACAAAAAAATTGTTTCACTGCCTTTTTTGTGTACTGTGTTGCTTGTTGTTTTTAGTTTATGTATGAGTTCAAATGCTGCCTCAGCGCAAAGTGTGTTAAAAGATAAATCAATCATGGAGCAGCAGGAAAAACTGAAAAAACAAAAGGAAACTGAGGGTGTTTCATTAAATCAAGCGAAGCAAGTAAGCCTTAAAACGGACAATAAAACAGAAAAGATGAAAGTGAAGAAGCCTTCGAATGAGAATGTTTTTAAAACAAGTTCCATGTACAACTCCGATGACCAGGTTTTCAATACAACCTCTGTCCTTGATGAAAATAATCCTGATGATATGTACTTTTTCAGTACTTCGTCAGATCGAACCCTTATCACAAGAATTCTTTCAGACAACAGCGATTACCATCTGAAATTGTATGTTGTCAATTGGGATACAGGAGAAGCCCAGCCGTCTAATATATCAATGGCAGCAGGGAACTTAGTGCTTTTAAAAGAGCTTCCCGCTGGCGATTATATGATCCGGGTTTACTCTGAAGGAACGACGGGAGATTCATATAACATTCAGTTAAATGCGAAAAACCCTTCAAATTATTCAAGTGTAAAATCGGTAACGTCTAATTTACAAGCCTTTGTTGCTGAGTATGGAGACGGTTCCGTTTATGCTAATGGTACACTGCTGTACAATTCTAATACGAAAACATCTTCATTAGACTGGGAAAGAGAATATTATTTTTCCTATGGAGGCGGGTATAATCAGCGCACCCATTCCATTTCTGATGTGAAGGTTAAAAATATTTCTGACCCTGTCACTTATCGTTCGAGTTATGCAAGTTCAAGCTCAGCCATCATGGTTTACTTAGACACAGGCACGCTTTTTATGCATCATGTATCAGCTTATCAGACCGGGGTAGGTTATGATGATTCTTTCCTTGATACGTTAGGTAAAAAAACACCTAGAAGGCTGGATGCGGATGATCAGAACTATGGGGACCATATATTGATCGTTGATCTGAAAACCGGCAAAGCGATAGACTTTTTCAGTGTTTTAAATTACTACTATGCTTCAGGTGCTGAAAGCTTGCCTGTCATAAAATATATCAATTAAATGACCAAAAAAGGATTTCCGGCAGCGGAAATCCTTTTCTCACGTTAAAACGAAATAATCCCAATCAGCAGTGCCGCAATCGTCATCACAATGGTTGTTCCCACGGCCCATTTGATCGTGAATTTTTGATGGTCGCCAAAGCTGACGCCCGCCATTCCGACCAATAAATAAGTGGAGGGAACGAGAGGACTGAGCAAATGCACAGGCTGACCCAGCAAAGAGGCTCTGCCGATTTCTGCGGCATCTATTCCGTAAGCAGCGGCGGCTTCTGTGATGATCGGCAGAACACCGAAGTAAAAGGCGTCATTCGACATAAAAAAGGTAAATGGCATGCTGACGATGGCTGTAATCAAGGGCAGATGCGGGCCCATGGCGTCAGGGATGAGTGATACGAGAGAATGCGCCATGGCGTCTACCATTTTTGTGCCCGACAAAATGCCTGTGAAAATGCCGGCGGCAAACACCATGGAGACAACGTTTAACGCATTTCCTGCATGCGCTGAGATCCGCTTTTGCTGCTCTTTTACATTCGGATAGTTCACCATCAAGGCGATAGCAAATGCAATCATAAAAAGAACAGGAAGCGGGAGCAGGCTGGTGATCAAAGCGGCCATCAGCACGACAGTCAGCAGCAGGTTAAACCACTGGAGAGCGGGGCGTTTGAGCGGCGCTGTATCCGGATCGGACGCGTGCTGGTGTTCAATTGAAATGACGCCGAGTCGTTTCCGTTCTTTTTTTCCTAGAATATAGGCTACGGCAAGCACCCAAAGAATGCCGGCGATCATAGCAGGAATCAGCGGAGTGAAGACTTCTGACGTGTCCAATTTTAGCGAAGCCAACACCCTTGCAGTCGGCCCTCCCCACGGAATAATATTCATGACTCCCGACCCGAGCATTGCAATTCCCGCCAACACCAGCCGGTTCATGCCGAGCCGTTTGTATAGCGGAAGCATCGCAGCAATGGTAATCATGTACGTTGTTGTCCCATCTCCGTCCAGCGAAATGGTCATCGTCAGCACCGCTGTGCCGACAGCGATTTTTAATGGATCTCCTTTGACAAGGGATAAGATTTTGAAAATGAGCGGATCGAACAAACCTGAATCAATCATGATGCCGAAATACAGGATCGCAAATAACAGCATGATGCCTGTCGGAGCGAGGCCTGTTACACCCTGAAGCATCATATCGCCCAGGTCTTTGCCGAATCCGCTGATCAGGGCAAACACAACAGGAACGACAATCAAGGCAATAAGAGCGGAAAGCCGGTTAGACATAATAAGATACATGAAGACAATGATCATCACAAAACCAAGTATGGCAAGCACGATATGACCTCCCCCATTCAACAGCACAATTTTAGTAAGCGCTTCCACCCTTCGAGAAGGCTTATTTCAAATATTTATGACCTCATGTTGACAAGTAGACCTAAAAACCTAGAGAGCAGATGAGCAGTTTATATGCAGATCGCCACGGGTAAATGTGCTGTAGAATGTTTATTTTTGAGATCTGGAATAGGAAAAGGGGGAGCAGACATGAGTGATGATCAAAACAAACGAGTCAATGAACACTCAAAAGACGAGCAGCTCGAACAGTACAGGGTCGATAACAGCGGAAAGAAAATGACGACAAACCAAGGCGTACGGGTGTCTGAGGACGAACATTCGTTAAAAGCCGGAGTTCGCGGCCCGACGTTGATGGAGGATTTTCACTTTCGGGAGAAAATGACCCATTTTGACCATGAAAGAATCCCTGAACGGATCGTGCATGCGCGCGGGTATGGCGTGCATGGCTTTTTTCAGGTTTACGAGCCGATGACAGAATTCACCCGGGCGAAATTTCTTCAGGACCCTTCGGTGAAGACACCGGTATTTGTCCGGTTTTCAACAGTTGCGGGCTCCAAAGGCTCCGCTGACACGGTGCGTGACGCCAGAGGCTTTGCGACGAAATTCTATACCGAAGAAGGAAACTATGATCTAGTAGGCAATAATATTCCGGTGTTCTTTATTCAGGATGCGATCAAGTTCCCGGATTTGGTGCATGCGTTTAAGCCTGAGCCGCACAATGAAATGCCTCAGGCCGCGACAGCTCATGATACGTTTTGGGACTTTGTCGCCAATAATCCAGAGTCGGCTCACATGGTGATGTGGACGATGTCTGACAGAGGCATTCCCCGCAGCTACCGGATGATGGAGGGCTTTGGCGTTCACACGTTCCGTTTTGTGAACGAACAAGGAAAGGCGCGTTTCGTGAAATTCCATTGGAAGCCGGTGCTCGGCGTACATTCTCTCGTATGGGATGAAGCGCAGAAAATTGCCGGAAAAGACCCTGATTTCCACCGCCGCGACCTGTGGGAAACGATTGAAAACGGCGACGTTGTTGAATATGAGCTAGGCGTGCAGATGATAGATGAAGAAGATGAATTCAAATTTGATTTTGATATTCTTGATCCGACGAAGCTTTGGCCGGAAGAGCTTGTGCCGGTGAAGATCATTGGGAAAATGACACTGAACCGCAATCAGGATAATGTATTTGCTGAAACTGAGCAAGTCGCATTCCACCCCGGAAATGTTGTGCCGGGCATCGACTTCACAAATGATCCGCTGCTGCAGGGACGGCTTTTCTCTTATACGGATACACAGCTGATCCGTCTCGGCGGCCCGAACTTCCACGAGATTCCGATTAACCGCCCGGTATGTCCGTTTCATAACAACCAGTACGATGGTTATCACCGGATGACCATCAATAAGGGGCCGGTCGCTTATCATAAAAACTCTCTGCAGAACAATGACCCGTCTCCTGCGTCAGCCGAAGAAGGCGGTTACGTCCACTATCAGGAGAAAGTAGAAGGCAGAAAAATCCGCCAGCGGAGCGACAGTTTCAATAATTACTACTCGCAGGCAAAACTGTTCTGGAACAGCATGTCACCGGTTGAGAAAAAGCACATCATTTCCGCCTTTTGTTTCGAGGTCGGGAAGGTCAAAAGCAAAGATGTGCAGCGGCAGGTCGTAGATGTCTTCAGCAACGTAGATACTGTCCTGGCAGAAGAAATCGCCAAAGGAGTAGGTGTGGCGCCGCCGGCGAAACGCAAAGCATCAAAAGAAATCCTTACCTCACCTGCGTTAAGCCAAGCCCGTACAGTGAAAACAGCGTCAACGAGAAAAGTCGCGGTTCTCGCCGGCAATGGTTTTGATGAAAAAGAACTGCAAACAGTGCTGGACGCCTTAAAACAAGAAGGGATCACAGCGGATATCATCAGTCAAACGCTGGGGTACATCACAAGCGGCGCCGGACAGCAGCTTGAGGCCAGCGGCACATTCCTGACCACAGACTCTGTTCTGTATGACGCGGTTTATGCCGCAGGAGGACCTGAATTAAAAGAAGATAAACAAGCGATGGCGTTTATCAGAGAAGCCTACAATCACTATAAGGCGGTCGGCGCGGCAAACGAAGGAGTTGACCTCCTCAAATCAGCTGTCGGCACAACAGAGGGGCCGGGCGTTGTGACAGCAAAAGACGAAGATGATTACACCGGCTTCAGCAAAGCGTTTATCGAAGCAGTTGCCGCCCACCGCCATTGGGATAGACGAATTTGATTCGCTCCTGTATCTTAGAGGAAGATACTTTTCATAAGGAGCATGACATATGAACGAAAAACAGCTCGCAGAGGCTTACGAGCGCGACGAAAATATGATGATATTAGTGTTCGCCCAATGGTGTGTGAACCAAGATCTTGATCCGTTGGAGCTATATGCCAAAGCATATCCGCAGCAAAAGCTGAATGAAAGCCTGAAAAAAACAGTGGAAGAACTGATCGTGCCGAAGAACGAGTCAGAGCACATACCTGACCAGACCGTCATCGCGGTGTTGGAGATGTTTGGGAATATTGATTTGGCACAAGTGGTTCACGAAGTGATTGCTGGGCGTAAATAGTAAAAAAGAGACAATATATTGTCTCTTTTTTATTGGGGAAAATCGAGCAGATAGACCTAGAAACTTCTTTTCACTTCATCAGTCTATAAAAGTGTGCGTTGCAGAAAAAAGGGAATGATAAACAAAGAAGATCAAAAAGGAGGAGATTGTATGAAATGGAACAAAATGATGAAATTCGCGGTAGCTGCTGCTGTTTTGCTTTTTAGTGTGTTTGCATATGCGGCCCCATCTTTACAAGCGGTTCAAGCGAAAACGCCGACTGTCAGCAGCCATACGTACAAAAAGATCAAGGAATTAAAGTATCCTCAGGTGCATCACATCGGGAATGCCGCGTTTGAAAAGAACATCAATCAAGAGCTGAAAGCCTATATTGAACAATCGTATCAGGAATACCTGAAAAACAAAAAAGCAGGCGAACAGCAGGGATTCAACGCGGAATATCAAACATCTTTCAGCGTCAAATATAATGCGGCGGGCAAGCTTAGCATTCAGACGCTCAATTATATCTATTCAGGCGGCGCCCATGGTTTAACGTCTGTTCAGTCCTTCAACTATGACTTGAAAACACAAAAGCGGGTGACACTGAATCAGATTCTGAATACCAAAACAAAAGTCAGCAAAACGAAAGATTACCTATACAGCTATATCAAAAAACATGACACGCTGTTTTTCCCTGATGTAAAGAAAGAAGATATTACCCTTAACCAAGACACAACGTTTTACTTTACGAAAAACGGGATCGCCATCGTCTTCGGCCAATATGACTTAGGACCATATGCAGCCGGAATCCGGGATGTGCAGGTGCCTTCCTCTATTTATCAATAATCAAAAGAGCCATATCCTTAAAAGGGATATGGCTCAATGTTTCTACCACACAAACAGGCCGACAATCGCAGCACTTAGTAAAGATACCGCAATTCCGCTGACGAGCAGCTTCCACACGTTTCTCCCGATCACGGTTGACTTTTCGCCGTCAAGGATCGAGTTATACGTTCCGTAAATCATGCCGACTGTACTAAAGTTGGCAAATGACGTCAGGAATGTCGTCGCTACCGCAACTGTGTGAGGCGGCAGTGTTTTAAGATTGTTTTTCAAGTCAAGCATCGCAACAAACTCGTTCGTCGCCAATTTCATTCCCATCAGCTGAGCGACATACATCGCGTCGTGTACCGGCAGCCCAAGCAGAAATGCGAACGGACTGAAGAGATAAGCAAAAATCGTCTGGATGGTCAGGCCGTGTACGAAAACACCAAGAATGCCATTGACTGCTGACGTTAACGCCACATATCCAATCACCATTGCCAAAATAACGATCACCATGTTCATGCCGACAAGCATACTGTTAGAAATCGTAGAGAAAAAGTCTTTCTTCTCTTCTTTAGGCGGCGTATAAATGATGTCTTCATCCTCCGGCACATGGACAGGATTCAGCAGGTTTGCGATAATCAGCGCGTTTAAGCAGTTTAAAGGAATCGCTGTAAACACGTATGTCGCCGGCACCATTGACAGGTAAGATCCAATAATGGAGCCGCTGATGCTGCTCATGCTCATTAAGCCGAATGTGAGCAGGCGGTTGTTGTTTAATACTGTGAGCTGCTGGCGAATGACTGCCAGAGCTTCTGTATTTCCCAAGAACATCATCTGAATAGAGAAAAAGCTTTCTAATTTCGGCAAGCGGGAAGCCTTTGAGATCACCCAGCCGATTTTATCAATCAGCCATGGCAAAATGCCGAAATATGTTAAAATGTCAAAGAATGTGACGATGAAAATAATTGGAAGAAGTGCGCTGAAGAAAAAGTCTACCGTTTCATTTGCCATCACAGAAGGGAAGGCAAACGCGATCCCGTCACTGGCACAAGCAATCAGCCAAGTGAAGAAATTTCCAATTTGTCCGATGGCCCAGCTGCCGACTTTTGTTCCCAGCATAAACCAAGTAATCAAAAGCTCCAAAACAATTAACGTAATAATCGGACGCCACTGGATTTTCTTTTTCTGCGGGGAGCATAGGAACACAACTGCCATAATCACAATGAGACCGACAAGGTTTAATAAAAAGTACATGATAGCAACTCCTATGAGGTTTATTATGGAAATGAAAAAAGCCCTTATCCTTCACAAATTCTGGAAGCGCAGAAAGTGTGAAAAATAAGAGCAAACAGAAAAGAACTTGTCCTTTTCAACTCGTTCAAATTTATTCAAACTTTCTTGTAGTCTAGTTTTTTACGGTTACTAGGTAGAAACAATCAGACCTTATTACTGATTATATACAAGAATGTCTTTTTTCTAAGATGATAGCAGTATTTTATCCTTTCACTTTTTGAAAATCAACCTTTTTAACTATTTTCAAAATAATAAATTTATATTTCGAAGTCGAGAAAATAAAGGAAAATCATATTGGATTGCTATGCTGAAATTGTGATTAGGAGGGAAAAAAATGAAGCATATCATTATCACAGGCACGTCAAGAGGGATTGGGGAAGCATTAGTTCAGAAATTAATACATGCTGACCATCGGCTGTACTGTATTTCAAGACAGCCTAATCAAAGGCTGATCGACTTGGACAGCAGCTTGCAATATTACTCATTTAATTTGAGAGATAGCCGCGGGATCGAAGCGCTCTTTGATGATTTGTTTCAGCACATCAGCCTTGATACGGAGCCGGAAGGCATTTATGTAATCAATAATGCCGGTGTACTGGCGCCAATTGGGCCGATTGAACAAAATAAAACGGAGCACATGATAGAAAACCTGCAGGTCAACTTAATTGCACCTATGGTGATCACTTCCTATTTTGTGAAGCACACGAAGCACATCAAAACGGATAAGCGAATCATGAATATCTCGTCAGCTTCAGCCAAATATCAACTGCCTTCACAAAGCTGCTATAGCACGTCAAAAGCGGGTCTGGATTCATTTTCTAAAAGCATCAGTCTGGAGCAGGCGGATCAGCTGTATCCGGTTAAAATCGCAGCGGTGTATCCCGGGGTGATTGATACCCGGCTGCAAACTGAAATCCGGTCCGTTCGTAAAGAGGATTTTCCTTATGTTGATCAATTCATTCAGTTAGAAAAAGAAGGGAGATTGCAGTCTGCTGAAGAAACAGCCCGCTTATTAATTGACCTTCTAAACAGCGAGGAGTTCGGGCAGCCGCCTGTCATTGAGAATCTGGTTCCTATTCCTGGATGATTGTTGTATCATAATAGCGGGGAAACCCTCTATGCAGCAAAAAGGAGTTCTTTTTTATGATTATTCAATTCATTCGTTATAGATAATGACAGGTATAGACGACTTTCCAGACCTGGCCAAAAAGTGAGATAGGCCCAGGTTTATTTGTCTATGCCTTTTTCATTTATTTAAAAACGAATGAATGAGGTGTTTTTTGTGTCAAACATAAAGAAGCATGCTGCTTATATGAATCAATTTGTCTCTCAATTTCGATGCCCGATTTGCGATTCTTCAATGAAAGTCACATCATGGAAAAGTTTGATTTGTTTAACGAGCGGGCACACGTTTGATATATCCCGGCACGGGTACGTGAATTTCCTGACAAAGCCGGTCAAAAGCAGCTATCGGGCGGGGCTTTTCGAAGCAAGAAGCCGGCTGATGGCAGAGTATCATTTTTTTGCACCGCTTCATCAGGCAATAGCTGACTTGATCAGTGACCGGAAGTCTGAAAAAGAGACGTTAACCATTTTAGACTGCGGATGCGGTGAGGGGACCCACCTGAAAGCGGTTTGCGATCTGCTTCAAGAGAAGAAAACAGTTCACGGAATTGGGATTGATATTGCCAAGGATGGCATTTTACGGGCTTCAAAAAATAGTGGCGGAAAGCTGTGGGCCGTAGCCGATGTAGCTAATGCGCCCTTTCAAGACCGGCAATTTGATGTCATTCTATCGATTTTCTCACCTTCAAATTATGCAGAGTTTCACAGACTGCTGAAAAAAGATGGTTTGGTTATAAAGGTTGTTCCTCAAAAGAATTATTTAACAGAACTAAGGCAGGTTTTATATGCAGATTCAGAAAGACGAACCTATTCCAATACACCTGCAATTGAGCGCTTTACAACACATTTTCAGCTCGATCATCTGATGAGGCTGCGTTATGCCAAAACGCTTCATCAGCAAGGCATAGAATGGCTTCTGAACATGACACCGTTAGCCTGGTCCGCATCGGCTGAAAACATCAACCAGTTTCGAAAAATGGAATCGGCTCAGCTGACAGTTGATGTCGATGTATTAATCGGAACGAAATGAGTGAAAGAGGAAAGCTCCCAAAAAGGAGCTTTCCTTTCTTGTTTTCCGTAAAAACGGAAATTTCCACCGGATTGGAATAGTTATCTCTCATTTTCCGTAAATATGGAAGAGGAAAGGCTTGAAATGGTGTTCTGGTAACTGGCACAGAACTTGCATTAGAAATGACGGAAAAGGAGGGGAGATTTTGTAAACGCTTTCCTTTTCTCAGACAAGCGGAAAAGAGGGATGTTTGTGGACATTATTATTATTCTTTTGGCTTTGGGTTTGCTGATGTTTGTCGCCTATCGGGGATTTTCAGTCATTTTGTTTGCTCCGATTTGCGCCTTATTTGCTGTGCTGCTGACAGATCCAAGCTTTGTGCTTCCTTTTTTCTCAACCATATTTATGGAAAAGATGGCGGGGTTTATTAAGCTGTACTTTCCAGTATTTCTGCTTGGCGCCATTTTCGGAAAGGTTGTCGAGATGTCCGGCTTGGCGGCTTCCATTGCGAAGACTATTGTCAGACTGGTCGGGGCGAAACGAGCGACACTCGCTATCGTATTGATGGGCGCCATTTTAACGTACAGCGGAGTCAGCCTGTTTGTTGTCGTCTTTGCTGTATACCCCTTTGCGAAAAATATGTTCAAAGAAGCTGACATCCCGAAGCGCCTCATACCGGGAACGATTGCTCTCGGGGCATTTACCTTTACAATGGACGCACTGCCGGGTACACCGCAAATCCAAAATGTGATACCTACGACGTTTTTCAAAACAGACATTTACGCCGCCCCTTGGCTTGGTATGATCGGTGCGGTGTTTGTGCTGGCGGCGGGTATGTTCTACTTGGAATCGAGGCGCAAAAAAGCAGAGAAAACGGGCGAAGGCTACGCCGGTTTTCAATCGGAGATTTCTGTCGCGCGTGAGCCATCTGATCTTGCCCCGGAACAAAGCCCCACGGTCTTAGAGCCTGACACAAGTAAGGTCCGGCACGCACTCGCTTTTGTTCCTCTTATTCTCGTTGGTGTGATGAATAAATGTTTCACCACGTTCCTTCCCAAGTGGTATCCGAATGAATTTGATTTTTCCGCCATAGGATTGGGAGAGTTCGGAAAACTTGATATCTCCTCCGCGGTTGCCATTTGGTCAGTGGAGCTGGCCCTCCTGATCGGAATCATCGCAACCATTTTGTTTGATTGGAGAAAAGTGTTTGGACAGCTAAAGGAAGGGCTGAATGAAGGGATCGGCGGCGCTTTGCTTGCATCGATGAATACAGGCGCCGAGTATGGTTTCGGCGGCATCATTGCTGCGCTGCCGGGGTTTCATAAGCTGAGCAGCGGCATTTCACATACGTTTACGGATCCGCTTGTAAACGGAGCTGTGACGACAACAACGCTGGCAGGGATCACCGGATCGGCCTCAGGGGGAATGGGAATCGCGTTAAGCGCGATGTCTAATCAATATTTGAAAGCGATTCAGACCTATCACATACCGCCTGAAGTGATGCACCGGGTCATTTCGATGGCGTCAGGAGGCATGGATACGCTTCCGCATAATGGGGCGGTGATCACCCTGCTGGCTGTGACGGGTCTGACCCATCGCCAATCGTATCGGGATATTTTTGCGATTACTCTCATCAAAACCGCTGCCGTATTTGTGATTATCGCGATTTACAGTTTGACGGGCCTTGTATAGGACAAAACGAAAGGGGAATCAGATATGGGAAAAGTGCTGTCATCGAGTAAGGAAGCCGCAGAACTCATTCGGGAGGGGGATACACTGATCGCGGGCGGATTCGGCCTGTGCGGAATTCCCGAGCAGCTCATTCTGGCGATAAGGGATAAAGGGGTAAAAGATTTAACCGTCGTCAGCAATAATTGCGGAGTTGATGATTGGGGGCTCGGCCTGCTGCTGGCAAACAAGCAAATCAAAAAAATGATCGCCTCCTACGTCGGCGAAAACAAAATTTTTGAAAAGCAATTTTTAAGCGGAGAATTGGAAGTGGAATTGGTTCCCCAAGGGACACTCGCTGAAAGAATCCGAGCAGGAGGAGCAGGCATACCGGGATTTTATACAGCCACAGGCGTCGGAACCACCATCGCTGACGGGAAAGAGCATAAAACCTTTGACGGACGCACATATGTGTTAGAAAAAGGAATTACTGGGGACGTCGCCATTGTAAAAGCGTGGAAAGCGGACACCATGGGCAATTTAGTTTTTCGGAAAACGGCAAGAAACTTCAATCCGGTTGCCGCCATGGCGGGAAAGATCACAATTGCCGAGGCAGAAGAAATTGTTGAGGCGGGAGAGCTCGATCCCGACCACATCCACACGCCTGGCATTTACGTACAGCATGTTGTGCTCGGCACACATGAAAAGCGGATTGAAAAACGAACCGTTCGGCAAGCGAAGGGAAAGGAGGCGGCACAATGAAGGAAGCCAGAAAACGAATGGTCAAACGTGCTGTAAAGGAAATAAAAGACGGTATGAACGTCAATCTTGGGATAGGGATGCCGACACTTGTCGCAAATGAGATACCGGAGGGCGTGCATGTGATGCTTCAATCAGAAAACGGTTTGCTTGGGATCGGCCCGTATCCGCTGGAAGGAACGGAAGACCCGGATCTGATAAATGCGGGGAAAGAAACGATCACCGCCGTAACAGGCGCATCCTATTTTGACAGCGCGGAATCCTTTGCGATGATACGAGGCGGGCATATCGACCTGGCCATCCTTGGGGGTATGGAAGTTTCTGAGCAAGGGGATTTGGCGAACTGGATGATTCCGGGCAAAATGGTGAAGGGAATGGGCGGCGCTATGGACTTGGTCAACGGGGCTAAGCGAATCATCGTCATTATGGAGCACGTCAATAAACATGGGGAATCGAAGGTGAAAAAACAATGCTCCCTCCCGCTGACAGGACAGAAAGTCGTTCATCGGCTGATTACTGATTTAGCTGTTTTTGATTTTGATAAGGGACATATGACACTGACTGAGCTCCAGGACGGCGTCACGCTGGAGGAGGTATATGAGAAAACTGAAGCTGACTTCGCCGTAAGCCAGTCAGTTATCCGGCAAAAATCTTGAGCAGGAAGGTGTATAACATGAAAAAACAAGTCGCTCTTGTGACAGGCGCAGCTGGCGGAATCGGATTTGAAATCGCAAAGGAATTCGCCCGGGAAGGCGCCGATGTCATTATTTCAGATGTAAATCCAAAAGCGTGCGGGGAGGCCGCCACCAAGCTGAACGAGGAAGGCTTTAGCGCCACGGGCATTCCATGTGACGTAACAAAGGAAGAGCAAATCGCTGATATCGTCCATACTATCAAGACCCGATACGGACGTTTAGATACTTTGGTGAATAACGCAGGCATGCAGCATGTCGCGCCGATTGAAGAGTTTCCGACAGAACGGTTTGAACAGCTTATTCGCGTCATGCTGACCGCGCCATTCATCGCGATGAAACATGTCTTTCCCCTTATGAAAAAACAGCAGTTCGGCAGGATCATCAATATCGCGTCTGTGAACGGACTGGTGGGGTTTGCGGGAAAAGCCGCTTATAACAGCGCAAAGCATGGCGTCATTGGGCTGACAAAGGTGGGGGCGCTGGAAGGCGCGCCCCACGGGATTACGGTGAATGCACTCTGCCCGGGATATGTGGACACACAGCTTGTCCGCAATCAGCTGAGCGATCTTTCTAAAACAAGAAATGTTCCCTATGAATCGGTTCTGGAAGAGGTGATTTTTCCGCTTGTGCCGCAAAAGCGTCTTCTATCGGTGAAAGAAATTGCTGATTATGCCGTATTTTTGGCGAGTGAAAAGGCGAAAGGCGTCACAGGGCAGGCGGTCGTGCTGGATGGAGGCTATACAGCTCAATAATAGATTCTTGTATTCATAGGAGGCTCTCGTTTATTATAAGGTTGAAAGCGATTACAAAATGTGACGGGAGCGACAGGGAGATGAAACATTCTATTAAAAGATTACCCTTTGAATGGCTGGATGAAATCATCAACCTTGCGGCGGAATGTATTGTTGTGGTTGATCATGAGGGGAACATTCTCTATATCAATCAGGCGTACTGTGACTTTCTAAAAAAAACAGAAGAAGAAGCGATAGGAAAACCCGTTCAGGACGTGATTGAAAACTCGAGAATGCACATCGTGGCGAAGACGGGGCGGACAGAGGCTGCCGCTATTCACCCGATTAACGGCAGCGAAATGATCGCCAACCGGTATCCGCTCTATGTGAACCGGCAGCTTGTAGGAGCGGTCGGAACCGTTATGTTCCGCAATCCGCAGGAATGGATGGATTATTCAAGAAAAATTAAACCCCTCCTCAATGAACTCAATTACTACAAAAATAGATACGAAAAAGAGCTTTTCAGTAAATACCACTTTGGCGACTTGATCGGAAACAGCCCTCTCTTTATGGAAGCCAAACGGCTGGCTGAACGGGTATCTGACAGCCAATCGGCCGTTTTGCTTTTAGGAGAATCAGGCACGGGAAAAGAGCTGTTTGCCCACGCCATCCATCAGAACAGCCGCCGCAGGTATGCTCCCTTTCTGCGCGTCAACTGCGCCTCGATCCCAGAGCATTTATTTGAATCAGAAATGTTCGGATACGAAGACGGCGCTTTTACGGGGGCAAAAAAAGGCGGGAAAAAAGGAAAATTCGAACTTGCGCATCAAGGAACCATTTTCCTTGATGAAGTAGGTGATATGCCGCTGCATATGCAAAGCAAAATCCTTCGCGTACTGCAAGAGAAAGAGATAGAGCGGATCGGCGCAAGAAGCCCGGTCCCAATAGATGTACGAGTGATTGCGGCGACACACCGAAACCTCGAAGAAATGGTCCGGGAAGGAGACTTCCGGCAAGACCTCTATTACCGACTGAATGTGATCAACATTCAAATCCCGTCCTTAAGAGAGCGCATAGAGGATGTAATGCCGATCGCGGGGCTTCTATTAAAAAAACTTGAACGGAAATTTGGCTTTGATGGCTTGGAGCTTTCTAAAGAAGCAATTGCAGTGCTTCAGAGCTATTCTTGGCCGGGCAACATACGAGAATTGGAAAATGTCCTGGAACGGGCTGTCAACGTCCTCGACGGCAAACGAATCGAACCGAAACACCTGAATCTCACTCCTGAAGATCAACCCATCCAAAGAACAATCAAAATCCGAGAATATCAATCTATACAGCCATTAAAAGAGACAATCGCTGAGGCGGAAAAAAACGCGATCATCGAGGCGCTTGCCGCAGCAGACGGCAATAAAATAAAGGCAGCAAAGCTATTAGGCATAGGAAAAACAAGCTTATATGAAAAATGCAAAGCCTATCAAATTGAGCAGGCATAAAAAAACACACTTGCCCCGCCAGGGAATCAAGTGTGTTTTTCTGTTCCTTATTTCCAAACATCGTTAGCGATCTCAACAACATGGCGCAGCTTCGCCCATTGCTGTTCCTCGGTCAGCTTGTTGCCTTCCTCAGTCGAAGCGAATCCGCATTGCGGGCTCAGGCACAACTGATCTAGGCTGACATAACGGGATGCCTCTTCGATACGGCGTTTCACGTCGTCCGGATGTTCAAGCTCACCGAATTTAGATGTCACCAAGCCTAGGACAAGCTGAAGATCAGAGCGTTTCACGTAACGAAGCGGTTCGAATCCGCCTGAGCGTGAATCATCATACTCTAAGAAAAGCCCGTCCAGATTCAAGCCGTCAAAAATGGTTTCCGCCGCCGCATCATAACCGCCTTCAGCTGTCCAAGTGGACTGGAAGTTGCCGCGGCAAATATGCATGGTAATGGTCATATCATCCGGACGGTCGGCAATTGCGTCATTGATCGACTTCGCAAACAGCTGGCGAAGCTCATCAGGCGTTGTTCCGAATGCTTCCACTTGTTTCAAGCCTTTTTCAGATAAGAAAACAGCCCATGCCGTATCATCAAGCTGGAGGTAGCGGCAGCCTCTGTCATAAAACGCTTGAATCGCTTTTTTATACGCTTTTGATACATCATGCTGGAAAAGAGCATAATCGTTTTTGTATGCATCCTTTTCCAATCTGCCGCGGAAAAAGAGCATATTCGGACTCGGAATTGTCATTTTTGGCGTTGCATCACCAGCGATGCCATGTAAAAATGAGTAATCTTCGAGCATTGGGTGATTTGAGAAATCAATATCGCCTGTCACTTTGATGCCGCGTGCTTTTGTCTGCACATTATGGAACTGGATACCCTGTTCAGGTATAAACGGCTCAACGCCATCCAGATTTTCAAGGAAATCAAAATGCCACCACGCTCTGCGGAATTCCCCGTCTGTCACGACGTTCAGGCCGGTTTCTTTTTGTTTTTCCACAATGCGGATGATTTCATCGTTTTCAATCTGGCGAAGCTGTTCGGCAGTGATTTCGCCGGCCGCCTTTTGCAGCCGCGCTTTTTTGACGGGCTCAGATCTCAGCAGGCTTCCGACTTGATCCGCTCGAAACGGCGTTTTTTTTCTCTGAAGCGATTGTTTTTGTTCTGCGGGTGTTGTTTGCTGTGACATGTTGTTCATTCCTTCTTTCCATTCGAATATAAAAAAGCTCTTCCTTTGGATAAGGAAGAGCTTGCGTGAACAATCTCAACCTTATCTTCTAGAGCAAAAATCTGCTCTAAAGGATTTAGCACCATTCTGTTAAACAGCGGTTGCCGGGTATCGCAGGGCCAGTCCCTCCACCTCTCTTGATAAGGAAAACCTTTTTATGAAATTTTCTGATAGTATCTATTATTCACACATTTCTCTTTTCTGTCAATGATAGATTATTTCCACACATCGTTGGCGATGTCGACGACATGGCGCAGCTTTGCCCATTGCTGCTCCTCTGTCAAAAGATTGCCTTCTTCTGTAGAGGCGAAACCGCACTGCGGGCTGAGGCACAGCTGATCCAGGCTGACAAAACGCGCAGCTTCATTGATTCGGCGTTTCACATCATCAGGATTTTCGAGCTCGCCGTATTTCGATGTGATCAAGCCAAGCACAATTTGCAGATCCTTGCGTTTCACGAAACGGAGCGGGTCAAAGTTTCCGGAGCGGTCATCATCGTATTCCAGGAACAAGCCGTCAAGGTCTAAACCGTCAAGAATCGTTTCCGCGACAGCGTCATAGCCTCCTGATGCGGCCCAAGTCGAGCGGAAGTTGCCGCGGCAAATGTGCATCGTGATTGCTAAATCATCAGGGCGGTCTGCCACTGCATCGTTAATCGTTTTGGCAAACAAGGCAGGCAATGTTTCTGGATCGCCGCCGAGCGCCCGGACAACCCCTCTGCCTTTTTCCTCAAAGAAAAGAGACCATGACGTATCATCCAGCTGAAGATAGCGGCATCCAGCGTCATAAAAGGCTTTAATTGCTTTTTTGTACGCTTGGGCTAGATCATGAAAGTATTCCTCTTGATCGTCATAAATCCCTTTATCCGCCTTTTCACCGAAAAACAGCATATTCGGGCTCGGAATCGTCAGCTTTGGTGTCGCGTCACCGGCAATCTCATGTAAAAATTGATAATCGGCAAGCGCTGGGTGGCTCGTAAAATCAAGTTTTCCCGTCACTTTGATGCTGCGTGCTTTTGTTTTCGCGTTATGGAACTGAATTCCTTCAGCCGGGATGAACGGTTCCACTCCGTCGAGCCCTTCCAGGAAATCGTAATGCCACCAAGAACGGCGGAATTCTCCGTCTGTTACGACGTTTAGGCCGATTTCCTTTTGCTTTTCGACAATGCGGGTGATTTCTTTATTTTCAGTATCACGAAGCTGTTCAGCCGTTATCTCGCCTGCCGCTTGTTTTTGCCGCGCCTCTTTTACTGGGGCGGATCGTAATAAACTGCCGACATGATCGGCGCGGAAAGGGGCTTTCTTCTGTTTTTCTGATTTCTGTGCTGCAAGGTTTACTTGTTGAGCCATATCATTCGCCTCTTTTCTAAAATGTTTGCTGCATAAAAAAAGCTCTTCCTTTGTGTAAGGAAGAGCTTGAACGATCAAATCTCTGCCTCATCTGCAAGAACGCGATGTTCTTAAGGATTTAGCACCATTCTGTATAAAACAGCGGTTGCCGGGTATCATAGGGCCAGTCCCTCCACCTCTCTTGATAAGGTAAATCTTCTTATTGGATTTTCAATTATCTTAATATTATTATTTTTGCATGAATTGTCAACACTTTTTAGAAAATACTTTCATCTTCATCGTCATATAATATCATATCCAGCACGATAGCGATGGCCGTGCAAATCAGCACATCTTCCTCGTTTGCAATCTGTAAATGATAGGAATCACCCCAGCTGAGCCACTTTTTACTCACTGACATTCGGACATTCTCCCCGTCTGTCAGCTGGAATTCATCCTTCCACAAGTCACCGTCAATTTCCCAGTTGAGCTTAGAAATTTCAAATTTTGGTTTGAAAAATGTTAGTCTATTCGTCACCTCACAAACTGTTTCCCCGCCAATTGAAATCACATATCGCGGCAATAAAGACATTACTTTTTGTTCTATGGAAACGAGTGTTTTTCCGGATGAATCTGTCATTTGCAGCGAGTCCCCTAACGAAAAGAACCGGCCCTCGACCTTGAATGTCTCTTGTTCATCCCGGTCATAAATGTGAAATGCATCTTTAAACGAGAACATCTTTTGTTTCATAAAAAATTCGATCATTGCTGAAGTCTCCTTTTGATTTGCCTTGTAAGAGATTACGGACAGGGGGGCAAAAAGGTTTCAAGTTCCAAATCTAGTAACCAGAAACGCGCTGGCCGTTTTTTACGAGTAATTAATGTTTCTAAATTAAAAAAAGGCTGCATCGTTCAGCAGCCTTTCTTTTGAAATATAGTATTAGGAAAGATGCATCCGGCGTTTTTGGCGGATGGCGTCAAGGTCGATTAGGTTATTATGATGAGGAACGGGTGCAGGAAGAGGGCTTGTCTTTTGCGGTTTTCGTCTATTGTCTTTGCTGAATGAAAAGAGAAGATAGCCACATAATGCGATGATAATAAATAGGATCATTTTACATACCTCCCAAAAAAAGTTTTGGTATTATCTATTGTACGGATAAAACGTCTAAAAGTATTCAAAAAATTCTAAATCCACTAATAATAAGTGCGTATCCCTCAAAAGTCCTTTTCGCCGATGACCTGAAAATAGTCTTACATTAAGCTGGTGTTTTTCCTTTTGATTGGTTCTATAGTTACTATCGACGTTAAAATGAATTACTTTATATAACTTTTAACCTAAATTTCTGTAATTCAAATTAACTATATATGGATAATGTGTTCTTCTTTGTTTGATGTATACCCTATTTTGAGGAATTGAACACAAAAAACCCAAATTACGGAGCATTTGGGCGGAAAATTGGAATGGTTGGCTGATTTGAGGGGAGTCCGGCGAAGGGTCAGAAAAAGCGTTTGAACATTCTTCTTATTTTTTTAAATGGGTTTGATCGTTTTGTTTGCATTTTGAGCGGGCGGGAAATCATCCATTTTTTGAACAGGCTTTTTGCGGCAATTGTGTTCTTCATCTTTTCATATCCTCCTCATCCGTTGATAGTTGTTTTACGGACAGAGCTTTTAAAATGTTTCATTTTCACGCAAAAAAACCAGTCCTTTTTTGGACTGGTTTTTCAGCTTACGCCTGTTCTTCAAATAGCTTTGCAATCTCAACGATGACATTTACGGCTTTGACCATGTTGTCGGCTGAGATGTATTCAAATTTTCCGTGGAAGTTTTCCCCGCCGGTAAAGATGTTCGGCGTTGGGAGTCCCATATAGGAAAGCTGCGAACCGTCCGTGCCGCCGCGGATCGGAGAGATTTTCGGTTCGATGCCGAGGTTTTCCATCGCTTGTTTGGCAATGTTGACGATTTCGATGACAGGCTCAATTTTTTCTCTCATGTTGTAGTATTGATCGTACATATCAAGCTGAATGCGATTTTGCCCATATTCGTTCTGGAGCTCTTCAACGATGCGCTGCATGGTTTCTTTTCTGTTTTGGAAGATGTTTTTGTCAAAGTCTCTGATAATGTAGTGGAGTTTGGTCTCTTCTACATCTCCCTGAATGGAAAGCAGGTGATAGAAGCCTTCGTAGCCCTCTGTATATTCAGGTGCATCATCTGCCGGCAGCATGCTGTTCAGCTTCATTGCGATCTTCGCAGAGTTGACCATTTTGCCCTTTGCCGTGCCGGGATGTACATTGTTGCCTTTGATCGTGATTTTCGCCGCGGCAGCATTGAAGCTTTCATATTCAAGCTCGCCGAGCGGGCCGCCGTCAACGGTATAGGCAAAGGAGGCATTGAATCGCCCAACATCAAATTTGTGCGGGCCTCTGCCGATTTCTTCATCAGGTGTAAATGCAACTCTGATGGTGCCGTGCTTGATTTCAGGATGTTTGATGAGATAATCCATGGCTGTCATGATTTCGGCGATGCCAGCCTTATTGTCAGCGCCGAGAAGGGTTGTACCGTCTGTGGTGATCAGGGTGTGGCCTTTGTAGCCCGACAGTTCAGGGAATTGATCAGGCGATAGGATGACCTGCAGCTTTTCGTTGAGCGTGATGTCTTTTCCATCGTAGCTTTCAACGATTTGCGGATTCACATTTTTGCCGGTAAAGTCTGTGGCGGTGTCGACGTGGGCGAGGAAGCCGATCGTCGGCACGTCTTTTTCAGTATTGGAAGGAAGAGTCGCCATGACATAGCCGTTTTCATCAATAGCAGCGTCTTCCATGCCGATTGACTTTAATTCCTCAACAAGCATGTTTCCTAACGTCAATTGGCCGGGTGTGGAAGGGCAGGTGTCGACTGATTCATCGGACTGCGTGTCGACTTTTACGTATGTAGTAAACCGTTCAATGATATCTTGTTTCATTTCCAATCATCTCCTTTGTTTTATTCTACCATGCCGGGATGAGAGATATCTATTTCACAATGCCGTTTCGAATGGCAAAAACGACTGCCTGAGTCCGGTCTTGGGCATTGCATTTTTGCAGAATTCGATGCACGTGGGTTTTGACGGTGCTTTCACTGACAAAAAGCTTTTCGGCAATATCCTCATTTCTCAAGCCATAGGCCATTTGCTGAAGAACCCCAAGCTCTCTTTTGATAAATGGCTCTGCCAGCTCTTCAGCATGAGGCTGTTGCTTTGCGCGGAATGTCTCACTGATGATTTTAGCGGATGCCCTCAAATACGTATTCTTCAGTGTCAAAGGTCGTTAAAATGACGATCTTTGTATCTGGGTATGGACATAATGTCTTTCGCCGCTTCGATACCTGAGCAGAACGGCATTTGGACATAACAGCAACAGCGGGCAGTTTCCTGGGCTTTACAGTTCTTTTCCCGGTACATCGATTTAATAATAAGAATAAATACAATAAAAATATATGGACAGCTCTATAAAAAATGAAAGGGCATATTCTCGCTGAAAGATCTACCGAATTAATCGCAAGGGTTTAAGATGAAATATGAAAAAACCATTAATAAACGATTAAACTTCTTAAAAATGGATGTAGCCCGGTTCTAAACACTATATAATAAAATCAGGTCATTTTTTAGGAGGGTTTACATCATGGCGATACTTGTTACAGGCGGCGCCGGATACATCGGAAGCCACACATGTGTGGAGTTATTGAACAGCGGCTATGAGATTGTCGTTCTCGATAATTTGTCCAACAGTTCAGCTGAGGCGCTGAATCGTGTCAAAGAGATTACGGGAAAAGAGTTAACGTTCTATGAAGCGGATCTATTGGATCGGAAAGCGGTAGATTCGGTTTTTGCAGAAAACGAGATTGAGGCTGTGATTCATTTTGCGGGGTTAAAAGCAGTCGGAGAGTCTGTTGCGATTCCGCTCAAATATTATCATAACAATCTCACGGGAACCTTTATTTTATGTGAGGTCATGGAGAAATACGGCGTCAAAAAAATCGTATTCAGTTCTTCCGCAACGGTATACGGCGTACCGGAAACATCACCGATTACGGAGGACTTTCCATTAGGTGCAACAAACCCTTATGGACAGACGAAGCTAATGCTTGAACAAATTTTGCGTGATGTGCATACGGCTGACAATGAGTGGAGCGTTGCCCTGCTGCGCTACTTTAATCCATTCGGCGCGCATCCGAGCGGACGAATCGGTGAAGATCCGAACGGCATTCCAAATAACCTCATGCCATATGTGGCGCAGGTAGCCGTCGGCAAGCTGGAGCAGTTAAGCGTATTCGGAAATGATTATCCGACCAAAGACGGGACAGGCGTGCGCGATTATATTCATGTCGTCGATCTCGCAGAAGGCCACGTCAAAGCGCTGGAAAAAGTATTGAACTCCACCGGAGCTGATGCATACAACCTCGGAACAGGCACGGGCTACAGTGTGCTTGAAATGGTCAAGGCCTTTGAAAAAGTATCAGGGAAAGAGGTTCCTTATCAATTTGCGGACCGCCGTCCCGGAGATATTGCAACCTGCTTCGCAGATCCTGCAAAAGCCAAGCGGGAACTGGGCTGGGAAGCAAAAAGAGGCCTTGAAGAAATGTGTGCCGATTCTTGGAGATGGCAGTCTTCGAATGTGAATGGGTACAAGAGTCTGAAATAAGAATGGAGGCCTTCTCAACAGAGAAGGCCTTTTTTAGAGAAAAAGGGTGCCTGTTAAGGCACCCTTGTCTGTTATTATTTGATTTTCACAATCACATCATTGCTGAATTTGAGTTTCCAAGTTCCTTTTGCATAAGCTTCCTTGTCGACTTCAAAAGCTTTCACATCTGTTACTTTAATATTAGGATTTAGATCACTCAATATTTTAGAGTTATCAACTTTTGTCTCAGTTGCATAGGTTGAAGAAGCATCAATATCAGAATCATAAGAAGTGCCATCACCATCAACTAATTTAACAGTTGGAATTGAAAAAGAACTTATCGGCTTTTTGGATACGTTTTTAATTGTATATTGAACAGCTACAATAGTACCTCCATCAGATGCTTTCTTTTCAATATATTGAGTGCCAACAGAATCTCTGTCTTCTACTTTTGTAACTGTCACTTCAGTTTTCTCAGTCTTAACAGTATCACCGATATTGTATGTTTTTTCAGTTTCAGCTTTGCTGCTGCTTGATGTTTTGGAAGTGGCTTCTGAATCGCCTCCGCCGCCAATAACATTACCGATAATAATGATGACAACAACTGCGAGAATAAACGTAATGATTTTATGTCTCATAAAAAAGTTACGCTGATCCTTACCACAGTTAGGACATTTTTTTACACCTTTTGCAATTTCTTGACCGCAAGCTTTACAAGGGACTAGTTTTCCTGCCATTATATTTCCTCCTATGTCATTAAATACACAAAATATATGTACTATAATGCCTATATTATTTCACTTAGTCAATACAAAATTATGAATTTATTATATTATTTATCATTGTTAGTTATATTTTCTTATGAAAATACATGCTTATTTTCTTATCGTCTATATCATTCATATGTTAATAGCTAATTTGTATTTTCTTGAATTTTAATTTGCACATAAATCTCCGCAAATACCCCTTGAACCTATTTGCTCAGTCCCTTATAATGCTAATATTGGAAAGTGAAAAGGATATGCTAAAACATTGGTTTTCTAGGGTTCCGCAATGCATATTGGCCTGTGACCGAGAGAAAACACATAACAGTCTGGCTGTTATGACACGGTGGGATAAAAGCCCAGGAGTTTCTGCTCTTTTGCGAGAGCGTACTCCTGGGTTTTTTTGTTGATACTATCTGAAGAAGGAGTGTTCTGTGATGAAAAAGAAAATGCTTGATGTGCTGATGCTTGTGATTGGCGCTTTTTTCTTCGCGCTTGCTGTGAATTTATTCGCGATTCCCAATGATCTTGGGGAAGGCGGCGTTACGGGGATTACGCTGATTTTGTATTATGTGTTTCAATGGTCTCCCGGGGTGACAAACTTTATATTAAACGCTTTTCTGCTATTGATCGGATATAAATTTCTCGACGGGAAAACCACGGTTTATACGATTATCGCCGTGGCAGCAAACTCGCTTTTTCTGCATTTGACACACGGGTGGAGCACACCGTCTGATGAGCTGATCATTAACACGATTTTCGCAGGGGTGTTTGCGGGTGTCGGGATCGGCATGATCATTCGGGTCGGCGGCACAACAGCCGGTTCCGCCATTCTGGCCAGAATTGCCAATAAATATTTAGATTGGAATATCAGTTACGCCCTGCTCTTTTTTGATTTAATTGTTGTCTTCAGCTCTTATTTTATTATTGGTGCGGAAAAAATGATGTTTACGATTGTGATGCTGTATATCGGAACAAAAGTGATGGACTTCATTATTGAAGGCTTGAATACAAAAAAAGCGATTACTGTCATATCGGAAAATAAAGGTGAAATTGCCGAGCAGGTTAATACGCTGATGGACCGGGGCGTCACCATTTTATCAGGAAAGGGAAACTATACGGGCGAGTCAAAAGAGATTTTGTATATCGTCATTAACAAACAGGAGCTTTCGATGCTGAAGAAAATCATCAGAAGCTGTGACAAAAAAGCGTTTGTGATCGTTCATGATGTGCGCGATGTGTTTGGTGAAGGGTTTGTGGATATTTCAAAATAAGGAGGTCCCTCTGCACAGACGCAGAGGGATCTATTTGTTTAGAACCATTGCTTCTGTATCACGTTTCAGTTCATGCATATCCTCTTTATTGCCGTTGCTGTAAACGAAAGAGGGCCATCTAATACGAAAAGAAGCTGGAGAACATGTGCATTTCGCCTTATACTGAAAATACATATCCTTACATAGGAGAGGAGACCATATGAAGTCGCTGCTGGCTATTTATCCCGGTTCGATTGTGTCTGACAAGCTTTATACAAAGGAAGACTGCTTATGTTTTTTTGATGAAAACAGTCAGAAATATATCTCGATCCCAAAAACGGAGATCAGCCAAAAGGAGACATTGCTGCTCCAGTCATTTTTAACGTTAGCGGAAGAGGCAGATCACATGTCTTTCAAATCGCCGGAAGAAAACAGGTGGTTTGCGTTTCTATTCTCGAAAGGAGAAGTGCCGCCGAATATCAAGAAGAGGACAAGGTTCATTCATTTTCATTTGATCGGCAAAACTGAACGGGCATCATTTGCGGAAGCGATGCGCCATTTTTGGCCGGTGTCTTTTGTGATTGTTTGGATGCATGAGGACAGAGGCGTGATTGTCGAGCAGGAAAGTGAAGCGGCAGCCGGGAAAGACGAATTGGAGTCGCTCGCCAGGGTTCTTGAAAGTGATTTCTACTTCAGTGTCCGTTTTTACGCCGGAAGGTTTTATGAAACAGATGAGCGCTTACGAAAACATTATGCCCGTGAACAAACGTATTTTCTATTCGCTGAAAAGCGGCTGCCGCAGGTTCAGCGTGTGACGTTTGATATCATGTTCCCTTTTTTATTATTAGAAGAAGAAAAGGAACAGCTGAAATCACTGCTTAGTGAAGAAGCCGAGCTATTATTTGAAAATGAACCTGAGCTGAGAAAAACAATCAAGCTGTTTATCGAAAACAACTCAAACGTGACATTAACAGCGAAAAAACTGCATCTGCACCGCAACAGCCTGCAGTACCGGATTGATAAATTTATCGAGCGGTCAGGAATAGACATTAAAACATATACAGGCGCTCTGCTTGCGTATTTTATCTGCCTGCAAAGCGAAGGTTCAGAATAAACTGGAAATATGCACGAAAACGGCCGTGTGATTTTATGAATGCTGCCCATTTCAGTGTCGGATAAATGCTGATACACTTGATTTAAGAAAGCGTTTACAATAACAAAGGGGGATGTTAGATGGCTGAATTGCGGATGGAGCACATTTATAAATATTATGATCAGAAGGAAGCGGCGGTAGACGACTTTAATCTTCACATTGCGGATAAGGAATTTATCGTATTTGTCGGCCCGTCCGGCTGCGGAAAATCAACGACACTGCGGATGGTCGCAGGACTTGAGGAAATTTCGAAAGGCGATTTTTATATTGAAGGAAAACGGGTAAATGATGTGGCGCCAAAGGACAGGGATATCGCGATGGTGTTCCAAAACTACGCGCTCTATCCGCATATGACGGTATACGATAATATCGCATTCGGACTGAAGCTCCGCAAAATGCCCAAGCCTGAAATCAAAAAAAGAGTGGAGGAAGCCGCTAAAATTCTCGGGTTGGAAGAATATTTGCACCGCAAACCTAAAGCGCTTTCAGGCGGGCAGAGACAGCGGGTTGCGCTGGGAAGAGCGATCGTTCGGGATGCAAAGGTATTCTTGATGGATGAGCCTTTGTCGAACCTGGATGCAAAGCTTCGGGTGCAAATGAGAGCGGAAATCATTAAACTCCACCAGAGGCTGCAAACCACTACGATTTATGTCACGCATGATCAGACAGAAGCATTGACGATGGCGACTCGGATTGTGGTCATGAAGGACGGCAAAATCCAGCAGATCGGGACGCCGAAGGATGTATACGAATTCCCTGAAAATGTATTCGTGGGCGGTTTTATCGGGTCACCAGCGATGAACTTTTTCAAAGGGAAGCTGTCTGACGGCACAATCAAAATCGGTTCTTCGGTGCTGAGCGTGCCGGAGGGGAAAATGAAGGTGCTTCGTGAAAAAGGCTACATTGGCAAAGAAGTCATTTTCGGCATCCGCCCTGAGGATATTCATGATGAATTGATTGTCGTGGAATCGTATAAGAGCTCTTCAATTAAAGCGAAAATCAATGTTGCGGAGCTGCTGGGGTCTGAGATCATGATTTATTCGCAAATCGATAACCAGGATTTTATTGCGAGGATCGACGCCCGTCTCGATATTCAGTCAGGGGATGAGCTGACAGTTGCGTTTGATATGAATAAAGGGCATTTCTTTGACAGTGAAACTGAAATCAGAATCCGTTAAGCTGGAGAACCGGACATGGAGCGATGTCCGGTTTTTTGCATTCCCTCTCTATCTCAAGGTTTACAGCAAAAACCGCGGCGGGTAGTGGTTTGTAGAAAGGAGAGATAGAAATGTGGAATGCGGCGATGTGGGGCGGGATTTCCGGCTCTGCTGTTTTGCTGGGTGCGCTGGCGTCTATGTTTCTCCCGATTCGCAAGCGTATCATCGGTTATATCATGGCTTTTGGCACAGGGGTATTAATCGGCGCTGCCGCCTATGAACTTCTTGAGGACGCGGTGAAGGATGGCGGAATTGTCTCGACAGGAGCCGGATTTATAGCAGGCGCTGTCGTGTTTACCCTATTTGATTACGCGGTTTCGAAAAGAGGCGCGTCTCAAAGAAAAAGATCGGGACAAGCAGCTGAAGGCAGCGGGGGGATCGCGATTTTTATCGGCACCATCATGGATGCTGTCCCCGAATCTATTATGATTGGAGCCAGCCTTCTTGAAACACAATCCGTCAGCTTTCTTTTGGTGATCGCGATTTTTATCAGCAATATACCTGAAGGGCTGTCCAGCACGGCCGGCATGAAGAACAGCGGATATTCAAAGGCGAAAATCTTGCTGCTTTGGGCGGCGGTACTGATAATTTCTATTTTTGCCTCATGGTCAGGATATTACTTCCTAGATGGCGCTCCTGAGGAGATGATGTCGGCAATCGCCGCTTTTGCGGGCGGAGGAATCATCGCAATGATTGCATCCACGATGATGCCCGAGGCGTATGAAGACAGCGGTCCGATGACAGGGTTAATTGCTGCTCTTGGTCTTTTAACGTCTTTGATTTTGAATCAGTTTTCCTAATCTGCACCGGACATGGCTACATGTCTGTTTTTTTCACTTGAAAATCCCGCAAATCAACCGATGAAAAGGAGGAAGAAATAGACAGAAAGCAGGAAACCGATGAAACGTTTTATCTTAAGCAGTTTTCTTTTGGCTAGTTGTTTGACTCTTGCCGCTTGCGCTGAAAAAGAAGCAAACGCAGAGCAGCAGATGCCAAAAGCGGAACAAAAGAAACCGGAAGAAAAGACAGTACATGTGCAGAAAAAAGAAGATGATACATCCGCATGGATCAAAACAGAGAAACCGGCAAAGCTGCCGGTTTTGATGTACCACAGCATCTCTTCAGGCAACAGCCTCCGTGTGCCAAAGAAAGAATTTGAGGCACATATGAAATGGCTGCACGATAACGGCTACCAGACATTAACCCCAAAAGAGGCGTATCTCATGCTGACTCAGGATAAGAAGCCGAGTGAGAAATGTGTGCTGATCACGTTTGATGACGGATACACCGATAATTACAAAGACGCGTATCCGGTATTAAAGAAGTATGGCATGAAGGCGACGATTTTTATGATCGGCAAATCGATTGGACATAAACATCATCTGACAGAGGATCAAATGAAAGAAATGTCGCACCATGGCATATCGATTGAAAGCCATACGATTGACCACCTTGAACTGAACGGTTTAACGCCAGAACAGCAGCATAGCGAAATGGCAGATTCAAAAAAGCTGTTTGACAGGATGTTCGATCAGCAAACGGCCATCATCAGCTATCCGGTTGGGCGCTACAACGAAGCTACGCTGAAGGCCGCTGAAGAAATCGGTTATCAAATGGGAGTGACGACTGAACCGGGAGCAGCCTCCAGAGATCAGGGGATGTACGCCCTCCATCGCGTACGTGTATCCCCGGGAATGTCAGGGGCGTCATTTGGCGCGTACATCGAGTCGATGAAATAAAAATGGCGGCGATTAATCGCCGCCGCCCCCTCCGCCGTCACAGCCGGAATCCCCGAAGCCTCCGTCACTGCTGCATCCATCATGGCGGGAATCGCCATCGGAAAATCCGAAAAAACCGCTGTCCGCCCGCTGGCGCCCTTTGTTTTCTGAAGCGGTTGATCGAGCCGATTGATAAATGACGATCATACCGAAGATCAAAGCGATAAGAATCACAATCATATGGCGTCCCCCTTTAAACAGTTATTTTTCATACGTTTTGAAGCCTGAAAAGTTTCATTTAAGTGAGATGGATTCTTTCAGCCGATCTCTCAGCCAGCGCTTGACCATGCCGTGTCCTTTGTTTGAAAGCAATGCGCTGACACGCCAATACATAGGCGGATGAGGAGAAAACTGAAAATCTATGATTCTGAAAAGCCA
This sequence comes from Bacillus sp. 205(2023), assembly GCF_037027485.1. Lineage (NCBI taxonomy): Bacteria > Bacillati > Bacillota > Bacilli > Caryophanales > Bacillaceae > Bacillus > Bacillus sp. 205(2023). The sequence continues at coordinate 283,438 of NZ_JAXCHF010000002.1, read as the reverse complement.
GCTGTTATCCCGGGTGAGAGAGTTCACCTTAACTTCGTCTTCATCTATATCAGAGCAGTAGGTGTTTTGTTTTTGCAGATCTTCATCCTGGCGAACCGCCAGGATCTTTAAGGATTCGGCCATCTGCCTGTATCCGCCCTCCAGCAATGAAGCGCCAAGGTGATCGGCGCGCACCTCCATCCATTGGGAACAAAATGACTGATAAAGCTGAAATAGAATGATGATTCCCATGATCAGCGCCCAAAGTGCAATTTTGTAAGCGCCGGGATGAGCGATGTAATGCTCAAGTAAAAGAATGATCCCGATGACTGCCCCAAGGTATAAAAAGCGCAACAGCTGCATGGACAGCACATCACGTTTTTTAATATGAACAGCCTCATGGGCAAGAATACCTTCAATGACATGCGGCGGAAGGGTTAATGTAGCGCTTGTCAGAATCACCATTGATCTTCCTACATTCATTCCTACGGCCATGCCGTTATATTCATCGCTATCCGTTTCGTATATCTCCACATGCGAAATGCCTGCTTTTCTAAAAATCTTATCTGCCGCTGCCTGAACGTCTGAATTCAGACAAGGTCTGGCATCCATTGCCGTCCGCAGCACCCGGTCAGATAGATACATATTCAAAACCCAGTACAACATCACGGCACCAGCCATAACCCAAGGGGAGGCGTGTAAGGCATATAAAGCGAGCACCAATATGGCGTAAACAGATATCCCTTTTACGCTTGCGCCAAAATAAAATTTACCTAAAAGCCGTTTCACATTTTTCCGATGATAAATCGGCAGGACAGCAATAATAGTTTCCTCTTTGGTTTCGGAATCTAGAAATTCCCCGAGAAGCGCTTTCCACTTTTCAGGGTCTTTCACGGTCAGAAACAGCGTTTCTCCGGGAAGAGAGAGCCTTATGACTTGCTGAAAGCTTGTTGTCATATCGAGCCGGGATGAATACATGGTCAAAAGCGGATGAAGCTTTAATAGATCTGCCGTCGATTCAAGCCGGATGTCTTTCAGGTCTGAAAGCGGGTAGGTGCGGGTTTCATATTGTGAACTAATATGCCATGTTTCTAAAGACGATGAATAAAAGACTTTTACACTTAGAAAATTTAATATGCGTTTTACCAGTGCCGCGCCGCCTGAGATGAAACCGAACAGGATCACATATTTTAGAACACTGGTGTCAGGCCCGTAAATGAAGAAAACAATAGCGCCCGCAAACACAATGACAGTCAGAGCAATGTCCGAGAGGAGGCGTGTGTGGTCTCTTGCAAGCTCAATTTCCTGCCATTCGCCTGATGGTTTTTCAACACGGCTGGGGACAGTCAGATCCAATGCGGTCCAGTAACTGGTGAACATCAATGCCAGAGAGACGATGCCATCTATGAAAGACTGTTGAGAGAAGATAAAGCTAGCAGCACCGATCCATAGAACAATATCAATCCAGAGTTCTAATGCCGGAAGAAGCTTTGCTGCAAGGGCTGATATCAGCTGAATGCCCAGCCCGAGAATGATAAAGAGAAAAAGACTGGTTCCCATAGGCATGCTAGAGTCCTTTCTATCGTAATCTTTCCAACTATTACTATAGCATGCGGCAGGAACTTGTAAAAACACGGAAATGCAAAAAAGCAAGCTCTTTCGTTATACGAAGAACTTGCTTGCAGCGTATCAATAAAACTGGTGTAACAGCAATAAGGTCAAGGACACTGTGATGGCCCCGCCGATCCTAGTAGACACCTGGGCAAAAGGCATCAGCTCAAGCCTTTCAGCGGCACTTAATATCGCAACGTCACCGGTGCCTCCTTGCCCTGAATGGCACGCATTAATAATGGCTGTTTCGATCGGATACATGTTCAGCCATTTTCCTGTGAAAAAGCCGACCGTCATCATTGTGACTACGACAGACAGAATCGTAATGATATTGCTGAGATTAAAGGCGGCAACAAGCTTGTCCCATGGTGTCATAGACACGCCGATTGCAAAGAGCAGCGGATAGGTGACTGCCGTTGAAAAGAAGCGGGACACGCCAAACGCGCCGTTTTCAATTGAGGCAGGGACCAGTCTGAACAGCTTGATCAAAACAGCTAACAGCAGCATGGCAACAGGGGCCGGAAAACCGAAAAAATCGTGGGCGAGCATACCGACCAAATACAAGGAAACGGCAAGGATTCCGCCGGACGCAAACAGAGAAAGGTTGAACATGTGCTGGCCGTTTTGCGATTCCTCCAGCGCTGGTGAATCTTCTGAACGGTCAACTTTACCGTTGCCGGTCCATTCCGGTTTTTTCTTGCCGATTCTGTTGAGCAGGCCCGCTAAGATGATCGCACACAGGCTGCCGAGCATGATCGATGGAAGAACAAGTGCAAACGCTTCCCCTTGAGACATCGGCATGATATCGGAATAACCGATGGATAGAGGGATGGCGCCTTCTCCGACGCCGCCAGCCATAATAGGAATCACGACGTACAGAAGGGTGTGCTGAAATCCGAGGCCGAGCAATGTACCGACAGCCAGTCCCACAATGGCGGCCGCGACAGAACCGGCGATAAGCGGTATAAAAATTTTCATAAATGCTTTTACAAGTGTTTCTCTTTTCATGCCGAGGATGCTTCCGACAACAATTCCGGCAATAAACAAATAAAGGAAGTTTGAGTTTTCTGTAAATTCTGTGGTGGATTTGACAATATCATTTGGCAGCAGGTGATAGTAGACGACAGCAGATGGAATAAAAGTAGCAAGGATGGCCGGGCCGCCGATAGAGCGCACAATCGGTATCGATTTTCCGATTTGGGCAAAGGTAAATCCGAAAAACGCCATGACGGCAATGGATGTCAAGATGTCGCTTTTCACATCGTGATGCAATACAAAAATAGTAATTAATATAAACAGCAGGGCATAAACAGGAAGCGGTATGATGCCTACTTTTATATTCATAGCTTTCGCAAACCAATTCTCTTTTCGAACCCCTTCGTGAATTGTATCCGTTTGCATTTGCAATTGAGTTTGAAGCTCTCCCATTGAAAAACCTCCCCTATTCTTGTTGCAGTGAAATTGTTCACTATGTTAAGTATACTAAAAAATTGAAATTATTAATATATTAAAAATTTACTATTCAAACTGTTTCTTCTTTATGATTCAGATGAAAAGAGACGTTCTGACTAAATTCCGGATGTGCCGGAGTGCCGAGAAACGAGTGCTGATGCCGGTCAAGCATTTTATTCGCAAGGAGCGAGGCATTGATGTACGATAATAAAGGGTCATTTATCCTAGCAGCCGTCATAAATCAGCAACAAAATAGACAATAATCCGTCACATAGTGTGGGACTTTTTAGGTATTTCGGGCTTTATTTTTGAAGCAGAACGTTGTAAAGTACTTAATATGAACCATTTAGAGATCGTGCCATTCGTCAGTCTGGCAATCTTGAATCATATTTGACGACTTTTTGACGTATTTGTGAAATATTGAACAATATTTTTTTCGTCTATTTTGTGAAATACTGATCAAAGTTTCGGTTCTGCTTGTGAAGTAGTGAACAATATAACATTCTCAACCGGAAATGGAGGATAAAGCATGAGTGAATTAGTATTAGCCCGCATTCAATTTGCATCAACAACGTTGTTTCATTTCTTGTTTGTGCCAATGTCTATCGGGCTTGTGTTTATGGTTGCATTGATGGAGACTCTTTATCTTGTGAAGAAAAATGAGCTGTACCTCAAAATGGCGAAGTTTTGGGGACACTTATTCTTAATAAATTTCGCAGTCGGTGTTGTTACGGGGATTTTGCAAGAATTCCAGTTTGGACTGAACTGGTCTGATTATTCCCGTTTTGTCGGAGATGTATTTGGCGCACCGCTTGCGATTGAAGCATTATTGGCGTTTTTCATGGAATCTATTTTTATCGGATTATGGATTTTCGGGTGGGACCGCCTGCCTAAAAAAATTCATGCGCTCTGTATTTGGCTCGTGTCATTCGGAACGATTATGTCGTCTTTCTGGATCTTAACAGCGAACTCCTTTATGCAGGAGCCGGTCGGCTTTACGATCAAAAACGGCCGCGCGGAAATGAATGACTTTGGCGCGCTGATTACAAATCCGCAGCTTTGGGTTGAATTCCCGCACGTCATTTTCGGTGCGCTTGCCACCGGGGCTTTCTTTATCGCCGGTGTCAGTGCTTTTAAACTATTAAAGAAAAAAGAAGTGCCATTCTTTAAACAATCTTTCAAACTCGCAATGATTGTCGGGCTTTGTGCAGGCCTTGGCGTCGGTCTTAGCGGACACATGCAGGCTGAACACTTGATGGAGTCACAGCCAATGAAAATGGCTGCCAGTGAAGGGCTTTGGGAAGACAGCGGCGACCCTGCTGCTTGGACGGCCTTTGCCACAATTGATACGAAAAATGAAAAGAGCTCTAATGAAATCAAAGTTCCTTACGCATTGAGCTATCTGGCTTATCAAAAATTCAGCGGCAGTGTCAAAGGAATAAAAACACTTCAGGCAGAGTACGAAAAAGTGTACGGAAAAGGCGACTATATTCCGCCTGTCAAAACGACGTTCTGGAGTTTCCGCATTATGGTTGGAGCAGGTGTTGTCATGATTCTTGCTGCGTTAGGCGGCCTTTGGCTAAACCGCCGCAAAAAGCTGGAAAACAGCAAATGGTATTTGCGCATCATGATCGCATTGATTTCCTTCCCGTTTATTGCAAACTCCGCGGGCTGGATTATGACAGAAATCGGGCGTCAGCCTTGGACGGTCATGGGTTTGATGACAACGGCTCAATCCGTGTCGCCTAACGTAACGGCGGGCTCCCTGTTATTCTCAATCATCGCGTTCGGTGTGATGTATATGATTTTGGGCGCATTGCTCGTCTTCTTGTTTATCCGTGAAATTAAAAAAGGCGCGGAGCATGATGATCATCATGATGTTCCTGTATCAACAGATCCATTTAGTCAGGAGGTATACCATGGCATCTCTTCATGATCTTTGGTTTATACTCGTTGCTGTATTGTTTGTAGGTTTCTTCTTTTTGGAAGGATTTGATTTTGGGGTCGGCATGGCGACCCGTTTTCTTGGCCATAATGAATTAGAGCGCAGAGTGCTGATCAACACGATCGGACCGTTCTGGGACGCGAATGAAGTATGGCTTTTGACTGGTGCGGGTGCTATCTTCGCGGCGTTTCCAAACTGGTATGCAACGATGCTGAGCGGTTATTACATTCCGTTTGTCATTGTGCTGCTTGCGTTAATGGGCCGCGGGGTCGCGTTTGAATTCCGCGGCAAGGTTGATCATTTGAAATGGGTAAAGGTTTGGGACTGGGTGGTTTTCTTCGGCAGTCTGATTCCTCCGTTTGTGCTCGGTGTGTTATTTACGACATTATTCCGCGGTATGCCGATTGATGCCGATATGAACATTCACGCGCACTTATCTGATTATATAAATGTATATTCTGTACTAGGCGGCGTGACCGTAACACTTCTTTGCTTCCAGCATGGATTAATGTTCATCACGCTGCGTACGATTGGTGATTTGCAGCAGCGCGCCAGACAAATGGCGCAAAAGATAATGGGTGTTGTTTTTGTGGCGGTGCTTGCTTTCGCGGCCCTTTCTGCTTATGAGACAGACATGTTTACACGCCGCGGCGAGATTACAATACCGCTTGTTGTTTTGATTGTCATCTGCTTTATGCTTGCAGCTTTATTCATCCGCAAGAAAAAAGACGGCTGGACATTTGCGATGACAGGCGCGGGGCTTGCTCTGACCGTAGGAATGATTTTCATTTCATTATTCCCTCGGGTGATGGTCAGCTCGATTCAAAGCGCGTTCGATTTAACAGTAGCTAACGCTTCTTCCGGTGATTATTCGCTTAAAGTCATGTCAATTGCAGCATTAACGCTATTGCCGTTTGTCATCGGCAGTCAGATCTGGAGCTATTATGTCTTCCGGAAGCGCGTCAGTCATAAGGAGCCTATGACTTATTAATGGGAAAAGACCTGTTTCGATATAAAGGAATGAAGCGGATTCTCACCGTGATTACTTGCTTAACGCTGATTCAGACAGCCGCTATTATCATGCAGGCAGAGTGGCTGAGTGAAGCTGTAACCGGGCTTTTCAACGGGAAGAGCATTGCCTCCCTGTTTCCGGTGATCGGCTTTTTCCTCATCGCTTTTGTCGCGCGGCACGGGGTGACAGTGGCGCGTCAGAAAATCGTCTATCATTATGCCGCCCGGACGGGAGCTGATTTGAGGAAAAGCTTTCTCGATCAGCTGTTCCGCTTAGGCCCCCGCTTTGCAAAGAAAGAGGGGACGGGGCAAATGGTGACGCTGGCAATGGAAGGCATCAGCCAGTTCCGCCGTTACCTTGAACTGTTTTTGCCGAAAATGGTCAGCATGGCGATTGTGCCGGCTGCGGTTGTCATCTACGTGTTTTTTCAGGATCGGACTTCTGCGATTATTTTAGTCGCGGCCCTGCCGATTCTGATTATTTTTATGATTCTTCTTGGCCTTGTCGCACAGCGAAAAGCGGATCGCCAGTGGAAATCATACCAGACATTGTCCAACCATTTCGTTGATTCTCTTCGCGGATTGGAGACTTTGCGTTTTTTAGGATTGAGCAAATCGCATAGCAAAAACATTTTCCACGTCAGTGAGCGGTATCGCAAAGCAACAATGAGCACACTGCGGGTGGCGTTTTTATCTTCATTTGCTCTCGATTTTTTCACGATGCTGTCGGTGGCGACAGTTGCTGTGTTTTTAGGCTTGCGTTTAATTGACGGCGATATTCTGCTTGGCCCCGCTTTAACAGCGCTTATTCTGGCACCTGAATATTTTCTGCCGGTGCGGGAAGTGGGAAATGATTATCATGCGACGCTTAATGGACAGGAAGCGGGCAAGACGATTCAAGACATATTATCTCAGCCGGGATTCAAAGAAGAGGCCCCGCTTCAGCTTGAAACATGGTCCAATCAGGATGAACTGAAGCTGTCAGGCGTCTCAGCCGGCCGAGCGGTGTCTGATATTACTCTTTCATTTAAAGGGAAGAAAAAAATCGGCATCATTGGTGCAAGCGGTGCCGGAAAATCAACTTTAATCGATATTCTCGGAGGATTTTTGGAGCCGGATGACGGTGTTATCAGTATGAACGGTTCAAGCCGTTCGCACCTGCAGGACGGGAACTGGCAGAAAAACCTTCTCTATATTCCGCAGCATCCTTATATTTTTGATGATACGCTGGCGAACAATATTCGGTTTTATCACCCAAGCGCTTCTGCTGAAGATACAGCCCGCGCTGCTTCCTCAGCGGGATTGACGGAGTTTGTAAACACTCTTCCTGAAGGATTAGAGGGACGGATCGGAGAAGGCGGCCGGGCGCTCAGCGGCGGTCAGGCTCAGCGTGTCGCGCTTGCCCGCGCCTTTTTGGGTAACCGCCCGATTCTGCTGCTGGATGAGCCGACCGCCCATCTGGATATCGAAACAGAATATGAAATAAAAGAAACGATGCTGGATTTATTTGATGACAAGCTCGTCTTTCTCGCGACACACCGCCTCCATTGGATGCTTGATATGGATGAAATTATCGTGCTGGACGGAGGCAGGGTAGCAGAAATCGGGACTCACGATGAATTGCTGGCGAAAAACGGTGTGTACACCAAACTCGTGAAGGCACAACTGGGGGAGAGAGCATGAAGAAAGAAGAATGGATTCTGCCGTATATCAAGCAAAATGCCCGTCTGTTTGTTCTTGTTGTCTTTTTGGGTGCGGTGACGATTTTTTCCGCTGCTTTTCTCATGTTTACTTCAGGGTTTTTAATTTCAAAGGCGGCGACAAGGCCGGAGAACATCCTGCTCATTTATGTGCCGATTGTCGCCGTTCGAACCTTTGGGATCGCCCGGTCTGTGTCACGTTATGTGGAGCGCCTGATCGGGCATCATATCATTTTGAAAATCGTATCAGACATGCGCGTCCGTCTTTACAACATGCTTGAGCCTGACGCTTTGATGCTGCGGTCGCGTTTTCGCACAGGAGATATGCTCGGCATTTTGTCTGAGGATATTGAGCATTTGCAGGATGCCTTCTTAAAAACCATTTTCCCTGCCATCTCAGCCTTGCTTTTGTATGCTGTTTCAGTGATTGCGCTCGGCTTTTTCTCCTGGCCGTTTGCCATTTTGCTGGCGCTTTATTTGTTTGTTCTGGTTGTGCTGTTTCCGGTCGTGTCTTTGCTTGTGACGCGAGCGAAGAATGCCAAGCTGAAAAGCGGGCGAAATGTGCTGTACAGCCGTCTCACAGATGCCGTGATGGGTGTCAGCGACTGGATGTTCAGCGGACGCCGGCATGCTTTTATTGATTCCTATGAAAGAGAAGAAAACGCTTGGTTTGAGCTGGAACGCAAAAAACATCGTTTTACAAGATGGCGGGATTTTGCCGCGCAATGCCTTGTCGCCGGCCTTATTTTGCTGATGCTGTTTTGGACGGCGGGGCAGCATGCAAATGGCGAACTCGCCAAAACGATGATTGCTGCCTTTGTGCTTGTTGTGTTCCCGCTGACAGAAGCTTTTCTGCCGCTTTCTGATGCGTTGGGTGAAGTGCCGGGTTATCAGGATTCTATCAGAAGAATGAACAAGGTGGCTCCTCAGCCTGAAGCTTCACAAACAGAGTCTGCGGCTGACAGGCTTGATCTCAAAGACGTCACTTTGGCGTTTCGCGATGTGACGTTTTCTTATGACAACAGCAGCCAAGTACTGAACCATTTTTCCTTTACGCTGCGCCAAGGAGAAAAAATGGCGCTGCTCGGCCGGAGCGGCTCAGGAAAATCAACATCACTCGCATTAATTGAGGGTGCATTGAAACCTGACTCAGGCTCGGTAACGTTAAACGGAGTGGAAACAGCGCTTGTAAAGGATCAGATTGCTGATGCGGTGGCTGTGTTAAATCAAAAGCCTCACTTGTTTGATACAAGCATTTTGAATAACATCAGGCTCGGAAACGGAAAGGCGAGCGACGAGGATGTGCGCCGCGCCGCAAAGCAGGTGAAGCTGCATGATTACATTGAGTCGCTGCCTGACGGATATCATACTTCAGTTCAGGAAACCGGCATCCGATTTTCAGGAGGAGAGCGGCAGCGGATCGCGCTCGCCCGGATTTTGCTGCAGGATACGCCGATCATTATACTTGATGAGCCTACAGTAGGCTTGGACCCTATCACGGAACGCGAACTGATGGAAACCGTGTTTGAGGTGCTGAAAGGTAAAACGATTCTTTGGATTACGCATCACTTGGCGGGAGTGGAAGCGGCCGATAAAATCGTCTTTCTGGAAAACGGAAAAACAGAAATGGAAGGAACACACGAGGAACTGCTGGCGACGAACGAACGGTATCGCCGGCTTTATCATCTCGACGTTCCTGTAAAATAAAAGACAGCTTTGAGGCTGTCTTTTTTTGTTTGAAAAAGAAGAAGTGCAGGAAAAATAAGAAGAGAAATAAGAGGAGGTATGGATATGAATGTTCCGATTTGGACGAAAGAGCATGTGAGGGCAGCGCTCCCTGAAAGAGATGCGGCGAGCCATAAAGGCACGTACGGTACGGCTTTGCTGCTGGCGGGAAGCGACGACATGCCGGGCACTGCGATTTTAGCCGGGCTTGGTGCCATGCGGAGCGGTCTCGGCAAGCTTGTCATCGGCACGTCTGAAAGCGTGATCCCGCTGATCGTTCCGGTTCTGCCGGAGGCCACGTATTGGCGTGACGGCTGGGAAAAAGCGGCGGGCTCTCGGCTTGAAGAGACGTACCGGGCAATTGCGATCGGTTCGGGGCTTCCGCAAACAGAGAGGGTGCAGCAGGCCGTTGATCATATTCTTGAGAAGGATTGCCCCGTTATTTTGGATGCCGGGGCGCTGACAAAGCGCACGTATCCGAAACGGAAGGCGCCCGTCATCCTTACGCCGCATCCTGGTGAGTTTTCCCGAATGACAGGGGTTCCGGTGAAAGACTTACAAAATAAAAGAGCGGAATATGCCAAGGAGTGGGCGGTTCAGCTGCAAACGGTGATCGTGTTAAAAGGAAATCAAACCATCATCGCGTTTCCCGATGGCGACTGCTGGAGCAATCCGACCGGAAACGGGGCACTCGCCAAAGGCGGAACCGGCGACACACTGACGGGAATGATATTGGGCATGCTTTGCTGCCACAAAGACCCGAAACATGCCGTATTAAATGCCGTATACTTGCACGGTGCATGCGCCGAGCTTTGGACTGACGAACACTCTGCCCATACGCTGCTCGCCCACGAGCTTTCTGACATGTTGCCTCGTGTGTGGAAACGATTTGAATGAAAAAAGCTGTCTTCATAGGGAAGACAGCTTTTCTTGATAGCCCGCTCGTTTTTTCAGGCGCGGTTTCATGAGTACATAATATAGAACAGAAGGCACAGCTAAGCCGATAATCCATGCGATATCCCCGCCGCCAAACATTTTTGCCAATGGCCCGATGTAAAAGGATGTATTGATAAACGGAATTTCTAACAAGATGGACAGAATGAAAGCAATCGTTGTGATCCAATTGACTCTTCCATATGGCCCGTTGACATCAAACATCGCTTTGACCTCATAGTTCCCGTGGCGGACGAAGTAGTAATCCACTAAATTGATCGCCGTCCATGGAATTAAGAAATAACTGATAAAAAAGATAAAATTCAAAAACAGCTCCATAAAATTACTTTGCCCGAGAAGGCTTAGGACTGTTCCGACGACGGTGACGCCAAGGATCATGATGATTCTGATTTTCGGTGTGACTTTTAATTTCAGAAACGGCTCAAGCGTAGTCGTCGTGGACATAAAAGCTCCATACAAGTTAAAGACATTAATCGCCATCTGGCCAAATAAAACAATGATCAGCATAATGAACGAGAAGGGACCGAACAATTGCACAATCTGGGTCCCTGAGTTTGTCGTAAAATCAGGAAGTGCTGTGGTCAGCAGCGCGCCGAGCAGCATCATCCAGATGGAGCTGACAGATGTTCCTGCATAGCTGTACCAAAACGTTTGGGACGCCGGTGTTTTAATTGGCAGATATCTGGAATAATCCGCGACATAAGGCGCATAGGCAAGCTGCCAAGTTGCTACGGCGCTGACTGCCACCAAGAAAACGGGCAAGTCGACCGTCCCGGGCATCCAGCTGCCTGCCGGAATCGGTAATTGGAAAATGAGTATCGTTGCAGCAAAAAATACGGCAAAAGAGGTCCAAGAAAGGATTTTTTGCATTTTGTGAATCAAATCATGACCGAAAATGGTGAGTAAAAAACATGCGGCGCTTAAGCCTATAATGCTCCATGATCCCGGGATGGGAACAAAGCTGCTTAAGGTCCCGGCCGCCAGAATTGTACTGCTTGCGAAGAAACCAAGGTAGATAAACATGACTAAGAAGAGGGGAAGAATCGCTCCGATTACGCCGAATTGGGCACGGCTTTGAATCATTTGCGGGATGCCGAGCTGGGGTCCTTGCGCGGAATGAGAAGCCATAAATATGGCACCGATTAAGGTTCCGCAAATAATAGCGGCAACACTCCAAAACAGATTAAGTCCCATTGCAACGGGAAGAGTACCGGTCACTAACGTGGTGATATGCATATTGGCCCCGAACCATACGGGAAATAAATCTTTTGCTTTACCATGTCTTTCTTCATTCGGAATATATTCAATCGTTCGCCTTTCTACTTTCAATGCATCGTCCTCCATATATAATGAAATTTTGAAATAGACATAAAAACATAGCTTAACAGACTGTACTTCGCTTTACAAATTTAGATGTTCACGAAAACTGATGAGAGGCCAGTGAAGTCAATAGATCAAAAGAATTATAAAAAAAGTTGAACGCTCTGGAATCCGGTGTCGTCTCATAAGGCAAGATAACAAAAAAAGGGGGGATCGCGGCCGTTGGATACAAATGAAGAACAGCAATTGATTCAGCAGGCGAAAGAGGGAAGCGACGAGGCGTTTACAGCCCTTTTTCAGCATTATTATTCTTTTCTATATAAATACTTGTTAAAGCTTTCCCTTCACCCTGACGTCAGCGAGGATCTAGTTCAGGAAACCTTTCTGAAAGGGTACGTCCATCTGGGGAGTTTTCAAGGCCGGTCCAAATTCTCCACTTGGCTGATCTCTATCGCGTCAAGACTCTACCTTGATCACCAGAAAAAGAGAAAGAGAGAATGGAAACGAAATCAGGCTGTTACAGAGGAAACGATACGCAAGATCAAGTGGGACGTGTCAACGAAAGGCTCTGAGTGGAGCGAGACGCTTGATCTCTTTTCTCAGCTTGACCCGAAGCTGCGCACGCCCGTTTTATTAAGGCACTATTACGGCTATACCTATGCTGATATCGGGATGATGCTGCATATCAAAGAAGGCACGGTAAAGTCCAGAGTCCATAAAGGGCTCCAGCAAATCAGAAAGGAGTGGACTGATGAATAAAGAAAAGCAATCTGTTCATTTAAAATCGGAATTGCAGAAAATTGACCAATGCGCCAACCCGAATATACCGAGTCAAAAAGAATTGCTTGATCAGCTGTCACAAATGAAAGCCGAACGAAGAAAAAGCGTGCTGAAAGAAGTTATCTTATTTGTGTTCTCTGCCCTGATGGTGGTAAGCGCGGCGACTCTGGCATTTACTCAAGTTCCCGCTGCTTTTGTCGTGGTTCAGGTCTGTGCGCTGGCTGTCCTGCCGATTTTGATTGCAGCTGAGAAAAAACGATACCTTGGCGAACGTGAGGTGAAACACTGATGTCCCAAACAGATTTGACGATTTTTGTGTTTGCTTATCTGATTGCATTGGCACAGGGAATCTTTTTATTCATTGATGCGAAAAAACGGGATCGTCTGGCATGGGTGTGGGGAATTGTCGGACTGATTCAAGTGCCGATGCCTCTGATTTGCTATTACTTTTTTGTGATAAGGCCTGACCGAAAAAATAGGAGGATCAGCTAATGAATATTTCTTGGGAAATGATTGTACCGCTGATTGTGTTACAGGCCGTGCTGGCAGTGTTTGCCCTGATCAGCTGTGTGAAAGAAGAGCGGACAAACGGGCCGAAATGGATGTGGGCAGCAGTCATTATATGCATCAATATTATTGGGCCGATTTTATTTTTTACCGTCGGCAGAAAGCAAAGGTGAGCGAGCATGCTATCTATTGAGTCATTATGCAAATCATACCGGCATCATCAAGCTGTACGGAATGTCAGCTTTCAAGTCATGGAGAACGAGTGTGTCGCTCTATTAGGACCGAATGGGGCTGGTAAAACCACAACGCTTCAAATGCTGTCCGGACTGCTGTCACCCACCTCCGGGACGGTCAAGCTGTACGGGGAGCAAAAAGCAGATCGCAGTATGATCGGCTACCTTCCGCAGTACCCGGCTTTTTATTCATGGATGACGGCAAATGAATTTTTAACCTTTGCCGGGAGACTGTCTGGCCTTTCAAAGAAAAAATGCCAAGAGAAAATAGGCGAAATGCTGGAGTTTGTCGGTTTGCAGGACGCGGCAAACAAAAGAATCGGCGGTTATTCTGGCGGCATGAAACAAAGGCTCGGTCTGGCTCAGGCTCTGCTTCATAAACCGAAGCTTTTGATTTTGGATGAACCGGTTTCTGCCCTGGACCCTTCAGGGCGTATCGAGGTGCTGGATATGATGCGGGAGCTGAAAAAACATATGGCTGTTCTGTTTTCTACTCATGTTTTGCACGATGCGGAGCAGGTGTGTGATCAAGTCGTGATCATGAAAAGCGGCGAGATTTCATGGAAAGGCGCTTTACAGCAGCTCAAAGAACAGCATCAAACGAATGTTTTCACTCTTACTGTAAAAGAGAAACTGAAGGGCTGGCTTGAAGAGAAGCCTTATATATCCGACGTTGTCTATATGAATCCGTCCCAAGCTGTTTTTGAGCTAAGCGATACAGGCTCTGGCAGGATATTGCTGAGTGATTGTATCCAAATGGGATTGACAGTCACCCGTTTTGAACAGAAAACGGAGTCTCTCGAAGATGTCTATCTTAAGGTGGTGCACGCATGAATGTCATGATGACGCTATTACAAAAGGAATGGCTGGAAGGCTGGAGAAGCGGAAAGCTGATCTGGCTGCCCATTGCGATGATGATCGTGGGGCTGACGCAGCCGCTGACCATTTATTATATGCCGGAAATCATTGCGCATGGGGGGAATCTTCCAGACGGTATGAAAATCAGTTTTACCATGCCTTCCGGATCTGAGGTGATGGTGAGCACGCTTTCCCAATTCAACACGCTTGGCATGGCGCTGATCATCTTCAGTGTCATGGGCAGTGTGGCGAATGAAAGAAATCAAGGTGTAACGGCTCTGATTATGTCGCGGCCAGTGACGGCAGCCCAGTATATATTGAACAAATGGATCACCCAAAGCATGATCGGGATCGCGTCGTTTGCAGCTGGGTACGGACTTGCTTATTATTACGTCCGGATATTGTTTGAGCACGCATCGTTCAGCCGCTTTGCAGCAAGCCTCGGCCTCTACTCTCTTTGGATGATGTTTATTGTTACTGCAGGGCTTGCCGGAAGCACGATGTTTCGGTCTCTCGGAGCAGCCGCGGCAGCCGGAATTGGGCTGACGGCTGCCGTTTCCTTTGCTGTCTCGCTTTTTCCTGATGGTGCGAAATGGCTGCCGGCTGAGCTTTGCAAGCAGGCGGAGCATATTCTGCTTCATGGAGAGCGGGCGGACTTTTTCGGATGGTCGCTCACATTCTCCATTCTGTGCATCATGCTTCTGGCCGTTTTTTCTGTGTGGCGCTTCCGCCGGTATGAAAGCTATTAACTGAGCAGTTTCCGCTTTGTGGCCAGCATCATCATCAAAGCGGCCAATGCCATCAATCCGGCTCCATAAAATACCTCGGCCAAACCGAAAATCTGTGCGATTTTTCCGGCGAGAAGGGGGCCGGTAAAGATGCCCAGCGCATAAAACGATTGATAAAATCCCATGGCTGACATTTTTAAACGCGCTGAGCTGATATCGACGACCCGGCTTAACAATAGGGGAAACACAAAGCCAAGCGCCAGACCGATGAAAGCATGGGTCATGCAGACCGTGAGCAATGAAGCTGAAAAAGGAACGAACATCAAACAGACTCCAATGACAGCAAAACAGGTCAGCAAGGTGCCATAGGCGATTCTTCCGGTAAAACGCAAAAACAAAAAGCTCAGGGTAGCCGCTGCATGAGGGAGAAAAAAGGCGGTCATCACCCAAAGCAGTTCGATGTCTCCCATTCCGAGCTGGTTCGTGTAAAGCGGCGTAAAACCAAACACCGTCATAAATAGCACGGCATGTGCAGTCATAGATAGAATCGTGAAAAGCTTCAGCTTCGGCAGCCGCAATGTGTCTTTGATGTATTGCGGCATACGGACCGTCTTGTGATTAGCGGGAAAAGTCGACGGATCTTTAATAAAACAGCATATCACAAGGCCGATGCCCGAAGCAGCCAGTGCCATCCAAAACGGAACCTGCCTGCCTAAATGCGCTGCTGCAAGCCCGCAGAACACAATGCTGACAAACTGAGGCATGACGGTAAAAAACTGCATGATGCCCATTGCTTTTGAGGCACTGCCATCTTTGAAATAATGAGCGTATAGTATCGTCGCCATCACCCACATGGATGCTGTAATCCCCGCGAGAAGCCGGGCTGTCAGGACGAAGAAAAAAGAATCAAACGCAAGAAAAAGCACGCTGCTGAGAATGGAACATCCAAAGCCGGCGATTAACAATGGCTTGCGCAGAGAAAAAAGAATTTCTGACAGAAGCCCAAGCGGGAACCGCAGCAGGATTTGGGTCACCCCATAGCTTCCGAGAATCATGCCGATCGCTCCGTATGAAAAGTGCAGATCCTCCAAATACAGGCTGAAAACAGGAACGTAAATATAGCCCGAAAACCAAAAACAAAATACCATGCATAAGAAAACGGCGTGATCTAAAGCGCCGATTGTTTTTTGCTGAGAAATCAGCGGCCGCTGTATTTCCATGCTCTCACCACCTCTTTTATTCCAGTACAACACAATGAGTGAAAACGTTTCAATAGGCAAATAAAAAACAGGACTTCAAAAAGTCCTGTTTTTGGTGTTAATACGGATCAGACGGATGGCTTTCCTGTTCAGCCTGCTCGGCGGCTTGAGCCGTTTCTGTCGTGCCGATCGGTCCGTTGCTGTTTTTTTCTGAAGCCTTTTTCAGCCCTTCCGCAACGCGTTTTCCGTAGTCCGGATCGGCTTTTGTGAAGTTCTCAATCATTTGCTCCTGAATTTCTTTTCTGCAGGTTGAAAGCGTATTGACCAGATTTGTGATGAGTTCAGTACGCTCAAACTCAGTGAATCTCCGGTACGTTTCACCGGCTTGTCCGAAATTGTTCGTTCTGTCGATCGCTTCCCGCTTCAGGTTACCTTCGACATGCGGGGTGTGGTCTTTACCATCTTGCTTCGCTTCCTTCAGCCCGCCCATAATTGACGGTTCATAGTTGACATGCGGATTTTGACCTTCGCCGATATCCACGCGGTATTGCATTTGCCCCCCTTGCTGGTTGGTCGCGACGTGTTTTTTCGGTGAGTTGATTGGCAGCTGCAGGTAGTTTGCGCCAACTCTGTACCTCTGCGTATCGGAATAGGAAAACGTCCGGCCTTGAAGCAATTTGTCATCAGAAAAATCAAGCCCGTCGACAAGGACCCCTGTACCGAATGAAGCCTGTTCTACTTCAGAATGGTAATTCTCAGGGTTTTTGTTTAACACTAATTTGCCGATCGGCTTCCACGGGAAGTCCTCTTTATACCACAGCTTAGTCGGATCAAGCGGATCAAAGTCGAGCTCCAGATGCTCGTCATCACTCATGATTTGGGCATACACCTCCCACTCCGGATAATCACCGTTTTCAATCGCTTCATACAAATCCTGTGTCGCGTGGTTGAAGTTTTTCCCCTGAATCTTTTCTGCTTCCTTCTGTGTCAGGTTGCGAATGCCCTGTTTCGGTTCAAAATGGTATTTCACAAGAACGGCCTTACCTTCCTCATTCACCCATTTGTAGGCATGAACGCCTGAACCCTGCATCTGCCGGTAGTTGGCAGGAATGCCCCAAGGCGAAAACAAGAATGTGATCATATGTGTCGCTTCAGGAGATTGAGAAATGAAGTCGAAAATACGTTCACCATCTTGGATATTGGTCACCGGATCAGGCTGAAACGCGTGTACAAGATCCGGGAATTTCAGCGGATCGCGAATAAAAAAGATTTTCAGGTTGTTCCCGACCAAATCCCAGTTTCCGTCTTCAGTATAAAGCTTAACGGCAAAGCCGCGCGGGTCCCGTAATGTTTCAGGTGAATGTTTTCCGTGATTCACCGTGGAAAAACGGACAAATGCCGGCGTTTTCTTGCCTTTTTCCTGAAAAAGCTTCGCTCGTGTGTACTTTGAAATCGGCTCGTCTCCAAAACTGCCATAGGCTTCGAAATACCCGTGTGCGCCTGCACCCCTGGCATGCACAACACGTTCGGGAATGCGTTCCCGGTCAAAGTGGCTGATTTTTTCGAGAAAATCGTAATTCTCCAGCGTTGTCGGCCCTCTGTTCCCGACCGTCCTCACATTCTGGTTGTCTGTGACAGGATGACCCTGTCTGTTCGTCAAGGTATCCTCTGACTCGTTTTTCCCGGATGTCTTATGAGAAAGCGCATCCTCACTGCCTTCGACATTTGTGCCGTGATACTCTTTTTGATGATCATCTTTCATTGGTTGAGCCTCCTTTTTGAACGGTAACAATATTCCCTTAATGGAAGAATTTTAAAACTGAAGTTTTTATTTAGCTGCTTCGGGAATGGTACAATTACCAAAACGAAAAAAGGAGAGTACGACATTCGTGACCAGAAAAAGAAATCCGCTGCCCATCACGTTTTATCAAAAAACGGCCCTAGAACTGGCTCCTTCTCTTCTCGGGTGTCTTTTGGTAAAGGAAACGGATGAAGGGACAGCTTCAGGTTTTATTGTGGAAACAGAGGCCTATATGGGAGCCGGGGACAGAGCAGCCCACAGCTTTAACAACCGCCGGACGAAGCGGACTGAGATTATGTTTGCTGAAGCTGGCCGTGTGTATACGTATGTGATGCACACCCATACATTGCTGAACGTCGTTGCCGCAGAAGAGGATGTTCCGCAAGCGGTATTAATCAGGGCGATTGAGCCTCATGAAGGCCAGCTGTTAATGGAGGAAAGAAGGCCGGGCCGGCGTCCGAGAGAATGGACAAATGGCCCCGGAAAGTTAACGAAAGCGCTTGGCGTCACGATGAATGACTACGGACGCTGGATCACGGAACAGCCGCTTTACATTGAAAGCGGGTACACACCGGAAGAGATATCAACCGGCCCACGGATCGGCATCGACAACAGCGGAGAGGCGCGTGATTATCCGTGGCGTTTCTGGGTGACGGGAAACAGGTACGTGTCGCGTTAGCATGTTTAAACAAAGGGGAATCAGGGGAATGGTTGAGAAAAAGAAGGGAGAATCGGAGCTTTGAAAAAAATGATCAAAACCGTTATCAAATGGGCGCCGGTCATTTACCCGGTTGTTCGAAAAATCATGAAGGACCGCAAGGCGTCTAAACAAAAGAACATGTCCGCATCCCGAACAGCCGGCTGATCCCGGCTGTTTTTTTATGGGTCTGTTTTCCCTCTTGTCCTCCCGATGTTCATTGACTTGCATTTCTCCCCATTATAGAATTTATATACATTTCGCTTTCCCTTCACCACATCCTTTCTGCCTACTTATGTAATTCCTGCATCTATCTTGATAGGAGGTTTTTCTCATGCTGCATGGGCGACTTCGTGAAATTCTGCGCTTATTGATGGCGGCAGAAGCTCCGGTGACAAGCTCGGTATTTGCCGCACATTTACATGTGACGACGCGGACGGTCCGCAATGATATAAAGGAACTCCAAGATGTGATAAGCGGCCATGGCGCTTTGGTTCAATCGGTAAGAGGCTCGGGATACAAGCTGCGCATTCATGACGAGCAGACCTTTAGAACGCTGCTGCAAGACGCGTTTCAGCAGAAAAAGGGGCTGCCGGTATTTCCCGAGGAGAGGATTACATATCTCATGAAACGGCTGCTGCTGGCGGAGCATTATCTCAAGCTGGATGAGCTGGCCGAAGAACTTTTTATCTCAAAATCTACACTCCAAACCGATTTAAAGGAAGTGAAGAAACGGCTGCTTCCTTACCGCATTGTCATGGAAACACGCCCGAATTACGGCTTCAAGCTGCGCGGAGACGAGGTGCAGATGAGGTACTGTATGGCGGAGTACATTGTTGATGAAAGAGAAACAGAGATTGATTTTCTGAATGAAAAGGCTGATATTTTGCCAAAGGAAGAAATTGAGATCATCCATTCTGTGATTATGAGAAAGATTAAAAACGACCGGATTCCTCTGTCTAACCTTGGATTGAATAACCTCATCATTCATATCGCCATCGCCTGTAAGCGGATCAGAACGGAACATTATGTTTCTCTTTTCCCGGAAGATATGGATCACATTCTGCATCAAAAAGAATACCAGGCTGCTGAAGCAATTGTGAAAGAACTGGAATCAGCCCTTAGCGTCACGTTTCCGGAAAATGAAACGGCTTATATCGCCATGCATCTTCTCGGCACGAAACGAATGACACAGCCGCAGTGCGGAGAAGGCGAATTTTCAATCGATGAAGAAACAGATCGGCTGACTGCCGCCATGATCGAAGCGGTCGACCGAGAATTAAAGCTCGGCATCCTGCATGATCAAGAGCTGAAAATTGGCTTGGCACTGCATGTAAAACCCGCCGTCACCCGCAACCGGTATGGCATGAATCTGAGAAATCCGATGCTGGCAGCGATCAAAGAAAATTATCCTCTCGCCTTTGAGGCCGGAATCATCGCCGGAATCGTCATAAAAGAAAAAACGGGCATCGATATTCATGAAAATGAAGTCGGTTATTTAGCGCTGCACTTCGGCGCCGCAATTGAACGGAAGAAAACAGAAAGCCCGCCGAAGCGCTGCATCATCGTTTGTGCATCAGGTGCGGGAAGCGCCCAGCTTCTGAGGGAAAAACTTCGCTCCCATTTCGGCAAACGGATCGATATTCTCGGCACGGCTGAATATTACAGTCTTGACCAGTTGTCTTATGAATCGATTGATTTTGTCGTCAGCACCATTCCGATCAAAAAAGAACTCCCTGTGCCTGTACTGAAGGTAAACACCATCTTAGGCGGAACCGATTTTACAAAAATAGAATCCATCCTGAATGATGAGAAAGAACAAGCTGTCAGTTATCTCAAAAAGGATCTCGTTTTTTTCCAGAAGGATCTGCGTTCGAAAGAAGAAGTGATTCAATTTTTAGGTCAGAAAGCAGTGGAAGGCGGCTATGCGAATAAGGAAATCATAGATTCTATATTTGATAGAGAAGAGATGTCGCCAACGTGCTTCGGCAACCTCGTGGCCATTCCGCATCCGCTCGTCCCGCAGACGCAAACGACATTTTGGGCCGTCTGTACGCTCAAAAAGCCGATAGACTGGGAGAATAAACGGGTTCAATTTGTTTGCCTGCTTTGTGTCGAAAAGGAAAACAAAGCGGATTTGCAAAGCATGTATAAACTGCTCGGCAGCATTTTGGATGATCCGGCAGCGGTAAGCCAGATGTTAAAAAGCCGCACGTACCAAGAGCTCTTCGATGTGTTTGACAAAAAACGATAAACTGACAGCCTGGATATACCTTTTTTCCGTTTCCTGCGGAAAAACCTTGAGTGTTTATGAAAGCGATTTCATAATATGATGTTATCAACAGCAGGACATACAAATTCTATCAAACTCTTAGGGGGTCTTTTACATGAATATATTACTCGTTTGTGCAGCAGGCATGTCAACAAGCTTACTCGTCAGCAAGATGGAAAAAAGTGCGCAAGAACAAGGAAAAGACTATACCATTTGGGCAGTATCAGGTGATTCTGTACAAAATCATATCGATAAAGCGGATGTATTGCTCCTCGGCCCGCAAGTCCGTTACATGCTTCCTCAGCTGAAAAAACTAGGAGAATCAAAGGGTGTTCCGGTAGACGTCATTAACACAGTCCATTATGGGACATGCAACGGAGCGGAAGTGCTGAAATCGGCTGAACAGCTTGGAAACGCGTCATAGAGAGGGGCGGGCTATGTGAATAAAGTCAATCAGTTGTTAGAAGAGAAGGTCATGCCTATAGCGGGAAGAATTGCGGGGCAGCGTCATTTGCAGGCGCTCCGTGACGGTATCATTTTAACAATGCCGCTTATTATCATCGGCTCCTTTTTCCTCATCATCGGCAACCTCCCGATTCCCGGATATGCCGATTTTATGGCAAAAACGTTCGGCAGCGCCTGGTCTGAGAAGCTCGCTTACCCGGTAGACGCCACCTTTGAAATTATGGGGCTTGTCGCCGCATTCGGCATCGCCTACAGGCTGGCGGAGAAATATGGGGTCGATGCCTTGTCGGCCGGTGCCATCTCCCTTGCGGCTTTCCTCTTAGCGACACCGTATCAAGTGCCGTTTACGCCGGATGGCTCGACGAAAGAGATGATGGTCAGCGGCGGTATTCCGCTTTCGCTGATGGGAAGTAAAGGCCTGTTTGTCGCCATGATTATCGCGATGGTGTCAACAGAGATTTACCGTCTCATTATCCAGCGCAATATGGTTTTTAAAATGCCGGATGGTGTTCCGCCGGCGGTCAGCAAGTCATTTGTCGCTTTAATCCCCGGCTTTGCCGTCATCTTCCTGATTTGGGCAGCCCGACTGATTGTTGAAGCGACGCCATTTGAAAGCCTTCATAATATTGTAAGCGTTTTACTGGGGACACCGCTCTCCATTCTTGGCGGAAGCCTCGGGGGCAGCCTTATCGCAGAAGCCGTCAAAATGCTTTTATGGGCCTGCGGTCTTCACGGCGCCAACATTGTCGGCGGCGTTATGGCACCGATTTGGTACGGCGCCATGGATGCCAACCGGATCGCGTTCCAGGCCGGTGAGGAGCTGCCTAAGATTTTCACCCAGCAGTTTTTCGATATCTGGGTCAATATCGGCGGAAGCGGTGCCACTCTTGCACTGGTTGTCACGATGTTCCTTCGCGCCCGAAGCAAACAAATGAAGCAGCTCGGAAAGCTTGCGATCGGCCCGGCGGTCTTCAATATTAACGAACCGATCATTTTTGGAATGCCGATCGTCATGAACCCGATGCTCTTGATTCCGTTTATCGTCACGCCGCTTATCACACTGACATTCACATACATCGGAATGAGCACCGGACTTGTCGCCAAACCTGCGGGTATCGCAGTCCCGTGGACCATGCCGCCGATCTTTTCAGGCTACTTGGCGACAGGAGGCAAAATATCAGGCGCGGTCATGCAAGCCATTAATATCGCCGTTTCCTTTGTTGTCTACTACCCGTTCTTCAGAATGTGGGATAAACAGAAACTGAAAGAAGAAAACGAATTAGAGCTCGTTCAAACGCCTGCTGTTTCAGACGACAAAGAGGCGGCTTTGTAAAGAAAGGAGTGAGTCGCGTGAATGAGAAAATGGAGCAAATTATTTTTCAAATCATTCTTCACGGAGGAAACGGAAGGAGCTCCGCAATGGAAGCGATCGCCGCCGCGAAAAATGGCGACAGCGAAGAGGCGCGGAGTAAGCTTCAAGAAGCTGCGGATGAATTATCAAAAGCCCATCATTATCAGACAGAACTGATCCAAAGTGAAGCAGGCGGAGAAAAAACAGAAATGACACTGCTGATGGTCCACGCACAGGATCATTTAATGAATGCCATGACAGTCAAGGATTTGGCGGCTGAATTCATTGAGCTATATGAAAAAATCACCGTGCAAGGGGGAGCAAGCATATGACAAAAGGATTGAAAATTGTAACGATTGGCGGAGGTTCAAGCTATACACCGGAGCTTGTGGAAGGTTTAATCAAACGGTACAAAGAGCTGCCTGTACGTGAATTATGGCTCGTTGATATTCCAGAAGGAGAGGAAAAATTGAACATTGTCGGCACGCTCGCCAAGCGAATGGTTGAAAAAGCCGGTGTCCCGATCGACATTCACCTCACTTTGGACAGGAGGGAAGCGCTGAAAGATGCAGACTTTGTGACGACTCAATTCCGGGTCGGACTGCTGCAGGCGAGAGCCAAGGATGAGCGCATTCCATTAAAATATGGCGTCATCGGCCAGGAAACAAACGGCCCGGGAGGACTCTTTAAAGGATTGCGCACCATTCCGGTCATCCTAGAGATTGCGAAGGACATCGAGGAGCTTTGTCCGAACGCATGGCTCGTCAATTTCACAAATCCGGCAGGTATGGTGACGGAGGCCTTGCTTCGCTACTCCAACCTGAAGAAAGTCGTCGGTCTCTGCAATGTCCCGATCGGCATCAAAATGGGCGTAGCGAAAGCGCTCGATGTAGATGTTGACCGGGTAGAGGTTCAATTTGCCGGATTGAATCATATGGTGTTCGGAATGGACGTCTTCTTAGACGGCGTCAGCGTGAAGGATAAAGTCATTGAAGCGATGGGTGACCCGAAAAACGCGATGACAATGAAAAACATCTCCGGCGCTGAGTGGGAGCCAGAATTCTTAAAAGCACTCGACATGATCCCTTGCGGCTACCACCGCTACTATTTCAAAACAAAAGAAATGTTCGAGCACGAGCTTGAAGCATCACAAACGGAAGGCACCCGTGCTGAAGTGGTGCAAAAGGTAGAGCAAGAGCTGTTCGAGCTTTATAAAGATCCAAATTTGGCGATCAAGCCGCCGCAGCTTGAAAAACGCGGAGGTGCTTACTACAGCGATGCAGCGTGCAATCTCATCAGCTCCATTTACAATGATAAACACGACATTCAGCCGGTGAACACGGTCAATAACGGTGCGATTGCAAGCATTCCAGATGATTCCGCTGTTGAAGTAAACTGCGTGATGACGAAAAACGGCCCTAAGCCAATCGCCGTAGGCGATCTGCCAGTATCTGTCCGCGGTCTCGTCCAGCAAATCAAATCATTTGAGCGTGTCGCGGCGGAAGCGGCTGTCACAGGCGACTACCAAACAGCGCTGCTTGCCATGACGATTAACCCTCTCGTACCATCCGACACAGTCGCCAAACAGATCTTAGACGAAATGCTGGAGGCGCACAAAGCACATCTGCCACAATTCTTTAACAAAATTGAAGCATAAAAAAACCGGCCCGTTTTGGGCCGGTTTTTTGTTTATTTGCTTTCAGTGAGCGTAGCGACTTCAGTCGTCCATCCAAATTCATCAGGAACTGTACCCTTTTGAATGCCTGTGATCGTGTCATACAGCTTTTTAGAGATTTCTCCCGTTTCACCGTTGTTGATCATCAGTGTTTCGTCATTCCAGATCAGTTCGCCGACTGGAGAAATAACAGCAGCCGTACCCGTTCCGAAGGCTTCTTCAAGAACGCCGTCTTTATGGGCTTGGATGACTTCATCAACGGCGATTCTTCGTTCTGATACCGGAAGCCCCCAATGCTTAAGCAAGGTAATGACGGAATTGCGCGTGATGCCTTCCAGAATGCTGCCGTTCAGCATCGGTGTCACAATTTCACCGTTGATTTTAAAGAAGATGTTCATGCTGCCGACTTCTTCGATGTATTTTTTCTCAATGCCGTCCAGCCAGAGAACCTGAGAAAATCCTTTCTCCTCTGCTACCTGTTGCGCTTTTAAGCTTGAAGCGTAGTTTCCTGCGGTTTTTGCATCTCCCGTTCCGCCTTTTACCGCACGGACAAATTCACTTTCCACAGCAATTTTGACAGGCTTAATGCCTTCTTTGTAATAGGAGCCGACCGGAGAAAGGATGATAAAGAGCTTATACGTATGAGATGCCGCGACACCAAGGAAAGGTTCGGTTGCGATAATGAATGGACGGATGTAAAGGGACGTGCCCTCCGCATTCGGAATCCAGTCTTTATCAATAGCGATCAGCTGTTTTAAACCCTCAAGAACATGTTCTTCATCAATTTGCGGAATACAGAGGCGGTCATTTGATTTATTCAGGCGCTCCATATTTTTTTCCGGTCTGAAAAGCAGAACATGGTCATCCTCTGTGACGTAAGCCTTTAAGCCTTCAAAGACCGTTTGGCCATAGTGATATACCATTGCGGCCGGGTCCATTGAAACGGCTTGATAAGGAATGATTCTCGGATCGTACCAGCCTTTATCAGATGCGTAATCCATTACAAACATGTGGTCTGTAAACACTCTTCCGAAAGAAAGCTGATTTGGATCTGGTTTCGGTTTTTTGGCTGATGTTAATTCAACTCGAATCGTTTGTTTAGTCATGGTCAATCTCCCTGTTGTTAAATTGTTTATATAATCAAACTTATTTGAAAATATTTTATATTCTATTGTATACCTTCACCAAATAATCGCAATAGGTTTGCTCAAATTTGTAAAAAATTTATAAGAAAAAGCAGGAGAAATTAATTCTCCTGCGCATTCATTTGTTCAAATACTCTGTCGTAATCGGCACGGACTGCATTCCGCAGACCTTCGACACGTTCATTTGTAATCTCTTGTTTGCCTTCTTTTAAGCCGTCTAAGAAATATTGAACATATTCTTCAGGTGTCATGCCGCGGTACGTCAGACCTTGCTTATCGCGTGATTTTTGATTTAATCCCGTGTCAACCATAGGCGGCGCCATCTCGATCACTTCAATGCTTGTATCGCGAAGCTGGTATCTGAGCGTGAGTGAGAAGGAGTGGAGCGCTGCTTTTGTTGCACAGTACACCGGATAAACAGCTAACGGGTTAAACGCGAGCCCGGACGTTACCTGAACAATTGCCGCTTCCGGCTGATTCATCAAGTGAGGCGTAAAAAGAGCTGATAAATGGACAGGCGCTTGAAAATTCAGCTCAATTTCATCCCCGTCCACAAAGAGCTCCTCAGTCCCTTTTTTAAAGTCGATTTCCTTTTGAATGCCCGCATTGTTAACGAGAACGTTCAGCTTTGGAAATTCCTTCTGGGCCCATTCAAACAATGCCTCACGCTCCGTGCGGTCTGCGACATCGCACTGTTTTGTATGGAGGGCGGGGAGCTGTTTTTTCGCTTCTGCAAGACGCGTTTCGCTGCGTCCGCAAATGATCACTTCATTCCCGAGCTCAAGCAGCCGTTTGGCCAGTTCAAGCCCGATGCCTGCTGAACCGCCTGTGATCAAAACCGTATTGCCTGTCATCTTCATTGATGTAACACCTCTTATCAAGCTGGCTGTGATTTCTTTACTATTTCAAATCTTAGCAGGAAATATGCAGCCGCGTCCTAATAGATGCTCACGATGAAGTAACCTTTCCGGTTTTATAGAATTCATCAATTGCCTTATCCACATACACCCAGCCTTTCCAGCCGATGTGGATGGTATCTTTCATAAAATAAGGGTCATATTCATGACCTGAAAAATCAGCGACTTGGAAGCCCTTAGCTTTAATCTGTTTATTGACCTTTTCATAATAGTCAGTGCGCCCTTTTTTCGGGAAGCCTGTGTAGTCATACCATTTTCCATTAACAGGGATGGTGACAAACATAGGCTCTGCGCCCGCGTCTTTCAGGATATTAAGCATCAGCTCAAAATCGCCGTATTCCGGTGACTTCGCATACGATCTGCCTTTGTTTTTCCCTTTCAGCTTAGGCACTTTCGGCTTCAGCTTTTTATAAACAGGATTGTCGATGTGAAAATCGTTAGACCCGGAGTGGCGTTTGCCTGATTCATCGGCCAGTTTATTCAATTCAGACCATGACTTATCCCTCACGGATTGTGAGATATAACGCTTTGGTCCCGTGGTTTCCGTCGTTGAATAATAAAGGTCTTTCTTTTCTAGCATCTTGTAATATACTTTTGCCGCCGGTTTCAGCGCGTTCACTTTCCATGTCTGGCCATTCACTATCGCCTTATAAAGCTCGGAAAGTACAGCATCGTTTTGAACAGCTTTGAAGCGCAGCATACGCTTCATCATTTTCTTTTTCACGTCAGGGTCGATCTGCTCGTTAAAAGCCAAATCCAGCCCTTGAAGCGCGGAATAGTTCGGCGCAAAATGCTGTTCATCAGACCCGCGCTTAATAAACCACTGCGGAGAAACGATGAAAACCATTTTTTTGCCCTTCAGCTGATCCATATGGGCAGCGAAGTTTAAGGAATGTATCAATGACTGGGACCCGCCTTTGCCGACAAGGTAAGGCGTAAATCCCTCATTGTTTACTTTAAAATAATTGGATGGGTGGAACTCATCCAGCCGGGAAAGCTCAGAAGACCCGTAAATAGGAAGATATGTCGGATCTTTGAGCATTTGATCTTGTAAATATAGCCCTTGAAACATACTCGGATTCAAGGCTGTTGCTGATTCTTTCACCCGCTTATCGGTGATGAAGCCTGTCAGCCATGAAGATGGAACTGCGATGGCGCCTGCGAATAGAATAAACGCCAAAATAATTGGACCGAAAAAACGCTTTTTCATTATTTCAACTCAGACAGCTGGTTTACAATGTGATTAGGCGTATTCCATACATCCCGGTCGAATTCAGTGATCGGCACCAGAATATCAAAACGGTTTTCAATCGCAAGCAGCAATTCTACTGTTCCAAAAGAATCAAGCAAACCTTCTTCGAAAATTTCAATATCAGGGTTTTCCTTTACGATGTCATCCTGGCAAACCTCTGCTAAAACGTCTAATACCTCTTGTTTAAAATCCATAGTTTTCTAATCTCCTTTAATGATGGTGATGAAATAGCTTTCCTGAGAAAATATAAAACCCAAAGCAAACAAAATGGAACGTGATCACAATAGCGAGAATCGTTGTCCAGCGGTTGGACGGGAGCCATTTATATTTCTTATTCCACTTCTCGAAAAAGTTGTAACACGTCATCAGGACGGCGTGATAGAGGCCGTAGATGATATATTGCGGCGCAAGGCCGTGCCAAACCCCCATCAGCATAAACAGCAGGAAATACCCGATGTTTGAGACGGCCATACGGTTTTTGATCCACTTTTTCTTTGTCATCCAAAATACAAATCTCATAAATACATAGTCTCTGAACCAAAATGACAGAGACATATGCCAGCGGTTCCAGAAGTCTTTAATATTTTTGCTGATAAACGGTTTATTAAAGTTTTCCGGCGATTTAATCCCCATAATATAGCTGACCCCGACGGCAAACATCGTGTAGCCGGCAAAATCAAAGAATAAATACATGCTGTAGCCGTACATATATAACAGATTCCCGAGGATCTTATTGTGCGTGATCGCGGGAAGGTTCATGATGAAATACGTGTTGATCGCATAGCCGATAATGAACTTGTAAAGGAACCCAATGAAAATCTTGTGAATCCCCGTATACAGCAGATCGGCATATTCCTCTTTTGTCCATGCCTTCTGCTCATCCTTGACGAATCTGCGGTACCTGTCAATCGGACCGGAAGAAATCGTCGGGAAAAACAGGATGAAATACAGCAGGCGGTGAAGCGGCAGCTGTTCCTTCAGCAGCCCGTCTCTCGCTTCCATAATCAGCTGAACGCCTTTAAAGGTTAAATACGAAATCCCTAAAAAGCTGATCAGGTTATGCGTCGGATGATGCGGCTGCGGATGAGAAAGAAACGGCCATATTTTTGACAAGAATAAAGGCAGAATAGACGCGATAACAGCAGAGCAAAAGACAATTCCGCTGTTCGCTTTCTGCCGGTACGCCAGGTAGCCGCTGATCAGGAGCACCTGCCATATGGTAAACAGACACAGGGCGATGACGCCGTGTAAGTCATGCGAGAAAATCAGAGCCAATATAAGAATGGATATAAACATGTTGTATGCCTGAAATCTTTTTCCGTTCAAGCCGAGAATGATGGTCGGCAGAAGAAGAATGCCAAGCAATATAAAGAATAAAAACGAGCTGTAAGGCGTCATACAAGAACCTCTTCGCGGATGCGTTTCCGGTCAATTTTGCCGTTAGCCGTCATTTGAATGTAATCCTGATAAATGAACTTTCTCGGAATCATATAAGCCGGCAGGAAAGCGGCAAGCTCTTTTTTAATCGCACTCGTCAGCTGGAACTCCTTCTGGAATTCGTGCTCCTCAGGAACAATTGCAGCTATCAGATATTCGACAGTTCCGTTTGGCTGATACGGAATCACAACAGCTGAGCGCACGTACTGAGACTGTCTCACATGAAACTCAATTTCCTCCAGCTCCATCCGGTACCCGTGAAGTTTAATCTGGAAATCCAAGCGGCCTTGGCAGAAAATCTGACCATCTTGTGTATAACCAGCATCGCCAGTTCGGTATGCCCATTGGCCTTCATAAGAGAAGAATGCTTTATCTGTCAGCTCAGGCTCACCGAGATAGCCGCGGCTTACACTCGGGCCTGCAATGACGATTTCGCCTTTTTCTCCATCCGGGAGCTGGTTCCCCTGTTCATCCATAATCAAAATGTTCATATCCGGTTTGGCGAAGCCGACTGGCAGAGATTCGTGCCGGCTGATGATGTCACTTGTAATTTCAACGGACGTAACAGCGACTGTCGCCTCAGTCGGACCGTACGTATTAAAGATTCTCGCTTTCGGGAAACGCTCAAGCAGCGCTTCGGCTACAGAAACCGGGAGAACCTCTCCGCAAAACATAAATGTGTCCGCCTCAGGAAGCAGATCTTGTGAAAATCCAGGATCCATCAGGCACATTTGCACAAAGGATGGCGTCGATGTCCATATATTCAGCCCAGACTTTTTGAGCTCTTCGAATAAGATCTTCGGCTTATTCACGGCGTCCTTTGTCACGCAGTGTAAAGTACCGCCTGACTGAAGGCACGGATAAAGATCCATGACGGATAAATCAAATGAAAACGGCGCTTGGTTTAAAAACGTTTTGCCTCCGTTGATCGGGAAGTCCGCGCAAATCCAGTCTGTGAAGCTTTGAAGGTTTGCGGCAGAAATCTGCACGCCTTTCGGATTGCCCGTGCTTCCGGAAGTGTAAATGATATAAAACGTTTCGTGTTCCGTCACCCATTGATCACGGCTGACAGTGCCTTCGTTTTCCAGCAGTTCTTCCGCTGATACTGTCTGAATCAGCCCGCTGTCAATATCAACAGGAAGACCAGATACGTGAATCAGCAATTCGGCGCCCGAGCTTTCAATGATTTTCGCAATCCGCTCGGACGGAATGGACAAGTCAACCGGGATATAAGGATGTCCCGCCTTGACGCTTCCTAAAAAGGAGACAATCATGTGCGGTTCCATATGTCCGTACACCAGAACAGGAGAACCCTTTTCTCCAGAAACGCGTTTTTTGATCGCGGCAGCCGCACGGTCAGACAGCGCCCAAAGTTCCTGATATGTGAGCGACTGGCCTTGAGAGCGGAAGGCTTCGGTTTGCGGATAAGTTTCCGCATGTGTTTGAATAGCATCTAAAAGTTTCATTGTTATTCTCTCTCCAATTAGAAATCGTTATAAATATAAGAACCGGTATTCGCGGTGTGAAAACCATACATAAAAAACAAAACAAGCAGTATCAACAAATAAAAGCCTGTATGA
Source organism: Bacillus sp. 205(2023) (assembly GCF_037027485.1). Taxonomy (NCBI): domain Bacteria; kingdom Bacillati; phylum Bacillota; class Bacilli; order Caryophanales; family Bacillaceae; genus Bacillus; species Bacillus sp. 205(2023). The sequence goes on along the minus strand of NZ_JAXCHF010000002.1, from coordinate 252,844 downwards.
CATGTCCACTTGACAGCGGGTTTTTCATACAGCTGTTTCATCAATTGCAGCATATTCAAATTCCCTTCCCGTTTTTTCGACAATTACATGAGTATATGACGAGCGGATGCGCAAAAAGTTTCATATTTTCCCTAATATCCCTCAAATTTATATATCGGCTTCTGCCTTCAGAAGTGAATTTTTATCTTTGAAAGAGTATGAATGAAGTTTCTCTGACTGATTCATTATAAAGGAAAGAATAAATGTTATGAAGAGAACTTTTTAACTTTTAAAAAGCGTAAATGATTTAAAAAAATTTTTCCGCTCCTATTTGTAAAGGCGCAGGCAGAACTCTAATGAAATCAGGGCAGAAAGCGTATAATAAGAAGGAAAACGCCCGCTTAAGGTATCTTGTGAAATGGTGGAGAAGTCATTATGATAGATAAGGAAGCAAAACGCAAGTTTCATCAAGTGGCCGGCTGAAAAAAAGTAAGCCTTTTAATAGAAAGGAAGAGGAAGATGAACCAAACAAATAAGGGTGAGGGTCAGACAGCCCCGGAAAAAGAAAGTATGGGGCAGATCCTGTGGCAATTAACGCGTCCGCATACATTAACGGCGTCGTTTGTTCCTGTGCTTCTCGGAACAGTTTTGGCGATGTTTTATGTGAAGGTTGATTTGCTGCTGTTTCTGGCTATGCTGTTTTCTTGCTTATGGATCCAGATCGCGACGAACTTATTCAATGAATACTACGATTTTAAACGCGGGTTAGATACAGCTGAATCTGTCGGAATCGGCGGCGCAATTGTCAGACATGGTATGAAGCCCAAAACGATTCTGCAATTAGCTCTCGCTTCATACGGCATTGCCATTTTACTCGGTGTTTATATTTGCATGAGCAGCAGCTGGTGGCTGGCTGCCATCGGTCTCGTTGGAATGGCGATCGGCTACCTGTATACAGGCGGGCCTCTGCCGATTGCATATACACCGTTCGGTGAGTTATTCTCAGGCATTTGCATGGGTTCGGTGTTTGTGCTGATTTCGTTTTTTATTCAGACAGATAAGATCAATATGCAAAGCATTTTGATTTCGATTCCGATTGCGATTCTTGTCGGCGCGATCAACCTGTCGAACAATATTCGTGATATCGAAGAGGATAAAAAAGGCGGACGCAAAACATTGGCGATCCTGATGGGGCATAAAGGAGCCGTCACTCTGCTGGCTGCATCGTTTGCTGTCGCTTATATTTGGGTTGTCGGCTTGGTTATTACCGGAGCTGCAAGCCCATGGCTGTTTGTCGTCTTTTTGAGCGTGCCTAAGCCGGTTCAGGCGGTGAAAGGCTTCGTCAAAAAAGAATTACCGATGAATATGATTGTGGCGATGAAATCCACAGCGCAAACCAATACATTTTTCGGATTCCTGCTGTCAATTGGATTATTGATCAGCTATTTCCGGTAAGAAAGAAGACCGCTTTTTCGTGCGGTCTTTTTTTGTTACATTCGACAGGATTTTGTAAAAAAATTCATAGAACCTAGCAGCAGGCAGGCACGTCTAGTACATGGACAGCGGATAAAGATCCGTTAAAGGAGATGACGAAAATGGATTTATCTGTAACACATATGGACGATTTAAAAACCGTCATGGAAGACTGGAAAAACGAACTGTTAGTTTATAAATTTGCGCTAGATGCACTTGATACAAAGTTTTCGATTATCAGTCAGGAATATAATTTAATTCACGGCCACAATCCGATTGAGCATACAAAATCACGTGTGAAAAGCTTTGAAAGCATCGTAAATAAACTCATGAGAAAGGGCTGCGAGATTACGACACAGGAAATGAAGGAAAACATCCACGATATTGCCGGTGTGCGTATCATTTGTTCCTTTATTTCTGATATTTATAATGTCGTGAACGTCCTGAAGCAGCATGAGGATTTGCGGATCGTAAAGGTAAAGGATTATATTCAGAATCCGAAACCGAACGGCTACCGAAGCCTGCATTTGATTATTGAAATGCCTGTGAACTTAACGAACAGAGTGGAATACGTCAAAGCAGAAATTCAAATCCGCACCATCGCCATGGATTTCTGGGCGAGCTTGGAGCATAAAATCTACTATAAACTGAACAACGACGTCCCTAAACATTTAACCGATGAGCTGAAGGAAGCGGCGGAGATTGCCCACTATTTAGATGAAAAAATGCTGGGGATTAAGAAAGAAGTGGATTAGAAAAGACGGCAGCATGTGCCGTCTTTTTTTATTTGATATCTTCATAAATATCAGAGGCTTTTGCCTTGATATGTGCCTTCTTGCCGGTTGGTTTTTTCTCTTTTTTCACAGCTTCATAGACAGAGGCTGTCACAAGGTCGCCAGCCTGCTGAAGGCGTTCTTTGCTGATATGTTCGATAGAGTCTTCAGGGGTATGGTACCACGGCTCTACTTCTTCTGTTTCCGGATCTCCCCAAATAAAGTTAGCGGAATCTATGCCGGCTTCATGGAACGGTACGTGATCGGATGAGCCTCCCTGTGTCAGAGACAGGCGGTCGAATCCAATTTTTTCAGCGGCCGTATGGCTGGATTCCCAAACATCGTTAGATTGTCCGTCCAATGTGTTGACATACAGCTCAGACGCATTCTCCCAGCTTGTACCCACCATGTCTAAGTTGAAGTTCACTTCGCTTCGTTTCAACTCTTTTTCTGATAGATGATCTACATAATGAGAGGAGCCGAGCAGGCCGAGCTCTTCAGCGCCAAAGGCGATAAAGCGGATTTCCTTGTCAGAAGGAATGCTTTTCAAGACGCGTGCCATTTCCAGCATGACAGATGTGCCTGATCCGTTGTCATTTGCGCCGGGCGAGAAAGGAACACTGTCATAATGGGCTGTAACGTACACAATATCAGGATTTTTGATGTTCTTTGATTTTTTGATACCGATGATGTTCTGGGAGGTTTGGTTTGAGAATGCTTTTAGTTGTAAGGTTGCTTCTTTTTGCTGGATAAGAGTTTCACCGTCTTCTTTCTTAATTCCGACGACAGGAATGCTGACTGTATTTCCTGATAGATTTGGGGTGACAGGCACAAGGCTTTCCTTATTATTGTAAATGATCACAGCCGTTGCGCCGGCCGCCTCGGCATTCCTGGCTTTCTCATAAAATGTCAGGTCTCCTCTTGAAATCAAAGCGATTTTCCCCTTGGCGTCAGCGGAGAAATCATCAGGATATCCTAAACCGGCGTGATACAGCGGAGCGTTGAGGCCCTTTTCTTCAGTTGGTGTAGAGCCGGATGCCGCCCGAATGAGAATCTCACGGCCTTCTGAGGATAGCGTTCCTTCAAGTCGGTCAGGAATGCCAAACGTTTGAACCTTCACATCGAGTTTTAATTTTTTCAAGGATGAAGCGATCCATAAGGCACTCTTTTTTTCGGCAGATGTCCCGGCTATTCTGGGGCCGATTGTTTCACTAAGCTGAGAAATGGTTGAGTATGCGCGCTTTGCTTTGAATGGGAGCTCCCGCTGGCTATCTGATATTTGAACAGCATGCGCAGCAGGGGTGACACTCTGTGCCGGCAAGAGAACCGTGCCGGCCGTTAAAATGGCCATCGTCATTACAGTCAAAAGCTTTTTCATAAACATGAACCTCCCCTAATGTTTGGATGGGGAATATTTCGGGATGCTAAAGGATTTTCCTGCAAACTGAAGCGCATTTTTGAAAAGACAGTTCTTTATACCTGCAAAAAAAACGCTTATGAAAGCCGATTTCATAAGCGTCAGGACATCAAATTATCGGAGTTTTAAAAACTTGCGTTTGCCGACCTGGATGATCATATTCTCCTCTATCTCTGCATCGGCGTGAATGTCTGTTATTTTCTCTCCGTTAATCCGGACACCGCCGTTTTGAATCATGCGGCGCGCCTCGCTTTTCGAGGAGAGAAGATCAAGAGTGACGAGCAGATCGATCATCGCGATCGTTTTCTCGCCTTTCCAGTTCACAGCCGGAATATCCTCAGGCAGGCTGTTTTCCTGAAAGACTGTTTTGAAAGATTGTTCGGCTGCTTCAGCGGCTTCTAATCCGTGGTACATTCGGACAATCGTTTTGGCTAAAAGCATTTTGGCATCTCTTGGGTGAACGGCGCCGGTTTCTAAGTCCTTCACGAGCCGTTTTTTCTCTTCAAGCTCCAAGTCCGTTGCCAAATGAATGTATTTTTTCATCAGGCTGTCGGGCAGTGACATTGTTTTCCCGTACATGTCGTTCGGATGTTCGTCAATGCCGATGTAGTTGTGTTTCGATTTCGACATTTTCTCAACACCGTCCAAGCCTTCCAACAGCGGCATCAGGATGACGACTTGTTTTTCTTTGTTGTATCGTTCTTGAAAATGCCGCCCCATCAGCACATTGAAATGCTGATCTGTTCCTCCTAATTCAATATCGCTTTCCAGAACGACGGAATCGTATCCCTGCATCAACGGGTAAAAGAATTCATGCAGGGAGATCGGCTTTTGCATGGCGATGCGTTCTTCAAAGTCATCGCGTTCCATCAGGCGGGCTACTGTTATTTTGCCTGCCAAGTCAATAACGTCCTCCAGATGCAATGTTTTCAGCCATTTCGAGTTGTAGTGCAGCTCGACTTTTTCTGGATCAAGCACTTTCCCGAATTGCTGGAAGTATGTTTTGGCGTTGTGCTGGACTTCTTCATCAGTCAGCTGTTTTCTGGCCGCGGACTTGCCTGTCGGATCACCGATTTTTCCTGTGAAATCGCCAATCAAGAGCTGCACAATGTGGCCGTTTTCTTGAAATTGGCGAAGCTTGTTTAAAACGACCGTATGTCCCAGATGAACATCCGGTGCAGAAGGGTCTAATCCGAGCTTAATTTTAAGCGGTGTGCCTGCCGCAATCGATTTGACAAGCTTGGCCTTTAATTCCTCCGGCGGTATGACTTCTTGGGCGCCTGTCATATATAGATCAAGCTGTCTTTCGACTTCTTTTTGCTGTGCTGCTGTGAGCTGATCAAATGTTTTCATTGTTCTTCCTCCTTTTTTAGAAACACAAAAAGAGCCGCATCCCGATAAGGGACGTGGCTCAATGCACGCGGTACCACCCTGGTTGAAGACATTGTCTTCCGCTCATTCGAATAACGGTTTCCCGTCCTTTGCTACTAACGTTCACAAAGAAAGCTCGGGGAGGTAATTCGCGTTTGCCTGTGTGCCGGCTCGCACCTTCCGCCGGCTCTCTGAAACAGGGAGACAAACCGCTACTGGATTCCCGTCAAAGCTTATGATGTATGAAGATTGTCCGCTACTTTTCTAAGCAGTCCTGTCAGGGTTTTCTGCTCCTCTTTTGTCATGCCCGTAATCAATTCCGTTTCCCCTTTGTGAAACTCGGGGTAGAGTGCTTCGATCGCTTGTTTGCCGGATTCAGTGATTGTGACAAAAACAAGTCGCCGATCTCTGGTATCGATGCTTTTGGAGCAAAAGCCCTTTTTTTCGAGCGTTTTGATCACGTTGCTTGCTGTTGCTGTTGAAATGCCTGACAGCTCAGCGATTTTTCTCGTTTCGAGTTTGCCCCATATCCATAGATCGTAAAGAATGGAGAAAGCGGTCCAAGATAATTTGTAAGAAGAAAGAACCTCAGTTTCCATTTTGACACGGAGTCTTTGCGCAGACCGATACAGGTTCGTCGCGATCGAAATGGCTTCCAGGTTGAGTGACTCAACGGGCATTTGTTTAAGCTTGCTGAGTGTGTCATGCTCTTCTTTGCGAAGCTGCTGCTGTTTATCTAAACGTTCCATTTGTCGCCGCCTTAAATTATCAGAATCATTAGCTATGAAATGAATTGTAGCAGAGACGATGGTGAACTTCAAGCCTATATTTTTCGCTTGCATAAAAAAAGCCAAAAGAACACCACAATAAAGAAAAACCCGCAGACGGGGGTGCAGTTGTGCAAAAATATGTTCAAGGCGTGTATAAACACGATCCGTTTCATCTGTTTTCGACAGAGCATGCAATGACATTAGGCGTGATCGGCATGCTTGCCATTCTTTTGTTTTTGTTCCGCCGGCCAGTCAGCCGGCCGGCATTCAGTACATTTCTGCGCTATTTGTTTGTGTTTCTTTTGCTTGCTTCACAAATTGGTTACCAAATATGGATGATCGCCGCGGGCAGGTGGTCGGTGCGGACTTCTCTGCCCCTTCAGCTGAGTGACTTGTCTGTGTATTTATCAGCTATTATGCTGGTGACAAAGAGCAGAAAGCTGTTTGTGTTTTTGTATTTTGTCGGCATCGGAAGCTCGCTTCAGGCGCTTCTGACCCCAGACCTTGGTATGTTCTCATTTCCGCATGTGCGGTATATTCTCTTTTTTATTTCGCACGGGTCCGTGTTTCTGTCCTGTCTGCTTATGGCGGTGATTGGCACGTACAGACTCAGACAGCGCTCTTTATGGGTGACTGTATTGATTGTCAATCTGTACGGAGGAATCATTTATCTGGTTGACCGCTGGCTGAAAGCGAATTATATGTATTTAACGAAAAAGCCGGGCGGTTCTTCGCTATTGGATGTTCTCGGGCCTTGGCCTTGGTATATCGCCTCAGCTGAAGCCATTACGATCGCGAGCTTTTTCATCCTTTATTGGCTTTATCGGATGTTCAAAAAATAACACCTTTTTTGTTGTATAGCACATTCTATTTAAAAAAATAATGGAGATTAGTGTTTAATTTTCTGAAAAAGGGAATGTAACTTGTACAACACAAAGGGAGATGAATACCATTGAAGAAAGATGAAATTATGCATATCGTATCATGCGCAGATGATAATTATGCTCGTCATTTAGGTGGGATGTTCGTTTCTTTATTGACAAACATGGACCAGAACAGAAAAGTAAAGCTATATGTGATTGATGGGGGAATTGAGCCTGATAACAAAAAAAGGCTGGAAGAAACGACATTGAAGTTCGGCGTGCCGATTGAGTTTTTAGAAGTGGATGCCAACCAGTATGAACATGCGGTGGAAAGCAGCCACATTACAAAAGCGGCGTATTACCGCATTTCGATTCCTGACTTAATTAAGGATGAGAGCATTAAGCGGATGATTTATGTCGATTGTGATGCACTTGTCCTTGAGGATATTTCGAAGCTATGGGACTTGGACATCGCTCCATACACCGTTGCTGCTGTGGAAGATGCGGGGCAGCATGAACGTTTGAAAGAAATGAATATCACTGACACGGGAAAATATTTTAACTCAGGTATTATGGTTATTGATATGGAACCTTGGAGAAAGCAAAACATCACAGAAAAAGTTCTCAATTTTATCAATGAAAACGGTTCTGAAGATTTTCTTGTGTTACATGATCAAGATGCGCTGAACGCGATCTTATATGATAAGTGGTATGAGCTTCATCCGCGCTGGAACGCTCAAACATACATCATGTTAAAACTGAAAACACCTCCGACACTGTTAGGACGGAAGCAATATAATGAAACGAGAGAAAACCCGGCAATCGTCCACTTCTGCGGCGGAGAAAAGCCTTGGAACTCCAATACAAAACATCCGTATCGCGATGAGTATTTCCATTACATGTCCTATACAAAGTGGAATACGATCGGAAACCCGGCTATCAATCAATAATCTATATATGAAAAAAACGCTTTTGAGATGATCAAAAGCGTTTTTTGTTTATCAGCGGGCCACTGACCGATGATAAAAGCGCTGAATATGCATGGCGATATAGCACAATTCTTTTTCAGGAAATTCAAAGCCGTATTCTTTTTTCACAAATGTGCCGATGCTTTTGGCGCATAGGAAAGCATCCTTGAATCTTTCTTTAATGATAGCGATCATTTCTGAATCCAGCTCGTAAATGGTTTCGCCTGCTTTGATATGCTGAATGGCAAAGCGCAAATGGGTCACAAGCCTTTCGTAAGAAATGGTATCCTCCACAATGTTGATCGACAGCTGGGTTTCAATAATGCCGATAATATCACGGATCATCGTTGTAATATCAAGTGTCTGTGTCATGTCGCCGGCGTTGTTTCTCGCTGTGTGAATGTGCATGGCGATATTGCCGATTTCATCCTCAGGAATCTCAATGCCCAGTTTCTCTTTAATCAGCGCTCTAGCCCACATGCCGATTTGGAATTCCTTCGGATAAAGAACTTTGATCTCATTCAGCAGCGGATTTTTGATCACCATTCCGTTGCTCAGGCGTTCGATCGCAAATGAGAGGTGGTCTGAAAACGCAACGTGAATCCGTTCGTTGATTTTGATGTTCAGTTCTTGTTCAGCATGGGAAATAATTTGCTCGGAGATTTGAATATGGTCTTCCGGCAATGTTTCTAAAATCTCTTCGAATTGTTTATAGTCAGGTGTATCTTTTCTGACGAATGTTTTTTCGATTTTAGACGGATCGACAATATCATTTTTTCTTTTGTCGAACGCAATTCCTGCACCCAAGAGAATCTTCTCTTCATTTTGATCCTTTACGACGATTGCATTATGATTTAATATTCTTTTAATTTTCATAGCTTTTTGTCCTTTCATCCCCCGTTTTATGAATGAAATCGAATAAATCCAGTTATTCTGTCTCTTCTTTAAACCCGAGAAACAATGTAGCTATAAAAGCAGAGACGGCCGCGATCAAAAAACCGATCATATAATGAACAAAATTCGCAATGCCAAACGGCAGCACGATTGAAATCATCGGGATGCCGGTCAGTCCGTAGGAATTCGAAACGACGTGTGCCCCAACTACATACGCCCCGCCGAGAGCGCCTCCAATAGCGGCTCCGATAAAGGGGCGGATCAGCTTCACATTTACTCCGAAAACAATTGGCTCCACAATGCCTAAAAACGCGGTAAGGGAAGCGGGGAGCGCGATTTTCTTCAGGCCTGACTGCTTCGTTTTGAAGAAAACCGCCAGTCCCGCTCCGCCTTGCGCCACATTCGCCATTGACCATATCGGCACCAAAAAGTTCACACCCACATGAGGGTCAGTAAGCAAAGTCGCTTCAATCGCATAAAAGCTATGATGCAAGCCTGATAGAACGATAGTGGAATAGATGCCCCCGAAAAGAGCTCCGGCAGCAATGCCCGCGTGGTGATAAATGTATTCAATCGATTGTGATATGACCTGGCCGATGATAGCTGCGGCGGGGTTCATCACAATCAGCGCGAGACATCCTGTCACCATCACAGTGATAAAGGGAATGATCACGACATCAAGTGACTTGGGCACAATCGTTTTTAAAAGCTTCTCAATTTTGCTCATAATATAAATGGAGAGAAGAATCGGTATAATGGCGCCCTGATAGCCCATCAATGGAATGTGCAGCCCCCATATGTCCAAGGAAGCGGGGGTTTTGCTGCCGAGCATGGATGGATCAAGCAAATCGGGATGAGTCAGAAGCCCTCCTATCAATGCCCCTAAAAATGGGTTGCTGCCAAATTGTCTGGCGGCACTGAAGCCAACCAAAATCGGCAGCAGAATAAAGGCGGTGCTGGACACGAGATCCAGCATTTTGATCCACGGGCTGTCGGCAGAGAACCAGTGAAAGACCTGAATCATGCCGATCAGCCCCATGAGCAAACCGTTTGCTGTTATCGCCGGGATAATCGGCATGAAAATATCGGACAGCGTTTTAGCAAATGTTGTGACGGGGTTCAGTTTGCGTCTGGCATGTTTCTCTTGAACAGCCTCTTCAGAAGGCGATGCCTCCCACACACAAACGACTTCTTTATAAATTTTGTTGACGATACCCGCCCCAAAAATAATCTGGAACAGGCCATATCTGAAAAAGGTGCCCTGCACACCTTGCAGATTCTCAATAGCACGTATGGCGATTTTCGTTTCATCCTTTACTTCAAAACGAAGACGAGTTGTACAGTGGCTGATGCTGATAATGTTGCTTTTTCCTCCTGCGAGGAGCAATAATTCTTTCGCAATTTCTTTTTGCAAACAATAAAAACCTCCTCTGCTGAAGAAAAGTCGGCTTGTTCATCGTATCAAATGAAAAGTTGACAATCAAAATGAAAAAAGTGAGAAAAATGTAAAGCATGCAGAGCCATCAAAAAATGCCCTCGTCGGGTGACGGGGCATTACGAAACATATAAAGCAGAAATGTCATTGGCGCCGTTACGAGCCCAACACGAAAAGAAGAGTTAAAATGCCTTTCTTTTTCTAGGCACTAATACTCCCTTTGCATCGTTGGGTCTTGCCTGCTTGCCAGTCACAATCCCGCAATATGCAGTTGATATCTGTAATAACGTTCATTTTATGCTGTTCACAGCAGGATAGCAATAGTATGAAAAGCCTGTGAAGCAAATGGGAAAAAGGTTGCGTACATAGTTTAACAGACGAAAAAACCTTTAAGACGAGTGTTAATGTCTTAAAGGTTTTTTAATTATTTCTTCGGCTTAACGGCGTTCAGCCGTTTTTGCAGCTTTGTTTTTTCATGGGATGCTTTTAATTGATTGACTGCGGACTGAGCGGCTGTTTTTGATTTTTTTGTCTTGTCTTTTTCTGCTTTTTTCACTTTGGCTTTGGCTGTTTCGACTTTTTTGGCTTCAGCTGCCGCCACTTTTTTCTTCACTTTATCTAACCGTTTTTGCAATGACGTTTTGTCTTTTCCGGACTGAAGTTCATTGACGGCCTTTTGGGCTTTCGCCGCGTTTGCGTCAGTTGATTTCTTTTCCGCTGCGGCGACTGATTGCTGCGCCGTTTTTACATTGCTGCTTTTCACTTTGTTGAGACGCTTCTGCAGGGACGTTTTTTCTGAGCCTGTCGGAAGCTTGCTGACTGCCGATTGAGCGCTGCTGACATCTGTTTTCTTTTTGCTTTTTTCCGCTTTGGCGACTTTGTCCTTCGCTTGCTTTGACGCGATATAGCGCTTGACCTGATCTAACCGTTTTTGCAGGTTCTTTTTATCCGTGCCGTTCGGCAGTTTGTTGATCGCGGCTTGTGCTGTATCAACGGTTTGCTGGGTTTTATACTTTTCTGCCTTTGCCACTTTGTCCTTCGCGTCTTTTACATTTCTGTATGCCTGAACGTTATCCAGTCTTTTTTGCAAAGCTTTTTTGGCGCTGGAATTCGGCAGCTTGCTGACGAGTTTTTTCGCTTTGTCGATATCGGCTTGTGTTTTTGTCTGTTCGGCTTTTTTGACCGCTTGCTCAGCCGCCGCGTACGCTTTATCTGCCTGCTGGGCTTTATATCGGATCAGGCCATAGCCGAATTGCTGATCGCGGCCCGTCATTCCGAGATCAACGATGTTTTTCTGCATGAGGGCGCGAAGCTGCACGTTCGTGTTACCAGGATCACGCTGTTTTAATAACGCAAACATGGCAGCGGCGTGCGGTGTCGCTTGGGATGTGCCGCTTCCCGTCGCATAATATTGATGTAAATACGTGCTCGTGATGTCTGTTCCCGGTGCTGAAAATTCAACTTGATTTCCTGTTGTTGAAAAGGCTGCGAGCTGATTGTGTTGATTTGTCGCTGACACTGCAACGACACTGCTGTATGCCGCCGGGTAATTTACTGGCTTGCCGTTTCCTTCATTTCCGCTTGCGGCAACGAGCAGTACGCCTTTTTCATATGCTTTGTCCATGGCGTCATGAAGAATCTGGCTGTCTGAAGACGTGCCAAGGCTCATATTGACGATATCCATTCCATTCGCTATCGACCAGTCGATCCCTTTGAGAAGACCTTGAAGATCTCCCGAGCCGTTCTGATCCAGCGCTTTAACCGCATATATTTGTGCTTCCGGTGCGATGCCGTCAATTCCGTAGCCGTTATGCTTAGCGCCGATAATCCCGGCGACATGTGTTCCGTGGCCGTTATCGTCTTTGTAAGAAGAGGTGTAACTGACAGCTGAGTACCCGCCGGAAATCGACAGGTCGTCGTGGGGGGAGATCCCGCTGTCAATGACAGCGATTTTGACGTTTTTGCCTGTCAGCCCCTCCTTCCAAGCCTGTTTGACCTGAATCGGTTCAAGATTCCATTGTTCGAAGTTGTCAGAGGTGTCGGCGTTCTCTGACAGTACTTTGAGGTCTGTATTGTCCGCTGCAGTGAACGTGACATTGTTTTCGACATACAAAATATCAGGATCTTGTTTGAATTCTTTTACTGTCTCTGGATCTGCTGTGACAGCTACCGCCGGAAGATGCTGATACTGCTGCTCAACCTCAGCATCACTGTCCAGAACGGTTTCCTTGCCGTCTTTGTTTTTATAGACCACAATGACCTCTTTCTCGCTGCTGGTTTCTGCATGTGCAAGAGGTCCTAGGGCGAGAAAACTGAAAAACAGAGTGACTGATACAACAAGTTTGCAAAACGTGTTTTTCATGGTTCTTCTCCTTTTTCTATGATGTTTGATATATATATCGGAGGAAAATGTGATTTTGATAATAAGAAGGAAAGATTTTTTCATTGACAGGGTTGTTCAGAAGAATGCAGATTTTTTCCGCAGAAAGCGGAAATTTTCCGCATGAATTTGTAAGCGTTTTCAAAATAAGATAAAGAAAACATTGCAAAGGTTGTTTACAAAGCAGTGAAAAAAGGGGGCTTTTCAGATGAGCGCGTTCACTCGGGTGATGGAAGAAAAAATCATGCCTGTCGCTGGGAAAATTGCCGGGCAGCGGCATCTCAGCGCTTTGCGTGACGGAATTGTTTTGACCATGCCGCTGATTATTATCGGTTCTGTCTTTTTGATATTAACCAGTCTGCCGATTCCCGGTTATGCTGATTTTATGACGAGTGTGTTTGGGGAACAGTGGGCGGATAAGCTTGGCTATCCTGTCAATGCTTCATTCGATATTATGGCAATGATTGCGGCTTTCGGGATCGCCTATCGGCTGGCGGAAAGCTACGGTGTTGATGCCCTGTCGGCCGGAGCGATTTCAATTGCAGCCTTCTTATTGGCAACGCCGTTCGAGGTGCCTTTTACGCCGGATGGCTCAACAGAATCAATCATGGTCGGAGGCGGAATTCCCATTACATTGCTCGGCAGCAAGGGACTGTTTGTCGCCATGATCATCGCCTTGTTTTCGACTGAAGTCTATCGGTACATCATTCAAAAAAATATTGTGTTTAACATGCCTGACGGCGTGCCGCCGGCGGTAAGCAAATCATTTGTCGCGCTGATTCCCGGCTTTATTATCGTATTTCTTATATGGCTGGCGCGTCTTCTGATTGAAATGACGCCTTTTGAAAGCCTGCACAATGTCGTCGGAGACCTGCTCGGTACGCCGCTTTCCATCCTTGGGGGCAGCCTCGGCGGGAGTCTGATCGCTGAATTCGTGCAAATGCTGCTTTGGGCGTGCGGCATTCACGGCGCTTCGATCATCGGCGGTATTATGGCGCCGATTTGGTATGGCGCCATGGATGCAAACCGTCTCGCGTTTCAAGCGGGCGAGGCGCTGCCGAGTATTTTTACGACTCAGTTTTTTCAAATTTGGATCAATGTCGGCGGAAGCGGAGCAACGCTGGCGCTTGTACTCACAATGCTTGTGCGGTCCCGGAGCAAACAGATGAAGCAGCTCGGCCGATTAGGGATTGGTCCTGCGCTATTTAACATCAACGAGCCGATCATTTTCGGCATGCCGATTGTGATGAACCCGCTCCTTATCGTTCCGTTCATCATAGCCCCGCTCCTCACAATTACCGCCACTTATATCGGCATGAGCACCGGACTGGTGGCAAGGCCCGCCGGAATCGCCGTGCCATGGACCATGCCGCCGCTCATATCAGGGTACCTGGCGACAGGCGGAAAAGTATCTGGAGCGGTCATGCAGCTGGTGAACCTGCTCATTACATGTGCGATCTACTACCCGTTTTTCAGAATATGGGATCATCAAAAATGGAAGGAAGAGAGTGCGGTTGAATCCGGGGATAAAAATGTGACGTGATGTAAGCTGTAATAGATCATCAGCTGTTAAAGGGCTGATGATCTTCTATCAACTATAAGTAAATGTTAGAATATGTAAAGGGGGTGCCCATGCTAGAATACATATGGTTAGATGACGAATCACCAATCTTAAAACAAATACCAGTTGAATATACATCAGCTGCTATTTTATTTTCTCCTTTTATTCAAATGCCTGAAGGGTGGGAAAAAGCTAAGAGAAAAAATGAGTATGAGCATATTTATCCAAATGATCAAGAAGTAAGGGAAAAAGGAAAAGCAGTTACATGGAAAGAGATCATGTCTTCATGCGGATTCCAAACACATGCAGAGCTGGCGCTGGCTTTGAAGACATCGATATTTGCTTTAAGGGATGAGTACGCGAGAGAGGATTTGGCTGAACTTTTACATGTGAACTTAAAAGGAAATCTCTTTTATCCCAGTGAGGACCATATTTCAAATTTTCATATTCCCGGTTTGGTAAAAGTGCTTCGTTACAACGGGTCCAATCGGTTTTATTACTCAGAACCAATTGTGGAAAACAGCGGCTTTCTGGACACAACTGAGGCTAACTTGCGGAAAGTTCTTGATGAAGCCGCCGCAGAGCTCATTTTGACTGATGAGAAAATGGATTTTGTGTTTATGAGTGTATACGACTCATTCATGAATGTTTTTCTTGCGAAAGATGAAAACATTCATGACATGGTTCAGCGTATGGGCTGGGAGGCCATGTTTTGCGATGAAACTACGTATATGAATTGGTATAGATAAGAAAAGAACGTACCTCAAACAGAGACACGTTCTTTTTTCTTACCGCTGAAAGAACTCAATCCACTCGCCGTCAGGACCTTCGATATAAAAATACCGATACCCGTTTGGAAGTGTTGTGATCTCTTCGTCGATAAATTTCGCATTCATTCTTTCCGCTTTTGTATATTCGGCCGCGATGTCATCAGTCAGCAGGGCAATGTGATGCACTTTACCTTCGGCGGGAAGCTCGCTGCTGTAGCCTTGAATCAGTTCGATTTCTGTTTCCGGACCATCTTCAAAGCCAAGAAAAGCAAGCTCGATAATACCGTTCGTATGAGTGATGCGGTCCTTCAATTTCATGCCGAGAACCTCTTCATAAAATGAAATGGACGCGTTAATATCTCTTACCATAATGCCTGTATGGTCAATTCGTTTTGCCATGCTGTTCCTCCTAGAAACTCTTTTTGTCTATCGTAGAAAAACCTTTCCTTTCTGTCAATGAAGACATCTTGGCGTTTTGTGGTACGATAAGAAAAAGCAAACAGAAAGAGGACGAACATATATGAAGCTACTCACCCTAAAGCAAGCACATGCTGCAAAAATCAAAAAAGGCTATCCGCTCATCGAAAAGGAAGCTCTCACCGGCAGTGCGGGGCACGTCAAAGAAGGCGACCTCGTTGATGTCGTGTCTGAAAGCGGCGAGTTTCTCGCAAGGGGCTATTACGGCCTGCAAAACAAAGGGGTCGGCTGGACGCTTACCCGCAATAAAAATGAACAAATCGATCAAGCATTTTTCCTCAGCAAATTAACAAAAGCGGTACAAGCGCGTGCAAACCTTTTTGCGGCGCCTGATACAACGGCTTTCCGTCTCTTCAACGGTGAAGGCGACGGCATCGGCGGCGTAACCGTTGATTATTATGACGGGTACCTGCTGCTCCAATGGTACAGCAAAGGCATTTACACTTTTAAAGAAACGCTGATTGCCGCTCTGGATGAACTGGATATTGAATATAAAGCGATTTACGAAAAGAAACGCTTCGATACAGCTGGACAGTATGTCGAGGATGATGACTTCGTGAAGGGAGAAAGAGGCGAGTTCCCGATCATCATTCAAGAAAACGGGATACAATACGCGGTAGATTTAAACGAAGGCGCCATGACAGGCATCTTTTTAGATCAAAGACATGTGCGCAAAGCGATCAGAGACCGCTATGCCAGTGGAAAAAACGTTTTAAACACGTTTTCTTATACGGGTGCGTTCTCAGTGGCGGCAGCGTTAGGCGGAGCGGAGAAAACAACAAGCGTGGACGTGGCAAATCGAAGCCTGGCCAAAACGATCGAGCAATTCAGCGTGAACAAGCTGGATTACGAGGCGCACGATATTAAAGTGATGGATGTTTTTAAATACTTCTCATATGCGGCGAAAAAGGATCTGCGCTTTGATCTGATTGTTCTCGACCCGCCATCCTTTGCCCGCACAAAAAAACGCACCTTCAGCGCGGCCAAGGATTATAAAAATCTGCTGAAGGAAACGATTGCCATTACAGCCGACAAGGGCATCATTGTCGCCTCTACAAACAGCAGCGCCTTCGGAATGAAGAAATTCAAAGGCTTTATCGATGCCGCGTTCAAAGAAACAAATGAACGCTATACGATCATAGAGGAATTTACATTGCCGGAGGACTTTAAAACGATGTCAGCATATCCGGAAGGCAATTACTTAAAAGTTGTCTTTCTGCAGAAAAA
The DNA here is from genome assembly GCF_037027485.1 of Bacillus sp. 205(2023). Classification (NCBI taxonomy): domain Bacteria; kingdom Bacillati; phylum Bacillota; class Bacilli; order Caryophanales; family Bacillaceae; genus Bacillus; species Bacillus sp. 205(2023). Next base: position 236,486 of record NZ_JAXCHF010000002.1, on the reverse strand, counting down.
ATAAAAAGAAAAAAGCTGCCCCGGTTCAGGGCAGCTTTTTATGTAGAAATGATTTGCTGGACGCGTCCGATACGGCCATCTTCCAGACGGACTTTAATGCCGTGCGGGTGATAGCTTGATTTCGTCAAAATATCCTTCACTGTGCCTCGCGTCAGTTTTCCTGTTTTTTGATCCGCTTTCAAGACAATATCAACCTGTAATCCTTTCGAAATGCTGCTCCGCTCTTGCCCGTTCATAGCACACTTCCTTTCTTTTTATTCATTATAGTCGTTATGGTTTAAAAGTAACAGCCGGCTGATGAAGCGTATGTTTATTTTTTTCTGCTTTTATTAAATATAATGTCAGCCCTGCACCCGCTATGCTGAGAATGGCGAAGAGCAGATAGACCGCGAAGATGGAAACGTAGTCAAAAATGTATCCGCCAACAAACGTACAGAACCAGTTGCCGAATCCGTTGCCGATGGCGGCGTACATGGTTAGCGCTGTCGCCTCCACATGGCTTGGGGTAATCTTTTTGACGTATTGCAGCGCCGCCGGAATAAATAAACCAATAGAAACGCCTTGGAGACATACCGTCGCATAAATGATCCATAACGAAGGCTCTGTGAAGTAAAGCGTCCATCTGAATAATGAAACCCCGCCGGACAGTATGATGACATTGAGCAATCCCATTTTATCTATGAATTTCTGCGCAAACCTCATAAACGGAATTTCTGAGATCACTCCGATAAAAAATAAAAGGCCAATGACGGAAAGAGACGCGCCGCTTTTGTCGAGAAACAGACTGAAGTATGTATTGTTCGCTAAATTTGGTGCAAATGTCGTAAAGGTGATGATCATAAAGATGAGGAACGTTTTGTTGCTGACCAGCTCCCGGAACCCTTTGCGGATATTGATCTTTGTTTTTGTTTTCTGCTGGCCCGGCATTTGTGAGGCCAATATGGCTGCCATGCACAGAAAGGCACAGCCAAAGATAAAGATGACGTGGATGGGGTACAGCTGATTCGTCACCTGTCCCATGACAAACACCGCAGTGCCGAAGCCGAGAGAACCAAACAGGCGGATTCCGCCGTAGTTTCCGTTTGTTTGTTGTGTGTAGCGTAAAGAAATGCTGTCTGACAATGGAATGATTGTGCTCTGAAAGGCTGCAAAGCAGGCCGCAATCAGAATAAACAGCGGAAAGCCGTCAAATGCGATGTAGCCGAGCCCGATGACACCTGTTACCGAGGTGCAAACCGCAAGCAGGCTTTTTGTTTTTTGCGTATAATCGCTCAGCATACCCCAAAACGGCTGGAAAAAGATCATCACAATCGGGCCGAGTGACATAATCAAGCCGACTTGTGAGCCGCTTACATGCTGTTCCTTTGTTAAATACATACTGAGCAGCGGAAAGATACTGCCTGTGCCCAGGAAAGCAAATAAATAAAATCCTTTTAATGCGGCGTAATGCCGTTTCACCTGCAAACTGCGCATGAGGGCTCCTCCTTTAGTATCCACAAATTACATTATATTGTAAATTCCCAGCTTTTCAATGGAAGGAGACACAAAAAAACTGCCCTTGCCAGGACAGTTTTTTCTTCCTACATAAATGAAAGCAAAAACGGCGCCGCGCAAAGCGTCATGATCGCAGCTAAGATCATCGACACACTGGAAATCGTGCCGGACACTGAGCTAAGCTCAAATGCTTTGGATGTGCCCGCTCCATGTGCGCTTGTGCCGAGCAGCACGCCCCGCGCAATTTCGTTATCAATGCGGAAATAGCGGATGACCATCGGCCCGATGACGGTGCCGAACAATGCAGTCAAAATGACAAATATAGCTGTGACCGCAGGCATTCCGCCGATCATTTCAGATACGTTCATCGCGATCGGCGTTGTCACTGATCTTGGAACGAGGCTGTCAATCAAGCCGGTTCCGAGGTGAAGCCATTTCGCAATAAGAGCTGTAGAAATAATCGCGATGCATGAGCCGAAGGCGACGTTTAAAATAATTTCCACTGCGTATTTCTTTAAAACAGGGAAATATTTATAAAGCGGGATCGCAAATGCCACGGTAGCCGGCTGAAGCATATCGGTCAGCACTTCACCGCCGAGATTATATGTCTCGTACGGGACATTCACCAGCAGCAGCAGACCGACTAACACAGCGGGCGTCACCAATAGCGGCGACGTATAGACTCGCGGAAAACGCGAATATACTTTTTTTGCTCCTACATACACCAAAACCGTTAATAACAAACTTACAATTCCGATGAACACGTATGTTTTTTCTCCTTTCTTTTTGCAATGATTTGTGTAAGCGTTCCTGTGGACACCATCACGACAAACGTGCTGATGATGACAACAAGCAAAATGCTGACACCGAATTTTGACATAATGTCTCCGTATTCAATCACTCCGACGGCAGACGGGATAAAAAATAAAAGCAGCTCCCCAAGAAGCCACGCCGCGCCAAGCTCTATCCATTCAAGCTTGATGATTTTAAAGTGTAATAATGTGAAAAGAATCACAATCCCAATTATACTGCCGGGAATATTTATATGAAGAAGGGCTGTCACCCAATTAATCAGCCGAGCAAATATAAATAACAGAGCGATTTGAATAACGGTTAGCAACAGTTTTTTCATATTGATGCCTCCCTTATATTCATATTGTACATAAGGTCTCTCTATAGGTAAAATATATATAAAGCATAATAAGTATTCCTTTTGTCTATAGAAGAGGTGAAGTTCATGGATATCCGCCATTTAACATACTTTCTGGAGGTCGCCCGTCTGAAAAGTTTTACGAAGGCGTCCCAATCACTTTATGTTTCCCAGCCGACGATATCGAAAATGATCAAAAATTTAGAAGCAGAGCTTGGGATCGAGCTTTTTTACCGAAACGGCAGACAGGTGGAGCTGACGGACGCCGGCCATAGCATGTATGTGCAGGCGCAGGAAATCATTAAATCATTTCAAAACCTGACATCCGAGTTAAATGATATTATGGAGGTCAAGAAGGGGCATGTGCGAATCGGACTGCCGCCGATGATCGGCTCAGGTTTTTTCCCGAGAGTGCTCGGCGATTTTCGGGAAAATTATCCGAATGTGACCTTTCAGCTTGTTGAGGACGGCTCTATCAAAGTCCAAGAAGGCGTTGGGGACGGTTCTCTTGACATCGGTGTTGTTGTTCTCCCCGCAAACGAAGACATTTTTCATTCATTTACGATCGTAAAAGAAACATTAATGCTTGTCGTACACCCTTCCCACCGGCTGGCGGGTGAGAAAGAGAGCCGATTACAGGATTTGAAGGAAGAGCCTTTTATTTTCTTCAGGGAGGATTTTGTTCTCCACAATCGAATTATGATGGAATGTATCAAGGCCGGATTCCGGCCCCATATCATTTACGAAACCTCACAATGGGATTTTATCAGTGAGATGGTGTCAGCCAACCTGGGGATTGGACTTTTGCCGGAACGCATATGCCGCGGCCTTGATCCGGAAAAGGTCAAAGTCATTCCGCTTGTCGATCCGGTCATCCCTTGGCATCTTGCGATTATATGGAGAAAGGACCGCTATTTGTCCTTTGCGGCAAGAGCTTGGCTTGAACATACGAAATCGTATTTGTGGGATCCGAAAAAAAGAGAGAGTAAAGGATGATGCTAATATGGATGCACAATCAGCAGCAAAACGTCTAACAGCCGTCCGGAAGCATAGCCCTCTGGTGCACAGTATAACAAACAATGTTGTGACAAATTTTACAGCGAACGGCCTGCTCGCCCTCGGTGCATCACCCGTAATGGCTTATGCGAAGGAAGAGGTCGCCGACATGGCGAAAATCGCGGGTGCGCTCGTTTTAAATATCGGAACGCTAAGCAAAGAAACCGTCGAAGCTATGATCATTGCGGGTAAATCAGCGAATGAACATGGCGTACCCGTCATTCTTGATCCCGTCGGTGCTGGAGCGACACCGTTCCGCACTGAATCGGCACGTGAGATGATTCGTGAGGTGCGCCTCTCTGCGATCAGGGGAAATACCGCGGAAATTGCACATACCGTCGGTGTTTCGGATTGGATGATCAAAGGAGTCGATGCCGGTGAAGGCGGAGGCGACAGCATCCGTCTGGCTCAACAGGCGGCGCAAAAACTGAACACGGTCATTGCGATTACTGGGGAAGTCGATGTAATTGCCGACGCATCTAACGTATACACTCTTCATAACGGCCACAAGCTGCTGACGAAGGTGACAGGCGCTGGATGTCTTCTGACTTCAGTTGTCGGTGCATTTTGTGCAGTGGAAAAAAATCCGTTATTCGCTGCCATCGCTGCGATTTCCTCATATGGTGTTGCGGCTCAGCTTGCCGCGCACCAGACAGCTGACAAAGGTCCGGGGAGTTTTCAGATAGAATTGCTGAACAAGCTGTCTTCTGTCTCTGAACAGGATGTACTAGAGCTAGCGACAATAGAAAGGGTGACAGTCTCATGACACGTATTTCTCGGGAAATGATGAAAGAGCTATTATCTGTTTACTTCATTATGGGTTCAAACAATACGAAAGCCGATCCTGTGGCAGTCGTGCAAAACGCATTAAAAGGCGGTGCCACTCTGTACCAGTTTCGTGAAAAGGGCGAGGGCGCATTGACAGGAGAGGAAAGGATTGCCTTCGCCGCAAAGGTTCAGGCGGCATGCCGTGAAGCCGGAGTCCCTTTTATTGTCAATGATGATGTGGAGCTGGCACTGATGCTGAAGGCAGACGGTGTGCACATCGGCCAAGAGGATGCGAAAGCAAAAGAAGTCCGTGACGCCATTGGCGATATGATTCTTGGCGTGTCCGCCCATACGATGTCTGAGGTGAAGCAAGCCGAGGAGGATGGAGCAGATTATGTCGGTCTCGGGCCGATCTATCCGACGGAAACGAAAAAGGATACGAGAGCTGTACAGGGTGTGTCTCTGATTGAAGCGGTGAGACGTCAAGGCATCAGCATTCCGATTGTCGGCATCGGCGGCATCACAATAGAAAATGCCGCTCCCGTCATCGAAGCGGGGGCTGATGGTGTCAGTATGATCAGCGCAATCAGTCTGACGGAGGATCCGGAAGAAGCCGCACGCAAATTTTACGATGTTATTCACACATATAAGACCGGAAGATAACCCGATTTGCCTTCAAAAGGCTGTCCTATAAAGGGCAGCCTTTTTGCTGTTCCGCCAAGGTTTTCAGACCTTCAAATTTTCATTGACAAAGATCGGGAACTGGCTATGATTATGATATACAATGATAATCATTTTCAATTATAGGAGGAACATGATGGCACGGGGGCTGACACTTATATTACTCAGCTTGTTGATGTTTTTCGGTTCGGCGGTGCATGCGGAAAATGATCCGATTGCTTCCCTGCTTGAATTAAACAAGCAAATGATCAAATCTGTACGAGACGGAGATATAGATGCCGCACAGCAAACATTTGAGACCTTCAAATCGGCGTGGAAAAAGGAAGAACCATCTATTAAGAAGGAAAACCTTTCATCCCACAGCAAAATGGACTCGAATACCGCTATGATTTCTCTTTCTTTCATTAATCAAGACGCGAACAAACTCGAAACACAGCTTGAAGAGCTTTCTTCTCACTTAGAAACCTACCAGCAGGCTGTTGTACTGAAGAAGGCATCCTCGGGTCAATCAAGGACGTCCTTAACAGCCTATATTCAAAGCTTAAAAGACACAAAACAATTGATAGAAAAAAAACAGATGGGTGAAGCGTCAGCCGCTATCGACAACTTAATCACATCTTGGCTGGCCGTAGAAGGAGACGTCGTATCTCAATCCAAAGAAGCGTATACCATATCGGAGGAAAATCTGGCACTCATGAAGGCTGAAATCGACAGCCATCCCGATCAGGTCATAAAACAGATTGACGAAATGATTCAATTGCTTGAGCCGATTGCTTCGAGCAGCTACAGCTGGTGGGACGCGGCCTTGATCCCAATTCGAGAAGGAATGGAGGCGCTGCTTGTCATCGGGGCGCTTTTGACCATGACAAAAAAAGCCCGTGTCACCCGTTCTTCCGCTTGGATCTGGGGCGGCGCGTCAGCAGGCATGTTCGTTTCCTTAGCAGCCGGAATCGGCGTCACCCTCCTGTTCTCCTCGAATGTATTCGGAGAAAACAATTTCTTGCTAGGCGGAATCACCGGCTTGCTGTCCGCTGTCATGCTTTTGTATGTCGGGGTGTGGCTGCATAGAAACGCCTCGATGGACAGGTGGAGAGAAAAAATCAATATCCGGAAATCACAGGCGCTGAAAAAACGAAGCCTGCTTTCCTTTGCGCTCATTGCATTTCTGGCAGTCGTGAGGGAAGGGCTCGAAACAGTCATCTTTTTCATCGGCCTTGTTGGAAAGCTCTCTCTCACTGAGCTGATCGGCGGGACAGCCGCGGGGCTTGTCGTTCTCGTCATCGTCGGTGTTCTTATGATGAAGCTCGGAATGCGCATTCCATTGAAGCCGTTTTTTCTGCTGTCAATGGCGGTTGTCCTGTATATGTGCGTGAAATTTCTCGGAACGGGCGTCCACAGCCTGCAGCTCGCGGGGATTCTTCCGTCTGACGCAGAAAGCTGGCTGCCGTCTGTGTCCGTTCTCGGAATTTATCCGTCCGTGTACAGTACGATTCCGCAATTGCTGATTTTGCTATTTTTACTGATTGCGCTTATCTCAGAAGCGGCAAAACATTATACAAACGGAAAGGAACTGACAAAATGAATATCACAAAGATTGCTGTAACAGCCGGATGCATCCTTGCACTGTGTGCGGGATGCGGAGCCAATGACACTTCGTCAACTAAAGAAAAAGCGTCATCTGATAAAAGCGGAGTAAGCAAAGAGATCGCAGCTTCCGTTGATAAAATGGAGAACATGATTTCCGAACTGAATGAATCAGCTGAAAAAGCCGATCAAAAAGAGATACAAAAGAAGGGGAAAGAATTAAACAGCTACTGGCTTTCTTTTGAAAATGATATTCGCAGCGACTATCCGTTCGAATACACAGAAATCGAAAAGCATCTTCAGCCAATCTACACAGAAGCACAAAAATCCAAACCGGATACAGACAAAATCAAGACAGAATCCGAGTCACTGAAAGCGTCCTTAGAAGACCTGACAGAAGCGAAGAAGAGCAGCAAAAAGGCAAGCGATCAGCTGGCAAAAGCGGCAGATGAATATAAAGACTACGTCAAAGAGCAGAGCGATCAGCTTGTGAAGGCGACGGAAGCATTTACAGTTGCTGTGAATGCAGGCGATATTGAAAAATCAAAGACGTTATATGCGAAAGCGCGCGTCTATTACGAAAGAATTGAACCGATTGCCGAAAGCCTCGGAGATCTTGATCCGAAAATTGATGCCCGTGAAAACGATGTAGAAGAAGGAGACAAATGGACAGGGTTCCACAAGCTTGAGAAAGCCATTTGGAAGGATAAAAATATTTCCGGGGAAAAGGCAACGGCTGACCAGCTTGTCAAGGATGTAAAAGAGCTTGACGGTTCGATTGAATCATTGACTTTAACGCCTGAACAAATTGTGGCTGGCGCGATGGAGCTTCTGAACGAAGCAGGTATTTCTAAAATTACGGGTGAAGAGGAGCGCTACTCACGAATCGATTTAGTCGATCTTATGGCAAATGTTGAAGGCTCCGAGACTGTGTATCAAACTGTGAAAAGCGCGCTCGTAAAAGACCACTCTGATCTGACGGAAAAGCTGGATACCGAATTCAGCGAATTTGAAGTTTTAATGGCAAAATACAAAACGAATGATCAGGCCTATACGTCTTATGATAAATTAAGTGAAGATCAAATCAGAGAGCTGAGCACAAAGCTGACGACTCTTTCTGAAACCATGTCGAAGATTGCGAATGTGCTATAAAAGGAGTTTTGTAACAGCATGAGCGATGAACAGAAAAAGCCAGAACAAATTCACAGACGGGACATTTTAAAATGGGGAGCGATGGCTGGGGCGGCCGTGGCGATTGGCGCCAGCGGCCTCGGCGGTCTCGCTCCGCTTGTTCAGACCGCGGCTAAGCCATCGAAGAAGGACGAAAAAGAGGATGACCAGGTTGTTCCATTTTACGGAAAGCATCAGGCCGGAATCACCACTGCCCATCAGACGTACGTGTATTTTGCCGCGCTTGATGTGACGGCGAAGGAGAAAAGCGCTATCATCACGTTATTCAGAAACTGGACCAGCCTGACACAAATGCTGACGTCAGGAAACAAAATGTCGAGCGAGCAGAAAAATCAATATCTGCCGCCGCAGGATACGGGTGAATCGGCTGATTTACCGCCTTCCAACTTAACGGTTACTTTTGGCTTCGGGCCTGACTTTTTCGAAAAAGATGGAAAGGATCGTTTCGGACTGAAAGGCAAGAAACCGAAACACCTTGCTGCTCTTCCGGCGATGCCGAATGACAATCTCGATGCGAAGCAGGGAAACGGAGACATCTGCATCCAAGTATGCGCAGATGATGAACAAGTGGCGTTTCACGCGCTGCGAAACCTGCTGAATCAAGCGGTGGGAACCTGTGAAGTCCGCTTTATAAACAAAGGCTTTTTAAGCGGGGGCAAAAATGGAGAAACGCCGCGCAATCTATTTGGGTTTAAAGATGGAACAGGGAACCAAAGCACCAAGGATGACACATTGATGAACTCGATCGTGTGGATTCAGTCTGGCGAGCCTGACTGGATGACAGGCGGAACTTATATGGCTTTTCGGAAAATCAAAATGTTCCTTGAAATTTGGGACCGCTCTTCCCTGAAGGATCAAGAGGATACTTTCGGCCGCAGAAAAAGCTCCGGGGCGCCTTTTGGCCAAAAAAAGGAAACAGACCCCGTCAAGCTGAATCAAATTCCGTCAAATTCGCACGTCAGCCTTGCGAAATCTACAGGGAAACAAATTTTGCGAAGAGCTTTTTCTTACACGGAAGGCATTGACTCCAAAACCGGTTATATGGATGCAGGTCTCCTGTTTATCAGCTTTCAAAAAAATCCCGACAATCAGTTCATTCCCATGCTGAAGGCACTTTCGGCAAAGGATGCGTTAAATGAATATACGCAAACGATTGGTTCTGCTTTATATGCAATTCCCGGCGGGTGTAAAAAAGGAGAATATATCGCTCAGCGGTTGCTTGAATCGTAAAAGGAAGCCATGCAGGCTTCTTTTTTAAAAAACAGTTGTAACTTTTATTGTTACAGTTTAAAATCAACCTATACGAAAGGAGACAATCATGACAGTACAAATAAAAGTTTATTCAGATTACGTCTGCCCATTTTGTTTCATTGGAAAAGCCGCTTTTGAAGAGGCGATAAAAGGAAAGGATGTTGAAGTCGAGTGGATGCCGTTTGAATTGCGTCCAAGTCCTTCACCGCAGCTTGATCCTGTAAACGACCCTTCCAAGAAGTATATGTGGCAAACCTCGATCAGACCGATGGCGGAGAAATTGGGAGTCGATATCAAATTTCCAAACGTCTCGCCTCACCCATATACAGACTTGGCTTTTGAAGGCTTTCACTTTGCCAAAGAATACAACAAAGGACATGAGTACAATACCCGTGTATTTGCAGCATTTTTCCAAGAGGGCCAAAACATCGGGGAGATTGATATCTTGACGAAGCTGGCGGAGGAAGTTGGCTTAGACGGAGCATTATTCAAAGCTGCGCTGGAAGCAAGAACATATCAGGACGTTCAGCGGCAAGCTCTGAAGCACGCCTATGAAGAAGCTGACATTACAGCCGTACCAACCTTTGTCATCGGCGACACCGTGATTCCGGGAGCAGCCGGCAAGGAAGTATTTGAAAACGCGATTTCTCAGGAACAACAGAAAACGTAACCTAAGAAAGCTCTCTAAACAAAAATCTGTTTAGAGAGCCTTTTTTAATCCTGATCCATATGAATTCCCGTATGCGCCTTCACCTGTATTTCTGCAAATGTATCTTCATTAGCCGTTTTATCAGAAGACATAAGCGTTCCAAGCCACGCACCGAGGAAGCCGAGCGGAATCGAAATGATGCCCGGATTAGACAGCGGGATAAGCGGCTCGCCTACAAAAATAGCACCTCCGGCCGGGTCCCACACACTCGGGCTCATCGACACGAGGACAAGAGCACTGATCAGCCCAGTCAGGCTGCCCCATAATGCGCCTGAGGCATTGAATCTTTTCCAAAACACAGTAAACACAATCAGCGGAAGGTTTGCGCTGGCGGCAACGGCAAATGCCAATGCGACAAGAAAGGCGACATTTAAGGATTGAGCAAAAATCGCAAGAATGATAGACAGCACTGACACGGCGACAGATGCCCATCTGGCCGCTTTCATCTGTTCTTTCTCAGTTGCTTCTCCTTTTCTGATAATCTGGCTGTAGATATCATGGGCAAACGCTGAAGCGGCAGACAGCACCAAGCCTGTCACCACTGCCAAAATCGTGGCAAAGGCGATGGCTGATACAAACGCGAACAAGAAATCTCCCCCGAGTGCTTTAGCCAGAAGCGGCGCCGCCATGTTTCCCGCTGGATCGGCCGCTGTAATCGCGTCAAAACCGACAAACGCGGCCGCGCCGAATCCGAGAAATACCGTCATAATGTAAAACACACCGATGATCCATGTTGCTGAAACGACTGATGCCCGGGCAGTTTTGGCATCCTTAACTGTATAAAAGCGAATTAAGATATGCGGAAGGCCGGCGGTCCCCAGCACAAGTGCCAAATTCAGCGACAGGGTTTCAAGCGGGACCTTGTATTTGTTCCCTGGATTTAAAAAATCAGCGCCAAGCGGAGTAGCGGTTTTCATTTGCTCAAACATTGTATTAAGGTTAAAACCGAATTTAGAAAAAACGATGATGGAGATGACGAGGGTGCCGGCCATCAGCAAAACGGCTTTGATAATCTGAACCCAGCTCGTCGCGATCATTCCGCCGAACACGACATAAATGGTCATGAGCACTCCGACAATCAGAACGGCCGCGGTATAATCGAGCCCGAGCAGCAGTTTAATCAGCGCCCCTGCCCCCACGAGCTGAGCGATCATATAAAAGGTAGAGATGGCGATGGTATTGAGAGCGGCGACACCGCGGATCTTCTTTTCTTTAAAACGCGCCGCAATCATGTCCGCCATCGTATACTTTCCGAGATTCCGAAGCGGCTCCGCCACGATATAGAGGACAACGAGATAAGCGACAAGAAAACCGATGCTGTAAAAAAATCCGTCGAACCCATATAACGCAATCATTCCGGCAATGCCGAGGAACGACGCGGCAGACATGTAGTCGCCGGCAATTGCCAGTCCATTCTGAACACCGGTGAGCCCGCCGCCGGCCGTATAAAACTCACTCGTCGTTTTTGTTTGTTTCGCGGCAAAATACGTAATCACAAGCGTTAGACCGACAATCGCTACAAATAACAGAAACGCTGTCAGGTTCATGTCTGTTCACCCTTCAGCTCTTCTTTTAAAGCGTTTACAAATCGGTCGTAACGAGCTGCCTTTCGGGAATACACCGTACAGAGTGTCCACGTCATAGCGAATTGAGCGATGGCAAACAGCCAAGCCCATGAAACAGCACCAACTGCCGGAGTATTCAAAAAGGTGAAATAAGACGTTAAAACAGGGAGTGAAAAATAAAAGACAAAAAAGAAAATCGCAGTTGGAACAATAAAGGCCCGTTTCTGCTTCAAAAAGGCTTGAAAAGATGGAGACCCAGCAATCTTTTGGTAATCAGCTTGCGATCTGTACATGGCTTTCCTCCTTTTATTCTGCTGAAAAATAAGCATAAAGGTACACCAATAGGTATGTACAGAAAGTCTGATTTATTCTTCAGGATCATAAAGTGGACGAAAAAAGCAGGAAACGTGAAGATAAGACGCGGGGGTATAAAACGGGCGAAGGTTTTCCAGCTGCCGCATATAAACAAGTTTGCTTTCAAAACCTCACCAATTGCAGCCTATGCAAAGCTGCTCTTTTTCTAAAGTCCGGTTTCATGTTCGCATCACCTCTTTATGACAATGCATGTGCCAAGAGGTGACCGCATCACCAGCTGTCTGTCATATTTTAGGCTGAAACACCGTTTGTCCTCAAAATCGGCGCAGTATATAAGCTATCGAATAGAGGAAATGGTGAAAACTCAGATCAGATGATAGAAAAGCCAGAGGTAAAAGATCCGCCTGTCCGGATTAGTCTTGGCGGACGGTTTTTTTGTGATTGGTTTTTCTCATCGCTGTTTCAGATTCTAAAAACTGCCTCACATCATGAATGCCTAACCCAAGGGATCTAGCTTCTTGAATCAACATATGCCAATCTTTGTCCAAATCTTTTTTAACTTGAGTTTTCATAGTAACCTCCAATTGTATAAAATGTTTTCCTGCAACATCCTGGCAATAAAAGACAAGCCGGTGCGATGATGAGGCGAGTACAACAAATTTCACACATAGTTGCTCGGTGTTCACAAACTGAAGGAAAAATCACCTACCTATTCCCTAAAAAATTGACTAATATAACCAATGGACCTTATTTATAATAATAAACAATTAAATACTGACTGGATAGTATGTAAATGAAAATAAATCCTATTGCCTATTAAATATGACCCCTTAACAACCGAATAGCATACCTCTGGAAAGAAATAAATACCGCAAAAGATTGATCCGGTGTAAGATAAGGGTAATCATACCGGCTGGAGAAAAATATGAAAAAAAACAAATTTCAAATTAAAAGAGAGCAAACATTTGAAAAATTTATAGAGGCTGGCCTGAATCTATTGATTGACCGAGCGTATGACCCTGTGTCTGTGGAAGAAATCAGCAGAGCTGCCGGGTACAGTAAAGGCGCATTTTATGTTCATTTTGACAACATGGAAGACTTCCTGCAGCATATCTTCGAAAATCATCAAATGAAAAAACAGATTATCAGCGGCTACCTGGATGAAATCGAGCGGACATCTGTGAAACCGCTGACGCTGCATGAGGCTGCAAAACATGCCGCAGAGCTGCTGTTTTCTTACTACAAAAATAAACCATCATGGGACATCACCTCGTTTGCAATGAATATGCCGACCTTTAAAGCTGTCCAAAAATGCAAGGCTTATGTAGGGCTATACGAATTGTGGGTGGAAGAAAATACGTCATATATTCATTGGCTGAAGGAGAGAAAGCTGGTTGACGACAGTATTGATCCTGAGTATACGGCTAAAATAATATGTGCGGTGCTCGACGGAATCATCAAACAATCGCGTGTATTGGGCCATCCGGCCACATTCCGCAGCTTTTTTGACGCGCTTTCCGTTTTTGTTACTTTTAACCGCGAATACGCAAAGCTAAGAAATTTGAAAAGTTTTTCAGAAAGCGAGGAACATCGGTGAAGTATAGAGAAATGATTATGTATATCATTATGGGGATTTTCACGACAATCGTGAATATCGCCAGCTTTTATATATTGGTAGAGATCATGAATGTGGATTATAAAGCTGCAACAGTAGCTGCTTGGATTTTGTCTGTTCTGTTTGCTTACATCACAAATAAAGTATATGTGTTTCAGCAGAAGACAGATGACCTGCAAAGCCTGCTGAAAGAGCTCACTGCCTTTTGCAGCGTTCGGGTGCTGTCTCTCGGCATAGACCTTGGCATGATGATCATCCTTGTCGGACAGTTCCATACAAATGAAACGCTGGCCAAAATACTCGACAATGCGGTGATTGTTGTCGTCAACTATGTCGCAAGCAAATGGCTCGTCTTTAAAAAGACAAAAGAAGAAGGGGTATGACAAGGGCGGCAGCATATGATCTTCCGTTTTCGTTACAGAAAGACCGGGAAACAAATAATAAAAACCATGAAAGGTGATGCACATGCGGGAAGAATTGAAGGGGATATTTGCAAGTGTATTCGGAGAGAAAGAGGGATTACGGTTTTTTTTCGCACCGGGAAGAGTGAATCTGATTGGAGAACATACGGATTATAACGGCGGGCACGTGTTTCCGTGCGCGCTGACCATGGGTACATATGCTGCTGTTGCAGAAAGAAAAGACGGGCTGGTCAGATTGTATTCGGACAACTTTCAGGAAACCGGCATAAAGGAATGCAGTCTTGACGGCATCCGTTATCAAAAAGAAGATGACTGGGCCAATTATCCGAAAGGCGTCATATATGAATTTCAGCAAAGGGGTTATTCGATTCCGCATGGCTTTGACATCGTGTTTTCAGGGAATATTCCAAACGGGGCAGGGCTTTCATCTTCCGCTTCCATTGAGCTGCTGATGGCGGTCGTGCTCCAAAGCTATTTTCATCCTCAACTCGAGGCGCTGGAGCTTGTCAAAATGGCACAGCATGCGGAAAACACATTTATCGGGGTCAATTGCGGAATTATGGATCAATTCGCAATCGGAATGGGGAAAGAACATCATGCGATCCTACTGAACTGCGATACGCTGGACTATGAATATAGCAAACTCGATGTCTCCGGGCTTGCGCTGGTTATTGCGAACACGAACAAAAAAAGGACATTGGCGGACTCAAGCTATAATGCGAGACGCCAAGAGTGCAGTGACGCATTCCTGGATCTGCAAAAGGAGCTCGACATTACATCACTTGGCGACATCAAGCCTTCTGACTTCGACGCTCACTCTGGCCTGATCCAAAATGAAACGAACAGACGCCGCGCAAAGCATGCCGTATATGAAAACCACCGCGCCATCAAGACAGCCGACATGTTTAAAGAAAACAATATTCACGAAATCGGGCGGTTAATGAAGGAATCCCACCTTTCATTGAAGGATGATTACGAGGTGACATGCCCGGAACTTGATGAGCTCGTATTTGCAGCGTGGGAGCAAGAAGGAGTGATCGGCTCAAGAATGACGGGAGCGGGTTTCGGCGGCTGCACGATCAGTATTGTAAAGGATGAATTTGTTGATGACTTTATCCAAAAGGTTGGAGACAAATATCAAGAAAAAACAGGACTGAAAGCGGATTTTTATGTCGCTGATATTGGAGAAGGAGCGAGAGAATTAAAGGGGGAGTGACACATGAGCATTTTTGAACATCTGGAACAGCTGATAGAGTATGGGCTGGAACGAAAGCTGATATCGATTTGGGATCAGGAATATACGAGAAACCGACTTTATGAAGCGCTGGACATCAAACATCCCCAGCCGGTCTCAAGCACACTCATTAAGCAGAGCAAGCGTCTTCCTGACTTGCTTTCTCCCATTTACAAGTGGGCGGCAGAAACCGGCCGTATAGAAGCAAATACAGACATCTATCGAGATTTGCTCAGTGCAAAGCTGATGGGCTGTTTTGTCCCGCCTCCGTCTGAGGTCATCCGCAAGTTTGAAGAGACAAAGGCGTTATACGGACCGAAACAGGCGACAAAAGAGTTTTATCAGTATGCAGAGGATGTCTATTATATCAGGTCTGACAGAATCGCCAAAAACGTTCATTGGACGGTGCCGACCGAATATGGCGAGCTGGAAATGACAATTAACCTGTCAAAGCCCGAAAAGGACCCGAAGGCGATTGCGGCTGCCAAAGAACAGACGCAGACGGATTATCCGCCGTGTGTGCTTTGTAAGGAAAATGTCGGCTTTGAGGGAAGTGTGAACCATCCGGCCCGGCAGAATCACAGAATGATTCCTGTTATTCTCAGAGACGAGCAATGGTATTTGCAGTTCTCGCCATACGTGTATTATCCGGAGCATTGCATCGTTTTAAAGGGTGAGCATGAACCGATGGAGATCAGCAAAAAGACATTTGAAAGACTGCTCTCATTCCTCGGGCAATATCCGCATTATTTTATCGGATCAAACGCAGACCTGCCGATTGTCGGAGGCAGCATTCTAAGCCACGACCATTTTCAGGGCGGGGCGCACGATTTTCCGATGGCGCGTGCCGAAATGACGGACAGATATGAATTAAACAGTTATCCCGGCGTGTCACTGGGCTTAGTGAAATGGCCGATGTCTGTGCTCAGGCTTCAGGGAGACGATCCGCATATTGTGGCTGACGCAGCGGACCATATATTCCGTGCATGGCAGCGATATTCAGATGAAAAAGCCGGCATAGTCCCCTTCACAGGGGATACGCCACATAATACGGTCACACCGATTGCAAGACGCAGGGGAGGCTCATATGAACTCGACATCGTGCTGAGAAACAATCGGACGGATGAGGAGCATCCATTAGGAATCTTCCATCCTCATCAGGAGGTTCATCATATTAAAAAAGAAAATATCGGCCTGATTGAGGTTATGGGCTTAGCGATTTTGCCGGGCCGTTTACAGGAAGAAATGAAAGCAACGGCAGCGTCCCTGTGCTCTGCTGATCCGAAAACAGCATTAGAAGAAAATGAGCTGACGGCTAAACATAAGGATTGGGCTCTTCGTCTGATGGAAAGAAGAACCATAACAAAAGAGAATGCGGAACAGGTTATAAAAGAAGAGCTTGGCCATGTATTTGCACGCATTCTTGAACATGCCGGCGTATTTAAACAGACACCCGAAGGAAAACAGGCCTTCAACAGGTTTATCCATTGTTTAGGCGTCAAACAAGTAAAAAGCCTCAACCGTTAAGGGAGAGGCTTTTTACTATTGAAAAAAGAGCCCAAAACGTGACGCTTTGGGCTCTGTCGCTCTTATCCTCTTTTTCTTGCTAAGAGGCTTACTAGAAATACAACAATGGCTGAACCGATAATCGCCGGGATAATGGCAAATCCGGCAAGGTGCGGTCCCCATGTTCCAAGCAGCCCGTGGCCGATCCAGGCACCGATAAGACCTGCGATCATCGACCCGATAATTCCTCCGGGCATATCTCCTTTTACAAACAGGCTGCCAACCCATCCGATAATAATAGCGACGATAAGTGAAATTATGAAACTCATCATGCAACACATCCTATTTTAAATTTATTTGCTTATATCATTCCTCCTTTTTGTATAAGATAAACAATTGAATGTGCTAATAAAAAAGCGGGATCAGTTCAGAGCATATCGCCGGTCTATTGAGCCTTTTCTTTCAATATTGGTTGCGTTAAAATGGTAATCGTGTGAAAAGATGCTAGGCAAGGAAAAATTAATTCCCTTGTAGAAAGTTTAACAAAATGAAATTTTTGATTGACCTTGGTTTTTTATTGTGGTAAACCTTTATTTGTCAGTAGAATTAGTTCTTCATCATCTTTCTTTACTTATATGCGGAAATAACTAGAAACTTTTCATCTTAAGCGATAGATATGAATAAAGTTGGAGCAATTTTTGTCGATTTTATGACATTTAAGCGAAAATGGGCTGAAGTTTATAAAAAAATAAAGCTAATAAGTGAAGTTTTTGATAGCATAACAAAGTAGAGAAAAGATTTTGAGGAAGTATGCACTTCAGATTTATTACATCAATAGGAAGGATGGTGATCTTCTTGTTCAGAGCAATAAAACCGTTACTTGTATTAGCGCTGTTAACTGTGGTTTTCGTCCTTGGGGGATGCAGCAATGCTTCAGTACTAGATCCGAAAGGGCCTGTGGCTGATCAGCAAAGTGATTTAATCCTGTTATCTATCGGATTTATGCTGTTTATTGTCGGGGTCGTCTTTGTTCTATTTACCATTATTTTAGTAAAATACCGCGACCGTAAAGGCAAAGATAATGGATCTTATAACCCAGAAATTCACGGTAACACGTTCTTAGAAGTAGTCTGGACAGTGATCCCAATTTTAATCGTCATCGCACTTTCTGTGCCAACCGTACAGACGATATATTCGTTAGAAAAAGCTCCTGAAGCAACAAAGGATAAAGAGCCTCTTGTTGTTTACGCTACTTCGGTAGACTGGAAATGGGTATTCAGCTACCCTGAACAGGATATTGAAACGGTCAACTACTTAAACATTCCTGTCGACCGCCCGATCTTGTTTAAAATCTCATCTGCAGATTCAATGGCATCGCTATGGATTCCTCAGCTTGGAGGACAAAAATACGCGATGGCAGGAATGCTGATGGATCAATACTTACAGGCTGATGAAGTGGGAACTTATGAAGGCCGCAACGCGAACTTCACAGGTGAACATTTTGCCGACCAAGAGTTTGATGTGAATGCTGTAACAGAAAAAGACTTTAACAGCTGGGTGAAAAAGACTCAAAATGAGGCTCCTAAGCTGACAAAAGAGAAGTATGATCAATTGATGCTTCCTGAAAATGTGGACGAATTAACGTTCTCTTCTACTCACTTAAAATACGTTGATCACGGACAAGACGCAGAATACGCGATGGAGGCCCGCAAACGCCTTGGCTATCAAGCCGTTTCACCGCACTCTAAAACAGATCCGTTTGAAAACGTAAAGGAAAATGAATTTAAGAAGTCTGATGATACAGAAGAATGATATTGATCAGGAAAGGAGGAAGCCCGCATGAAATTTAAATGGGATGAATTTTTTGTAACAGGTGACCCATTAATTCTGGGCGCACAAGTTTCCATTGCACTATCTACCATCGCCATCATTGTTGTACTTACCTACTTCAAGAAATGGAAATGGCTCTGGTCTGAATGGATAACAACTGTTGACCACAAAAAACTCGGAATCATGTATATTATCTCTGCTGTAATTATGTTATTCCGCGGCGGTGTCGACGGTTTAATGATGCGTGCCCAGCTAGCGCTTCCGAATAACAGTTTTTTAGACTCAAACCACTATAATGAAATTTTTACGACTCACGGTACGATCATGATTATCTTCATGGCGATGCCGTTTTTAATCGGTCTTATTAACGTTGTTGTACCTCTTCAAATCGGTGCTCGCGACGTTGCATTTCCTTACTTGAACAACCTGAGCTTCTGGACGTTCTTCGTAGGGGCTATGCTTTTCAATATTTCTTTCGTTATCGGAGGTTCTCCGAACGCAGGCTGGACAAGTTATATGCCGCTTGCAAGTAACGACATGAGCCCTGGGCCGGGTGAGAACTACTACCTCCTCGGACTTCAGATTGCCGGTATCGGTACCCTGATGACAGGGATCAACTTTATGGTCACAATCTTAAAAATGAGAACAAAAGGCATGACACTGATGCGTATGCCAATGTTCACATGGACAACACTGATCACAATGGTTATTATCGTGTTTGCTTTCCCTGTGCTTACAGTAGCTTTAGCACTATTATCATTTGATCGTTTGTTCGGCGCTCACTTTTTCACACTGGAAGCAGGCGGTATGCCGATGCTTTGGGCCAACCTTTTCTGGATTTGGGGACATCCTGAAGTATATATCGTTATTCTTCCGGCGTTCGGTATTTTCTCAGAAATTATCTCAAGCTTTGCAAGAAAACAACTGTTTGGTTACAAAGCGATGGTCGGTTCTATTATCGCCATCTCCGTATTGAGTTTCTTAGTTTGGACTCACCACTTCTTCACAATGGGGAACAGTGCGTCCGTTAACTCATTCTTCTCAATTACGACAATGGCAATCTCGATTCCGACCGGGGTTAAAATCTTTAACTGGCTCTTTACAATGTATAAAGGCCGAATCAGCTTTACAACGCCTATGCTGTGGGCGCTTGCGTTCATTCCTAACTTCGTTATCGGCGGGGTTACAGGGGTTATGCTTGCGATGGCAGCAGCGGATTATCAATACCATAATACGTACTTCCTGGTATCTCACTTCCACTACGTGCTGATCGCGGGTACTGTATTTGCTTGTTTCGCTGGATTTATTTTCTGGTATCCAAAAATGTTCGGCCACAAACTGAACGAAAAAATCGGAAAATGGTTCTTCTGGATCTTTATGATCGGGTTCAATATTTGTTTCTTCCCGCAATATTTCTTGGGGCTTCAAGGCATGCCTCGCCGTATTTACACATACGGACCGAATGACGGCTGGACAACATTGAACTTTATCTCAACAGTCGGAGCTTTCATGATGGGTGTAGGATTCTTAATCCTTTGCTATAACATCTACTACAGCTTCCGTTACTCTACTCGGGAAATCAGCGGAGATTCATGGGGTGTGGGACGTACGCTTGATTGGGCGACTTCATCTGCGATTCCGCCGCACTACAACTTTGCGGTGCTTCCTGAAGTCAAATCTCAAGATGCATTCCTGCATATGAAAGAAGAAAAAACTGAATTATACCCTGAAAGCAAATTCAAGAAAATCCATATGCCAAGCAACTCAGGCAGACCGTTCTTTATGTCTGTTGCCTTCGGTATCGCCGGCTTTGGACTTGTCTTTGAATGGTACTGGATGGGCGTAGTCGGATTGATCGGAGTCCTGCTCTGCATGGTTCTGCGTTCATTCGAATACGACAATGGCTACTACGTTAGTGTTGATGAAATAAAAGAGACGGAAAGAAAGATTTCCGAATAAGGAGGCGTGAGTTATGGAACATGCAGAACACGGCAATTCTAACGCGCCTATGGAATATCAATCTGAAACCGGCAGACTTAATATTCTCGGGTTTTGGATCTTTTTAGGGGCAGAAATTGTGTTGTTCTCAACACTATTTGCAACCTTCTTCGTTCTTCAAAACAGAACAGCAGGAGGTGTCTTACCGGACGAACTGTTTGAAGTGAATCTGGTAATGATTATGACGTTCTTGCTGCTTATCAGCAGCTTTACCTGCGGGATCGCTGTTCATGAAATGCGCCGCGGAAGTTTAAAAGGCGTAGTCATTTGGACAATTATTACTCTTCTTCTCGGCGCCGGCTTCGTCGGTTGTGAGATCAACGAGTTTGTCCACTATGTACATGAAGGAGCATCTCTCGGTACAAGTGCGTTCTGGTCTGGATTCTTTGTTTTACTTGGAACTCACGGAACTCACGTAACAATCGGTATTTTCTGGATTACAGGAATTCTGATTCAGTTGAAGAAACGCGGCTTAACTCCGCAAACTTCATCTAAAATCTTTATCTCAAGCTTGTATTGGCACTTCTTAGATGTTGTATGGATTTTCATCTTTACAGGTGTCTATCTCATGGGATTGGGGGGTCTGTAAAATGGCAAACAAATCTGCTGAACACAGTCACTTTCCATGGAAGCACATTGTAGGTTTTGCACTGTCTATTGTTTTGACCCTGCTGGCTCTATGGGTTGCAGTGTATACTGAATTGAGTCCATCAGCAAAACTTTGGATCATTTTCGGCTTCGCCTTCATTCAGGCGGCGCTCCAGCTTCTCATGTTCATGCACATGACAGAGAGCGAAAACGGCGGTATCCAAGTCGGAAACACGCTGTTCGGATTCTTCGGCGCGATCGTTATCGTGCTTGGATCTATCTGGATTTTCGCGGCTCACTATCATCACGGTGACCATATGGACGGAAATCCTCCTGGAGGCGCTGAACACTCAGAGCACTCAGGCCACAACGAATAAGCAAAAACCCTCTTCGTCCGAAGAGGGTTTTTGCTGTTTCAGCTGCTGCTTCGCTTTCTGCGAAGGTAAGGAAGGCCATAAATGATAAAGGCCGCGATATGAGCGACAATGACGTTGACGGCAAACAGGATAATCATGAGAGTGTGTCCGAGTGGAGAAAGGCTTTCTGTTGCGTAAAAGAAGAAGAATACCCACATTAAAATAATTGGCGGAATAGCAGAGAGTGCGACTTTTTTGTTATCGAGCCAAATAAAGAGGGGAGTAGCGCTGGCAACCAATAAATAAGCAAAAAACATGTCCATCATACCCGTCTCCTTTCATTTTGTGACAGCGTTTACAAAAATGAAGTAGAGGAAATGAATTGTGTCTGTTTTGTGGTTGTTTTGTGAACATTTTGTTACAATTATTATACCATGTTTTCCAGAAATTGATACGTGATTTCGTAAAAATGTGTTAGAACTATCGTCTTATTTTTAAAGGTTCGTATGATAGGAGAATGTACGGAGCTTTCTTTTTAAAACAGGGGGGATGTAGATGTATCATGTAATAAAGCTTGAAAGAGAAGACTGGAGAGAAGTGATTCGTATGTCTGAATATGCTTTTCAGAAAGAACTCAGTGATGAGGAACGAGAAGAGAAAGTAAAAGCTTTAGAGAACCATTACATCATTGGAATCAAAGAACAAGAGAAGCTCCTCTCTAAGCTTCACATGGTTCCCTTTTCTGTCATGCTGGAGGAGCAGGAGATAAAGATGGGCGGTATTGCCGGGGTGGCAACCTGGCCTGAAGACAGAAGAAAAGGAACCGTAAAGGAGCTAATCCTAAACGCTTTATCGATCATGAAGAAAGAAAACCAAACCATCAGTTTTTTGCATCCATTCCTGATCTCTTTTTATCGCAAGTTTGGCTGGGAGCTCTGTTTCTATCAAAAACGTCTGACCTATCTTAAAGGACAGCTGCAAAAGTTAGACGACGCCCCAGGGTGCATGAGAAGGATTCAAAAAGATGAAACAGATACAGTGAATGCCATCTACAATCAATACAGAAAAACGCACAATGGGTTGTTGAAGCGTTCAAAGGAGCATTGGAAAGAGAAGATCCATGGAATGAAGGCTGTGTATTTCTCCGGAGAGGGAGTGCCTTGTGGATATCTTGTGTATGACATCAAAAACAAAACGATGCGAGTAGTGGAATTTGTCTATTTGAACAGAGAAGCACAGAGAGGTTTGTGGAATTTTATTTGCCAGCACGATTCGATGCTGAATGAAGTGGAATTGACTGTAAGAGTGGAAGAAGAGCTTGATTTTTTAACCGCGGAGCCCCGGATCAAGCAAGAGATATATCCTTACAGTATGGCGCGCATTGTTGATGTTGAGGGTTTTTTGCGGGAGTATCCAAAATCTCGGTTAACCGCGCCCTTTGACTTTAAGGTAACGGATCAATGGGCGCCGTGGAATCAACAAACTTTCCGCATTGACTCTCAGCGGGTGCAGAATATCCCCGAAGATTCGTCTGGCCATCTAATAGAATGCAACATATCTTCTTTAACCGCCTTCTTCCTCGGCGCACGTAGTGCTCGTTTCCTTTACGAAACAGGCATGATAAAAGGACCACTATCAGAAATTAAAAGGCTTGATGACGTCTTACAGCCAAAGTCTCCATTTCTAATGGATTTCTTTTAATCCCTTTTTACAAAGGGTTTTTTTCATTTGAAAAGTTTTGTGTCAATCGAAACATTTCGGTTTATGATACGTCATATTTCGTGTAGCTGAAAAAGCGCCGCAAATGCGCGCAAAAAACAAAAAAGGAAACGAGCTTCACGTGTCATCTTGAACGTGGTTCATGTATAATAAACATTAGTGATTTTCCGATGAAAATGTAAGGCGGGATAGAATGAGTCGATATAAGAAACAGCAAAGCCCCTTCTACCAGGGGGATTTGATTTTTATATTAGGTGTGTTTTTTATCATAAGCGTAGTATCAATTTATGCTGCCGGTCAGTTTGGGCAGTATGGAGACGGTGCTTGGAAGAAACAAATCGTCTATTATGTATTGGGCATTGTTGCAATAACGGCACTACTTTATTTCGATTTAGAGCAGTTAGAAAAACTTAGTTTATATGTGTTTATATTTGGAATCTTATTGCTGTTGATATTAAGAATCAGCCCTGAGTCTATCGCCCCTGTGAAAAATGGTGCAAAGAGCTGGTTCCAATTTGGACCTGTTACGTTGCAGCCTTCTGAATTTATGAAGATAGGGCTCATGATGATGGTGGCCTCGGTTATATCTAAGGCGAATCCTAAAAAAGTTCGTTCACTTAGAGATGATGTCTATCTTTTGTTGAAGATAGCAGGCGTTGCAGTAGTGCCAATCGGACTTATCCTTCTGCAGGATGCTGGTACAGCTGGGATCTGTATGTTCATTGTGATTGTCATGGTCTTTATGTCAGGAGTAAACTGGAAGCTGATCGCGATCATTGGCGGTTCAGGTATCTTACTTATTTCTCTTGCGTTGTTAGTCATGATTAATTTTCCTGATGTCGCTAAGTCAGTGGGTATTCAAGAGTATCAAATTAACAGGGTTACATCTTGGGTTTCTGATTCAAATGGAACAACTCAGGAAGATGCAAATAGCGGCTGGCAGGTTGATCAGGCCGTCATGGCTATCGGCTCAGGCGGTATTATCGGAAATGGTGTTCATAACTTGAAGGTTTATGTACCAGAGGGACAAACTGACTTTATTTTTGCTATTTTAGGAGAAAGCTTCGGATTTTTAGGCTGTGCCATTGTTGTTATCATGTTCTTCTTCTTAATCTATAGACTTGTCGTTTTGATTGACAAGATCCATCCATTCAACCGTTTTGCTTCTTTCTTTTGCGTAGGTTATACGGCGTTAATTGTTATCCACACATTCCAGAATATCGGGATGAATATCGGTATTATGCCTGTTACCGGGATTCCGCTGCTGTTTGTCAGCTATGGGGGGAGCTCGACGCTTGCCACGTTAATCGGTTTCGGCATTGTGTATAATGCGAGTGTTCAGTTGACGAGATACAGAAGTTATTTGTTTAATTCATAAAATGCAGACAGCCTTTAAAGGGCTGTCTTTTTTGTTTCAGAGCATTTCACTTTTGACTTCACTTTTTTTGGGATATGATAAACAGATAAGGAGGTCCTTGTGATGAACAACACAATTGAAACCATTTTAAACCATCGGTCGATCCGATCTTTTACTGATCAGCTTCTGACAGCTGAGGAAATTGATACATTAGTGAAAAGCGCGCAGGCTGCGCCTACGTCCAGCTATGTACAGGCTTATTCGATTATCGGTGTTTCCGATCCGGAGAAAAAACGTGAGCTGTCTGTGCTTGCGGGGAATCAGCCTTATGTAGAAAATAACGGGCACTTTTTTGTGTTTTGTGCGGACTTGTACCGTCATCAAAAACTGGCTGAAGAAAAAGGCGAACCTATTTCTGAGCTGCTGGAAAATACGGAAATGTTTATGGTCAGTTTAATTGATGCTGCGCTTGCGGCTCAAAATATGAGCATCGCCGCAGAATCAATGGGGCTTGGCATATGTTATATCGGAGGCATTCGGAATGAACTGGACAAGGTGACAGAGGTGCTGAAAACGCCTGACCATGTGCTCCCGCTTTTTGGCCTGGCTGTAGGACATCCTGCCAACTTATCTGGCAAAAAACCGAGATTGCCGAAGCAGGCTGTCTATCATGAAAATACGTATAACGTGAATGACGATGATTTTCGTGAACATATGAGTGCATATGACAAAACCATTTCTGATTATTATAGAGAAAGAACAAACGGTCAGCGGGTGGAAACGTGGTCTGACCAAATTCTGAACTTTATGAAGCAGAAACCGCGTACGTACTTAAATGAATATGTGAAGAAAAAAGGCTTTAATAAGAACTAAATGTGAAACCTCTCCGCTGGCGGAGAGGTTTTTATGTTTCACGTGTAACATATTCCGACAAATAGAGACAAGATAACCAAATAAATGACGATTGATCGGGGGACACTGAGGAACAGTGTGAGCGGCTTAGAAGAAAAAATAATGGATCAGTGATACGATGAGGACGAGGTGGTAGGGATGTTATCATTAAGTATATTAGATCAATCTCCGGTGTCCGAGGGAAGCTCTGCAGAAACGGCATTACGGGAAACTGTTGAGCTTGCTCAGGCGGCTGAGGATCTTGGGTATAAGAGATTTTGGGTTTCAGAGCATCACTTTTCAAAGCGTCTGGCAGGGTCCAGTCCAGAGGTGCTGATCAGCCACATTGCGGCGAAAACGAACCGGATCAGGGTGGGATCAGGAGGTGTCATGCTGCCGCACTACAGTGCCTATAAAGTAGCGGAGAATTTCCGTGTGCTGGAGGGGCTGACACCGGGAAGAATTGATCTCGGCCTAGGCAGAGCGCCGGGAGGAATGCCGATTGCATCTTGGGCGCTGAATGACGGCGGGAAACGCAATGCCGATCAGTACCCGCAGCAAATCAAGGAGCTGACCATGTATTTGCATGATTTGGCGGATGACAGTCACCGGTTTCCTAATTTAACGACTGCACCGCATATTTCAACTGCGCCTGATGTGTGGCTGCTCGGTTCATCTGGAGAAAGCGCGCTGCTCGCCGCTGAATCGGGTGCCGGCTATATGTTTGCCCATTTTATCAATGGCGAGGGCGGGGAGGATACGGTCAGACAATATATGAGACGATTTAAGCCGTCTGTGTTAGGAGAAACACCTCGGGCGGCAGTTGCTGTTTTTGTTCTATGTGCGGATACAGAGGAGAAAGCGGAGCAGCTGGGGGCAGTGCTTGATTTTACTCTCTTGGCGGGTGAGCAGGGCATACCTTTAGAAGGCGTTCCTGATTATGAAGCTGTCCGGCAAAATACGTACTCTCCTTATGAACAAAGAAGAATTGCTGATAACAGAAACCGAATGATTGTCGGTACGAAAAAACAGGTCAAGGAACAGCTGGTGTCCTTGAGTAAGGCTTATGGTATAGAGGAAATCATGGCGGTGACCATTACGAACCGATTTGAGGATAAACTTCATTCTTATCGCCTTTTACAGGAGGCGTTTGCTGAGGCATGAAGCCGCTAAAGCCTGCATGAAAAAAGCCCCGCCGATGTTTCTCGGCAGGGCTGCTTTTTATTCAACAGTAAACGGCTCTTCGGTCAGAACCTGGCTTGATTTTCCTTTGTTCGCTGCATAGGCGAGCATATAATATTCACCGGCTGGAAGCT
This sequence comes from Bacillus sp. 205(2023), assembly GCF_037027485.1. Classification (NCBI taxonomy): domain Bacteria; kingdom Bacillati; phylum Bacillota; class Bacilli; order Caryophanales; family Bacillaceae; genus Bacillus; species Bacillus sp. 205(2023). The sequence continues at coordinate 209,890 of NZ_JAXCHF010000002.1, read as the reverse complement.
TTGTGCCCCCATTGATCGTGCCGTCCCAGTCGAAGTACTGATAGCCTTTATCTTGATGTTTATAAATACCTGCTTGGCCTGCAAAGTCAAGGTTGCTGTCATAGACGAGGAATGCCAGCTCTTCCGCTCCCGCAGGAAGGTAGGTTTCAATTTCATAGGTGCCTTGTTCAGAGCCCTCATTAACTGAGACAGACGTTACCCTCGGATAATCCGGCTCTTTTACGATCAGTAATGTAGGAACCTTGGCGACGGTTTTTCCGCCTTCTCTAACGATGACTGTTCCTTCATAGGTGCCTGCTTTTGTTTTCTTTGTGTCGACCTTTACTTTTGCAGTGGCTTTTCCGGTTTTATGAGCCGGAATCACAACACGGCTTGTGCCGGATGTGGAAATGCCGCTTCCGTTAATTGAGTATTCTAGCGTGTATGATTTTCTAATGGAAGATTGGTTTTCAATTGTAAAGGTTTCTTTTTTCGTTTCGGTTCCTTTTTCCTTCAAAAATGTGCCGTACGAGTAGCTTCCCGGTGTGACGAACGAGTCGGCTTTGATCGCGTTCATAATTCTTGCGCTGCCTGCGCCTTGAGCGTTATGCGGATATACTTCTCCGTCGCCATCCTTTAATGTGACGGCGGTATTCATGATGGCAGCCTTGATCTGTTCAACGCTCCATTTCGGTTTAGCTTGTTTGATGACGGCAACCGCTCCGGCAATATGAGGTGATGCCATGCTTGTTCCTTGTTTTGACCCGTAGCCATATGGATTGTCAGGATCATGTGTAGGAATGGTGCTGACGATATTGACGCCTGGCGCGGAAATATCCGGCTTAATCATCCAAGTATCCATCACAGGGCCGCGGGATGAGAAATCGGCAACCTGTTCACCGAGCGCTTTTGAGACCGTCAAGTTAAATGTTGCTTTTGTCTCGCCTGCTTTCATGGCGCTGATGAGTTTTTCGCCGTCTTCTAATGAAAGCTTAATCGTTGGCACAGACATGCCTGGCACATTGGCTTCAACTTCTCCGGACAGGTTGTTATACACAACCATGCCGATGGCGCCTGCTTTTTTTGCGTTATCTGCTTTATCCACAAAAGCAATGCTGCCCCGTTTGACGAGTGCCACTTTGCCTTTCAGATCTTTTCCTTCAAAGTCCTTTTCTTCGCCGAGGCCAGCGTCGACAAGCTCAACCTCTTTATTGTGAAGCGCCTTGACGTCCTCTTCTTTGTCATAGCCCATGACTTTTGCTGAAGAGTAAGAGCCGAATGAGACGGCGTATTCATTGAGCGGAAGCTGCGTTGCGCCGACAGAAATCGCTTCTCTGGATGTGCCTGGCGATCCGACTGTCCAGCCGTTTGGTCCGCTGTTGCCATTTGATGTAACGGCGACAACGCCTTCTGACATGGCCCAGTCAAGCGCTGTGCTCGTCGCCCAATCCGGGTTGTTTAACGAGTTTCCGAGAGACAGGTTCATCACATCTGCTCCGTCCTGAACTGCACGTTCTACACCGGCGATGACGTTTTCTGTTGTGCCGCTTCCTCCCGGTCCGAGAACGCGGTAAGCGAGAAGTGTTGCATCAGGCGCTACGCCTTTAATCGTACCGTTTGCAGCGACAGTTCCGGCCACGTGTGTTCCATGGTCAGTGGCTCCGCCTCTTGGATCGCCTGCCGGTGTTTCTTTCGGATCGTAATCATTGTCTACAAAATCGTATCCTTTATATTGTCCGAAGTTTTTCTTCAGATCAGGGTGATTGTACTCAACCCCTGTATCAATAACAGCCACTTTGACGCCTTTACCTGTGTAGCCTAAATCCCATGCATCATTTGCTCCGATATATGGCGCGCTGTCATCCATTTGCGGAGAGACAGCGTCCTCGGAGATGGTGATGTCTTTCTCCTTGATATTGTCTGTTTTGTAAGTGACGTTCGGGTACACAGCTTTAACGTCATCTACTGCTAGAAGTTTTGGAATTTCATTAGCTGGAAGCTTCATAGAAAATCCGGAGAATACCTGCTCATATTCTCGTTTTACTTTTCCGTTTTTCACCGCTTTCACGGCTTTATTTTTTGCTTTTGAGCGGGCGTTTTTGAGCTTGCTTTTCGTTTGGTTTACTCCCGCTTCTTTCGCCTCTGCTAAGGATTTTTCTTTTAATTCCACAATCACCGTTGTTTGTTTGCTTGTTGTCATGTCAATATCACCGAATACCTCGGCCTTTTCCAGATCCGCCGATCCTTTTGAAGAAACCGGTGCTGCCTGTACACCTGTAATGCCTGTGGATAACGTAAAGAATAAAACCAAACCTAGAAGCAGAAAACGAATAATCCCGTTTTTCAATGTGTTTCCCCCTTTGTGTTTAGAAAAAATGGTGATGATCTAGTATATATTTCTTGAAAATTCAAAAAAATCCTTGTGTCATTTGGACCATTTATTGGATTTTGGTTGTGTATAAGGAAGGAGTTATACACAGAACCCTGTGTATAAGTGAATAAAGCTGTGTATATATATAGTTGGGAATATATGTTCTTATACAAAATATAGATGGGGTTTGTGGACATGTGGATATCTCTTGTGATTAAGTTGTTCTTATCTTTGGGATAACTTGTGTATAAGCTTTTTAAAGCGGTTCTCCAATTTTCATTTCATTTCTTTCAGCTTTCAACAAAACTTCTTAAAACTAGTTTGTTTTTTCACTCATATTGTGACAAAGAATTCTCTTTCCACGGTCTATCATAGAGTCATGAGTTTTGCTAGAGCTGCTAGTTTGCGAGAAAAGAAATCGGCCGTCTTTTCCTGTGAGCTGCGGCTGAAAAAACGGGCTGCTAAAAAGGCTGCCTACCAAAAAGAAGCGGAGGGATGTTTTTTTATGAAACGTTTGCTTGTATCTTTACGGGTGTGGATGGTCTTTTTGATGAACTGGGTGGCGCCGGACCGAAAACATGCGACTGCCGCTATTTATTCGGCTCAGCGTACATATCAAAGAAAAGCGGCGGTCCAAGCCGCAGGACTGGTTTCGTTTTATGAATGGCGGATGGCTGTTAATGACGAAGAAAAACAGAAAGCGAAAGCCGCCGCTCTCTATAAAAGAAGATGTCTGCAAGCCTTCAAGGAATCGCCAAAGCAGGAGAGGGCCGGCCCGCATCTTTACATGGCGGTCAAAAGGAGGTAAAATCCCAGTCATAAAAGCTAATTGGCGGGAGAGAGAGCCTCTTGAAAATCTATAAGGTATTAAACAACAATGCGGCTTTAATCAAAGAGGATGATCAGGAAAAAATCGTTATGGGTCCGGGCATCGCTTTTCAAAAAAAGAAAAATGATCTCATCCCTATGAATAAAGCAGAAAAGATTTTTGTCGTGCACGACGAGAATGAAAAATTCAAGCAAATCCTGCAAACACTGCCTGAGGAGCATATTGACATAGCTGAGGATATCATCAGCTATGCGGAAGGGGAGCTCGCGGCGCCGCTGAGCGACCATATTCATATCGCGCTTTCTGACCATTTGTCCTTTGCAATCGAAAGGATTCAAAATGGGCTGCTTGTGCAAAATAAATTATTGCATGAGATAAAGGCGCTCTATAAAAAAGAATACGAGATCGGCCTGTGGGCGATCGGACATGTAAAAGAGACATTGGGCGTGTCTCTGCCTGAAGATGAAGCGGGTTATATTGCCCTTCACATCCATACGGCAAAGATGGATGCAGAGAGTATGTATTCAGCGCTGAAGCATACGACGATGATCAAAGAAATGATAGAGAAAATAGAAAACTACTTTAATCGAAAGGTGGATGAAAACAGCATTTCCTATCAACGCCTTGTCACGCATTTGCGATACGCGGTCAGCCGGTTGGAATCAAATGAAGCGTTTCATGTCATGGACGAAGAGATGCTTTATTTCATCCAAAAAAAGTATTCATTTGCCTATCAATGTGCGCTGGAGCTGGCGGAGTTTCTGAAAAATGAATATCAAGTACATTTGCCGGAGTCCGAGGCCGGCTATATCACGCTGCATGTCCAGCGTCTTCAAGATCTCTCGGAATAACCGTTTTGACTTGCAGGGAGTGATCTCTGGAAGTTTTTTTATTGATCGGCATTCAGCGTGTGATACATCCAGCCCATCATCACAATTCCTGCGGCCAGATTGCCGAGTGTAACAGGAATTAAATTTCTCACTGCTCCCGCCAGTGTGACTGTATCAGGGTGATCGATCAAAAGTGAGATCGCAAAAGTGCACATATTGGCAATGCTGTGTTCAAAACCGGAAATAAAAAAGCAGAAAACGAAAAGCATCATGGCAAACAGCTTTGCCCCTTCTCCTTTGAGAGACATCGGAATGAAAAAAGCGAGACATACAAGCCAATTGCACAGCATTCCTCGGAAAAACAGCTCTGAGGCAGGCGGCTCTATCTTGTGCTCTGCCAAATGAATCAAAAAGGAATGGGATGCCCCCTCAAAAAGCCCGGTTGCGCTGATAAGAATCGCAAACAAAACGGCTCCGATCAAATTGCCGGTATAGCTGAAAACCCACAGGTACAGGGTGTCGCGCCAGCGGATTTTTTTCCGGAGTGCGGTATAAGTGAAATAAAAGGTGTTGCCGGTGAATAAATCCCCGCCTCCGTAGGCAATTAATACAATAGCAGCTCCAAATGTCACAGCGGCAGCCGGAAAGGCAAACGGTGAGTCAGCAATAGAGAAATAGCTGCCTGTTTTGCTTGCGGCTGTAATGCCAAAACCGATAAACATGCTGGCTAAAATGGATCTGAGCAAATAACGGATTTTGCTTGAAACGAATATGTTTTGTTTTCTTAAAGCATACTGTTCAACCTTTTGCAATGCTTGAGTTTCCATTGTCTTTTCCTGCTTTCTTTGATAGATGAGCATAGTATAGCACGGTATTGTGAAATGTTTCACAATTAATATTTACGACTTTTTGTCTAAATGTTTTACATCACTTTTTATCTAAAAAAACAGTTGACGAAAACGCTGTCATCAATTATGATGAAAGCGTATTCTTCATTCGAATATGCGGGATTGTGACTGGTAAAGCAGGCAAGACCTAAAATTTGCGTAAATGAAAAAGGATCGCTGTGTCCTTTATTCGTTGGCGAATTTTAGGTCTTTTTTGTTTATAAAAGGGGGAGAAATAGATGAATGAAAAAGAGACTGCAAAACGCCTCATTGAGCTTCTCGGAGGAAAAGAAAACATCATCAGCGCGGCTCATTGTGCGACAAGGCTGCGTTTAGTGATCAGGGATGAATCAAAGATTGACCAATCGGAAGTAGAAGAGCTTGAAGGCGTCAAAGGCGCTTTCAGCAGTTCAGGCCAATACCAGATTATTTTTGGAACAGGCCTTGTCAATAAAGTGTATGACGCTTTTTCTAAGGAAGCCGATGTAGAGCGTGAAGAACATGTGAATCACCAGGATGCTGCTAAAGAGAAACTGAACCCTGCGGCGAGATTTGCGAAAACGCTTTCGAATATTTTTGTGCCGATCATTCCAGCCATCGTAGCCAGCGGCCTGTTAATGGGGTTATTGGGAATGGTCAATGCCTTTCATTGGATGAGTAAGGACTCTGCGCTGCTGCAGCTCCTCGATATGTTTTCAAGCGCGGCATTTATCTTTCTGCCGATTTTGATCGGGGTCAGCGCTTCAAAAGAGTTTGGAAGCAATCCGTATTTAGGAGCGGTCATCGGGGGAATCATGATACACCCCACTCTGTTGAATCCATGGGGTCTGGCGGAAGCGTCACCTGATTATATGCATCTTTTCGGGTTTGATATCGCGCTTCTCGGTTATCAGGGAACTGTCATCCCTGTTCTGCTGGCTGTTTACGTCATGAGCAAGGTAGAGAAATGGACAAGAAAAGCGGTTCCGCATGCGGTCGATTTGCTTGTTACGCCTTTTGTTACTGTCATTGTCACCGGGTTTGTCGCATTTATTGCCATCGGTCCTCTAGGAAGAGCGCTTGGCTCCGGTATTACTGTTGCTTTAACATATGTGTACGATCATGCCGGTTTTGTCGCAGGCCTTCTTTTCGGCGGCACCTATTCACTGATCGTCCTGACAGGTGTTCATCACAGCTTCCATGCGATTGAGGCGGGGCTTATTTCAGATCTTGGCAGGAACTATTTATTGCCGATTTGGTCTATGGCGAATGTCGCCCAAGGCGGGGCAGGCCTTGCCGTCTTCTTTTTAGCGAAAAAGGCAAAAACAAAGGAAATCGCTCTTCCGGCGGCATTTTCTGCTTTTCTAGGCATTACAGAGCCCGTCATTTTCGGGGTGAACCTTCGATACCGGAAGCCGTTTATCGCCGCGATGATCGGGGGCGCGTTGGGAGGCGCGTATGTCGTATTTACACATGTGGCTGCAAACGCTTACGGGTTAACAGGCATTCCGATGATCGCCATTGCAGCACCGTTTGGCTTTGGAAATCTAGTAAACTATATGATTGGAATGGTTATTGCAGCAGTATCAGCATTTATTGCGGCGTTTGTCATGAAAATTAACGAAGATGAGGAGAGAAAAAAATGACAGCACATGATCAGGAGCTGCGTCGCCGGGCTTATGAAGAAGTTGAGAAAAAAGAACATATCGCTGACAGCGATCCGCACCGCCAGCACTTTCACATCATGCCTCCGGTTGGTTTGCTGAATGATCCAAATGGCGTTGTGTATTGGAAAGGAGTCTATCATTTGTTTTTTCAGTGGCAGCCGTTTCAGACGGGGCACGGCGCAAAGTTTTGGGGGCATTATACGACACGCGACTTTGTGAATTGGAAGCGGGAAGAGATTGCGCTGGCTCCGAGTGATTGGTTTGATAAAAACGGCTGCTACTCGGGCAGCGCTGTTGTCAAAGATGACCGGCTCTATCTGTTTTACACAGGAAATGTCAGGGATCAGGATGGGAATCGGGAAACGTATCAGTGCCTTGCTGTATCGGATGATGGCCTGACCTTTGAGAAAAAAGGTGTTGTCGCCCGCCTTCCGGAAGGCTATACAGCTCATTTTCGCGATCCGAAGGTGTGGGAGCATGAAGGAAAATGGTATATGGTGATCGGTGCACAAACGGAGAACATGAAAGGCCAAGCTGTTTTGTTTACTTCCGATAACCTGACAGAATGGGTGTTTCTCGGCCCGATAACAGGTGCCGGGCTCAACGGACTGAACGGTTTCGGGTATATGTGGGAGTGCCCTGACCTGTTTTCTCTTCAAGGCTCCGAAGTGCTGATTGTCTCGCCCCAAGGACTTGAAGCTGACGGCTATCATTATCAAAATGTGTATCAATCTGGATATTTTGTAGGCCGGCTCGATTATGAAAAAACGGGGCTGATGCATGCTGCGTTTACGGAGCTTGATCAAGGCTTTGATTTTTACGCGCCGCAAACACTTGAAGACGATCAGGGACGCCGGATACTGTTTGCGTGGATGGCTGTACCTGATCAGGATGAGAAGGATCATCCGACGAAAGATTATCACTGGATTCACTGTATGACGCTGCCGAGACAGCTGGCGCTATCAGGGGAGAAGCTGATTCAGCAGCCGCTTCCCGAGCTGAAAGCGATGCGGAAAAATGGGCAGGAAGTTCAAATCAATATGTATGGATCGTCTGGTACACTGCCAGTTGAAAATCCTGAAAGAGCTGAGATTTTGATTGAAGACATTAATACGGAGTCTGGTTTTGAAATCGATATCCGCGCCACTGCCACATTCTCTTTCCAGAAGGAAGAAGGGCTTATCACGCTAACGCGCACAAGCTTTGACGGTACAAAAACAGAAGCGAGACATTGCCGAATCAGCAATCTGCACACAGTGCACATGTTTATCGACGCGTCATCTGTGGAAGTCTTTATCAATCATGGGGAACAGGTATTCAGTGCGAGATATTTTCCTTTCCCGGGAAATGATGAAGTGACAGCGAGATCAAATGGAAAATCTGAAATGAAAGTCGGAATTTGGACACTTATGTAGAAAATCCTCCTATTTTCTTATGTGAAATCTGTGCCATCTGTGCTATTCTTCAACGATAACCTACTATTTTTTTCTGTAAAAGGAGTTGTTTTCTTGAATATACATGAACAGAAGATAACACCGGAATGTTTAGAAAAGGCTGCGGATCATGTTGAGGATAAGCGGGAAGAATATAAGGATGTGCTTCTTCAGCTAAAAAAAATGCTTAGGGGAACATCGCCGCATAGTGAAGCGGCAGAAACCCTTTCACGGGCATATGAACAAATGAAGGAATATGCACTTTTTGTTCAGTCGATAGAAACATTTTTGAGGTCATCTGCGAACAATTTAAAAACCAAATAAACAGGCTGCCGATGTGATCGGCAGTTTTTTCTGTTGCTAAAGAGCACTACTTTCTTGCACCGAATAAAAGGATGGAAGCGGCAGATGAAACGCACGAAGACTCTTGTGATATAGACATTTTTGAGGCGGGCGGTTACGAAGATGTGAAATGGAATGCGACAGAGCGTCCCAATATGTAAGATTGAACATAAAAACAGGCTGCCTCTTTATAAGGCAGCCTGTTACGCTTATGATTGCTTATTCAGGCGCAATGCAGAATGCTTCGTAGGTCCGACATACTGATTCAGCGGGAAGGACTCTTTAATCGCAGCAGTAATAAATTCTTTCGCCGCGTAAATCGCTTCTTTGACTTCCGCACCTTTTGCGAGTTCTGCTGTCACCGCTGCGGAGAACGTACAGCCGGCGCCATGTGTATAAGGCGTATCAATCATTTCGCTTTCAAGGACTTCCGCTGTTTCTCCGTCATACAGAACGTCTACAGCTTTTTCGTGCTTCAGCTTGCCTCCGCCTGTAATCACAACATATTGAGCACCGAGGGCGTGGATTTTTTTCGCCGCTTCTTTCATGTCTTCAATCGTTTTTAATTCGCCCATGCCGCTGAGCTGGCTGGCTTCGAACAGATTTGGCGTAATCACGGTAGCGAGCGGTGCCAATTGTTCACGCAGGGCTTGCGCGTGCTCTGGATAAAGGACCTCATTTGCCCCTTTGCAAACCATAACCGGATCAATCACGACGTTTTGCAGTTGTTTTTCCTTGATTGTTTTCGCCGCAAGCTCAATAATTTCAACGGTTGGCAGCATTCCTGTTTTCATGGCGTCCACACCGATGCCGTCTACAATCGTTGCGAGCTGGGCGCGAATCGTGTCAGGATCGATCGGAAAGACTTGATGGTCCCAGCTGTTGTTTGGGTCCATCGCGACGATCACCGTTAAGGCCGTCATCCCGTATACGTTTTTTTCTTGAAATGTTTTTAAATCAGCTTGAATTCCCGCGCCGCCGCTGGAATCGGAGCCGGCAATCGTGAGTGCTTTATGCATAGACATGTGTTGAACCTCCATCAATGTTTTATATCTCATTATAGTTAGATTTTCTGCTTATCACAATATGAAAGGTTTATAGGAATCAATTGACAATATCAGGGTGATTTCGTAAAATGCTACATAAGAAAACTAGGTAGGGGTTTTGTCATGTTAAATCGTGAGCTGATTAAAGGCAGCACCGTGATATTGGTTTTAACGCTCCTGAGTGAGAGGCCGATGTATGGCTATGAGCTTGTAAAAGAGATGGGAAGCCGCAGCGATCATGAACTGCAGATGAAAGAGGGAACATTGTATCCTTCCCTTCATAAACTTGAACGGCAAGGATATATTTCTTCCTATTGGGAGAAGCAGGAGAAAGGCCCGGATCGTAAGTATTATCGGATTACAGAAGACGGCAGAGAGATCCTGGCAGAGCGCACAAAGGAATGGAGCATGTTTTCAGCCATGATGGACCGAATGCTGAAGCGGGGCGGACAGAATGGATAAAGAGACTTATTTATATAAAGTGAAAAACGGGCTTAAAGGGGTTTCTGATTGTGAAGCGATGATCGAAGAGATCGAAAACCATATTGAACACCACTTGTTTCACTCCATTCAAGAGGGGAAGAATGAGGCGGAAGCCATGGAATGTTTGCTTCGGGAATTTGGCACACCGGATGAGATTGTGTCTTCCTTTCAGAAAGAACAGCCTGTATCCGCCCGTACGTTTTTATTATTCCATCTTTTCTGCAATAGTGCTTTATTTGCAGCAGGTATTACCATTACGGCATTGCATGCATGGTTAGAATCTCCCTTTGTTCATGCAGTGTGGAAAGGCATTTCTGTTTCTATGTGGCTGATTTTAGCTGCTTATATTCTCTATTGGGTGCTGATTGGGTACCAAGGCGTCAGGGAGTTCGGGCAACGGGGTGAACGGCTTGTTTTGCATACGATTCTTATTTCCATGGTGCCGAACGTTATTTTTATGTTTGTTTTTCTGTTTGATCTCGTTCCTGCTGCGCTGTTTCAATCTTTGCTGACACCTTGGTTTATAGGGGCGTGTGCTTGTGCTACGCTGTTATTTCCGGCGTGCGGACGAATAGGCTGTTATTTTGGCAGGCGCCAGCTTGCCTGATTTTTTAGATATATACATAGAATTTCTATGTAGTAAGGGGGATTGTCATGAGACTCGGCTCTTGTTTATATGGTTTTGTTATTCATGTGGCTGTATTTTTGTTTGTGGGTGCCTCCATGCTTTTGGTTATGGCTGTGTCCGTACCGCTTGTTTTTTTGCTCGATAGGCTGCCAGATGTTGTTTTTACTGCTGGTGCAATCATTTTTCTATTATTCTTTTATTCTATAGGCTGGTTTTGGGCGCTCAGGCTTGCTTGCTACCAACGCATGCGTCTGTTTGATGTTCAATTGGGGTCCTTTGTTCTGCTGGCCTTGCTGATTGGTTTGTTCTTATCAGATGGAACGAGTGTTTCTAAAATTGTGAGGGATTGGGACGATGCAGGCTGTGCTTTTGTTCCGCCGGCATTCACTTTTTTGTGCCTTTCTTACGCATTGGTGCTGCTGCCGGTCTATCAATCGAAGCTGTGGCATCTCGTCCTGCCGAATGGCGTCCGCCTGAAAGATGCCGTTCGTGTATGCGCAGATCTGATGCTGATTATGGTGCTTCTGGTAGGCGTCACTTTGCTGTTTCTGTAGTTTCCATTTCACAGTTCGGTAGGATCTTCCCACTGATCTCCCGTCCAATATATGTTTTAATAGTACATGACTATGAAAATGAGAAGGAGAGCATCATGAAGATTTCTATCGTAATTGTGACCTATAATCGGATTCCGGCTTTGTGCGAGCTGCTGGAGTCGATTTCGCAGCAGACTATGAAGCCGTATGAAGTCATTATTGTCAATGATGCCGGGGAATCGGTTGAGCGGGCCAAAGCACTGTATCCGGAGCTGCCGATTGTTGTGATTGATTTAGAGAAGAACTCAGGCCATGTGGCCGCGAGAAATGCGGGTGTCAAAGAGGTGTCAGGCGACTGTATCATGCTTTGTGATGATGATGATTTCTTCACGCCGGGCCATTTGGAAAGAATGGCGAAAGAAATGGAAACGGCAGATTTCGTTCATTCTGATGCCGAAATTGTGTCGTTTGAAGAGAGAGAAGGGACAAGATATCCGGTTTCGCGGAAGTTATTTGCGTATACCGCTGATTATGAGGATATGAGAGTGTTCTCGACCTACGTGCCGTCGGGCAGCATGTACAGACGTTTCCTGCACGATGAGATCGGGTATTTCGATGCTGATGTGCATAATTATTGGGACTGGGATTTTTACTTGCGTGCAGCGAAGGATTACCGGGTCAAGCGTGTGCCTTGTGCCAGTGTGATATATGCATTCAGTGACGCGGGAGACAATCAGTCCGCAGACCTTGGCGCCAAGAGGAAGCAATATTTGGATCGTTTAAGCGAGAAGCACGGACTAGGGGAACTGCCGACGAAAAACTTTGCCGTCCTGCTTGAAGAGCCTGAGATGAAGAGGCGGGAAGCACAAAGTGAGATTGTTTGGGATGGCAAACCTGTCTATTCCAGACTTCATCGTTCGTAAGGAGGTTTGCATCTTGAAACAGCTTTTACAGGACAGCTGGTGGGAACAGCTGAAGGAAGAGTTTGAAAAACCGTATTATCAAGAGCTGAGAGAAATGCTGAAGCGGGAATACATGGAGGAGACGGTCTATCCGGACAGCCGCGATATCTTTAATGCGCTGCACTATACGCCGTACGATGATGTCAAGGTGGTCATTCTCGGCCAAGATCCGTATCACGGGCCTGGACAGGCGCAAGGCTTAAGCTTCTCCGTAAAGCCGGGCGTGAAGCAGCCGCCTTCATTGAAAAATATCTTTCTCGAGCTTCAGGATGATATCGGCTGCAGCATACCGAATCACGGGTCGCTCGTCAGCTGGGCGAAGCAGGGGGTTCTTTTGCTGAATACCGTGCTTACGGTGCGGCGCGGACAGGCGAATTCCCATAAGGGAAAAGGCTGGGAGCGGCTGACTGACCGGATGATTGACGTGCTGAATGAAAGAGAGCGGCCGATCATCTTTATATTGTGGGGCCGGCATGCCCAAATGAAGAAAGAACGGATCGATACGTCCAAGCATTTTATCATTGAATCGACGCATCCCAGCCCGTTCTCAGCAAGAAACGGATTTTTTGGCAGCAGGCCATTTTCACGGGCAAATGCCTTCTTGGAGAAAATGGGTAAGGCTCCGATTGATTGGTGTATAAAGGATTTATAAAAAGCGCAGATGGCCTGCGCTTTTTTATTTGAGTATTTTTCGAATCAAACGCAAGCCGTTTTTGGAGGATGGATAACGGAAAGCGAAGTCGAAGCGGTTCGTTTGCTTGACGACGCTTTTCTTATGCGTAAATGTATTAAAGCTGTCAAATCCGTGATAGCTGCCGATTCCGCTTTCTCCCACGCCGCCGAATGGCAAATACGGTGTCGCGGCATGCATTAACGTATCGTTGACACAGCCGCCGCCAAACGACAGGTTTTCTAATACCTCTCGTTCAGTTGTTTGGTTTTTCGTAAACACATACAGGGCGAGCGGCTTGGGACGCGACTTGATTTTCTCAATGACTTCATCGATGCCGCGATATGTAAACAGCGGAAGAATGGGCCCGAAAATTTCCTCTTGCATCACAGGGGAATCTTCTGTGACTTGATCGAGAATGGTCGGCGCTATTTTGTGGTGCCTGTGATCTGCTTGGCCGCCGCTTAGCGCGACGCCGTCTTTCAGAAAGCTCAGCAGCCGCTGATAGTGGCGTTCACTGACGATTTTGCCATAAGCCGGATTCAGTTCGGGCTGCGGTCCGTAAAACTCGCCAATGACACGCTTCATTTCTTCCGCAAGCACTGTTTTGATGTCTTCGTGAACGAGCAAATAATCCGGTGCGATGCAGGTTTGGCCCGCATTCGTAAATTTCCCGAAGACGATGCGTTTGGCGGCAAGCTTGATGTCAGCATCCTTATGCACGATGCAGGGGCTTTTGCCTCCGAGCTCTAAGGTGACAGGAATTAATTGTTTGGCCGCCGCTTCCATGACAACTTTTCCTATGGCGACGCTTCCCGTAAAAAATATGTAGTCGAACGGCTGCTGTAATAAAGCTGTGCTGATGTCCGGCCCGCCTTCCGCCAAAGCGACATAATGATCCGGAAAAACGTCGCGGATGAGATCGGAAAGAACAGCCGAAACAGCTGGCGTATATTCTGAGGGTTTGAGAACGACCGTGTTTCCGGCCGCAATGGCTCCGATCAATGGAGAAAGCGCCAGCTGCAAGGGATAGTTCCATGGCGCAATCACCAAGACGGTGCCATACGGCTCGGGGATAATGACACTTTTGGAACCGATATGGGTCAATGGCGTTTTGACTCTTTTCGGCTTGGCCCATTTTTTCAGCCGTTTCATCACAAAGCTGATTTCCTCCAGAACGATGCCGATTTCCGTTGAGTATGCTTCTTGTTCAGATTTGTGAAGATCCTGATAGAGAGCGGCTGTGATGTCTGCTTCATACGCTTTGATGGTGTGTTTCAATTTCTTTAAGACGTCCAGTCTTGAGTCAATTGATTTCGTATGCCCTGCCGCGAAAAATGCTTGATGGCTGCTGACAATAGAGGGGATGCTGTTCATATTCTCTCTCCTTCCTGCAGGTCATGGTGATTCATTATGTGAAAAATGTCTTCTGCTTGTCAAATGCGAGGCGCTTGTCAGAAAAAATAACAAACTCTTGTCTGCGTTTGCCGCGGGAATTTGATAAAATGCAGGGAGACTACATTTTATTTTTGGAGGATTTTTTATGAACATTCATATATCCGCTTTGATTCAGAAGATGGAAGAGGAATTGAAGAAAGCAAAGACGGCTGAAGGTGATGAGGAGCTGAAGCGTCACGTGGCGGTCGTTCGTTCTTTGTGCGACGTCGTGCTGGATCAGCCGGAGACGGGGAGCACGCCGCGCATTCAGCCGAGTGTCACGGCAAGTCCTTCGGCGCCGCCTTCGACAGACCAGCTGCTGATGGAAAAGATGATGGGCAGCGCGGGATTAAACAAATATCGGAAGCAGGAAAAAGATAAGCAAGAAGAGGATGGAAACGGAGAGTCTTTATTTGATTTTTAATCAGAAAGGTTGAGCTTACGTGAAATTGGTTCTTGGCGCTCTGCAATGGACAGCGTTTATGATTGCCGCGGCGATTGTTGTTCCGGTGGCGGTTGCCCAGTCGTTTCATCTGGATCATTCAGATTCTGCACGGCTGATTCAAAGCACTTTTTTTGTATTGGGAATTGCCGCAGTTATTCAGTGTTTGAAAGGACACCGGCTGCCTATAAATGAAAGCCCTGCCGGCTTGTGGTGGGGAGTGTATACGATCTACGGCGGCCTGACCGGAACGGTGTTTGCGACATATGGCGAAACATTGCGCGGCTTGCAGGGGGCGCTTCTTGTAAGCGCTGTATGTTTCTTTTTGTTAAGTGTCTTCAAGGTCATTGATCGGCTTGCTGCCTTGTTTACTCCGGTTGTGACAGGGGTCTATTTGCTGCTGCTCGTCATGCAGCTGAGCCAGCCGATAATAAAAGGGCTTCTCGGCATCGGCTATCTAAAAGACAGCGTGGACGGTCTTGTATTTGTCCTCGCGCTGGTTGTCGTCGCCGCAGCTTTTATCATGTCAAATTCTAATATCGTTTTTTTAAAGCAATATTCTATTTTATTAGCCCTTTTCGGCGGATGGGTGCTGTTTGCGGCTGCGGGCGTTGCGAAACCGATCGAAATGCCGGATCGGCTGTTTCAGCTGCCGTCTCTGTTTCCGTTCGGTGCTCCGTTATTTAACAGCGGCCTAGCCATCACCTCGGTTTTTATTACGATCCTGCTGATCGTTAACATGCTGGCAAGTATGAAGGTTGTGGACATTGCGGTGAAAAAATTCGGCAAACAGACAGATGGAAAGCGTCATGAGCGCCCTGCCGGTTTTGCGGCTGCATTCAGCCATTTGCTGAGCGGTTTGTCTGGAGCCATTGCACCGGTTCCGATTTCGGGAGCCGCGGGTTTTATTGAAACGACAAAGATGCCTTCTAAAAAGCCGTTTGTCCTCGGCAGTATGCTGGTCGTTTTCATCAGCGTGATTCCGTTTTTTATGAATGCGTTTGCGAGTCTGCCGTCACCCGTTGGATTCGCGGTAAACTTTGTTGTGTTCTCGGCAATGGTTGGTTTGGCGTTTACTGAATTTGATTCCTATGAGAAATCAGAGCTGAAAAGAGTGCGGGCTGTGATCGGCATTTCACTGCTTACAGGTGTCGGCATTATGTTTGTGCCAGAAAGTGCATTAAAGGATATGCATCCGGTGTTTATTTCTCTGTTAAGCAACGGGCTTGTCTTAGGGACGCTTGCTGCAATAGCGATGGATCAGTTTCAGCTATGGCGCAGGAGAAAATCCGACAATCTCGTGTCATCAGAGAACAAACATTGAATTTTCATACAGGTGCGATATGATAATTGATATGAGTTTAACGAAAAGGCGGGAGAGAATAGATGAAAGTATTTATCATATTAGGCGCTATTAATGCCATGCTTGCCGTGGGCCTTGGGGCATTTGGCGCACACGGATTAGAAGGGAAAATTCCTGATAAATATCTTCAGGTTTGGCACACAGGCGTGCAGTATCATATGTATCACGCGCTGGGGCTTTTTGTTGTCGCGTTTCTTGCGGATAAACTGTCTGGCATCGGCAGCGTCACAACAGCCGGCTGGCTGATGTTTGCGGGGATTGTGCTGTTTTCCGGAAGCTTATACATCCTCAGCGTGACGCAAATTTCCATTCTCGGGGCAATCACGCCGCTTGGCGGTGTGGCGTTCATTATTTCTTGGATCATGATCGTTGTCGCAGCCGTCAAATATCTATAAATAAAAAAGCCAATCCTCATGATTATGAGTGATTGGCTTTTTTTCTTTATCTTGGCGAATAGGATGACATCGAGTATGGGTACGTATATGCAATTTCTTCATCAAAGGTAACGTAATCAAGATAGATCGTCAGCAGAAGATAGCGGGTTCCTGTCTTTGGATCACTGATAATAATGTGATCCCGGCCCGCAGCCTCGATGACGCCGCGAAAAATCTTTGATCCCCACTCTTTGCTGTTTTCAAATGTCATATAGATGGTAGCCGTTTTTCCCCTGTTCAGGCGCAGTATATTTTCGATATATGATTCCTCGACAGGCAGCATGCCGGGAATGTTTTGGCCGCCCGATGGCGTCGGCCCCGATGGAATTTGAAACCCGCCGCCCTGGCCTTGCTGCTGAGTGGGGAATCCGAAGCCTTGCTGCCCCTGCTGCATAGGCATTTGCTGCATTTGTCCCATAGTCTGCATTTGTGGGCCTTGCATTTGCGGGCCTTGCCCTTGCGGCTGCGGGTACGGATTTGGGCCGAATTGAGGCGAATACCCCTGCATATCATATCCCTGCATTTGCTGATATTGATTTTTTTTCGGTTTCATATCGTTCCTCCTTTTTATGAAAACCATTCAGAACATGTTCTGGATGTATAAATAAACGATCCGAGATGACTCACCTCCGATGACAAACGATCTTAGTCGCTAGTGCGATTTTTATCTCTTTCACCTTATGAGGCCAAAGCTTGGAATATGCTGAAAAAAAGAACAGTGAGCGTGCCGATTTCTCTGGCCGATCACTGTTTTTTCAATGGACGTACACAATCTTTTCGCATATTGGTCTGTATTCCTAGCGCAACTTGCGCTTAAGCAACATAAGATAACGTTAGTTTCAGGTGTGAAAATTCAAGAAGGAGGTGTAGGATTTGCCGAAAGTTTCAGTGATTATGACGAGCTATAACAAAAGCGATTATGTGGCAAAGTCCATTTCAAGCATACTCTCACAAACTTTTTCTGATTTTGAATTGTTTATTATGGATGACAACTCAAATGAAGAGACGCTGAATGAAATCCGTCCCTTTTTGAATGATAACCGTGTGCATTTCTATCAAAGCGATGTATCTGGAGTGAAGGAAAGAACGGAAAAAACGAGATACGCGGCCCTGATCAATCAAGCGATTGAGATGGCAGAGGGTGAATATATCACCTATGCGACGGATGACAACATCTATATGCCGGATCGGCTGTTAAAGATGGTGCGTGAACTCGATGATCACCCGGAAAAGGCTGTGATCTACTCAAGCTCGAAAACCTATCACTTAAACCAGAATCGAGACATTATAAAAGAAACTGTCAGGCCCGCCAGTCAAGTAACGTGGAACGCTCCGTGCGCAATTGACCATTGCTCGGTGATGCACAGGTATTCGGTGCTTGAGAAGGTGAAGGAGGCGTTTGGCTCTTATTGGGATGAAAGCCCGGCGTTTTACCGGATCGGTGATGCCCGGTTCTTTTGGAGAGTCAATCATTTTTATCCGTTTTACCCGCTGGCCGAGGAGCTTGATCTGAACTATATTACAGACCAATCCATTCATTTTCAGCTGTTTGAGTCAGAAAAAAACGAGTTCGTTCGGAATCTTCCTCCGCAGCGCAACTGCCGCGAACTGCGTGAATCATTAAAAAAGCTTGGAATGGGGTGAGAGTTTGTCGGCCTATTTAAGCAATTATTGGGTGTTGTACCGGAAGTATGCGGAGCTTTTTGACAGGCTTCGCTACAAGGGGATTCCGCTCGGGCTTATTAGTAATTTTTACCAATACATCAGCCCTGAGCTGAGAGTGATGATGGAAGAAGAACCGGAATTATTCGGGCCTGCGGATCAGCATATCGATGAAAGTCAGATTCAGACGTTTTTTGAAGAGAAAAAACAGAGCATTGCCAAAACAAATGACGCGCCTGTTAAGGGAAAAGTGATCTTGCATTTTGATCACCTTCGTTTTGTAAACGCTAATTACTACCAATTTGATCCTGAAAAAACAGCTGTTTTGGCAAGATGGAGTATGCCAAATTATTGCGATTTGCCTGTGATCAGCAAGCCTGAAGTGGCTGCTTCATGTGAAAAAGGCGATCCGAAGCCGTATCTTGAAAAGGCTTTTTCGATACTTTCGGCTTATGATGACCACCCGGCATTCGGTGATCAAGCATTTCGTGAACGGCTTTTCAAGGATATTCCTTTGTTCATGGAAGCCATTGACACAGTAGATGCTTTATTCAAGAAAGAGAACATTTCTGCTGCTGTTGTAGGAACGACAGAAGACATTTACAGCAGGGTGCTCGCTCTTATGTGCGAAAGGAGAGGGGCCGTGAGCATCTGCCTTCAGCATGGAGCGCTGATGGGTGATGAAGCCTTCTTGCCCGTTTTTACAACCTATCAGGCTGTTTTTGGCGCATATGAAGCTGGTTGGTATCAGCAAAAAGGCTGCAAACCAGAACAGATTCTCATAACGGGACATCCCCGCTTTGACGAAATCTTTAACAGGACACCTATGGACATGTCAGTATTTTATCGAAAGCTGGCCTTTCACCCGTCTAAAAAAATCGTTTTGATCGCGACACAGCCCTTTTCCGAGGAATTTTATTCAAGTGTGTTAGCGGAGCTTACCACGCAAAAACAGCTGCAAATCATCATTAAACCTCACCCATGGGAAATCGGAAAAAACAAGCTGGATCTGTATCATGCGGCGGCAAAAAAACATAAAGCTTGCAGAGTCATCAAAAAAGAGATGGATCTGTACGATATTCTGGCGTATGCTGACGCCGCTGTGACACAAACCTCAACGGTGGGCCTTGAGGCCATGCTGTTTCAAAAGCCCGCACTGATCGGGAAATCGACCGGAAACCGCACGTATCCGTATTACGAGTCTCTTGGCGATTTTATATTTGAAAAACCGGAGGAATTAGCGCGCACCCTGATTGAGGTTCTTCAAAATCCCGCCATGTATCAGAAGGCAGAAGCGGCGCGTCTGTCATTTACGGCTTCCAATTACCCGGTTACTGAGTCGACGCTCGCCTTGTTTTCGGAACTGAAAGCAAAAACAGGGGTTGATTACAGGCGGGATCATTCTGAATAAAACGATAGGAGCGCAAAGAAATGGTGCAAAAGAGAAATCATTTTCTTCCTTATTCCTTGCCGCTGATCGGAAAGGAAGAAATTCAGGAGGTCACAGAAACGCTTGAATCCGGATGGCTTTCCAAAGGCCCGAAGGTTCAGCAGTTTGAAAAAGAGTTTGCCGCGTTTGTCGGAGCTAAGCACGCCGTGGCGCTGAATTCATGTACCGCTGCTTTATTTTTGGCTTTAAAAGCAAAAGGGGTCGGACCGGGTGATGAAGTCATAACCACTCCACTGACGTTCAGCTCAACCGCCAATACGATTATTCATACCGGAGCAACGCCGGTGTTTGCGGATATAGATGAAAAGACGCTTAACATTGATCCGGAAAAGCTTGAGACGGCGGTCACGCCGCGGACGAAAGCCGTTGTACCCGTCCACTTTGGCGGGCAGTCCTGTGACATGGACGCAATTTTAGCCATTGCCCAAACGCACGGTCTATTTGTGCTCGAGGATGCGGCGCACGCAGTATACACCACTTATAAGCAGAGAATGATCGGCTCCATCGGGGATGCGACAGCATTCAGCTTCTACGCGACCAAAAACCTGGCGACAGGGGAAGGCGGCATGCTGACGACGGATGATGAGGAGCTTGCCGACAAAATCAGGGTTCTGAGCCTTCACGGCATGAGCAAAGGCGCATGGAACCGTTATTCTTCAAATGGCAGCTGGTACTATGAGGTCGAGTCGCCCGGCTACAAAATGAACATGTTTGATCTGCAGGCGGCGCTCGGGCTTCATCAGCTGAAACGGCTGGATGACATGCAAAAACGGAGAGAAGAGATTGCAGGTCAGTATCAAGCCGCTTTTCAGCAAATCCCGGGGCTGATCACGCCGTTTGTTCACAACGAAGGACGGCACGCCTGGCATTTATATGTCCTGCAAGTTGATGAAAAACAGGCCGGCGTCACTCGGGATGAAATGATTACGGCTCTAAAGGATGAATACAATATCGGGACCAGTGTTCATTTTATCCCAGTGCATATTCATCCGTATTATCAAAAGGAATTCGGATTTGAGGAAACAGACTACCCGCTCGCCATGAAGTATTACAAACGCACCCTGTCACTCCCGCTGTATCCATCAATGTCTGACGAAGATGTCAACGACGTGATAGAGGCCGTGCGGGACATCGCAAAAGGGGCTGGTTAGGTGTATACGATAAAAGAGAATGTTTCCAAAGAGGCGATTATGGAATTTCTCCAAAGCAAACAGATGACACTTGACGGGTCGTATCAATTTTCGCTCGGCCTATTTGAAAACAGCCAGCTTCAAGGCGTGATGCTGTATGAAGATGCCCTTTGGGAAAGCAAAATGCTTCAGAAAAAAGTCATGAATGTAAAGCTTCTCGCGGCTAACAGCACAGGACAGCTGAAACGGCTATTTCAGGCCTTTTATTCTGTTCGGCAAACGGATGAAACGGATTTTGTGTTTGTGCGTGTACCGGCAGAGGATATCGGGGCAGTACATGTCATTCAGCAGCAGCCGTCCTCTTATTTTGTCGGCAGTTTGCTTAAACTGGCGAAGACCCCGTCTATATATGAAAAAACGCCGCCATTTTTTGAACTGGTTCAGCCTGAGCCTGGAGACACCGAAGAGATTTGCCGGTTAGCCAGCGACGCATTTACGAAAAGCAGATATTTTCAAGATCCTTATCTCAGCCGTGAGGCGGCGAACAAAATCTTTCAAGAGTGGACACGAAACAATCTGATGGGGAGAGCGGATATCAATATTGCCGCTAAATATAATGGGGAAATAATCGGCTACCTGCAAGGTTTATCAAAAGGTGATGAGTATGTGCTTGATTTGATGGCTGTGAAGCCGGGGTATGAAGGCAAGCGTATCGCGTTTCATTTATTGGCGCATCTCATAGAACAACCGGAGACGCTGAAGCATAAAACGGTAACAGCGGGGACGCAGCTTCATAATGTCAGAGCGATCCGCCTATATGAAAGAATGGGCTTCACCGCTGTTCAATCATATTACTATTACCACATTTGGCCGGGCAAGGAGGCGAAATAATGGCGGATTTTCAGATCGCGAACAAAACTGTCGGCAAAGATGCTCCCGTTTTTATCATTGCTGAGGCAGGAATTAATCATGACGGAAAATTGGATCAGGCCTTTGCACTGATTGATGCCGCGGCTGAAGCGGGTGCAGATGCCGTTAAATTTCAAATGTTCCAAGCTGATAAGATGTATCAGAAAGATCCTGGATTATACAAAACAGCTGCGGGCAATGATGTATCAATTTTTTCTCTCGTTCAGTCCATGGAATTGCCCGCGGAGTGGATTGATCCGCTTTTGGACTACTGTCGCAAGAAACAGGTGATTTTTTTAAGCACGGTGTGTGATGAAGGATCAGCTGATCTGCTGCTTTCCACTTCTCCAAGTGCTTTTAAAATCGCATCCTATGAAATTAACCATCTCCCGCTGCTCAAGTACGTCGCCCGCATGAACAGGCCGATGATTTTTTCGACAGCCGGAGCGGAAATTGCTGATATTCATGAGGCTTGGCGCACCATCAGAGCAGAGGGCAACCACGAAATTGCCATTATGCATTGTGTGGCGAAATACCCTGCACCGCCTGAATACAGCAACCTCAGTGTGATCCCGATGCTTGCCGCCGCTTTTCCGGATGCGCCCATCGGTTTTTCGGATCATAGCGAGCACCCGACAGAAGCGCCATGTGCCGCGGTCCGGCTCGGCGCCAGACTGATAGAAAAGCATTTTACTATCGATAAAAACCTGCCGGGGGCTGATCATTCATTTGCATTAAATCCGGATGAATTAAAGGAAATGGTCAAGGCCATCAGGGAAACAGAAGCCGAGCTGAAACTAGGCATCAGGAAGCCAGTTTCTGAAAAGCTGCTGGGCAGTTCATACAAAACAACAACTGCCATTGAGGGTGAGATCAGAAAATTTGCATACAGGGGAATTTTCACAACGGCTCCGATTCAAAAAGGGGATGCCTTCAGCGAAGACAATATTGCCGTGCTCCGCCCCGGACAAAAGCCTCAGGGGCTGCACCCGAGATTTTTTGAGCTATTGACCGGCGGCGTGCGTGCGGTAAGGGACATCCCGGCAGACACAGGCATTACATGGGAAGATATTTTAACGAAGGACAGCCCGTCCCATGGATGACATACTTTTTATCGTGCAGGCGAGAATGGGATCGGAACGCCTTCCTGGAAAAGTACTGCGTCCGCTTGGCTCGGAGCATTTACTCGATATTCTCGTGCAGCGCGTACGGCAAAGCGCGTTCTATCAAAAGGAGCGCGATAATCTTGTCATCGCTACATCTGACAAAAAAGCCGACGATGTATTAGAGGCACACTGCATCAAGAACGGCATTCGCGTTTTCCGCGGCAGTGAGGAACGGGTTCTCGACAGATTTGCGCGAGTCATAAAGGCTGCGAAACCGGAAGTCGTCATCCGCTTAACGGGGGATAATCCATTTGTCGATCCAGAGTTGCTCGATATGATGATTTCAGCTCATCTTGATCAAGGTGCGGATTATACGTATATCCTGAACACGCCGTTAGGCATTTGCGGTGAAGCGGTGAGCGCCAAGCTTTTGCTCGATATCAGCGGCATCAAAATGCTGGAGGATAAATACCAAGAGCATGTCACCTTGTATGTCCGGAAACATCCCCATCTTTACCGTTTGCAGTTTTTAGAGGCTCCGGAACAGCTCTGCGCTCCTCAATATCGGCTGACCGTCGATACGGAGGAAGACTATCAATTGGTCTCAGCCCTCTATCAAAAAGCAGGCGAGCGCCCTGATGTCTCGGCTGCAGAGTTAATCAGCCTGCTGAACCAGCACCCTGATCTGGCGGCGATGAACGGTATGACAAAGCAAAAAGAGGTTGAGTAGCATGCATATCGGGATATTCGCAGACGGCGGGTTCGAGAAAGGAATGGGGCACGTCGTTCGAATGAAAAGGCTTGCGGAAGAACTCAAACAACGCTGTTCCATTACGTTTTACACAAATGACGAGTCTGAACAATTTCTTCAAGAAGAGTACTGGCAGGTCATCGTAAAACCGGAGCTTCAGCAAAATGAATGTATTCTCCGGGAAATAAACGATAAAAAGCTCGATCTGCTTTTATTCGATATCCTTGGTGCACCTGTCGATTTATTAACAAAAATAAAAGCAGGAACAGATGCCAAAATCGTTCTGTTCGAAGAAAAAAATGAGAAAGCGATAGGTCAAAGTGATGCGGTCATTAACGGAATTTACGGCGATGTCAGAAGCAAGGTTTACGATCAGGGAAACGCCCGTGTCTATGAAGGCCCGGATTATCTTATTCTCCACCCTGCCTTTCAAGCCGCAAGAGCTGATTACGCACTTAAGGAAGACTGCCGCAATATCCTTGTTGCATTAGGAGGAAGCGATCCAAAGCAGCTTGTTTTTAAAGTGATAGCAGCGGCCGGTCAGCTCCCGGACAGGAAAGACAAGAAAATGATTTTTATCATGGGCAGCGCTTCACCGCATCAAGAGGCGGTCCGTAAATTGATTCAAAACAAACCCCAATACGCACTAATCGAGCAGACAAATGAAATGGCTGTGTTTATGAAACAAGCAGATGCAGCCATTGTCGCCGGCGGCATCTCGCTTTATGAAGCGATCTGTATCGGCGTGCCGTGCCTCGTGCTTTCTCAGGTTGCCCATCAAACCGCAACCGCTGCAAAATTTGCGGAACATGGCGCCGTTCTTGATCTCGGCCTGGGAGAGAATGTATCCGTCGAAAAGCTTGCTTATCATATGTCTCAAATATTCAGCAGCTATCCTCTCCGTCTTTCTCTGCACGAGGGAGGAAGGCCGCTCGTAGATGGAAAAGGAATGAAACGGGTATCAGCCATTCTTTATGATTTGCTTGATGATAAGATATAAAAATGCACGTAAGGAAGTGTTAATGTGAAAGGTGTCATTTTAGCCGGAGGAAACGGCTCACGCCTTATGCCCTTAACCAAAGCCGTCAACAAGCATTTGCTTCCTGTAGGCCCTTATCCGATGATTTACTGGTCGATAATGAAGCTTGAGGAAGCCGGAATTAAAGAGATTTTACTCATCAGCCAAAAAGAGCACATGCCGCAGTTTTATAAGCTGCTGGGAAGCGGGGAGGAGCTTGGCGTCTCCGTCACTTATCAAGTGCAGCCCGCTGCATCGGGAATTTCAGATGGGTTATCATATGCAAAACGCTTTACCGGAAAGGAGCCTTTCATTTTATTATTAGGTGATAATATATTCGAAGATTCATTAAAGCCTTATACGGAGCGATTTCAACAGCAGGGAAAAGGGGCGAAAGTGCTTCTGAAAGAAGTGGATGATCCAGAACGTTTTGGGATTGCTGAGATTGATGAGAAAAACAAACACATTCGATCCATTATTGAAAAGCCTGCACATCCGCCGACCAACCTTTGTGTAACCGGCATTTACATGTATGATGCAGAAGTGTTTTCGTATATTGAACAAATATCACCATCCAAGCGCGGCGAGCTGGAAATCACTGATGTAAATAATTTATACATTGAAAACAGCAAGCTTACGTATGATGTGTTATCGGGCTGGTGGGTCGATGCAGGAACACACGAATCGCTTTATCTCGCCTCCCGGCTGGTACATCAGGCTTTACAGAAAGGACAGGACGAATAGCTATGGCAAAATCATATTTCATTACAGGCGGGGCCGGATTCATAGGGCTCACGTTTACAAAGCTCATGCTGAAGGAAACGGATGCGCGCATTACCGTTCTAGATAAATTAACGTATGCCAGCCACCCGCAGGAAATCGAAAAACTAAAGGGAAACAGCCGGTTTCGGTTTGTAAAAGGGGATATCAGCATTCAGGAGGATATCGACCGGGCGTTTGACGAGACCTATGACGCCGTGATTCATTTCGCCGCGGAATCGCATGTAGACAGAAGCATCTCCCAAGCAGAGCCGTTTATCACAACGAATGTCATGGGCACATATCGTCTGGCTGAGGCAGTCTTACAAGGAAAAGCCAAAAAGCTGATTCATATTTCAACAGACGAGGTGTACGGGGAATTAGAAGCGAATGATCCCGCATTTACGGAAACCACGCCGCTTTCTCCTAACAACCCTTATTCCGCGAGCAAAGCGAGCTCTGACCTTCTTGTTCTATCGTATGTGAAAACACACAAACTGCCGGCTATTATTACACGCTGCAGCAACAATTACGGACCATATCAGCATAGTGAAAAAATGATCCCAACGATTATCCGCCATGCAAAACAAGGCTTGCCGGTTCCGCTCTACGGCGACGGGCTTCAGATCAGAGACTGGCTTTTTGCAGAGGACCATTGCCGCGCCATCAAGCTTATTTTAGAAAAAGGAACCGACGGTGAGGTGTATAATATCGGCGGCGGAAATGAACGCACGAATAAAGAGCTGGCGAGTATCATCATGAAACATTTGGGCTGTGAGGAATTGTTTGCTCACGTCGAAGACCGAAAAGGGCATGACCGGCGCTACGCGATCAATGCGTCAAAGCTGAAAAATGAGCTTGGCTGGCGGCAGGAAGTACCGTTTGAAGAAGGCATTGCGCGCACGATTCGCTGGTATACAGACAATGACCGATGAGAAGGTGATTCGATTGACAAAGGTATTGGTAACCGGCGCGGGCGGACAGCTTGGCTTGGAGCTGTGCCGCCAGCTGAAGCAAGCCGGATATGAGGTCATTGCGTTAACAAAGCAGATGATGAACATCGCCGATCAGCGTTCTGTACGGCATTCGTTGGGGCATTATCAGCCGGATATCGTGGTCAATACCGCCGCGTTTACGTCCGTCGACAAATGCGAGACGGAGCTGGATAAAGCATACTTGATCAACGGAGTTGGCGCTTATTACACTGCCCTGGAGTCATCCCGCATCGGAGCGCAATATGTTCATATCAGCACGGATTATGTATTTGACGGGAAGGGGACCCAGCCATACAGGGAAGACGGCCACCTTGACCCGAACACCATCTACGGTAAAAGTAAAAAACTAGGAGAAGAGCTGATCCAGTTAGCAAGAACCGACAGCACGATCATCAGAACATCGTGGGTGTATGGACAAAGCGGCAGCAATTTTGTTCATACGATGCTGAAGCTCGCAGAAACAAAACAAGAGCTGCGGGTTGTGAACGATCAAATCGGCTCGCCGACCTATACGAAGGATTTGGCGGAAGCGGTCATCAAGCTGTTCAGTCATCCGCCGGGCATCTACCATGTCAGCAATTCAGGCATATGCAGCTGGTATGAGTTCGCAAAGGCCATTATGGAAGAAAGCGGGCTGAACACAACGATTACGCCCGTGACGACAGAGGAATACGGGAATCCGACACCCCGGCCGGCTTACTCTGTGCTGAGCCACCGGGCCATTGAAGAAGCCGGCATACGCCCGCGCCATTGGCGGGAAGCTTTACGGGAATTTTTGCAGGAAAGGAGCAGTGCGCGTGATTGAAGGAGTCAAGGTTAAGAAACTGACAAAGCATTGTGATGACAGAGGTTTTTTTGCCGAACTGGTTCGCGATGATGAGAACCTTCTTGAGCATTTTGGGCAGGCGTCTTGGTCCAAAAGCTATCCGGGTGTGATTAAAGCGTTTCATTATCACGAGAAGCAGGATGATCTCTGGTTCTTCCCGACAGGCCACGCTCAGGTTGTCCTTTACGACCTGCGGGAGGATTCAGAAACAAAAGGAGAAACCGATGTCTATTATATGGGAGAAGATAACCCGATGCTGTTATTGATTCCAAAAGGCGTCGCTCACGGATACAGAGTGCTGGGCGAAACGCCGCTGACAATTATCTATTTTACGACAACCTCGTATAACCCTGATCAGCCCGATGAAAAAAGAATCCCATGGAATGATGAGACAATCGGTTTTAACTGGAATACCGAATTTAAATAAATCATAGAGCAGTTATCCATCGAAGATCATCAGGCATCTTCGACTTTTTTTGTCCTGTTTTGATATCAGGACAAAAGACAGGGGTAACAGGCGCATATTTTACTAGATACGGATCAGAAACAGTCTATTAGAATCTTGTGTAAATAGGATGAATTTATTACATCATTCAAAGTGTTAATATTCCTTAAAAAACATTTACTTCCATGGAAAATGGTGATAGATTAACTTTTAAGAAAAAGAAATGGTAATTCGCGAGTTACGGTAAAACGCTTTTTCTGCAGAGGACGCTCTGGCCAAATTCCAACCGTGATTTGAGGAGGAAATGTCATGTTAAAAAGAACTTCATTCGTATCTTCATTTTTCATCAGTTCAGCTGTCCTGCTATCAATCTTGCTTCCTTCAGGCCAAGCGCATGCACAGTCTGCATCAATTGAGGCAAAAACCGTAAACAGTACAAAAGAATGGACGACTTCAGATATTGAAGTGACTTATAAACCAAACGCAGTGCTTTCTCTGGGGGCAGTCGAGTTTCAATTTCCTGACGGATTCCACGCGACAACAAGAGATTCTGTGAATGGAAGAACACTGAAAGAAACACAGATTTTAAACGATGGAAAAACGGTCAGGCTCCCGCTTACTCTTGATTTGTTAGGGACGTCTGAATTCGATCTCGTCATGGTGCGCAAAACGCTTCCGCGTGCAGGCACATACACGATTAAAGGGGATGTGGTAAACGGTCTGGGAATCGGCAGTTTTTATGCTGAAACACAGCTAGTTATCGACCCTCGTTAATATCAATAGAAATGATCAGGGGCTGATGTGATATCAGCCTCTTTTTTTTGTATGGTTAAAAAATTGGTACGAATCTTGCATGTAGATAAGGGTGAACCCAATCAAGAAAGGAATTGATCTATTGCATTATTTTAAAAGCGCTTACATTTTTCTGAAGATAAAAATATGATGAGGTGAAAAAACATGTCAGAAAAACAAATCACAAAGGATGAAGAAAAAGAAGCTCTCAATTTATTTCTGTCTACGCAAGCGATCATAAAGGAAGCCCTGCGGAAATTGGGCTATCCGAGCGGAATGTATGAATTAATGAAAGAGCCGATGAGAATGCTCACTGTACGAATTCCGGTGAAAATGGATAACGGCAGTGTGAAAGTGTTTACAGGCTATCGTTCACAGCACAATGACGCGGTCGGCCCGACAAAAGGGGGCGTGCGTTTTCATCCCGAGGTGAATGAAGAGGAAGTAAAGGCGTTATCGATTTGGATGACGCTCAAATGCGGGATCACGAATTTGCCGTACGGCGGCGGAAAGGGAGGCATTATTTGTGATCCGCGGACGATGTCGTTTGGAGAATTGGAACGGCTGAGCCGGGGGTATGTCCGCGCCATCAGCCAGTTAGTCGGCCCGACAAAGGATATTCCCGCTCCCGATGTATACACCAATTCGCAAATTATGGCGTGGATGATGGACGAATACAGCCGGCTTCGGGAATTCGATTCCCCGGGTTTTATCACAGGAAAACCGCTCGTTTTAGGCGGCTCACAGGGCCGGGAAACAGCAACCGCTCAAGGCGTAACCATTTGTATAGAAGAAGCGGTTAAGAAAAAAGGAATCAAGCTGCAAAACGCGCGAATCATCATACAGGGCTTTGGGAACGCCGGCAGTTTTCTGGCTAAATTTATGCATGATGCCGGCGCCAAGGTTATCGGGATTTCGGATGCCCACGGCGGTCTGTACAACCCGGAGGGCCTCGATATTCCTTATTTGCTCGATAAGCGGGACAGTTTCGGAATGGTCACCAATTTATTTACAGATGTCATCACAAATGAAGAGCTGCTCGAACAAGAATGCGATATTTTAGTGCCGGCGGCTATTTCAAATCAAATTACAGCCAAAAACGCCCATAACATTAAGGCCTCAATTGTGGTCGAAGCGGCTAACGGGCCGACGACAATCGACGCGACAAAGATTTTGAATGAAAAAGGCGTACTCCTGGTGCCGGATATACTGGCGAGTGCCGGCGGCGTAACGGTTTCTTACTTTGAATGGGTTCAAAACAACCAAGGATACTATTGGGCAGAAGAAGAGGTTGCTGAAAAGCTGAGAAACGTGATGGTCAATTCATTTGAAACGATTTATCAGACCGCGGCCGCACACAAAGTCGATATGCGCTTGGCGGCTTACATGACGGGCATCAGAAAATCTGCAGAGGCGTCTCAATTCCGCGGATGGGTTTAGGGGGGATAATCCCCCTTTCTTCCGCAAAATTATTTTGCGTTTTTGTTTGCGTATGGCATGAAAATCGCAAAGTGATTTTGCACGTTATATTCATAAAAGGAAAAATGTTTAGATTTCTGACAAAGTTCTCTGTGATTCTACAAGTTTTTTTGTGAAAAGACGAAATATTGGTACGAATCTTGCTTTTATATTTCGTAGGAAGACATATTACATAACGAGGGGGATTACATATGACCGTTTCATATGCGCACGAACCATTCACTGATTTTAAGGAAGCAAAGAATAAAACAGCCTTTCAAGAATCAATGGACTTTGTAAATACTCAGCTCGGCAAGCATTATCCGCTTGTCATTAATGGAGAAAAGATCGAAACGGATCGTAAAATTGTTTCGATTAATCCGGCCAATAAGGAAGAAGTGATCGGCTACGCCTCAACGGCTAATCAAGAGCTTGCTGAAAAAGCGATGCAATCGGCGTTACAGGCATTTGAATCGTGGAAAAAACAAAGACCGGAGCACCGCGCGAATATTCTTTTTAAAGCTGCGGCCATTTTGCGCAGAAGAAAGCATGAATTTTCAAGCTATCTTGTAAAGGAAGCGGGAAAACCGTGGAAGGAAGCAGATGCTGACACAGCGGAAGCAATAGACTTTTTAGAATACTACGCGCGCCAAATCTTAAAACTGAAGGACGGGGCTCCTGTAAAGAGCCGGGCAGGCGAGTACAATCAATATCATTATGAAGCGCTTGGCGTCGGCATTGTCATTTCGCCATTTAATTTCCCGCTTGCCATTATGGCAGGGACTGCTGCGGCTGCGATTGTCACGGGGAATACGATCCTGTTGAAGCCGGCAGATGCTGCGCCAGTAGTGGCTGCTAAATTTGTCGAGGTAATGGAGGAAGCGGGTTTGCCAAACGGCGTTCTCAATTACATTCCGGGAGACGGAGCGGAAATTGGTGATTTCTTAGTAGAACACCCTAAAACAAGATTTGTATCATTTACAGGCTCCCGTGCGGTCGGCTGCCGGATTTATGAGCGTGCCGCAAAAGTGCAGCCGGGCCAAAAATGGCTGAAACGAGTGATTGCTGAAATGGGCGGGAAAGACACAGTGCTTGTCGACAAAGATGCCGATTTGGATCTTGCTGCCTCT
The DNA here is from genome assembly GCF_037027485.1 of Bacillus sp. 205(2023). Classification (NCBI taxonomy): domain Bacteria; kingdom Bacillati; phylum Bacillota; class Bacilli; order Caryophanales; family Bacillaceae; genus Bacillus; species Bacillus sp. 205(2023). Next base: position 179,144 of record NZ_JAXCHF010000002.1, on the reverse strand, counting down.
TCTATCGTTTACTCCGCATTCGGGTACTCAGGGCAAAAATGTTCAGCGGGTTCCCGTGCAGTGATTCATCAGGATGTCTATGATGAAGTCGTAGAAAAAGCAGTTGCGCTGACCAAAACGCTGACAGTCGGAAGTCCGGAAGATCCTGATACGTATATGGGGCCTGTGATTCATGAAGCTTCCTACAATAAAGTCATGAGCTATATTGAAATCGGCAAGTCTGAAGGCAAGCTTTTGGCCGGCGGAGAAGGCGATGATTCAAAAGGCTACTTTATTCAGCCGACGATCTTTGCAGATGTTGATGAACATGCGCGTCTCATGCAGGAAGAAATCTTCGGTCCGGTTGCTGCCATCTGCAAAGCGCGTGATTTCGACCATATGCTTGAGATTGCAAATAATACAGAATACGGACTGACAGGCGCTCTGCTGACGAAAAACCGTGCGCACATTGAACGGGCTCGCGAGGATTTTCATGTCGGAAACTTATACTTTAACAGAGGCTGTACCGGAGCTATTGTCGGCTATCAGCCATTCGGCGGGTTTAATATGTCCGGAACAGACTCAAAAGCAGGAGGTCCGGATTATTTAATTCTTCATATGCAGGCGAAAACAACGTCCGAAGCGTATTAATTGAGAAAACCGAAATAGTGCGATTGTTTTTAGATCGCACTATTTACATGTTTGGATGAGGGGGATGATGTATGCTCTATACAAAAATCAGTCACATGCCGCCGGCAGAACGGGTTGAGACACTGACAAAGTCTTTGGTCAGCCTCAGCAGTGTAAACGGCACCATCGGCGAAGGGACGAAAGCAGATTTTATCAAAGAAGTCATCATGAGCTATCCTTACTTTCAGGAACATCCTTGCCATGTATGGGAACAGGCTATTCCTAATGACCCGTACAACCGGAAAAATATTTTTGCGTTTGTGGAAGGCAGCGGGGAAAGCCGGAATACTGTCATTTATCACGCCCACTTGGATACGGTGGGAATTGAAGATTTCGGCCCGCTTAAGGATATCGCTTTTGATTCTGGAAAATTGGCTGAGTATTTCTCCAACTATGACTTTGATGAAGACGTTCAGCGGGACGCCAAGTCGGGTGAGTGGATGTTCGGCAGAGGCTCTGTCGACATGCAAAGCGGCATCGCGGTGCATTTGTCCAATCTCCTGCACTTTTCAGAGAACCCCAAAGCATTGCCGGGAAATCTATTATTTATGGCAAACCCGGATGAAGAAAGTCAGCATGCCGGTATTCTCGCCAGTATTTCTGAGCTGAACCGATTAAAAAAGGAGAAACAGATTCAGTATTTGGCTGCCATTAATACCGATTTTATTACGCCGCTGTACGATGGTGATTCAACAAGATATATCTATACCGGAGCCGCGGGAAAGCTGCTGCCTTGCTTTTATATATCCGGCCGGGAAGTGCATGTCGGAGACACGCTTGCGGGCATCGATCCAAATCTCATTTCTTCTGAAATCACAAGACGCATCCACAACAATATTCATTTAGCAGAAAAGATTGAAGGCGAATTGGTTCTGCCCCCATCCTGCTTGTACCAGCGTGATAACAAAGAATCCTATAACGTCCAAACCGCCGTCAGCAGCTATTTGTATTTCAATTATTTTATCTATGAAAAAACAGCAAAGGAAGTCATGGACCAGCTTACCCAAGTCGCTGAGGAGGCGTGCCGGAACACAGAACGAAAATTATCAGAGTATTATGAAGAATATCTGAAGCGAACAAATCTTCCGAAGAGACATTTGTCTTGGGATATTCAAGTCTTCAGTCTGGATCAATACATGGAAAAGCTAAGAAGCCGCGGCGTTGATCCTGAGCAGTGTATAGAGCAAGCATTCAAAGCCAATGAGCACCTTGAACTGCGCATGAGATGTTTTCATGCAATTGAAGAACTCCAAAAGCTTGATCCCGATCAGGGCGCAAAAGTCATTCTGTTTTATGCTCCTCCTTATTTACCGCATAACTATTTAAAAGAAGAAAGCACAAGAGACCAGCTATTGCAGCATGTGATCAAAGAAGCGGTGGACAAAATCGCCGAAACGACAGGCGAAACCTTTGTTTTCAAAAAGTTTTTCCCTTACTTGGCAGACGGCAGCTTTTTATCGCTGCATGAAACCGATGACGAAATTGATTCCTTTATCAGAAACTTCCCGGGATGGGAGATGATTGGAACCATTCCGTTTAAAGACATACGGAAACTGAACATTCCTTCCATTAACATGGGTGTATACGGAAAAGACGGACATAAATGGACTGAAAGAGTATACAAGCCGTACACATTTCATGTATTGCCTGATCTGATACAGCAGACCACTGTTCACCTTTTGCAAAGCTATCGGATGAATATCAGCACAAAAGAGCCGAAGGGAGAAGGATGATGCAGGATCATAAAAATGAATTGCAGCGCAGTATGAAAAGCCGGCATTTGTTTATGATTGCCTTGGGCGGCGTCATCGGCACCGGTCTGTTTTTAGGTTCCGGCTTTACGATCAGCCAGGCGGGTCCTCTCGGAGCCATTGTTGCCTATATGATTGGCGGATTTTTAATGTATCTGGTCATGCTTTGTTTAGGGGAGCTGGCTGTCGCCATGCCGGTGGCCGGATCGTTTCAAGCCTACGCCACAAAGTTTTTGGGGCCGTCGACAGGCTTTATGATTGGCTGGCTGTATTGGTTCAGCTGGGCGAATACAGTCGGCTTGGAGCTAACGTCAGCGGGCATTTTGATGCAAAGATGGCTGCCCTCCGTGCCGATCTGGATATGGTGTCTCGTTTTCGGTGTCATCATCTTTTTGATTAATGCGCTGTCTGTCCGAAGCTTTGCAGAAATGGAATTTTGGTTTTCGAGCATCAAAGTGACAGCGATCATATTATTTATCGTGATCGGCGGGTGCGCCGTGTTTGGCTTGATTGATTTTAAAGGCGGTCAGGAAACGCCTTTTCTATCTCATTTCATGACTGATAAAGGACTGTTTCCAAATGGCGTGCTGGCTGTTATGTTTACGCTGGTTATGGTCAATTTCTCATTTCAGGGGACGGAGCTGGTCGGAATTGCGGCAGGGGAGAGTGAAAGTCCGGAAAAGACACTGCCAAAGTCCATTCGAAATGTCATCTGGCGAACGCTGTTTTTCTTTGTGCTGGCTATGTTCGTCTTGGTTGCCATTCTTCCGTATGAAACGGCTGGGGTGATTGAGAGTCCGTTTGTAGCGGTGCTTGATCAAATCGGCATCCCATTTGCGGCTGATGTGATGAACTTTGTCATATTAACGGCGATTTTATCTGTTGCCAATTCTGGTTTATATGCAGCCTCACGTATGATGTGGTCGCTTTCAACAAACAAAATGGGCCCCGCCCTTTTAACGAGACTGACCAAAAAAGGGGTGCCGATCAATGCCCTGCTGGTTACGATTGGGATTTCCGGCTGTTCGCTGCTGACTAGCGTCATGGCTGCAGAAACCGTGTATTTATGGTGCATATCAATCTCGGGTATGGTGACAGTTGTCGCGTGGATGTCCATTTGCGCCTCGCAATTTTTCTTTCGCAGGCGGTTCCTCGCTGAAGGCGGGAACGTGAACGACCTGGAATTCAGAACCCCTCTTTATCCGTTGGTGCCGATTCTTGGGTTTGTATTATACGGATGCGTATTGATAAGCCTTATATTCATCCCAGATCAAAGAATCGGCTTGTACTGCGGTGTACCAATCATTATTTTCTGCTATGCGTACTATCATCTGAGCATCAAGAAGCGCTTACAAAATGAACCGCTGAAAAAAGAGCAAACAGAAGCGCAATAGAAAAAGCTCTCCGGGAGACCGGAGAGCTTTTTTACGCGTTACGTCTGACAAGAAACACATAGGACAATATCGCGAGCGCATCAAAGCCGAATATACTCAACGCCATCGGCCACGCGTTTTCTTCCCCGGCTACACCGGCGAGCGCCGTTGATGGCAAACGGCATGCTGAACATCTAAGCCGACACACCGTATATGTTTTGCAGGACAAACGGCGAACTGGAAATATACGCAAACATGCCGGTCCCGATAAAGGCCTGGCTGAAGGCAAAACCCATAAACGCCCGGCCGCCAAGCAAGTGCCGAAATGTGGTCAGCTTTCAGGCAGTGATTCAGGCAATGCGGTCAGAACCGTGACAAAAATAAAAACACCCGATCCCGGCCAGCACGATAAACACAGTTGACCAGTCAGCAAATGGAAGGATGAATCCTCCCGAAATCGGGCTAACTGTTGAATAACCTTGATTCATCACCTGACCCGCCTTAACAAATGCATTACTATAGCATATCCCAAGATATGTTTTTGTTTTATTTTAAATTTGAAACAAGAAATCCCTTATTCATATTTGAATGAAAATAATAAAAAGAAAATTATTTTCGTTCGAATTGTAAATTGTAAATAAAGGATGCTAAACTATAATTCAACTTTATTTTAAGATTCCGGAAGAGGTGTTAAGGGAGAATGAACAGTAAACAAAACAATCACATCAAATCAAAACATCATTTTCCGCTATTTCTTGCGCTGGCTTTAACAATGGGCGTATTTGCGGCTGGATCTGAAGAGCTTGTCATTTCACCGCTGCTGCCTGATTTAGCAGATGCCTTCAACTCAGATGTCAGCGTGCTTGCGCTATCTATCAGTATATATGGGATCATGATCTTTATCGGTGCCCCGCTGCTGGTGCCTTTAGGGGATAAATACTCGAGAGAACTGAGTTTAATGCTGGGACTTGTGATCTTTATTATAGGAACCGTGATATGCGCTTTGGCGCAAAATATCTTTTTCTTCTTTTTAGGCCGTGCGCTTTCAGGGTTGGCGGCAGGTGCGTTTGTCCCGACCGCTTACGCAGTTGTCGGGGATCGTGTTCCGTATACATATCGGGGCAAAGTGATGGGTCTGATCGTATCAAGCTGGTCGCTTGCACTGATTTTCGGTGTGCCGATCGGATCATTTATAGGCGGCGTCTTACATTGGAGATGGACATTCTGGATTTTCGCCTTGATGGGTGCACTTGTTGTTTTGCTCGTCCTATTTGAAATGCGCCGCCATAACGATAATAAAAACGCCGTCCAGGAGGAAAAAGACGAGCCGGCGGGGACATTTCGAGACGCGCTTAAAGTGCCGCGTGTTCCCGTTTATATCATAATCACTTTGTGCAATATGATTGGTTTTTACGGTATGTATTCGTTTTTAGGCTCTTACCTACAGGACGTTTTTACCGGAGGCAATACGGCTGCCGGCTTATTTATTATGATTTATGGCATCGGGTTTTCCATGAGTGTCTTTACAGGTAAGATTGCCGACCGCATTGGAAAAATGCGCTCCCTGATCATTGCGCTGGCGGTCATCAGCGTTCTGCTGGCTTGTATCGCGTATGCGCCCGCATCAATGCCTCTGCTAATCATCAGTCTATTCATCTGGGGGTTAATGCAAAGCTTGACGGTGACGCTGCTCAGCACCATTTTGAGTGATTGCTCAGAGCGTCATCGCGGGAAAATTATGGCGTTTTACAGCCTTGCCTCAAATTTGGCTGTGACATTAGGTTCTGCTTTGATGGGACCTGTATATGTGGGATACGGGTATGCAGCTGTCGGATTGATTTGCGCCATCATTACAGTGCTCGGTTTTGTGCTCAGTGTATTCGCATATAAAAAGTACGGAAAGCATGAGCAGAAAGCAGATCATTCCTTATCCCAATAAACAAAGTTTCTAAATTCCTATAACAAAAAACCCTTTCTTAAGGGTTTTTCTGTTTGTATGGGAATAATTATCAGTATTTTCAAAAAATGTTGACAGTTCGATTGCCGCTGGATAAAATTTACTTAAAATTTAAAAGATTGGTTGGTGCTCATGATTATATTGGATAATAGCATTCAGACAAAAAACAAAGCTTATTCAATATCAAAACTGATTACAGTCAACACGCTCGGCCCAGAAGGGACAAGCAGTGAGTACGCAGCAAAACATTTCATCTCTAATTTTACTCTTCTCCAAGGGCTAAACAGTAAATTATCTTTGCATGATACATTTGAATCATGCATCGAAAGGACTCTTCAAAGCCCGCTTGAATACACCATCGTTCCACATGCTTATGACGGCATTAAACATTTCTACATGAGGCCGGATTTGCAGCTTTTGCAAATCTTCAGGTGCGATACACCGATGTACGGCCTGGCTGTCCGTCCTGATTTCACATTCAGCGACGACATGCTTGACACATCTATTATTGTTTCACACCCATCACCTATCAATTTAATTAAATATTTTACCCGCAAAGACGTCAGGTTCGAGCTGGTCAACTCAACCAGCGCCGCAGCAAAAAAAGTACAAGAAGGTCTTTCTGACATTGCTTTAACCAATGAACTGGCAAGACAAAAATACGGGCTCAAATTTGTTAAGACATTTAAAAGCATTCCTATGAGCTGGTCATTATTCGGAAAAGGAGACGTTGATTATGAAAACTGAACAAGATGTGAAGGAGATTTATTTCCCGACACCAAAATTAATAGAGTGGGAGAACGGAGTAAGACAGTATTCCACCGTCCGCGGCGATACTGAAGTGCTAATGTCTTACGTTCCCCCGCATACTAACGTTGAACCGCATCACCACAAGGAAGTCCAAATCGGCATGGTCGTTTCAGGCGAGCTGTCCATGACTGTCGGAAACGTCACAAAAAAAATGACAGCCTTGGAATCAGCATATATCGCGCCGCCGCATGTGCCTCACGGAGCAAGAAATGAAACAGACCAAGAAGTCATTGCCATTGATATTAAACGGTATAAAGCTGATGAAACGTATACAAGTCCTGAAGACTACTTTTTGAATATTTTCAAAACGAGAGATTTATTGCCTGGCATGGAAGTCACGTTCTTTGTTGAGGATTGGATAGAAATTATGCTGGCCAAGATTCCTGGAAACGGCGGCGAAATGCCTTTCCATAAACATCGCAATGAACAAATCGGCATCTGCATCGGCGGCGGATATGATATGACCGTTGAAGGCTGCACAGTGGATATGACATTCGGCACCGCCTATTTCTGTGAACCTCGTGAAGACCACGGTGCCATCAACCGTTCTGAAAAAGAATCTCAATCCATTAACATCTTCTTTCCGCCGCGCTACAACAGAGCAAAAACGAAAAAGATAAAGGCGGATGAATCATCATGAACCTCACCGATAAAACCGTCCTCATAACAGGAGGGGCATCAGGCATCGGCTATGCCGCGGTTCAAGCTTTTTTGAACCAGCAGGCAAATGTGGTTGTGGCGGATATTGATGCAGCACAGGGAGAAGTCATGGTCCGGCAAGAAAATAATGACCGGCTGCACTTTGTGCAAACAGATATAACAGACGAAGCGGCCTGCCAGCACGCTGTTCAATCGGCAATCGATACATTCGGAGGATTAGATATTTTAATTAATAATGCGGGGATCGAAATCGTGGCGCCTATTCATGAGATGGAGCTGAGCGATTGGAATAAGGTGCTCCAAGTCAATCTGACGGGCATGTTTTTAATGAGCAAGCACGCACTCAAGCATATGCTGGCTGCCGGCAAGGGCAATATCATTAATACGTGCTCTGTCGGCGGAGTCGTGGCATGGCCTGATATCCCGGCATATAACGCCAGCAAAGGCGGCGTGTTGCAGCTGACAAGGTCAATGGCTGTTGATTACGCCAAACATCAAATCCGCGTTAATTGTGTATGTCCGGGGATTATTGATACGCCATTAAATGAGAAATCCTTTATGGAAAATAACGAAGGCACACTTGAAGAAATCAAGAAAGAAAAGGCGAAGGTGAATCCGATGCTAAAACTCGGAAAACCTGAAGAAATAGCAAACGTTATGCTGTTTTTAGCCTCTGATTTATCAAGCTACATGACCGGAAGCGCCATCACCGCAGACGGAGGATATACCGCACAATAGAGAGAGAAGGAGTGTTTTACATATGGAGAGAAAAACAGTTTTGGTTATCGCTGATCTTGGAGGCTGCCCGCCGCATATGTTTTATCAAAGCGCTGCTGAAAAATATAACCTGGTCAGCTTTATTCCGAGACCATTTGCCATTACAGCTTCCCATGCGGCACTTATTGAAAAATACTCGGTCGCGGTCATAAAGGATAAAGATTATTTTCAGAGTATCACAGATTTCGAGCATCCCGATTCCATTTACTGGGCGCATGAGGATCATGACAAACCCGAAGAAGAGGTAGTCGAGCAAATCGTCAAGGTTGCCGAAATGTTTGGAGCGGAAGCCATCACAACAAACAATGAATTATTCATCGCTCCGATGGCGAAAGCCTGTAAACGTCTCGGCTTAAGAGGAGCGGGTGTACAAGCTGCCGAAAATGCCAGAGATAAAAATAAAATGAGGTCAGCGTTTAATAAAGCCGGGGTCAAAACAATCAAAAACAAACGCGTCACAACCCTTGAAGATTTCCGCGCCGCGCTGAAAGAGATCGGCACGCCGCTCATCTTAAAACCGACATATTTGGCGAGTTCAATCGGCGTGACGCTGATTACGGACACCAAAACAGCAGAAGCCGAGTTTAACAAAGTCAATGACTACCTGAAATCCATTAATGTGCCGAAGGCGGTTACGTTTGAAGCCCCGTTTATTGCGGAGGAATTTTTACAGGGAGAATACCCGGACTGGTATCAAACCGAGGGATACTCCGACTATATCAGCATAGAAGGGATCATGGCGGACGGAGAATATTTTCCAGTCGCGATTCATGACAAAACACCGCAAATCGGATTTACGGAAACATCGCATATCACGCCGTCCATCTTGGATGATGAAGCGAAAAAGATCATTATTGAAGCGGCCAAAAAAGCAAATGAAGGGCTTGGGCTGGAAAACTGCGCGACACATACAGAAATCAAGTTAATGAAAAATAGAGAAGCCGGTTTAATAGAGTCTGCGGCCAGGTTCGCCGGATGGAATATGATTCCGAATATTAAAAAGGTCTTCGGCGTCGACATGGCGCAATTATTGCTGGATGTTCTCTGTTTCGGAAAAGACGCCGATCTTCCGGATGGATTGCTGGAGCAAGAACCTTGCTATATCGCCGACTGTCATTTGTACCCGGAGCATTTCAAACAAAACGGGCAGCTTCCTGAAGCGGCGGAGGATATGATCGTTGAATCCATCAACATTCCGGACGGGCTGCTGAAGGGAGATACGGAACTTGTTTCTTTCTCGGCTGCGGCACCAGGTACGTCTGTTGATTTGCGCCTGTTTGAAGCCTTCAATTCCATTGCCGCATTTGAACTGAAAGGCAGCAATTCACAGGATGTAGCCGATTCAATTAAACACATCCAGCAGCATGCAAAGCTGACTGCGAAGTATGTGCTGCCGGTATGAAACAGTTAAAGCCAAATTCTAAATACTTGCTTTACGGGCAGGCGCTTTCGTTTATGGGAGACTATTGTGTTCTCCCGGCCCTGCTCATTTTGTCTACATATTATCACGATTATTGGGTGACGTCGGGAGTCATCGCGGTCAGAAGCATTCCGATGGTGTTTCAGCCATTTTTAGGAGTGCTCGTTGACCGATTGGACAGGATTAAAATTATGCTGTGGACGGATATCATCAGGGGCATCATCTTTTTGGGGCTCACCTTTCTCCCGAAAGGCGAGTATCCGCTGATTTTTCTTGCCCTGCTGTTTGTCTCTTACGGGAGCGGCGTATTTTTTAATCCGGCGCGTCTCGCGGTCATGTCTTCTCTGGAATCAGATATTAAAAATATCAATACCTTATTCGCTAAAGCCACGACCATTTCTATCATTGTCGGGGCGGCCGCCGGGGGGTTATTCCTGTTAGCCGGGTCTGTAGAGATGGCTGTTGCCTTTAACGGTGTGACATACCTGGTTTCAGCGTTTTTTATCAGGCCAATTAAGCTGCAATTTGTCCCAATTCAGTCTGAAAATATAAAAGAAGCTTTTCAGTCTTTTAAAGAAGGGCTGAAGGAAATCAAAACCAATTCATTCGTGTTAAACGCCATGTTTACGATGATTACGATGGCAATGCTTTGGGGGATCGTGTACAGCTATTTTCCGATTGTCAGCCGCTTTTTGGGTGACGGGGAGATCGGCAACTTTATCCTTACCTTCTGTATCGGCTTCGGCGGTTTCATCGGAGCGGCGCTTGTCAGCAAGTGGGGCTTTAACAACAATAAAGGCTTGATGTACTTTACCATTTTATCAATCGTCTCGCTGGCGCTGTTTTTATTCACGCCCATTTTCGCTGTATCTGTCATTGCTGCCATTCTCTTTTTCATCGCCATGGAATATGGGGAAGTGCTTGCAAAGGTTAAAGTTCAGGAAAACGCGGCGAACCAGATTCAAGGGCGTATTTTTTCGGTGGCTGAAGCGTCCATTGGTTTGTGCATTTCGATTGGTTCCATGCTTATCAACGTGTTAGAGGCTCCTGTCATCATGGGGCTGATTGTTATCATGGTAAGCGGTTTGTTTTTGCATACGAAGCTGGTGAACAAATCTTTTTTGGAACGGGATAAAAAAACTGAGCAAATTCACTTATAAGGAGTCTTTCAGATGGAAATAACACCGTCCGACGTCATCAAGACACTTCCAAGGCAAGAATTTTCTCTCGTTTTTCAAAAGGTAAAAGAAATGGAAAAAACGGGGGCGCAAGTCATTAATCTTGGACAGGGGAACCCTGACCTTCCTACTCCGCCGCATATCGTGCAGGCATTGCAGGAGGCGGCTGTGAACCCTTCTTTCCACGGGTATGGGCCATTCAGAGGCTATCCCTTTCTGAAGGAAGCGATTGCCGCTTTCTATAAAAGAGAATACGGAGTGACAATCAATCCTGAAACAGAAGTGGCGCTCTTTGGCGGGGGAAAAGCAGGCTTGTATGTTTTGACACAATGCCTGCTCAATCCGGGAGATATCGCTTTGGTCCCGAACCCGGGCTATCCTGAATATCTTTCGGGTATTACAATGGCAAGAGCAGAGCTGCACGAAATGCCGCTGCACGCAGAAAACGGCTATCTGCCTGACTTTGAGAAAATAGAACCCGCTGTGTTACAAAAAGCGAAACTGATGTTTTTGAACTATCCGAATAACCCGACGGGAGCTGTGGCGGATGCGGCTTTTTATGCAAAAGCGGCCGCATTTGCAAAAGAGCACCAGATTCATTTGATCCATGACTTTGCGTACGGCGCATTTGAGTTTGATAAAAAACCGGCCAGTTTCCTGCAGGCGGAGGACTCAAAAACTGTGGGCGCGGAGCTTTATTCGTTTTCAAAAACATTTAACATGGCCGGCTGGAGAATGGCGTTTGCCGTCGGAAATGAAAAGATCATTCAAGCGGTCAATGAATTTCAGGATCACGTCTTTGTCGGCATGTTCGGCGGACTGCAGCAGGCGGCCAGTGCGGCGCTGTCAGGAGATCCGGAACAAACAGATCGCTTGAAACGCATCTATGCGGAACGGATTGACTTTTTTACGGAGCTTTGTGAAAAAGAACTGGGCTGGAAGATAGAAAAACCAAAAGGAACATTTTATGTATGGGCTGAAATTCCAAAAATGTTTGAGTCTTCTCACCAATTCTCTGACTACCTGCTGGAGCAGGCCCATGTTGTCGTAACGCCGGGCGAGATTTTCGGCAGCAACGGAAAACGTCATGTCAGAATATCAATGGTATCGAAGCAGGAGGATCTGCGGGAATTTGTCATGAGGATTCAAAAGCTGAACCTGCCGTTTGCTTCATTAGAAGAAGTATCCCGCTAAAAAGCGGGATTTTTTTATATGCTTTTCATGCTGCCGCCATCAGCGGAAATTTGCTGACCGGTGATATAGGAGGCTTCCTCGGAAGCGAGAAACGCGGCGAGCGCTGCGGTTTCTTCGGCTGATCCGACCCGTTTCATCGGGATGCCAGAAGCAATCTGTGCTACGGCTTCTTGTTTGGATATGCTGTTCTTTTCCATCACATTCTTCACAAATTGATGGTAACGGTCTGTAGCGATAAAACCAGGATTCAGGCAGTTGACAGTAATGTTGTGAGGAGCAAGCTGGATGGAAATATTTTTACTGGCGTTAATTAAAGCGGCATTCATCATGCTGTTTGTAAACATATTGGCGCCGGGTTCTTTCCACAGATTTCCGACAATGTTGATGATTCTGCCAAACTCGTTTTGTTTCATCAGAGAGGCGGCACGCTTGATAGCGTCAATATAGGCAACAGTTTTCTGTGTAAACGTGGCCGTCATATCCTCTATATTACAGTTATCAAATGTGTCAGGCGCGCCGCCCGGGATATTGTTAATCAGAACATCAAGCCGTCCGCATTGAGATTCGATTTCTTTAAAAATCTCCTCTCTCGTTTGCTGGTCAGACATATCACCCGCAAGGACAATGACACTCGCTTCAGGATGCTTGGCCAAAATGTCTTCTTTGACAGGCTCAATATTGTCCAAGACTCGCGAATTGATGACGACGGTATGCTGGTCTGCTAATTTCAGAGCAATTGCTTTTCCGATCCCTTGACTGGCTCCCATAATAAATGCGGTTCGTTTTGACAAATAACTGCACCCCTTTGAAAAAATTGGATTATTATCTACATCGTAAAAAAAAACGGAGAAAATAGCAAATTTTATTTAAATTCTGACAAAGAGGAATCGAAAAACTCCCGCCAGCTGCGGCGGGAGGAGAAATTATACATATAGGAATTGAGGAAGTGTATCAAGCGAAAGGCGGTTGCCCACAAAGAACGAGCCAAATTCGCCGTAGCGCGCGCTGACTTCGTCAAAACGCATTTCATATACAAGCTTTTTGAATTGAAGCACATCATCACTGAACAGCGTAACGCCCCATTCGTAATCGTCAAAGCCGACTGAACCTGTGATGATCTGTTTCACTTTGCCAGCATAGCTGCGTCCGATTAAGCCGTGGCTTCTCATCAAGTTTCTTCGTTCTTCCATAGAAAGCATGTACCAGTTGTCATTGCCGGATCTTCTTTTATCCATTGGATAGAAGCATACATATTTTGATTCCGGCAGTTCAGGGTAAAGGCGCGCACGTACATGCGGATTTTCATACGGGTCGCCGTCGCCGCTCGCTAAATAGTTGCTCAGTTCAACAACTGACACGTAGGAGTAAGCCGGAATGGTGAACTCAGCAAGTCTTGATTTGTTGAATTCGAGCTCAATTTCATTTAATTCTTCCATTGTAGGGCGAAGAATCATCAGCATAAAATCAGCTTTTTGGCCAACGATGCTGTAAAGGGTTTGCGAGCCTTTCCCTTCTTTTTGGGCGACTCCCCATTTTTCAAGCAATCCTGTAAATTCATGAATGATAGACTGGCGCTCGTCACTGGACAGCAGCTTCCAGGAAGTCCAGTCCATTGTGCGGAAATCATGAAGCGCATACCAGCCGTCCAGCGTTTTAGCCGCTTCATTTGTCATTTGCTGTTCACTCATTTATCTTCACTCCTGTTATCTTTTCGTTAATGCCTTCACTATATCATAGTTTATCCGATTCTACTGTGGAGAAACCTTGAACATCCGATTCGTATATCTCCTCAAAAATAAGAGAACATATAAGGAAAGAATCAGTTGTTTAAATTAGTTAGAAAAATAAGATTTTTCGATGAAAGCGCTATAATAAAAGTTGGCTGTTTGAATTTGACTGGAAGAAGAGTATGCTAGTAAAAGAAAGCGTTTTTGTAACTTTTTGAGGAGGGTTTATTGTGGCAGATTTATTTTCAACAGTGCAAGAAAAAGTAGCTGGAAAAGGCGTTAAAATTGTATTCCCTGAAGGCTTGGACGAACGTATTTTAGTTGCGGTCAGCAAGCTTGCAGACAATAAAGTGCTGAATCCGATTGTGATCGGCAATGAAAATGAGATCCAAGCAAAAGCAAAAGAACTGAATGTGACGCTTGACGGCGTTGATATTTATGATCCTCATACATATGAAGGCATGGAAGATCTTGTACAGGCATTCGTGGAACGCCGCAAAGGCAAAGCAACAGAAGAACAGGCTCGAAAAGCGCTCTTAGACGAGAACTACTTCGGCACAATGCTTGTGTACAAAGGCCTTGCAGCGGGTCTTGTGAGCGGAGCGGCTCATTCAACCGCTGACACTGTCCGTCCGGCTCTTCAAATCATCAAAACAAAAGAAGGCGTGAAAAAGACTTCAGGCGTCTTCATCATGGCACGCGGCGATGAGCAGTACGTATTCGCAGATTGCGCGATCAACATTGCACCAGACAGCCAAGATCTTGCAGAAATCGCGATCGAAAGCGCCAATACGGCAAAAATGTTCGACATTGATCCTCGCGTAGCAATGCTCAGCTTCTCTACAAAAGGTTCAGCAAAATCTGATGAAACAGAAAAAGTAGCGGATGCTGTGAAAATCGCGAAAGAAAAAGCGCCTGAATTAACGCTTGACGGCGAATTCCAATTTGACGCTGCATTCGTTCCATCTGTAGCTGAGAAAAAAGCGCCGGATTCCGAGATCAAAGGAGACGCGAACGTATTCGTATTCCCAAGCTTGGAAGCAGGAAACATCGGCTACAAAATTGCTCAGCGTTTAGGCAACTTTGAAGCTGTAGGACCAATCCTGCAAGGCTTAAATATGCCTGTTAACGATCTTTCAAGAGGTTGTAACGCTGAAGATGTTTACAATCTTGCATTAATTACAGCGGCACAAGCACTGTAAGAAAAGCGATGGCAGCTCTCTCGCAGAGGGCTGCTTTTTTTGCGCCTTCTTTACCAGAACAGATGATATGAGTAAAATAAAGAAAACTGATCATCATTATAAATCTTATTCATGACAGGGGTGGGGCCTTTGTATTACGACGTGCTGAAAACCTTTATCGCAGTGGTGGAAGAAAAAAATTTCACAAAAGCAGCAGAAAAGCTGATGATTTCCCAGCCCAGCGTCAGTCTGCATATTAAAAATCTTGAAAAAGAATTTCAAACGGCTCTGCTGAATCGGTCGCCGAAGCATTTTACGACAACACCGACAGGGGACATTTTGTATCAAAGGGCAAAGCAAATGGTATTTCTCTACGAGCAGGCCAAGGCTGAAATTTACGCGCACCATCATTATGTAAAAGGTGAATTGAAAATAGCCGCCAGTTTTACAATCGGAGAGTATATTCTTCCGCCGCTTCTTGCCCAGCTGCAAAAGCTGTATCCTGAGCTGAATCTGGACGTCATGATTGGCAATACAAAGGAGGTAAGCGAACGTGTCCGAATGCTTCAGGCTGATATCGGGCTGATTGAAGGACATACGGACGAGAATGAACTGGAAATTGAACCGTTCATGGAGGATGAAATGTGCATCGCAGCGCCGAACCAGCATCCGCTTGCCGGAAAAAGAGACATTTCAATCAGCGATTTGCAAAATGAAGCGTGGGTGACAAGGGAAAAAGGCTCCGGCACAAGGGAATATCTCGATCATGTGCTCAGCTCGAACGGACTGCGGCCGAAGTCGATGTTCACCATCAGCAGCAATCAAGGTGTAAAAGAAGCGGTGATCAGCGGTATGGGTTTATCGGTCTTATCAAGAAGCGTGCTGCATAAGGATTTGATCCACCGTGACATTTCAATTCTCTACATTAAAGATTTCTCATTAAAGCGCAAGCTGTCTTATATTCATTCTCCTCTCATGGAGAATACAAAAAATAAAGAAATTTTCATTACGATGCTGAAAAGCAATTTTCAATCATCACGGCTGAAATGATATAATAGTTTTCGTTCATAAGCCTAACATGAAAGGGTTTTACATAGATGGCAAACCAACCGATTGATTTACTGATGCAGCCGACATGGAGAGTCATTGACCAATCCAGTCTCGGCCCTTTATTTGACGCGAAGCATTCCTTCGCTATGGACGATACGCTGTGCGCCTCTGTAGGAAAAGGCGTGTCGCCGGCGACAGCACGCTCTTGGGTGCACCACGACACGATTGTCCTCGGTATCCAGGATACGCGGCTCCCGTTTTTGCAGGACGGCATTGCCCTGCTGGAAAATGAGGGATACCGCGTCATCGTCCGCAATTCCGGCGGTCTGGCTGTTGTTTTGGATGAAGGCGTTTTAAATATTTCTCTCATATTCGAGGACCAAAAGAAGGGCATCGATATAGACAGAGGATACGAAGCAATGGTGGAACTGATGAAACGGATGCTCAAGCCGTACGGGGCAAAGATTGAAGCCTATGAAATTGAGGGCTCCTATTGTCCAGGCAGCTATGATCTCAGCATTGACGGCAAAAAGTTCGCCGGCATTTCTCAAAGACGTCTTCGCGGCGGTGCAGCCGTTCAAATTTATCTCTGTGCAGATAAAAGCGGCAGCGAGAGGGCAGATCTGATCAGACGATTCTATCAAGCCGCCCTGAAGGATAAACAAAACGACAAAAAAGGCGTCTACCCGGATATACGTCCGGAAACCATGGCATCGTTAAGTGAGCTTCTGCATACCGATATCTCCGTACAGGATTTAATGCTTGCTTTGCTTACGGAATTAAAAGCGTTAAGCACCCACCTCTACTCAGCCGGACTGTCCATTGACGAGGAATTGGAATTTGAGAAAAATCTTGTCCGGATGACAGAACGGAATGAAAAGGTGTTTGGATGAACGCCGTTTGCATGTCAGCCGATACGGCTGGCATGCTTTTTTTTCGCCTATCATCTTGTTTTCAGATAAATCTTTCTTATAAACAGAAAACAATTGCAGCAAAAAAAGCGATAAAATAACAGCAGCATCTGCATACAAAGGGGAGAGGCAAATGAAAGGGAATGTTTACAGCCTGTTTGTGCTGATCGCGGCTTTTTTCTGGGGAACAACCGGCACTGTTCAGGCGCTGGCTCCAGAAAGCGCCACCCCGCTGGCATTCGGAGCGGTCAGATTATTGGTAGGCGGCAGCGCAATGCTTCTTGTGGTCTGGATCAGCCGAGAGCTTCACGTGAAAAATTGGTCATGGCCTCCCGTGTTTTTAGCAGCGATTTGTATGGCCTGTTATCAGCCGCTTTTTTTCACTGCCGTAAAAGAAACAGGGATTGCAGTTGGGACAGTGATTGCCATCGGCAGTGCGCCTATTATTGCCGGGAGCTTAGAATGGGCCGTTTTGAAAAAACGTCCGCGAAATTCCTGGTGGATTGCAACTGTATTGGCTTTGGCGGGATGCTGGCTCCTGTTTTCAGACGGCTCCAATGTTCGGATTGATGTGTCAGGGGTTCTCATGGCGATTGGAGCAGGTGCATCTTTTGCGGGTTATACCTTGATCAGTAAATCAATGATGAAAACACAGCCGCCGAGAGCTACCTCAGCTGTTGTCTTTATGCTCAGCGCCATATTGCTGATGCCGCTATTGTGGCAGTCGGATCTCTCTTGGATGCTGACCCCAAAAGGATGGGGAACGAGCCTTTACATCGGGTTAATTGCGACATGCGCGGCCTACTTTTTGTTTGCAAAAGGGCTCACCGGAGTTCCGGCTTCGGCAGCGGTTACACTGTCCCTGGCTGAGCCGCTGACCGCCTCACTGCTGGGTGTGTTTTTCATAGGTGAAATGCTTTCTCTTTCCTCATGGCTCGGCATCGTGCTGATGCTGTTAGGGCTTCTGGTCATTTCAGGGGCGCCTCGCAAGCAAAAGCCAGCTGAAGCGGCTCATGTGTCTTAATAGATTAGCATAAGCTTGGGCTCATTTTACAAGACTAACGGAGCCGCCGCAAAAACAGAAAATCCTCTTTTCTAAAAGGAAAAGGGGATTTTTTAATGGCAAACCCCCAAAACATGACATCGTTTTGGGGTTTTTAAAAGCTATTCCGCCATTTTTTCTAAATTTCCGTTCCGGTCCATTTTGAAGGACGGAGAGGCATGTTCATCATCTTCAAATAAAACTAGTTTTCTGGCTCTATTCATGATTTTTACCAAGGTTTCATAATCTTCCTGGATCGTTTTTTGATCTTTTTCAAGTTTTTGAACCTCTGCTTCCAGCTGTTCTGTTTTGCTTTGTAATTCTTGATTTTCTTTCTTTAAACGCTCATTTTCCATTTTTAAAGCTGAGGATTGCTCATGGTTGCCTTCGTAATTCTGCAGGAATCTGATGACATCATTCATCGTCATCTCAGGCGCAGACGTTTGAGGAGACAATAAGTGTGATAGACTAGCTAACTCTTCCTTAAAGCTGTCATCCACAAAAGGCATGTGCTCGCCTGACATCAAAGCCTGCTTCTCATTTTCGGCAGTCGGGGTTTCAGGTTTCACCTGCTCCTCCTGTACTGCAGTTTCTTGAATTGTTTCGGGATCAACCGCAGGAGGCTGATATAACAGTCTTTTCTTCGCAGGCTGCCCGTTTCCGAGGGCTCTCATGCGCTGTTTCCGCTGTTTTTTTGCAAGCTGAAGCGCTTTTTCATATTGATGGCGCACCACCGCGTTCCATCTGAATCCGCAGGCTGCGGACGTCCGATTTAATTTATCGCCGACCTCTTCAAAGGCATTCAGCTGAGTGCTGCCTTCTCTTACATGCCGAAGCACAGTTTCGGCTAAAAGCAAATCATTTTCTTCTGACCAAGCGTCCTGGCGCTGTTTTGTCATTTATCTCAACTCCCATTTTTCTTTTCATGATATTAGAATGTCCAGATTGGAAAATATTTATACAAATTGGCTGGAAGAATAGGAGATACGGAGGCTGAAGCGGCTTGCAGGAACAGTCGAATCCTTGTACAATGAGGAGTGATGTGATTTTTTCGACAAAGCGATTTTAGGTTTAAAACATAGATGAACATAGAAATGAAGGGAAGCGTACGTCATGGCTAATGAATTTCGAGTGTGTGATGATTGCCAAGCCACTAATATCAAAACATTGCTGCCGCGTTTAAAAGAAGTAGACCCGGACGCAAAGGTTGAGGTAGGGTGCCAATCTTATTGCGGGCCCGGACGGAAAAAATCGTTTGCTTTTGTGAACAATCGCCCGCTGTCAGCTCCGACAGAGGATGAGCTGATTGACAAAGTAAAAAAGAAATTAAAAAAGTAAAAACATATTTTTTCACAGCCTCGGCCCTCTGGTCAGGCTTTTTTGCTTCACATCATGTGATTTTCGGAAAGATGGAACAAATCGCCGGACAAATTCAAGGATGTTTTCAAAGAATAGAGTCGATATAATAGAAACACGGCTAAAAAAAAGAGGGAATGACGATGGCGTATCCAAATGGAAAATTATCAGAAGAAAAAGTGTTTAAAGATCCGGTGCACCGCTATGTCCATGTACGGGACAAGCTGATATGGGATCTGATCGGAACCCGCGAATTTCAGCGTCTCCGCAGAATCAAGCAGCTCGGCACGACGTACTTGACGTTCCATGGCGCTGAGCACAGCCGGTTCAACCATTCTCTCGGTGTCTACGAAATTGTCAGGAGAATGGTTGATGATGTCTTTAAAGGCCGTCCTGAATGGGATGACAGTGAGCGCGAACTCTGTTTGTCCGCGGCGCTGCTTCATGATCTCGGGCACGGGCCGTTCTCGCATTCATTTGAAAAAGTCTTTCATCTTGACCACGAAGATTTTACAAGAGATATCATTTTGGGAGACACAGAGGTTAATCAGGTGCTCAGAAAGGTGAGCCCGCGTTTCCCGCAGGATGTTGCTGAAGTCATTGCCAAAACATATAAAAACAAACAAGTGGTCAGCCTGATTTCGAGTCAGATTGACGCGGACCGCATGGATTATCTGCAGCGCGACGCTTACTATACGGGCGTCAGCTACGGCCATTTTGACATGGAGCGGATTCTCCGGGTGATGCGCCCGCGTGAGGATCAAATCGTCATTAAACAAAGCGGAATGCACGCTGTAGAAGACTATATTATGAGCCGCTACCAAATGTACTGGCAGGTCTATTTCCACCCTGTGACGAGAAGTGCGGAGGTTATTTTAACGAAGATTCTCCACAGAGCGAAGCAGCTCCATGATGAAGGTTATGTGTTCACTCATGCTCCGGTTCATTTCTATTCTATTTTTGAAGGGAAACTGACGCTGGAGGATTATTTGAGGCTGGATGAATCTATTATTTTGTATTATTTCCAGGCCTGGGAGGATGAAGAAGACCCGATTTTATCCGATTTGTGCCGCAGATTCATTAACCGCCAGCTGTTCCAATACGTTGAATTTAATCCGAATGAAGAGATGTCGGCCTATTTTGAGCTGACCTCATTATTCAAAGAGGCTGGAATCGATCCGAGCTATTATTTGGTCGTGGATTCTTCTTCAGATCTGCCATACGATTTTTACCGTCCAGGAGAGGAAGAGGAGCGTTTGCCGATCCATCTCTTGACGCAAAACGGTCAAATTAAAGAGCTGTCCAGACAGTCGGCCATTGTGGAATCCATCTCCGGTAAGCGGCGGACGGACCACAAACTGTACTATCCGAAGGACCTGATTTGTGACGGCACTGAACACCCGGAAGCGAAAATGAAAATCCGGCAGCTGCTGGGACTGACATAGAAATTGGTAAAGAAGGAAAAAGGAGATGTCGGGAATTTGTTGAAAGAACATGCAAAACTGATGAAGGTGTTCTCGGATTCTGGAGAAATCATCGGGCGAAAGAAGCTGCAAAAAATGATTTATATTGCGAAGAAAATGCAGTTTCCTTTCTATGAGAAATATGATTTTCACTTTTACGGGCCGTATTCGGAGGAACTGACGCTCCAAATTGAAGAGCTGTGCAACCTTGGATTCCTGCATGAGGTAAAGGAAAAAAAGGGCGGCTACTTTCAATACCGTTATTCGCTGACAGAGACGGGCTCCGCGTTTTTAGACCACGCCGATCTTGATATGCCTGATATCAAGCACTATATTGACAGTGTAAACAACCGTTCATCACGGTTTTTAGAGCTGGTCTCCACGATTCTTTACTTTGACGGGCTTGAGGCTGAGGAAAAGAAAGAGAAAGTATTTACAATCAAAAGCAAGCAAAAGTATACCAATGAAGAATATGACGAAGCGCTTCAATACATAGAAGAGCTGAAGCAGATTTGTTAACCATACCAAGCAAAAGAAATGAATCGTTTCTTTTGCTTTTTTTATTGACAAAACCTGCTAATGGATCTATTGTGGATAATAGTTATCCATAATGAATCGGGAGGGGACATAATGAAAATGAAATCGGGAATGGAGCAGGGAGTTTCTGTACTTCTGTTACTGTCACGGCTGCCCGTGCAGGCTTCTTTAACATCAGAGGCGATCAGCCAGCGCTTGCACATGTCTCCGTCTTATCTGAAAAAGCTGATGAGAACTTTGGTGCAGGCTGGTTTGGCAGAGTCTATACCAGGTACGAAGGGAGGCTTTACGATGACGAAGCCTTTGACGGATATTACCCTCTATGATGTCTATCAAGCTGTTGAAGGAAGAGGTTCCATGTATCAAGGAAAAGGCCTTTTGCCATCTGTATTTGAGAGCGGAAATCCCTGTGTGCTGGAGACGGTAATGGGCGACATTGAGGATAAATGGGCTTCGCTGATGAAGGAAGAAACCTTGCAGGGTGTCATGAACAGAATCGGGAAACTTTATGACCTCGAAAAAATCGATGATTGGGTACATCATCAGCTGAAAGGGCAATGGCAATGAAAAACAGCGGGCCTTTACATCAATCAGGATCAACAAGCATCTCAGTGTTAATCGTGCTCGCTCTCGGTTTTCTCATGGCTACGCTTGATGTGACCGTGGTGAATATTGCAATTGCTGATATGAAAAACGTTCTTTCTCTTTCAATTTCAGGTGTGACGTGGGTTGTAGACGGGTACATGCTTACATTTGCTTCGCTTCTGCTGGCCGGCGGTGCGCTGGCTGACCGTTACGGCTCAAAGACCATTTATATGCTGGGTTTGGCCGTTTTTGTTCTTGCCTCATGTCTATGCGCTGTATCAGCAAATGGCCAAATGCTGATCGCAGGCCGGCTGTTGCAGGGTCTTGGCGCGGCTTTGTTTATGCCGAGTTCACTCAGCCTTTTGGCTGCCTCTTACCCCGATGAACGGGTTCGGGCCAAAATGTTTGGCTTGTGGGCCGCTCTCGTCTCCGCCGCCTCCGGACTGGGGCCTTTTATCGGGGGTGTTCTGGTGAATGCGGCAGGGTGGCAGAGTATTTTTCTGATCAATGTGCCGTTAGGGGTTGCGGCGCTTATTTGCGCCTATCGAACGCTCAGCAGTTTCCCGGGAAAAGGCAGCCGGGTGAATATCACAGGGCATCTGCTTGGAATGGCGGCTCTCGGATTTCTTTCATTTGCGCTGATACAGGGCGCTTCAATAGGCTGGAGTTCGCTCTCCATTCTCGGTGCTTTCGCGGCGGCGGTTTTGGCGTTTGTGCTTTTTCTTCTGAGAGAAATTTTTTCGGCAACATCTATTCTTCCTGCGTCATTATATAAGAATGGACGTTTCTCGGCAGCGCAGTTCGTTGGGTTTTTGCTGAATTTTGCTCTTTTCGGCGGTATGTTTATGCTGAGTCTATTTTTGCAGGAAGCAAGAGGCGCAAGTTCCTTTTTAGCGGGAGTCGAACTATTGCCGATGATGGCTGTCTTTGTGGTCGGAAATCTGCTGTTTGCCCGGCTGGCGAACCGTTTTGAAGCGGGGCTTCTTATGTTTGTTTCAATGGCTGTCAGCTGCATCATGGCATTGCTGTTATTTGTCCTGGTTTCTCCGGATTTGCCTTACTGGCAGCTTGCGGTTCTGACATCTGTCATGAATCTTGGTGTCGGCATTACGGTTCCTGCCATGACGGCTGTGATTATGAAGACAGCGGGACAGGAGCATGCCAATATCGCAGGAGCAGCTTTAAATGCCAACCGGCAAATCGGGGCATTGGTTGGCGTAGCGGTTTCCGGAGTGGTCATTCATCTGTCCGCCACTTGGTACACCGGAGCTGGGTTTACGTTTTTGATGATGGGCGCGGCATACAGTCTTGCCGCATTCCTTGTGTGGCGGTTTCTGACTTTTCATAAAGAAACGTCCGCTTCTGCATCATCTTAAAATCGTCCATTGTCTTTTCAAGGAATATATAGTAAGATATATGAAATTATTCAAACAGGCACTGATAAGGACACGAGATGCTTTTTACGGTTTCCAGAGAGGGAAGGATCAGCTGAAACCTTCCTAACGCAGAGAAAGCAGCTTACCGCCTTTGAGCCGTATCGGGGAAATTAAGTATCTGATACCGTCATGCTGCGTTACAGCACCGAGCCGACGAACATGTATGTTTGTTGGGAATTTGGGTGGAACCACGAATTTTAACACATTCGTCCCTTGCGAGGGATGGATGTGTTTTTTTATATGAGTCAATAAATGCGATGAAAAGGACATGAATGATATTTACGGTTTTCAGAGAGGGGAGAAAAGGTGCGAGCTTCCCAGCTTAGGAATATCATTTACCGCCTTGGAGCAGTGTTGGGGAACAGTCAGTATCCAATGCCGTTTATGCTGCGTTACAGCACCGAGCCGATGAACATAAAAGTTCGTTGGGAACTTGGGTGGAACCACGGGTTAATCACACACACTCGTCCCTTATAGAGGGACGGGTGTGTTTTTTTATATACATATAGAAATGCGATGAAAAGGACATGAATGATATTTACGGTTTTCAGAGAGGGGAGGAAAGGTGCGAGCTTCCCAGCTTAGGAATATCATTTACCGCCTTGGAGCAGCATTGGGGAACAATCAGTATCCAATGCCGTTTATGCTGCGTTACAGCACCGAGCCGATGAACATGAAAGTTCGTTGGGAACTTGGGTGGAACCACGGGTTAATCACACACTCGTCCCTTACAGAGGGACGGGTGTGTTTTTTTATATACAACAATTAATAAGGAGTGTTTGAAATGAGTAAACATGTAAGTATTCAGCTTCCGGACGGACAGGTAAAGGAATATCCGAAAGGCACTACAGTCAAAGAGGCGGCTGCGTCCATCAGCTCCAGTTTGGAAAAGAAAGCAGCAGCGGGACAGGTTAATGGCCGGCTCGTTGATGTCAGCTTCAAGCTGGAGGAAGATGCTGAGCTTTCAATTATCACACTGGATTCTCCAGAAGGCTTGCAGGTGCTTCGCCATACATCAGCGCATGTGCTGGCTCAGGCAGTGAAACGGCTGTACGGCCAAGCGTCCTTGGGAATAGGGCCTGTCATTGAAGACGGATTTTATTATGATATGAAGCTTGATCGGAGTCTGACTTCCGGAGATTTAGAGGCCATCGAAAAAGAGATGAAGCATATTATAAACGAAAATATGGATATCAAGCGAATAGAGGTTTCTTACGAGGAGGCTGAAGCGCTTTTTGCAGAAAAAGGCGAGCCGTTTAAGCTGGAGATTTTGAAAGACATTCCGCGCGGGGAGAAAATGACGCTGTATCAGCAGGGAGAATTTGTTGACCTGTGCCGCGGGCCGCATCTTCCTTCAACAGGAATGATCAAGGCGTTCAAATTAACACGGGTGTCGGGTGCTTATTGGCGAGGAGACAGCCAAAATGAAGTCCTTCAGCGGGTGTACGGTGTTGCGTTTCAAAAGAAAAAAGATCTCGAGGCGCATCTGCATGTGCTGGAAGAAGCAGCGAAACGGGATCACCGCAAGCTGGGAAAACAATTAGAGCTGTTTATGTTCTCGGAAGAAGCTCCGGGAATGCCGTTTTATTTGCCAAAAGGGCAGATTGTCCGCAATGAGCTGGAACGCTTTTCGCGTGAACTGCAAACAAATGCCGGCTACGCCGAGGTGCGTACGCCGTTTATGATGAATCAGCGGTTATGGGAGCAGTCGGGGCACTGGGACCATTATCGCGACAATATGTATTTTTCGGAAGTAGATCAGACTGCATTTGCAATGAAGCCGATGAACTGTCCCGGCCATATGCTCATCTTTAAAAACAGCCTGTACTCCTATCGTGATCTGCCGATTCGTATGGCGGAGTTCGGCCAGGTGCACCGCCATGAATACAGCGGTGCTCTAAACGGAATGCTCCGCGTCCGGACGTTCTGCCAGGATGACGCGCATATCTTTGTTCGGGAGGATCAAATCGAGAGTGAAATTAAAGAAGCCATTCGGCTGATTGACGAGGTATACCGCACATTCGGTTTCGAGTATACGGTTGAGCTTTCCACTCGCCCGGAGGATTCATCAGGTGAAGACAGCGTGTGGGAAATGTCTGAAAACGCCTTGAAACACGTCCTTGAGGATCTGGGTCTTCCTTATGAAGTAAACGCAGGGGATGGAGCGTTTTACGGAGCGAAAATCGATTTTCATATTAAAGACGCTCTGAAGCGGAGCCACCAATGCGCCACAATCCAGCTTGATTTTCAAATGCCGGAAAAATTTGATTTAACATATATTAATGAGCACAATGAAAAGGTTCGTCCCGTCGTCATTCACAGAGCGGTATTCGGCTCAATTGACCGTTTCTTCGGCATTCTGATCGAGCATTTTGGCGGAGCTTTTCCAGTCTGGCTTGCGCCGGTGCAGGTCCAAATTATACCGGTTTCTCACGTTCATTTGGACTACTGCGAAAAGGTGCAGTCTGAGCTACAGCGGCTCGGGATAAGAGCCAATATTGATGAACGCAATGAAAAGCTTGGCTACAAAATCAGAGAATCACAGATGCAGAAAATCCCGTACATGCTGGTGCTTGGGGACCAGGAAGTGAGTGAAAAGGCGGTAAACGTCCGTCAATTCGGACATCAGAAGAGTGAACAAGTTCCTTTTCAGGTATTTAAAGAGAATATTGTCGAACAGGTGAAAAATCGAAGCATGTAGGAGAAAAGTTGCGAATTCGCTGTTTGCTTTTTTGACTTTCCCTATCTGGTATCAGTAAAATAATAAGTAATCATATCGTTCGTATGTTATGAATGCATCTCGAAATGGGGAAATCTACATGGATCATGACAAACTGGAAGCAAATTTGCTGGATCACGCACTAACAAAATATTTGAAAAGCACGAAACTATTAGATGAAGCCACCGTTCCGAAACATGTGAATAATGTAAGAGGATTTATTCTGCGGATTATATATCGACACGGGAGCTGCACCATAAAGGACATTCTAAAAGAGGTCACGCTGTCTCCGTCTGCCACCACAACCGCTCTGAATCACTTAGAGCAGGAAGGGTTTATTAAGAGATCCAGAAATAACAATGACCGCCGCACCGTTTGGATTACGCTTTCTGAATCGGGGCAGGCAGCGGCTCTTCAGATGATTCAAAATCGCCAGCAGCTGATTGACGGCATGTTTGAACGTTTGACTGCTGAAGAGAAGGCAGCGTTTTTAGCTATTATTGAAAAAATGACGAAATAGAGATGAAAAAGCCGGCTTGCGAAGCGCCGGCTTAATATCAGATTATTCCATATCGCTGAGGCGTTTGCCTGCGACCGCGTAATGGTCTTTTCTCATTTCTTCTATAAAGACAACAATTTTTTCTTCAGAGGCACCGGTCGTTTCTTTCACGGCTTCTGTTACTTTCTTAACTAGATTGCGTTTTTGCTCGTCTGTACGGCCTTCAAGCATTTTGACGGTTACGTATGGCATAGGTGTGAATCCTCCTTTATATCGTTTCCTCTCTTTAGGAAAAGAGGCTTCTTATAGTATACTGAATAAAGTAAATTCTTGCATTTTTAGAAAGAGGGATCATCTCACTTGGACCGTTTTTTATATTACCCGTTGTCTCTAATGCCATATTTGGTCATTACCTTAATTGTTTCGTTTACAATACATGAACTCGCTCACGCCTATGTCGCATATAAATTTGGTGACAATACGGCGAAAAAAGAAGGAAGACTGACGCTTAATCCTATCAAACACCTTGATCCGTTCGGAACCATTTTGATCCTGGTGGCCGGCTTTGGATGGGCTCGTCCTGTTCCCGTCAATCGCCGTTTCTTTAAGAAGCCTCGTCTGGCCGGCGTACTCGTATCCATTGCCGGGCCGATCAGTAACCTGATTCTTGCGTTTATCGGTTTCTCTTTGTTAGTGTTGATGCATGCTTACGGAATGGAACTGCTTGCGGCATTCAGTACAGGACTGGACCAGTTCTTTTCAATCTGGATACAGCTGAACCTCGTTCTGTTTTTATTTAATCTGCTGCCGCTGCCGCCGCTCGACGGCTATCGTATTATTGAAGATCTCGTCCCGCCGGGGGCGCGTGCCAAGATGACGCAAGCGGAAAGCTACGGCTTTATCGTCTTTTTGGTACTGTTTGTGACACCGCTCGGATCCTACGTGCTTTGGCCAATGCTAAATGCCGGAAGAGATCGGATTTTACAGCTGTTTTCAGCGATATTTCAACCGCTTTTGTAGGAGGTAGAACTCATGGAAGAAAAAAAGAAAAAATCAATCGGGTTTAATATTATCAAAAGTGATCCGACAGACGGACACGGCGGCTTTGGCGTAGGCGCACTCAGCCTGGATAATATTTCACCTGTATTCGTTGATGTAGAGGAAAAAGAAGCGTTCGTTGATATCGGCGCGATGCACGCCCGCAGCGTCGTTGAAAAAGGCATTAAATTTCTGCCTAATAAAGAAGATGTTCCAAACGGAAAACCATACTGGCTTGTGTGGGTGACGATTGACAGAAGAGAAGAGGGCCCTTATTACGCAGGGGTAACAGCCTGTGAACTGACGGTCGACAGAAGCATCAGAAGAGGCTACAAATCGCTCCCGGAGCATGTGAATCTGATGGATAAATCGATGAAACGGAACATTATCATTGATAAAATGGATGACAGCTCGAAGCAAGTGCTTGGCGAATTTCTGAAAAACCATGACCAAGGCTTGTGGGAACGCTCTTCTGATGAATTGAAAAAAGGCCTGCTTCAAGAAGAAAATTAATTTGTGAACTTTCTGTGAACTTTTAGAAAA
Source organism: Bacillus sp. 205(2023) (assembly GCF_037027485.1). Lineage (NCBI taxonomy): Bacteria > Bacillati > Bacillota > Bacilli > Caryophanales > Bacillaceae > Bacillus > Bacillus sp. 205(2023). Next base: position 151,268 of record NZ_JAXCHF010000002.1, on the reverse strand, counting down.
TTTGAATTATTTTCTGTGAACATTGAGTAAACTGGTGATACAGAAATAGGACATGGAAAATCCCGAGCCGAACCAAGACTCGGGGTTTTTCATTTTTTTTGGCAGATAGGAGAGATATCATGTTTCAAACCATGAGGATTGGGTCATTGAAGCGGACGTGGAGGAAACGAGAAGGCAGTATGCGAAAGATATTGAAGATATGTGCGGGTGTCTTCTCTGTGAAAATTACCGGGAAGTAATGAAAACACTGCCGCGTGAGAAGGCGCAAATGTTTGAGGATTTTGGTCTTCAGCCGTCTGTTTGTACGGATATTAATGAATTTGGACAGGAGGGTGACCGTCATCTTTATGTGGCCAGCTATTTTATGGTCGGACGTATTGTAGAAGGGAAAAAAGAATGGGATCCGGACCGTAACTGGTATATATCATTTGAAGTGCCGAGATATGACCACTTTATCCCCGAAGGATTCCCGAAACCCGTTCTCCAGCTTGACTGCGTGACGCTGCTCCCATGGATAATGGAAGAACCATATTAAATAACCCGGCATTCAGGCAGCCGGGTTATTTTTTAATGATTCCGTCCCAGCCATTTGTCCCACCACTTTTTCGGGGAAGCGTGCTTTTCCTTGACTGGATGCTGGTCTTTTGTTTGTTTGACAGGCTCTGAGCCGTAGCACACATTCGCTGGCTCTGTGCCTTTCACAAAATACGTGTAATGCTTGGCTGCGCAGCCGGGGCCGGAGGAGTAGCCTGTTGCCGGATCGATATAGACGCCGGTCACGCCTTTTGGCGGTTTGAAGGCTGTTTCTGGTTCTCCTTTGAGCGCATCCTCCATAAACTCCGCCCAAATGGTTTTGGCATAGTTTTTTTCTGCGACTGAGTCGATGGTGCTATTTTTGTCATAGCCCGTCCATACACCCGCAGCCAGCTTCGGATTGAAGCCGATCATCCAGCTGTCTGCGCTTGTTGTGCCTGATTTTCCCGCATAGGTTCTAGTCAGGCGATCCGCGATTGTCCGTCCTGTCACGGATGTATAGCCGTTTAAATCTGTATCAAACATGCCTGTCATCATATTAGCGGTCACAAAGGCAGCTTTTTCATCCAGCACTTGTTTCTGCTGATTCGGGCTTTCGTACAGTACATGTCCGGCCGCATCAGTCACCCTCGTGATAAAGGTCGGTTCGATTTTCTTTCCGCCATTTGCCAGCATGGCATAGGCGTTGACCATCTCAATCGGGCGCACCGGCTCCGTGCCGAGGGCCAAGGATGGCAGCGCTTGGAGCTGCGCGGTGATGCCAAATTCCTTTGCCGCCTGAACGAGCTTGTTCATTCCGAGAAAGAGATGGGTTTTCACAGCATAAATGTTGTCAGACAGCGCCAGGGCCTGAAGAAGCGTGATCGGTTTGTTTGCGTAGTAACCGTTATAGTTGCTTGGAGAATAGGTTTCTCCCTTTGCATCGATTTGAAACTCGGTTTCTTCGCTTTTCATCAGTGTCACTGGCGTAAACCCGCTCTGAATCGCTTTATAATAAAGTAACGGTTTGATTGTCGAAGCGGGCTGGCGTTTCGCCTGTGTCGTCCGGTCAAACGGGCTTTTTTGATAATCCCTGCCGCCGACAAGAGCGAGAACGTTTCCTGTGCGTGGATCAATGGCTGAAAATCCGACTTGAATGTCAGAACCGGCGTTAACCGTTTCGGTAATGGTCTCCTCGGCAATGCGCTGAAGCCGTTTATTCACGGTTGTATACACATTTAACCCGCTCGTTTCAATTTGCTCCCGCGTCATGCCGAGTTTTTTTTCCAGGTCTCTCATCGCATTATCATAGAAATAAGGCGCTTTTCTGCTGATGGCGTGTTTATTCAACGGCTGATAGGAAAGGGGCTCTTTGATCAGCTCGTCCGCTTTTTTGCGGCTGATCATCCGCTGCTTTTCCATCATCCGCACAATTGTTTTTTGGCGATCCTTGGCCTTTGTTTCATTGACATAAGGCGAATAGCCGGAAGGGCCTTTCGGAATACCGGCCAAAAGCGCCGCCTCCGCATCTGTCAGGTTTTTGGCATGCTTGCCGAAATAGAGGCGGGACGCTGCTTCGATGCCATAGGCGCCGTGGCCGTAGTAGATCGTATTTAAATAGCCTTCTAATATCTCGTCCTTAGAATAGTTTTGTTCCAGACGAATGGTATAGAATGCCTCATTCCATTTGCGTTTCCACGTTTTGTCGTGTTCAAGATACAGGTTTCTCGCATATTGCTGGGTAATGGTGCTTGCGCCCTGCACCTTGGCCAGCGCTTTTAAGTCGGCCAGCGCCGCACCGGCCATGCGTTTATAATCAAAGCCATGGTGATCATAGAAGTTCTGGTCTTCAATCGCCACCGTCGCTTTTACAATCGTCGGATTCATGTCTTTTAAGGGGACCCAATAGCGTTTTTCGCCATAGTTCGTCTCCCCGAGTTTTGAGCCGTCGCTCGCAAACAAAATCGTGGATTGCGGCACTTGAACCGAGGGAGCGCCCTGGTATTTGGCTATCAAAATGACAGTCATAAACACAGCAGCTGCCGCTAAGCACGCGAAAGCCCCAAGAAAGATAAAGGCGCGAACGGTTTTGAGCGTCAGTCTCAGCCGTTTATTTGTCATTGCATCCACAATGGTTCCCCCTTTTTTTATGTTTCTACTATTATGAGAAAAAAAGATTGTTTTTAAACATCGCGTGACAGGACGCATCTTTACTTTTTTCCCGCCATCCTCTATACTTTTTCCTTAGGTGAAAATGCGATTTCAACCGGGAATAAAAGCTGAAAAGACGCTTACAATAAATGAATACAGCCTTGAAAGGGAGATGACAATTGAGCGAACTTTGGTACACAGAGAAGCAGACGAAAAACTTTGGCATTACATTGAAGGTTAATAAAACATTACATACAGAACAAACTGAGTTTCAGCATTTAGAAATGGTGGAAACAGAAGAGTTCGGCAACATGCTGTTTTTGGACGGCATGGTGATGACATCTGAAAAAGACGAATTCGTTTATCACGAAATGGTGGCGCATGTGCCATTGTTTACGCACCCGAATCCGGAGCATGTGCTTGTAGTCGGCGGCGGTGACGGCGGCGTCATCAGAGAAATTCTGAAGCACCCGAGCGTGAAAAAAGCGACACTTGTTGATATTGACGGCAAGGTTATCGAATACTCTAAAAAGTTTCTTCCTTCTATTGCGGGAAAACTTGACGATCCGCGTGTTGACGTGCAGGTGGATGACGGATTTATGCACATTGCGAAATCTGAAAATCAATACGACGTCATTATGGTAGATTCAACTGAACCAGTCGGACCTGCGGTAAACCTGTTTACAAAAGGGTTCTATGCCGGAATCGCGAAGGCGCTGAAAGAAGACGGCATTTTTGTCGCGCAGACGGACAACCCATGGTTCACACCGGAATTGATCACAAATGTACAGCGTGACGTGAAGGAAATCTTCCCGATTACGAAGCTGTATACGGCGAACATTCCGACATACCCAAGCGGTTTGTGGACATTTACAATCGGTTCGAAAACATATGATCCGCTTGCAGTGGAAGACAGCCGTTTCTTTGATATTGACACGAAATATTACACAAAAGATATTCATAAAGCGGCGTTTGTTCTGCCGAAATTTGTGAGTGACCTGATTAAATAAAGAATGTATGGCGCAGGAGCGAATCTTGCGCTTTTTTAAAGGAAAGCGAGGGTTTTATAGATGAGATTTGATGAAGCTTATTCAGGAAAAGTATTTATCGCGAGCCGTCCAGAGTGGGAAGAGGCGGACGCCATCCTTTACGGCATGCCGATGGACTGGACGGTGAGCTATCGTCCGGGATCACGCTTTGGCCCGGGAAGAATCCGCGAGGTGTCAATCGGCCTTGAAGAATACAGCCCGTATCTGGACCGTGATCTGGCGGACCTGAACTTCTTTGACGCCGGTGACATTCCGCTGCCATTCGGCAACCCGCAAAAAAGTCTTGATATGATTGAAGAATATGTAGACAGCATTTTAGAAAAAGGAAAATTCCCGATGGGTATGGGCGGGGAGCATCTCGTGTCATGGCCTGTCATGAAAGCAATGTACAAGAAATTTCCTGACCTGGCGATTATTCATTTTGATGCACATACGGATCTTCGCGTCGACTATGAGGGAGAACCGCTTTCTCACTCAACGCCGATCCGTAAAGCGGCGGAATTAATCGGCCCGGAAAATGTGTATTCATTCGGAATCCGTTCCGGTATGAAAGAAGAGTTCGAATGGGCAAAGGAAAACGGCATGCACATCTCTAAGTTTGAAGTGCTTGAGCCGCTGAAAGAGGTTCTTCCGAAGCTGGCAGGCCGTCCGGTATATGTCACAATCGACATTGACGTATTAGACCCTGCTCACGCACCGGGTACAGGAACCGTTGACGCAGGCGGCATCACGTCTAAAGAACTGCTTGCATCCGTGCATGAAATCGCGCGCTCAGAAGTAAACGTGAAGGGCGCAGATTTAGTGGAAGTAGCTCCGATTTACGATCACTCAGAGCAAACGGCAAACACAGCCAGCAAAATCATTCGTGAAATGCTGCTTGGGTTTGTGAAATAAGAGAAACATCCAGACTTTGTCTGGATGTTTTTTATTCCCATGATTTGCAAACATCTTATACAAGGTGGAAAGAGGGGACGAAAAAAACCGCCGATAAAGGCGGTCTTAGATCATAGCACGTTGTGCAACATCAAAATGCTCTGTAGATGAATTTGATACTTCTACTGTGACAAACACAGCACTCACAGCTAAACAAGCGAGTAATAATTTATACTTCCATTTCATATAAATTCACCCCCCCTTGAATGTGCTGTCTTGCTTCTTCAACCTTTAAAAAATAAGTAGATGCTTTTTTGTAATTTTCCTGCTGATGATAATACTTAGCAACATCGAGTGCAAAGTCTTCAATATCAGCATACATCATTTTACTTTCAAGGAAAACAAAACATTTTTCTATTGCTTCTTCATCAGGTCCAGACAAGTATAAAGATTCCAAAAATTCAAACTCCATTACGTACACAGTGTCTCCGGCAGCTATTGAATATTCTCTTCCTTTTTTATGATATTCACAAGCGTTATCAATCTTACCTAATTTAAAATAAATTTGTGTAATTAGGAAAAAAGCTTGTGGCAGTGAAGGAAGCATTTTCGATTCTTCAAATACATGAATAGATTTTTTTACATACTCTATCGCTGATTCAAGACTGTGTTGGTTTTGCTTGCAAAGTGCAATATTATAAAGCGTCCTTCCCATTAGCTGCGGCTGCTGCGCCGCCTCAGCAAGTGTATAAGCTTTTTGGAAATGAGCAATTGCTTTATCATACTGTTTCAGATCCAAAAAGTTAGCTCCAAACAGGGACTGGCATTGAATCATTCTGATATCATATGTAGTTTGTTCATTGTATATTTCAAAGGCTTGACGTGCATAGTCCATGGACACATAAGTTTGCTTCATATAGTAATAAACTTCTGACATTTTGAAAAAGAACTCAGCTTTATCAATTTTATCTTTCACAAAAGTCAGTTTGCTCTCTGCTTTTTTAAAAAATTGAATGGCTAATATATATTCCCGGCGGTCCAGTTCGTACATACCTCTGAAGAAATTAAAGTAGTATTCAAGCAGTCCGGTTAAACGAGCCTGTTTTTTATCGATTTCAAGCAGCAAATCGGACAGTCGCGGCTGTTCCTCTATCCGCATGTTTTCTAACGGTTCAAGATACTCAAGCATCAGGTTGTGCCGGAATTCCATCAGTGAATAATACAAATGAAGATCCTGGTCTTCTTCCATTTGATCCAGCTCTTGTTTGATTTCTCTTCGTAAATATTCCGCATCCGGTATGCTGAATCGGCGTATGTACATATACCATTCATTAATCTTTTCTCCAACGGAAGAAGAAGATATGACACTTGTCACGTTTGAAAATCCCTCCCTTCATTATTCTATATATGTCATATTTTATCATCATCATTCTTGTGAGAAGCGCAAAAAAACCGCAATCTTTTCTTTCGTTACACCGCATGGTGGCCGGAATTTCTTCAAAAACAGCTTTTACCCTCGGCTGTTTGTACAAGCAAACACATTCACCTTCCATATTCTGTTGTATCTGCGTGAGCAGTGTATGTCTGAAAAGGAAGTGATGAAATGAGGAAAAACAAGCTTTCCTTTAAAGAAAAAGCAGAAGCTGCACAAGATTGTTTATGTTTTTGTGAGGAAGAAACCAGTCGTGAAGCCATGTTTCAAGCGCCGATTGAATTGCCTGAGGGGTTTGTCGTTGATCCGGCTGAAGCTGTTGCAAACGTCACGTGGAATGCAGACAGCCTTTCTTGTGTCAGTGAACGTTGCTTAATTGAGACGGGGCCTGAGCCTGATGAAATCGGTGTTCAATTTGCAGTCCGCCTGCAGGGAACCGTTACGCTTCTTGTCAGTGTCTCACCTGTGCGAAACCAATATGGACAAGGGGAGGGGGCTGTTTCTGTCATTCACAATGCAGAGATCGATCAAGTTGTCTATTATTCTGATGAACCGGATGATTGTCCGGATGTCAGTGACATTACGATCGAGAACCTTGTTGTCGTCCCGCCATTTTACGGCAGTCCTTTATCGGTGACGGGAACGATTGTGCTCGCCCCGGAGCCTGAGCCGGAGCCTGTTTATGCGTTTACAGCGAATCCAGATGATCAGTCGGTTTCTGTGGTTGATACAAACACTCATACTGTTGTGACGACGATTTCTCTTCCATACCAACCTACAAGGGTAGAAAAGACGCCAGATAACACCTCTGTGTTTGTTTTGCATTACTATGATCGTGTCATTTCTGTCATCAATCAAGACACATTGAGTGTTACAGCTTCTATTTTGCTGGATCAGCCGCCGGAATCCATATCTTTTATACCTGGACACGAATTTTTTTATGTTGTCGCCGGTGGTGCCATAGATGTGATAGGGATTGATACCTTAACTATTGAAAGGTCTATTCCTTTTGAAGGCTTTGATGTTGCAATTGATCCAAATGGATTGTTCGCGTATCTGCTTGGTTTCGGTTCAGTGCAAAGATTGGACTTAAACACAGGTGAAGTGACAGGAATCATTGAGCGGGATCTTATCGTAAATGCCCTAGAAACGGGTTGGCCGGAACGTTACCTTTATGTATTAGAACAAGAATTCTTTTTCAATTATTTGACGGTGATTGATTTAAATACATTTACGATCAGCAGCACCCAAGAGCTGGAGTATGAAGGTGAATATCGAATGTTTAAGAGCGGATCAGGGGTGTATTTGTTTGATGGTTTCACTTACAATCTATATTCCGTCAGCCCAAGTGGTGCAGGCGTAATAGGAAATCTTCCGCAATCGGCAAGAGACTTTGCGTTTACCCCGAATGGCGAATTTCTGTATGCAACAAATTTTATAGAGCAAAGCATCACTGTTTACAACACGGATGATTATTCTGTGGAAACTGTCATATCGCTTGGCGTTTCACCGAGTGACATTGCGATTTAATCAACTATGCATTTCTAAAAAGAGATGTGAAATCATGAAAAAGAATGATTTTTCTGTTTTACAGGAAAATTGTTTCTGTTTTTATGATGAAGATGCCAGCAGTGAAGTGCTATTTCAAGTGCCGATTGAAGTTCCGGAGGGGTTTGTCGTTGATCCTGCGGAAGCAGTCGCTGCGGTTACATGGAGTACAGACGTAATGAATGGTGAACTGGGGCCGAAGGGTGTAACAGAGATCAGTTTGTCACCCTTGAGCAGGGGAGGTGACTTTGACCGTCTATTTGAAACTTTGAGGACAATTGTATTTTCTTGGATAGTACTAGGGCTTATTTTCTAGAGCCTTATAGTGAACCGTTTCTCATTAACAATGTATATGTCGTTAATACTGCTGCACAAAGGATCATTGCAAACGTGTCTCTTCCTAATGTCTATGACCTAACAGTAACATCCGACAAAGCCCGGCGACAATGAGTGACCGTGTACCGCACGAGTGATGAGTCAGCCGTGACGGTCATTCCGATTGGCGCCGGTCCGTCCGCGATTGCAATGTAGATGTTTTTATAGATCGAGAGAAGTAGGGCTGCGGTAAGAGAATCGTTTATAAACAAAAGATCCGATCTGCTGGATGGCAGCTAAGATGATCAGAAACACCAGTTCACTTATAGTAAAACTGAGCATCCACCAAATCCCGGCTCCTGTCAGCACTCCCACCAGCACTTTTCTGAACAGGTTTCCATGCTGAAAAAGCTGCAGCAAGTACGTTCGCATATAAAACAATAAATACAAAATCAGTAACACCGCAAGCCCCATTGTAACGGCAGGGGCAGTGTGAAAGCTGAAGGGAACGGCCTTGACGATTTCAAACATGCAGCCGAAAACGATAACCTGATACAATACAGCAGCCATCACATATGATTGGCGGATGCCCTTATAGCTGTCGCGCAGCGATTTTACATCGTCGGCATAACGGCTGCACAGCTTGCGATGCTGAAAGTCACAGCAGCTTTGATGAGACTGTGTGAGTTTCTGAAAAGCTGCTGTCATGTTTTTGACAGATTGCGTCACGTAGTGAAGATACAAAAAGGCGGGCAGCATCAGTACGGAAGCTGCACAAGCCAACAGCCCAAGGCGGGCAGCGTCATTTTTGATCAGCTGTACATATTGGCCCGCGGCTTCGGCACCTGAGTGAAACCAGCCGAAGGAATAAGCCGCCATGGCCGCAAGCAGCAATAATAAAGTAAAGACAGTGCTTTTTTTCATTGTCTCATCACTTCTTTCTGGGGTACATGAATGACTGCTTTGTGAGAAGAAACCATTGCTTCAATGAGAGCCAAGAAATCATGAGAATTCATCTGCTGAATGGTGCGGTAAAGGCCGAGAAACGAGCAATCGTACTGTTCACACTCTGCCGCCCATTCAAAGCATTTACGCGCGTAATCACTGTCATAGATGATCGCGTTGACTAAAGAATCCTTGCCGTACTCAAGCCAGGCTTCGGTACGGTTTTTCTGCTGCGTGATATAGTAAGATGCCGCATCGATGTATGCGGAAGAATGCGCCCCTTTACTGTGAAGGATCAAAAAGCCGCCATCCTCTGATAAGTGAACATCCGCTGATAGGCTTTGGATATTCAAGCGGTACGTTTGCCGGATCTCTTGAAAAAACGGCGAATCCATGTGAAACAGGATGCGAGAGGCAATGTCCCAGTACAGCTTCAAGGTCAAAAGTCCGTTTTCTCCTGGGAGCGCCCCGATTTGTATTCCGGTCCAAGTGTCTTCCGGCCGCTCCAGATCACCCTTTACCTCTTTTGGTGAGAGGGGAGGGCACGCAGGGACGATCTTTCTGTCAGAGCGGCTGCCAGAACGCTTTTCCAGCCTGAGCTGAGAAGGCAAAAGACTTTCCGCATCTTCTGGGCCGCCAATCAGAAACAGCGTCATCCGATGGGGCTGGTAGGCGGCAGCATAGGCTTCCTGCAGATCACAGATCGTCAGAGCCTCAATGTCTTTTTTTCTGCCTGCGGGGAAGACTGCGGCTGGTGAGGCAGGAGATAGCATCTGGATCAGCTGATAATGGTAATGAAGCCGGTGGTTGAGAAGCGCCGTTTCGATTTCACTTGTAATCACGGCTTTTTCCTGAGCAATGATCTGCTCGTCAAACGAGTGGTTCCATAAAGCGTCAAGCAGGATTGGAATGGTTTGTCTGAGCCGATCCGGCAATGAGGTAAACATGAAATTTGTATCAGTGTAAGTGGTAAACGCATTTAACAGCGCGCCGTGTTCAAAAAAATCACTATACAGGTTCCGGCCGTTATGCCAAAAGAGGAGATGTTCTAAAAAGTGCGCTGTGCCATATGGCAGCATCCGGCCGCCGGTTTCTGACTGTAAACGGATATCCCGGCTTCCAAAGCCGGTTTTGACATTGCACAATCTTAAATGGGCGCGGGGAAACTGTAACCTGAATATTTTCATTCCCTTGTCTGTGTATCTGATATCGGTTCGTTCATCCAGCTGTTGAAAAAAGGCTTCCTTTTCCATATCTCTCATCCCCTTACTACATGAGCTCCGATATATGTAAGATTTTTGATGAATTGCAGCAAATCGCGGCACGTGACCGCTGAGATGCTGTCCAGCAAGTCTTCTTTTTTGCAAGAGAAACGGCGCAGAATTCCCATATAGGCTAAGAGTCCTTCAGGAGAATCAAATTGCAGCAGGATTTCATTGATTAAAAATTGTTGTGCCTTTTTTAATTCCGGTTCATCCGCGTGGAAGCGCGATACAGCTTCCAAAACTCTTGGAGGAATCTCGTTTTCATGAAGCTGGTCAGTGCATACGGAAACAAGCAGCATATTGCTCATAATGTCATAGCGGGTGATCACATGATAAACGGCCAGATCTTTTTCGCGAAAATGCCGAAATAAAGCGGAATGGCCGTACTTGCCGAGCAATCCGTCTATCAGCTGGATGGCTAAATAATCGCGGACATCTTTCATGTCCCCGCAGTCAAAGCCAAGTGTCATAACGGACGGACCTGCTGTGCTGCGTGTCTCTGTTTCGAAAATATGCTGATTCACAGGTTTTCTTACAGCAGACATGGCGGACGCCTGTGGGGCATGACTCTGAACATCACAGGATTGTATGTTTCCTAATATGTTCAGCTGTTTCTGCTGAGAAAATAAATCAGCGATAAATTCCGACGCATCCAGAAAACGTTTAGGATGCACAGCCATAAGCTTGTCTTTCCGGCCAAACATGGCAGTGCCGTACATCGGGTTTCCAAAGGCTTCCTCCGCCAGACGGGCTGCTGAATAGGAGAACGGGTCAGCGAATGTCTTTTCCATTTTCAGCAGCAGTTCAGCTTTTGCCTTTTCCGCTGCGCTGGCAGAAAGAGAAGCCGGAAAGGAGGACATGTTAACAAAGGTGTTCAGAACGGCATCTGTATGAAATCCCTCAGCATATAACGGATGAATCATGCGGGTCCCGTACGTTTTCAGCTGCCGGTCAAAAAAGAGATTTGCTGAATACATGAAGCGGCGGCCGGCGGCATAGCCGAAAGTGTCGATGATGTTTTGCTTCTGGTGTGCAGCCGCGCCATAAAAATAGATCGTTTCTTCTTCAGGTTCCGCCGCGCTTTCGATCGGCTTCAGAAAGCTCGCGGCAATCGAGATGGTTGAAAATTGATCAGTCGTCAGCAGGTTAACTTCCAAGCCGTTCTCTTTTTCCGCTTGTATCAAAGAAACCACCATCCTGTTTTTGCAGTAAATAGACAATGATCAGCCCGGCAATCGGAATGACTGCCAAGGAAATAACAGTGCCTGTTAAAGTAGCTAAAAAAAGAGGAATACAAAATACATAGGAACGGTATTTAGAGAAACCGCTCCAGAGCTGCTGCTCCGTCTGCCAGCTGAAGGACGGCTTTTTTTCATCTGAAATTAACCGAATATAAGCCCCTGCCAGCAGCAATTCCATACACTGCAAAAAAGTCAAAAGTGAAATCGGTCGGCCGCTGATCAAGCCCATTATCATGGCAATCAAAATAAACCCGCCGGCCAATAAACCGGAATAAAAGCGATATTTCGCCCAAAGCATCGTTCTGCGTTTAATCGGAAGTGTGATCAGCAGCATCCGGTCATTTTTTTCAAGAGAATACAATAAAGCAATCGGTGAGCAAATCAGCAGGAGAGCGCTAATTACGATATAGACGACATGCTGATCGGCAATGCCGGTGTTCATCATCTGAAACGAAAAGAAGCCGCTGAATGCTCCCATCACGATATAATTTAACAGCATCGCTTTGGAGGAAATAAACCGGTTCCATTCTCTTTTATAAAATGAAAATTCTGATGTCCGCATAAAAGAATGCATTTTGCTCTGCTGCTGAGGCGCCTGCAAAAATGAAGGGAAGTCAATCACAATAGCCCAGAGCATATGAATCGCACATAGCGGGATTGTTACGGCAGGCATCAAAGCCGCACTGAAGCACACGCAGGTAAATGCCGCCGCATGCAGCAGGAGTGCCGTTCTCCTTTTTTTGACGAAAAGATTGCTTAACAAAACGCCGAAAATAATCGAATAGACAGTAAAAAACGAAAATCTGCCGAGCCAATACAGGGTTTGTGCTCCTGACAGCGTTCCGTTTCCGAATAAGAACAGCGGTAATATGAAAAAGAAGAGCGTCCTTCTCAAGCAAGTATCAACAAACAAAACCACACTCTGAGCGAGCCAGAAGCTCCGGGAAGAGATCGGCAATAGACAGCTCAGCTTCATGTAAGATTCCTTCCATTGGGATGTAACAGAGAGAAACACCATGTACGCATTCATAAACAGAAGCGCGAGCGTGATGTATGTTTTTCCTAAGGTTGATTTATCAATGCCTGCCTGGCGGATCAGCCCGATTTCAAACAAGGCCAGAACGGCAAGCCCTGCGGTGATGCGAATGGCGTCTTTTTTTCCTTGGCGGCCGTAAAGCTGTTTGAACAGCAATGACAGAATCGGAAACAGGTTATTCATGGCCGATCACCTCAAAAAATTCACGCCGAAGATCAGTCTCCTCTCCAATCGGAATGACCTTCCGGATCTGTTTGTGATGAAGGATGGCCGCATAATCACAAAATCTCTGCACCACATCGAGCAAATGGGAAGAAAACAAAATCGTTCCGCCTGCCTTGCAATACTCCTGCATTTTCTGATAAAAAACTTCTATTGACTCCACATCCAAGCCGACAAGCGGCTCATCCAAAATAAACAGGGGAGCCCCGAGCAATAGCCCGGTCATCAACACAACCTTTTGCCTGTTGCCGAGGGACAGCTCGGAAATTCTCCGGTTTGTGTATTGGGAAAAGTGAAATTCCTCTGCCAAACTGTTAAATTGCTGCTCTGAGAAATCTTTATGATACAAAGAATGAACGAAAGAAACATAGTCCTTCGCCGTAATTTCTGTAAATAGAAGCGGATAATCGGCAGCAAAGTAGCGGCGGATCTTCAGCTCATCTGATGTTTTCTGCGGCATGCCGGCGTCCGCTTCAATGCCGCACAGCGTAAAGTGCCCGCTGAAATTGCGGTTTACCCCTGTCAGCGTATTGATCAGCGTTGTTTTTCCGGCGCCGTTTACCCCAAGCAGTCCGTAAACGGCGCCTTTTTCTAAATGTAAATCTACGTTTTCTAAGATGACGTTGTCTTGCTCATACCACACGGATACATCGTGTATATCCAAAATGCTCATCGCGAGTCAGCCTTCCGCGCGCGCATACCGAAAATAATGGCGATGGCGATAGAAATCAGCGTAAACAAATAATCGCTTTTTACGAAGTAGACGACCGCGCCGATGACAAAAATAAATGAAAGGATATACAGTAACATTTTTCTTTGTGCTGGTGACAAATTGTTTCCCTCCTAAATAAGCTGGACCACATCTTCTAATTGTTCATTTTTCGCCCAGGAGCAGATGTTTTTTCTGTGGTATTTGTTGGAGTTCAGCCCTTTTAAGTAACAGCCTCCGCAATAGCCGCTGAACGGGCATTTGTCTTTCATGCAATGCTCGCTGAACCGCGGCGCCTGCGCTTTCCACAATTTATGGACAAGAGGGGAGTCAAAAATGCTTTCATATGAATCATGAAATATATTTCCCAATGAAAATTCCTTCGGGAAGAGTGCGCACGGGCGTACTTCTCCGAACGGGCTGATCACAATAGATTTCCAGCCGGCGCCGCAGTTCGCCGCACGTTTTCTTTCATACGGAATGATCGGGATCAAATCTTTAAATTCATCAATGACATTTTGCTCGTACTCCATAAATTTGCGGTGCTGTTCGGCATCTTTCGTCGGATGGACAATATCTCTGCCTCTTCCGAAATCATCAACCCAATTGTAAGAGAACGCTTTCGCCCCGAGATCGCGCACCTTTTGGGCCATATCGTGGATTTCCCACATGTTTTTTTCGAAAACCGACATGGCGACTCTGACAAAAATACCATGATCACTCAACAATTTTATCGTTTTACAGGTTTGGGCAAAAGAGCCTTTTCTCCCTCTAAATGAATCATGCACTTCGGACTGTACGCTATCCAGTGATATGCCGACGATGATTTTTTGCTTATAGGCTTTTAACATTTCCAAGCTTTCTTTTCGCATCAGCGTTCCGTTGGTTAAGACGGCGACTTTTTTGAATTTCTTTAACACATATTCAAGAATCTCATTGGCGTTTGGATGGACGAAAATTTCGCCGCCTGTGATTTCACACGTTAAAACGCCGTTATCATACAGCATATCAGCCGTTTTCTTAAATTGATCAATGGATACGGTGCCGAGCGCTTCCGGCGAGCTTTCTAAATAGCAGTGGGCGCACTTTAAATTGCAGCGGTGCGTCAGCTCAAAGGTGGCATGCAGCGGCATCGGAAATTCATTGCTTCCGCTGGTGGCGATTTTGTGAAAGCGGGGCCGGTTTTCAAGCTGAATGACCTGCTTGTTCAAAAGCATGCTGAGCATGTCATAGTACCAGTCCTTATGGTCTTCCGGCGACTCATCATACTTTGCGCATTGCTCTTCTAAAATCTGTTCAGCCGTTCTTTGACCGTCCATCAGCATACAAAGCTCGTAAGCCGTTTTGTTGAGATCTAAGTATTCAAAATCAGAGATCGAGACGTTATCACGCAAGTAGTCAATTTCCAGCACGCCGCCCTCAGGCAACTGGTGGACTCTTACACTTTCATTAATAAATGGAAACATCTGCTCTATAAACAAAATACCATCCCCTATACATATGATTCAAATATAAAAATCACTGTGTATGTATAACCAAGATGTAGATTTTAGTTAAAATTTGTATTTTAGTTAAAAAGGGCATAGTAATTTACTATGCCCTTTTCCGGAGAACCTTATCCCCAGAGACCGAATAGACCTGTTGCACCGGCAATTTCAAAATCAGGGATAGGTCCGTCCACTAAACAAGCGGCTCCGATTGAACATGTCGCGCAACCTTTGTTTTCTACAATGACAGCTTTTTTCATAATTGAATCCTCCCTTTTTTGTTTTTCTAGCAGATCTTTGATGTACTTTTATATTAAAACTATCAAATTACCATTTCAATACATATATTTTGAAGAAAATGTGAATTACAAACGGTAGAATTCGGAAAAATGTAATATTTCCTAAAGGTAATCAGTGGTATGATTTTCTCTTCTATAAAGGAATTGCTTTTTCTGAGGTTTATCTTCAAATCTGATGAGCAATGATGGTAAGATAGAAGCAGTTGAAGTTTACAAACCGAATGATTATACTATTCAAGTCAAAGTGGAAAGATGAAAAGGACGTGTCAGAATGAAGCAAGAGACACCGATAACAATCCATGTGAAATCTGTGATCGAGGATGACGGAAACGAAGAAGTGATCGAATTCCGCACCGCCGGATTTTACTATGTGAAACAGAATAAAGTGTATCTATCTTATTATGAAGAACACGACTTAGGCAAAGTGAAAACGATTGTAAAAGTAAGCGAAGGCGAAGTGCTTGTCATGAGATCAGGCGCTGTCAAAATGAACCAGCGTTTCGTAACTGGAGCTTCCACAATCGCCAAATATAAAATGTCATTTGGTGAGCTTGAGCTGAAAACGAGCACAAAATCGATTCAATCTGATCTCGGCGAAGAACAAGGCCGTATCAGTATCGCATATGATATGCATGTCGGAGACGAGCAGCAGCATTTACATAATATGACGATCACGTATGAGGGAGGAACTCACGCATGAACATTGCGGAACAGATGAAGGACGTGCTGAAAGAAGAAATCAAAGCAGCCGTTCTGAAAGCGGGGCTGGCTGATGAAAGCCAGATTCCAAATGTCATTTTAGAAACACCGAAGGATAAAACACACGGCGATTATTCAACAAATATGGCGATGCAGCTCGCGAGAATCGCTAAAAAAGCGCCGCGCCAAATCGCTGAGGAAATTGTCGCTACTTTTGATAAAGGAAAGGCTTCTATTGAAAAGCTTGATATCGCCGGTCCTGGTTTTATCAATTTCTATATGAACAATCAATATTTAACGAAGCTGATCCCGTCTGTATTGGAAGCGGGAGACGCGTATGGAGAAACAAACATCGGAAACGGCGAACGCGTTCAAGTGGAATTTGTATCTGCAAATCCGACGGGGGACCTTCACTTAGGCCACGCGCGCGGTGCGGCTGTCGGCGATTCCTTGTGCAATGTGCTTGCAAAAGCGGGTTACGATGTGAGCCGCGAATACTACATTAACGATGCTGGAAACCAGATTAACAACCTGGCGCTTTCTGTAGAAGTCCGTTACTTTGAAGCGCTTGGACTGGAAAAACCGATGCCGGAGGACGGCTACCGCGGTGAGGATATCATTTCAATCGGAAAGCGTCTCGCTGAGGAATATGGCGACCGTTTCGTCAACGAAGAAGAAAGCGAACGCCTCGCATTTTTCCGTGAGTACGGTTTGAAATACGAGCTGGAGAAGCTTCGCGTAGACTTGGAAAACTTCCGCGTGCCGTTTGACGTGTGGTATTCTGAAACATCACTGTACCAAAACGGAAAAATCGATAAGGCGCTGGACGCGCTGCGTGAGAAAGGCCATGTCTATGAGGAAGACGGTGCGACTTGGTTCCGTTCCACAACGTTCGGAGATGACAAAGACCGCGTACTGATCAAAAAGGACGGCACATACACATACCTGCTTCCTGATATCGCGTACCATAAGGACAAGCTTGACCGCGGCTTTGATAAGCTGGTCAACGTATGGGGCGCCGACCACCACGGCTACATCCCGCGTATGAAAGCGGCAATCGAAGCGCTTGGCTATGAAAAAGGAACGTTGGAAGTAGAAATCATTCAGCTCGTGCACCTTTACAAAAACGGCGAGAAAATGAAAATGAGCAAACGAACGGGGAAAGCGGTAACGATGCGCGACCTGATTGACGAAGTCGGCCTTGATGCCGTGCGTTATTTCTTCGCGATGCGCAGCGCTGATACGCATATGGATTTTGACTTGGATCTTGCTGTATCAACATCTAACGAAAACCCTGTGTATTATGCGCAATACGCACATGCCCGCATTTGCAGCATGCTTCGCCAAGGGGAAGAGCAAGGACTTAAGCCGGCGGCAGATCTTGATTTCAGCCCTATTCAATCAGAAAAAGAATATGATCTGCTGAAAACAATCGGCGGTTTCCCGGAGGCAGTGGCGGAAGCGGCGGAAAAACGAATTCCGCACCGTGTGACGAATTATATTTATGACTTGGCTTCAGCTCTGCACAGCTTCTACAATGCGGAGAAAGTCATCGATCCTGAAAACGAAGAGAAAAGCCGTGCGCGCTTAGCTTTAATGAAAGCAACGCAAATCACGCTGAACAACGCGCTTCAATTGATCGGCGTATCGGCTCCTGAAAAAATGTAATCAAGCTGAAAGGACAAAGCCTGAGGGCTTTGTCCTTTTTTGTTAAAAAATCGTGTGATATAGTTCACAATCTTCTTCGCCGAGTTTTTGTATGATAAGGCTGATTATTGAATCAGTGAAAGGGGCAAGCCGAATGATTAACCGTCAACACTTTCAATTATCGCTGCAGTCATTAAGCTTGGTGGCAGGGTTTATGGTTTGGGTGCTGATTTCGTCACTTATTTCCCAAATCACATTAGATATTCATTTGAGCAAAGGCGAAATCTCCCTGGTAACGGCCATACCCGTTATATTAGGATCGCTTCTCCGCATTCCGCTGGGGTATTTGACCAACAGGTTTGGCGCGCGGATCATTTTTATGATTAGCTTTATATTGCTTTTATTCCCTGTATTTTGGATCAGTATTGCAGATTCCCTGTTTGATTTAATCGCGGGCGGTTTTTTCTTAGGGATTGGGGGAGCCGTTTTTTCCATTGGGGTTACATCTCTTCCGAAGTACTATCCTAAAGAAAAACATGGCGTTGTAAACGGTATTTACGGTGCCGGGAATATCGGAACCGCGATCACTACATTTGCAGCTCCCGTGATTGCTCAAGCGGCGGGGTGGAAAAGTACGGTGCAAATGTATATGGTTCTGCTGGCTTTATTTGCTTTGCTGCACTTTTTCTTCGGTGACCGGCATGAGAAGAAAGTGAAGGTGTCCGTAAAGACTCAAATCAAAGCCGTTTACCGAAATCATGTGCTGTGGTTTCTGAGTCTCTTTTATTTTATTACGTTTGGCGCCTTTGTCGCTTTTACAATCTATCTGCCAAACTTTCTTGTTGAGCAGTTTGATCTGAGTCCTGCGGATGCCGGGCTGCGGACGGCAGGTTTTATTGCTGTATCCACGCTGCTCAGGCCGGCGGGCGGGTGGCTGGCTGATAAAGTGAGTCCGCTCCGCATCCTGATGTTTGTCTTTGCCGGCTTGACATTATCGGGCGTCATCCTGTCGTTTTCGCCGACGATCGGCATTTACGCCTTTGGGGCGTTAACGGTTGCGGTGTGCTCCGGGATTGGAAACGGGACGGTTTTTAAACTGGTTCCTTTCTATTTTTCTAAGCAGGCGGGAATCGCCAACGGAGTTGTGTCTGCCATGGGCGGATTAGGCGGCTTTTTCCCTCCGCTGATCCTGGCGAGTGTATTTCAGGCGACGGGACAATACGCCATCGGATTTATGGCGCTTTCGGAAGTCGCGTTAGCAAGCTTTGTCATTGTCATATGGATGTATTGGCAGGAAAGAATGAAAACACACACAGAGAGAAGCCGGCACAGCGTAAACTGACGGGCTGCCGGCGATTGGGGAATTCACGAGATTGTAAGTTTTTTCTGAAAAGCGCAAATGATTTCACGTTACAATAGATACACAACGTGACTTTTCTTCGAGGTGAGCTCATGAACTTTCTCTCTGTTCGAACATCTGATAAGGATCTTATTTCCAGTGATCTTCATCAATTGCTGGAATCCATCAGCACAAAAAGAAAAATCGAAAAACACACATACCTGTTTCGAGAAGGAATGGATGCAGAAGAGCTTTATCTGATTCAGTCAGGACTCATTGAAATCGGGAAGCTGACGGCTGACGGCAAAGACCTGACGCTTAGAATCTGCCAAAAAAATGATATTGTCGGTGAATTAACACTTTTCACAGAAGAACCGAGATATATGCTCAGTGCAAAAGTGCTGGAGGATGGCGAAGTGCTCGTCATCAATAAGAGCAGACTTGAAAAGGAACTTATCCACAACGGTGCTTTGACATTTGAATTTATGAAATGGATGAGCACCCATTTGCGCAAAATTCAATCCAAAATCAGAGACCTTCTTCTTCATGGCAAAAAAGGGGCGCTCTACTCCACCCTTATCCGCTTGTCAAACAGCTATGGGGTGAACCGGAGTGACGGCATTCTCATTAACATTGCCCTGACAAACCAGGATTTGGCAAAATTTTGCGCAGCTGCAAGAGAGAGCGTCAACCGCATGCTGGGGGATCTCCGCAAACAAGGGGTTATTTCAATAGAGGATTCCGGAAAGATAGTACTGCATCAGCGGGACTATTTACGGTGTGAGATTGAGTGCGAAAATTGCCCGTTAGAGATTTGTAATATTGATTAAGAGGAAACAAGGACAGCAATATGTCCTTGTTTTTATCTTGTCAGCCAAATACACATGATGGCGAAAAAGAAGCACGCATTGACGATTTCAAGAGTGCCGATCGTTTGAACAGGCCACTTCTTTCCATGAAAAAACCATGCACGCAAACTGCTGGGGATAAAGGCGAGAACGGCCCATCCACCTCCGAGAGCTGCGGAAAGTAAGGGGAGGATCAGGTGATAGCCCCACGACCAGTAAGCAAATACTCTATTATTCTTCTCCCGGATCACCGACTTCACATAAAATGAACTTCCGATAAAAAACAAAGCAGATTGTGCGAAAATAAACCATGCCCAGCCGTCAAGAGTCTCCGTCCCCAGCCAGCAGCTGGCGAGTCCGCCTGTACAAAAGAATAAGACGCCCGCAAAATCATTCAGCAGCGCTCGTTCATTTTTTTGCCGGGCATAATACACATGAATGAGAAACAGCGGCAGCAAAGAAAAGGCAAGCCAGATAAAAGACGGCTTATGGATGACGGCGGCAAGCAAAAAGCTGCAGGCTGGAAAACTGTAAGAAATTATCCACTTTTGATAGGGTTTGATTTGTTTCTTTTTTAATGCCAGCGTAACAGGATAAACAGCCAAATAAAGAAAAAGCCAGCCCAAAAATAGGGGGATATGCCAAAGAACCGCTCCTCCCTTCACCATACCGAGGCAAAACGGAATCAGCAGCATGGCCCAAGCGCCGTGCTGCTTCGGAATAAGCGCCTTCATCGAAACACTCCTTTCTTGTTTCATTATAAAAGCAAAAATACGCCAATAAGTGACATTCATCATATCATCTGTGAAATATATCACTGCTGTCATGGATCGGCCGGGCTACACTAAAGCTATCCTTAGCACAGGAGGCTTCCCTATGAATCAGTGTGACTATTTATTTTTTTTGAAACAACTTCCTATGTTTAATGAAGTGCCTCTATCCATTGTCGAAACATTGCTGAATAACGGGACGTTTATCCGCGGTTCATGTGATCAGGATCCATCTTTTCTCCATTCTCAATCCATTTATATTGTATTAAAAGGCAGTATTCGTTTTATTGACAGCAGGCTGCCTGAAGGGTCGCAAACCGTGGCGCTGTGGGAAAAAGGCGATGTGTTTCCCATTGATCAAAAAGGCGGGATGTTCTTATCTCCATTCATTTCAGTCCGAACATCCGAAGACATTCTTATGCTCAATATCCCTTTTTACATATTAAAGAAAATCATGTCCTATTATCCGCAGCTGCAGATGAATTTTCTGGTGATGCTCCAGCAAAATGTCTTTTTCTCTTATGAGCTGTTTTTGCGATACATGCATAGATCTCAGGACGAAAACGCTGAGCCCGATTCCTAAAAGGAACCGGGTTTTTTGTTCGGTATTTCCATTCCTTCTTCCTCATGTGAACTTTCTGTGAAAAAAGGGGAGTGTGTGACATAGTTCACAAGGAAACATCCTGCCTCTGTATATAGTGAATTTAGAATACCTGACTCGGAAGGAGTGAAATATTCATGAAAAAAAAGAAAATGAGTCCGTTGTTTAGGAGATTAAACTATTTCTCTCCTATTGAGCATCAATCAAATAAA
Organism: Bacillus sp. 205(2023); assembly: GCF_037027485.1. Taxonomy (NCBI): domain Bacteria; kingdom Bacillati; phylum Bacillota; class Bacilli; order Caryophanales; family Bacillaceae; genus Bacillus; species Bacillus sp. 205(2023). Next base: position 130,067 of record NZ_JAXCHF010000002.1, on the reverse strand, counting down.
CATAGCCAAACAACCTATGAAGATCGTGATTGGGAGAATGTATACAGAAACAGATGGCAGTACGATAAGGTCGTCCGCTCCACCCACGGTGTCAACTGCACAGGGTCCTGCAGCTGGAATATATACGTGAAAAACGGCATCGTCACGTGGGAAGGGCAAAACTTGAATTACCCATCAACCGGACCGGATATGCCTGATTTCGAACCGAGAGGCTGTCCGCGAGGGGCCAGTTTTTCATGGTATATCTACAGCCCGCTCCGTGTGAAATACCCATACGTGCGCGGTGTCCTGATCAATTTGTGGCGGGAAGCATTGCAGGCTCATCAAAACCCTTTGGAAGCATGGAAATCGATCGTTGAAAATCCGGATAAAGCGAAGTCCTATAAACAGGCGCGGGGAAAGGGCGGCTTTGTGCGCGCTGAATGGCCGGAGGTGCTGAAGCTGATTTCTGCTTCTCTGCTGTATACGGTTATAACATACGGCCCTGACCGGAATATCGGGTTTTCTCCGATTCCGGCTATGTCCATGATCAGTCATGCGTCAGGCTCGCGGTTTATGTCTTTGATTGGCGGCCCTATGCTCAGTTTCTATGATTGGTATGCGGATCTTCCCCCGGCATCCCCGCAAATCTGGGGTGACCAGACAGACGTCCCGGAAAGCAGTGATTGGTACAACTCAGGCTATATCATCACATGGGGCTCCAATGTGCCGTTAACGAGGACGCCGGATGCGCATTTTTTGGCAGAAGCCCGCTATAAAGGCGCTAAGGTCATCTCAATCAGCCCGGATTTCGCGGAATCCTCTAAATTTGCAGATGACTGGCTGAGCATCCGCCAAGGAACAGATGGCGCGCTTGCGATGGCGATGGGTCATGTGATCCTGCAGGAGTTTTACGTTAATCAGAAGACAGAGCGTTTCATAGAGTATGCAAAGCAATATACGGATTTCCCGTTCTATGTCACTCTAACTAAAGAGGATGGCATGTATACGGCCGGGCGTTTTCTTCATGCAAAGGACATCGGGCGGCAGACGGGGCATGATCAGTGGAAGCCTGCGGTATGGAATGAACGTACAAGCGCATTCGCGATCCCGCAAGGAACAATGGGCTCCCGCTGGGACGGCCAAAAGAAATGGAACCTGCACATGATAGATGAAGAAACAGGCGAATCGATTGAACCCCGGCTTTCGGTGCTCGGCATAGAGGACGAAATCGGCACGGTTCGAATCCCTAATTTCTCAAATGAGGAAAACAGAGTGCTAGAGCGAGATCTGCCTATAAAAAAACTGGCTCTGGACAATGAAGATGTGTATGTCACAACCGTATTTGACTTGATTTTGGCTAACTACGGCGTGAATCGGGGGATCGGGGAAAAATCAGCCTGCTCGTATGACGACCCTGAGCCGTTTACGCCAGCCTGGCAGGAGCAGGTGACAGGGATCAAAAAAGAGATGGTCATTAACATTGCCAGAGAGTTTGCCCAAAATGCGATCGATACAGAGGGCCGTTCGATGATTATTGTAGGAGCGGGCATTAATCACTGGTTCAATTCCGATACGATATACCGCGCTGTGTTAAATCTTGTGTTATTAGTAGGCGCCCAAGGTGTTAATGGCGGAGGCTGGGCTCATTATGTGGGACAGGAAAAACTCCGCCCTGCTGAAGGCTGGCAGACAATCGCCAACGCTAAGGATTGGGAGGGGGCGCCAAAGCTGCAAAACGGCACTTCCTTTTTCTATTTTGCGACTGACCAGTGGCGCTACGAGGATCAGCCGGTCAGTGACTTAGCATCTCCGATCGCGGCATCCTCCCGCTACAAGCATCACGCCGACTACAATGTGCTGGCGGCAAGACTCGGGTGGCTTCCGTCTTATCCGACATTTGATAAAAACGGAATTGACCTGTACAAAGAAGCTGAAAAAGCGGGGGCGGAGACAACAAAAGATGTTGCTGACTATGTGGCCCGCCAGCTTCAAGAGAAAAAACTGAAATTTGCCATTGAAGATCCTGACAATGAAGCGAATTTTCCGAGAAACCTGTTCGTGTGGAGGGCGAATCTGATCTCCAGTTCGGGAAAAGGGCATGAATATTTTCTCAAGCATCTCTTGGGAACGACGAACGGCTTGATGAATGACGACAGCGACAGCATCCGTCCTGAAGAAATCAAGTGGCGCGAGCAGGCACCGGAAGGAAAGCTCGATTTGTTAATCAATCTCGATTTCCGAATGGCCGGTACCGCGCTGTATTCCGATATCGTGCTTCCGGCGGCGACATGGTATGAAAAACACGATCTCAGCAGCACTGATATGCATCCGTTTATCCACCCCTTTGCCCCGGCTATTTCGGCTCCTTGGGAATCGAAGTCAGACTGGGATATTTTCAAGGCTTTATCAAAAGCCGTCTCCGATCTCGCGGACGAAGTTGATATGAAGCCGGTAAAAGAAGCTGTCGCCGCACCGCTCCTCCATGACACGATGCAGGAAATGGCGCAGCCTCTCGGAAAAATTAAGGACTGGAGCAAAGGCGAATGCGAAGCCGTCCCGGGGAAAACGATGCCGAACATTCAAGTCGTTGAAAGGGACTACAAGCAAATCTTTCATAAAATGACCGCGCTCGGCCCAAACGCCGCCTTAAAACCAAGCGGAACAAAAGGAATGAGCTGGTCGATTGCCGATGAATACGAATCACTCAAAAAAAGGCTGGGAGAAGTCACCTCAGACAGTGTCGCAAAGGGATGTCCGAATATAAGCGAGGCCAAGCAGGCGGCAGAAGCCGTTTTAACCCTTTCGTCCACGTCGAATGGAAAAGTTGCCGTAAAAGCATGGGAATCGCTTGAAGACATCACCAATCTGAAGCTGAAAGATCTGGCTGAAGAGCGGGAGGAAGAATGCTTTACGTTCGAACAAATCACGGCTCAGCCCAAAACGGTGATCACATCTCCGGCATTTACAGGCTCGGAAAAAGGCGGGCGCAGGTATTCGCCGTTTACGACAAATGTGGAAAAATTAATCCCTTGGCGGACGCTGACGGGCAGACAGTCTTACTATGTCGATCATGAGCTGATGATGGAGTTCGGGGAAACGATGGCGACCTTTAAACCGATCCTCCAGCATCACCCTTTCTTAAGCAAACGGCCTGATCAAGAGGGCAAAGAAATCGTTCTCAATTATTTAACGCCGCATAATAAATGGTCCGTGCACAGCATGTATTTTGATTCTCTGCCGATGCTTACGCTATTTCGCGGCGGGCCGACAGTATGGATGAATAAAGATGATGCAGCAGATGCGGATATCAAAGACAACGATTGGATTGAATGCTTTAACCGAAACGGTGTTGTCGTAGCCAGAGCGGTTCTGTCTCACCGGATACCAAAAGGAATGGCGTTTATGCACCATGCCCAAGACCGCCACATCAACGTGCCCGGCACAAAACTGACCAATAACCGCGGAGGCACCCATAACAGTCCGACAAGGATTCACGTCAAGCCGACACAGATGATCGGCGGCTATGCTCAGCTCAGCTACGGCTTTAACTACTATGGCCCTACGGGGAATCAGCGCGATCTGAATGTGGTCATCCGCAAGCTGAAGGAGGTCGATTGGCTTGAAGATTAAAGCGCAAATCGGAATGGTCATGAACTTAGATAAATGCATCGGCTGCCACACGTGCAGCGTGACCTGCAAAAACACATGGACAAACCGTTCCGGTGCCGAATATATGTATTTCAATAATGTAGAAACAAAGCCAGGTATCGGCTATCCGAAGCAATGGGAGGATCAGGACAAATATAAAGGCGGCTGGACCTTAAAAAAAGGAAAGCTCGAGCTGAAATCAGGCCCGAAAACCAACCGTCTTGCAAATCTTTTCTATAATCCGAATCAGCCAACCATTGATGATTACTACGAGCCTTGGAACTATGATTATGAAACGCTGACTAACAGTCCGCAGAAAAAACATCAGCCCGTAGCGCGGCCAAAATCGTCGCTGACAGGAGATTTTATGAATATTGAATGGGGGCCGAACTGGGAGGATGATCTGGCGGGCGGACATATTACGGGACTTGAAGATCCGAACGTTCAAAAGATGGAGGAGTCTATCAAAACAGAATTCGATGAAGTCTTTATGATGTATCTTCCGCGCATCTGCGAGCACTGCATCAACCCGGCCTGTGTCTCGTCCTGCCCGTCTGGCGCCATGTATAAACGCGAGGAAGACGGCATTGTGCTCGTGGATCAAAATGCCTGCCGTTCATGGAGATACTGTGTTTCATCCTGTCCTTATAAAAAAGTCTATTTTAACTGGCAAACGAACAAAGCGGAAAAATGCACACTTTGCTTTCCGCGTTTGGAGGCGGGACTGCCGACCATCTGTTCAGAGACATGTGTGGGGAGAATCCGTTATTTGGGCGTCATGCTGTATGACGCGGATAAGGTGGAGGAAGCGGCATCTGCAGAAAATGAAAAGGATCTCTATCATTCTCAATTAGAAGTGTTTCTTGATCCGAATGATCCCGAGGTTGCTAAACAAGCAAAAGAACAGGGCATCCCGACAGAATGGATAGAGGCTGCACAGCAATCGCCCATTTATAAGATGATTATCGACTGGAAAATTGCCCTGCCGCTTCATCCGGAGTATCGGACATTGCCGATGGTTTGGTACATTCCTCCTTTGAGTCCGATCATGAATCTCTTTGAAGGAGAGGGAAGCCGGCAAACAGCGGAAGACATTTTTCCGGCTATCGACCAAATGAGGATTCCGATTGACTATTTGGCGCAGCTATTAACGGCCGGTGATACAGATCATATTCGGTCGACATTAAAGAAAATGTCTGTCATGCGCCAGTATATGAGAGCGGTCCAGACGAATAAATCCATCGACCCGGCACTGATCTCCAGTGTCGGCTTAACAGAACAGCAAATTGAAGACATGTATCGGCTGCTTGCGATCGCCAAATACGATGACCGATTTGTGATTCCGAGCAGTCACCGTGAAGACATTTCTGATTTATACGCTGAACAAGGGAGCTGCGGCTTATCATTTTCAGGCGGTCCCGGCTCTTGTATATAACCAAAGAAAAATGAGGTGTAACACGATGAACACCACAGACCGACAAATCACATTCTCGGCTCTTTCTTATCTTCTTTCGTATCCGGATGAAGAGTGGAGAGCGGAACATCCCGAATGGGAAGATCTGATCAATGAAATCGAAAATCAGCATATCCGGGAGAAACTGCTTCACTTTGTAAAGTCATCAGCATGCTTTTCCCCGCAGGCCCTGATTGAACATTATGTATACACGTTTGACTTCGGGAAAAAAACGAATATGTATGTCACCTACTTTAACTCAGGTGAGCAAAGGGAACGTGGCATTGAATTGCTGCAGTTAAAGAATACTTATGAGCAATCCGGCTTCCTCCCGACAGACAAAGAGCTTCCCGATTACCTGCCGCTTATGCTGGAATTCGCCGCCATTGCGGAGATGAAGGAAGCCAAGAGCATATTTGAGAAGTATCTGTCTAATTTGCGGGAGCTGACATCCCGTTTAGATCAAAACCAAAGTTTATATGCCGTATTGCTGGATGCACTGCTTACCGCACTTGAGGAAATCGGCTTGTGTGAAAGCAGCGAAGGAGCTGTTCGGACATGAGCGGGCAGATCCTGTGGGTCATCATGCCGTATATGGTATTGACGATATTTATCGGCGGGCATATTTACCGCTATCAGCACGACCAGTTTGGCTGGACCGCCAAATCAAGCGAACTGTTAGAAAAGAAAAAGCTTGCGGCGGGCAGCACGCTCTTTCATTGGGGGATGCTGTTTGTTATCGGCGGACACGTTATGGGCATTCTCATCCCCGAAGGTGTATATCGTGCAATCGGCATCACAGAACACGTGTATCACAAAATGGCGATTGGCGTCGGCTTGCCGGCGGGAATTGCTGCAGTAATTGGACTTTTCATCCTGACATACAGAAGGCTGTTTGATAAAAGAATCCGCAAAACCAGCTCGCCCTCCGATTTTCTCACGCTGTTTTTGCTGCTGTTTGTGATGGTCTCGGGGGTTGCAGCCACATTTCTCAACGTTGATTCGAAAGGATTCGATTACCGGACAACAGTCGGGCCGTGGTTCAGGCAGATCTTTTTGTTGAGGCCGGACGCTTCTTTAATGGAGAGTGTTCCGCTATGGTTTAAGCTTCATATTCTCATGGGATACGTCATTTTTATCATGTGGCCATTTACGAGATTGGTTCACGTGTTCAGCCTGCCGCTCAAATACCTGACCCGCAGCTATGTCGTATATCGCAAGCGTTCGAAACGACACATACAGCATCCGTAAAACCATCCCCCTTTGCCAAAAAGGGGGATTTCTCATCTTCTCTTTACATTATAGGAAAAAATAAAAACCTAAGATATTTTCTTACAAGACAATTGCATGGCGGCAAGGAATACTGATATTTTTGTATTTGGAAATAACAATATGTTCGAAAAAGGAGAGTGAAGAATGAAACGGATGTTCCTCATTTTAACGGCCTGCCTCATCACTAGCGCCGGGGTTCTGACTCTCAGACATTCTCATGTATTAACCGGCGGCACAGCCGGCCTTTCTCTAAGCCTGACGTACGTGTTTCATTCCTCGTTTGCTATTATCTTCTTTCTGATTAATATCCCGTTTTATGTCTTTTCTTTTATCAGAATGGGTGCCAGCTTCACTTTATCCACCATATTTGCAGTAACAGCACTGACCCTTTTTACAAGCGCTGATCACTGGCTTCCGCCCGTCTCTTTTTCCCCGTTTGCCGGCGCGATTTGCGGCGGAGCATTGATCGGGTTCGGCCTGTCGCTCATGTTTTATCATCAGGCATCCCTTGGCGGCGCCAATATTCTCGCTTTATTTATGCAAAAGCGATACGGGTGGAATCCGGGGACGGTTAATTTCGCCTTCGATTTAGCCGTTGTGCTGGCCGGGATTTTTTCCGTCGGTTTGCAAAAAGGCCTCTGCTCCATCCTGTCCATTGCCATCACGGGATTGGCTGTCGGCTTCTTTAAACATAAAATCAAAAGCAGCTACTCGCTGAAGCCAGATTTGCTCAAGAACTTTACTTCCGGCCAATCACAGGAAGCCTCCTCGTAAGCCTTTCCGCCCCGTGCGCGGAGAGGCTTTTTTCATAGAAAGGTTTAAAGGTTAGAAATAAGAGGAAATACGAAGGTAATCGGATCGGAATGGAGAGGGGACAAATGCTGAAAAGGAGACTGGAGTTTTTCTTTTTATATATCATGCTCATCGGGGCATACATCATATGGGTTTTTCCGGTTTCCAGACTTGAGTTTTACGGAGGATTGCTTTGCTATGCCGGCATTATTTTGTTCAGCATTTATTCGTTAATCCTTGAAAATCGAACGTCACAGCACACGCTGTTATGGATACATATTCTAGTCTTTTTTCCGATCGCGGGCTACATGTTTTATCTGTTTTCCGGACAGCTGTATGTAAAAGGAAAGCTGTTTAAAACAAAACGAATGTACAACAGGGAGAAGCTTCGAAAGCAGTTTGACATGGAGGAAACGCCTGAAGTGACCGGATTGAAGGACAATCAGGAAAGGTTTTTTACCTATTCCATCAGGGCTTCACATATGAATATCAACACGAAAAGCAAGGTGAAGGTTTTGAAAAACGGGGAACAAACCTTTCCTGATATTTTCAAAGCAATGTGGAAAGCGGAATCTTATCTGCATATCGAATACTACATGTTCAAATCGGACATGCTTGGCCGCGGCATGATGGAGATTATGATGGAAAAGGCGCGTCAGGGTGTCGAGGTGCGGTTTTTATATGACGCTGCGGGCAGCATCAAATTGGCAGGAAGAGATATTATGAAAATGAAGAAAGCGGGCGTGGACATCGTTCCTTTTTCTCCGCTGAAATACGGGTTCTTCAATCAGAAATTGAATTTTCGAAATCACCGTAAAATCGTGATCATAGACGGAAAAATCGGCTTTGTCGGCGGATTGAATGTTGGGAAGGAATATATCAGTCGAGACCCGATTATCGGTTTTTGGAGAGACACTCATCTGCGGTTGGAAGGAGAAATTGTGCAAACGCTTCACGCCATCTTTATGCTGGATTGGGAATATGTCTCTAATGAAGTGTTAATTGATCAAAAAGAATACAATACGCCAGTCCCCGTGGAGGGAGGAGGCATTTATCAAATTGTCGCGACAGGGCCTGACATGAAGGAAAGCATGAGTGACCTCTACTATGAAATGATTTCTGCAGCGCAGAAATCTGTGTGGATCGCCACGCCTTATTTTGTCCCGAATGAATCCATCCGTACGGCTTTGAAAGCCGCGGCGACAAAAGGGGTTCAGGTGCGGATTATGGTGCCGGAGACGAATGACAGCTTTTTAACGCAATACGCGTCGAGATCGTATTTCCCTGAGCTGCTTCTAGAAGGGATTGAGGTGTATTCCTATCAAAAAGGCTTCATGCATCAAAAAGTGATAATCATTGACGGCGATCTCGCCTCGGTCGGAACCGCAAACATGGATATGCGCAGCTTTCAGCTCAATTTTGAAGTGAACGTTTTCTTCACGGATGCCGAAGCGATCCGCACCCTGGAAGACCATTTCGAAGAGGATATGCTGGAAAGTGAGAAGCTTAGCCCTGTCGGCTTTTATAAAAGAGGAATGGCCGACCGGACAAAGGAATCAGTTGCCCGTCTCTTTTCAAGTGTTCTGTAAGAAAAAAGAAATACTGTCTTTCAAAACAGCCAGTGTATAGTATAATTGAGAAATCTTATCAGTTATTAGTGCATTGGGGGAAGATAAGGTGCTGCGGCAATTTTTTGCGTATTATAAACCATATAAAACATTGTTCTTTCTCGACTTTTTCTCGGCGATTGCAGGAGGCTTAATGGAGCTGAGTTTTCCTTTGATCGTCAATTATTTTATTGATACCTTGCTTCCGGGGAGAGACTGGGGCCTGATCATCGCGACCTCAATCGGATTGTTCGCGGTTTACGCGCTCAGCTCGGCTCTTCAATATGTCGTTACGTATTGGGGGCATATGCTCGGAATCAATATTGAAACCGATATGAGAAAGTCGCTATTTGACCATCTGCAAAAGCTGTCCTTCAAATTTTACGACAACAACAAGACGGGAACGTTAATGTCGAAGCTGACGAACGACTTAATGTACATAGGCGAAGTCGCCCATCACGGTCCAGAAGATTTGTTCATCGCCATTATGACGATTCTCGGGGCGTTCGGGGTTATGCTGTTTATTAACTGGCAGCTGGCATTGCTGACGTTTATTATCATGCCGATTGTCATTTGGCTTGCGCTTTACTTCAACAAAAAAATGACCAAAGCGTTTACGACGCTGAACAAGGATATCGGAGACTTCAGTGCGCGGGTAGAAAATAATATCGGCGGCATCCGGCTCGTTCAGGCGTTCGGCAATGAATCGTTTGAAAAAGAGCGCTTCGCTGTCAACAATCAGCGATTCCGCATCACTAAGCTGTCATCATATAAAATCATGGCGAAAAACGGCTCCATCAGCTATATGCTGACACGGTTTGTCACGCTGTTTGTCCTCTTGTGCGGTACGTGGTTTGTCATCCGAGGCTCCTTGTCATACGGAGAATTTGTGGCGTTTGTGCTATTAACGAATGTCCTGTTTCGGCCGATTGACAAAATTAACGCCATTATTGAAATGTATCCGCGGGGAATTGCCGGCTTTAAAAGCTACATGGAACTGATGGAGACAGAGCCGGATATTCAGGATTCCCCTGAGGCGAGAGACGTTTCCGGGCTGAAAGGCGATATCCGCTATCAGCATGTTTCGTTTGGCTATGATGAGAATCAACATGTCCTTCATGACATTAACCTGACCATTCGGGCGGGGGAAACGGTAGCGTTTGTCGGTCCGTCCGGAGCGGGGAAATCAACACTTTGCAGTCTGCTTCCGCGCTTTTATGAAGCGTCAGAAGGCGACATTACCATTGACGGCATCAGCACTAAAGACATGACGCTGTCTTCCTTGCGCGGGCAGATTGGCGTTGTGCAGCAGGACGTTTTCTTATTCTCGGGCACACTGAGAGAGAATATTGCATATGGCCGTTTGGACGCATCAGAAGAGGAAATCTGGCAGGCTGTGAAGCAGGCTCACTTGGAAGAACTCGTCAGTCACATGCCGGATGGATTGGACACTGTCATCGGAGAACGCGGCGTAAAACTTTCCGGCGGGCAAAAGCAGCGCCTTTCAATTGCGAGGATGTTCTTGAAAAATCCATCTATCCTGATTCTGGACGAGGCAACTTCTGCCCTTGATACAGAAACAGAAGCGGCGATCCAAAAGGCGCTTCAAGAATTGTCGGAGGGGCGCACGACGCTGGTGATCGCCCACAGACTGGCGACGATCAAACACGCGGACAGAATTGTCGTCGTGACAAAAAACGGTATCGAGGAACAAGGGCGGCATCAGGAACTGATCGAAGCCGGCGGTATTTACAGCAGACTGCATCATGCACAGTTCGGAGAGATGGTGCAGCAATAGGAGGAGAGTATGGATAGAAAAAATGTGCTGTACATAGCTGTTTCGTTAGACGGGATGATCGCGAGAGAGGATGGGAGCGTCGACTGGCTGGATGAATTTGAAGGCGAGGGTGATAACGGGTACAGTGAATTTTATCAGACTGTTGATACCGTCATATTAGGGCGGAGCACATACGAACACATCAAAATTCTCACACCTGATTTTCCGTACCAGGATAAAACATGCTACGTGTTTACGGGAACGCCCGACAGCTATCATGATAAACACGTGACGTTTATCGATGAAGACATCAAAGCGTTCACCGGCCGCTTAAAACAGCAAAAAGGCGTAAACATCTGGATCGCGGGCGGGGCAGAGCTGGTGAATACCTTTATGAAAGAGGACGCCATCGACGAATACATCATCACTGTCATCCCGGTTGTATTAGGGAGCGGCATTCCGCTGTTTCATGAACAAAATACCGAAACAAAGCTGTGTTTAACCGATATGAAACGATTTGGACAGGCGGTGCAGCTGCATTATAAACGAGCATAAGAAAAAGGATAGACATCACTGTCTATCCTTTTTTATGTAAGTTAGAGCGCTTCTCTCTCAGCGGGCTCAATCATATTCTGAAACTTTTCAACCAGCTGAGACGCTTTTGTTCCTTCCACCACAATCAGATATTCTTTTTCATTATGAGCCATACGGAACGTTTCCAGCTCGATTAAGCTTTTGATTTTGCACATCGTTTTCTTTGAGTAAATATAAACCTCGTGGCTTCCGGAATGGCACATTTTATATAGGTGAATCAAATTTCTTAAAGTAAATGCCAGTGCGGCTACTTTTAGAGACTTGATGTTTTTCATGTTCTTTCTCCTCCATTGATTCTTGTCTTATATAGCGTATGTTCCCAATGTGTACAAACTGTAAACCTGTTTTTGCACACTTATGATTTCCATTGCAGAGTGCCGCCGCCAATCCGTTTCACGCCGCGGATTGAGCTCAATTCATCCATCAGCCGGAGAAGCGCCTTGTCCTTCTGTTTCGCCTCGATCATAAAATCAATATTGGTTCCCCATTGTCTGAAGCGCTCCAAAAGCGGCAGTAAAAAGTTGGCGTCTACATATTCCGCATGGCTGCGCACCGCTTGCTCCGATTTTGGAGAGGAAAGATGGACCTTCGGCTGCAATCCGATCCGCTGCCATGTGTTGATCATCCGGGGCAGTGCTTTATTCAGGTCCGCATGATCATCCGAATTTGCGTAAAAATGATGAAAATCAAAGACAAACGGAACATTCTCTTGTTCACAGACCTGAAGCGTCTCTTCCGTGGTGTACGTTTTATCGTCATTTTCCAGCGTCATTCGCTGTTTGATCTCTTTCGGAAGCATTTTCATGTTTTGATGAAATTGTTTCAGAGCGTTTTCTTTGTTTCCGTAAGCGCCGCCGATATGGATGTTGATAACTGAGCGGTCTGCAATCCCCATCGCTTCAAGCATGCGGTAGTGATAAGCCATATCGGTTACTGCATTTGCTGTAATGGATTCTTTAGGGCTCGTAAACAGGGTAAACTGGTTAGGATGAAAGCTTGTACGCAGATTGTATTTTTTCACGAGCTCTCCAATCTCACGGAACTCCTTGCGAAACGGCGTCACAAAGTCCCACATCACGTCAGGATGAGTAGCCAGCGGCACAATTGAGCTGGAAAAACGGTACATTGGAATATCGTGGCCGATGATATAGTGAAGGGTTCTCATGGTATTGCGCAAGTTGGCTTTCGTCACAGCCAAAAGGGCTTCTTTTCTCTCATCCTCGGGCAGCTTTGAATAACGGGCGAATGTCAGTGTTTTGGCGGGAGACGCATCCCAAAGGCTCATCGCATTTGAGACGAACCCGAATCTGAAAATCATAGGAACTCTCCTTTATAAAAAATAAGATAATGCTTTACCGAGCCATTCCGCCGGTCGCTGCCTGAACGTGCGCTTTTTGAAATTTTCTTTTGTCAGCAGCTCCGACTTTTTAATATCCTCTTCAATCGTGGCATAGACTTCTTTTGTAAATGCAACATCATCAATTTCAACGTTTACCTCTTCATTTAAAAACAGGCTGCGCTGATCAAAATTGGCTGTGCCGATGATGCTGAAGTGATCGTCAATGATCAAGGCTTTCACATGATAAAACCCTTGGTAAAAACGGTAGATGAGACAGCCGGCATCCAGCAGGTCCGAATAATATGTAAAAGCAGCTTCTCTGACCAGCGGGTGATCTGATTTCATCGGCACAATCAACGTAACGTCTACACCATTTTTTCTTGCTTTGACCAAAGCCTGCTGAAGCGGTTTAGTCGGAATATAATATGGCGTGCAAATCGTAATGCGCTCTTTTGCCTGTGCGATATTTGCCAAATACGTTTTTTCAAGAGAATAGCCGTCAGTCGCATAAATCTTATGAGGGATATTCCCTTGGGGAAGCTCAGGCCAAACATCCGGACCCAGTTCGGCTGATCCGGTATTTCGTTTCAGGTCGGCTGTAAAAAGCGTTTGAAGATCTCGGACACCTTCTCCCGTCATACGCAGATGATAATCCTCCCAATTGCCGAACTTCGCCTTCTTCCCAAGGTATTCCTCACCAATGTTAAACCCGCCGACATAGCCGACTTTTCCATCCATCACAGCAATTTTCCGGTGATTTCGTTTTTGTATATGAAAAAAGAAATAAGGGAAACGGGGCCGATTCAGAAAATGAACGTGAACGCCGGCGTTTTTCATCGTCTCCAGCGCCGGTTTTTTAATTTTTTGGCTGCCCGACCAATCCAGAAGCAAATAAACCGATACGCCGGCCTGGGCTTTTGTTTTCAGCAGTGTGAACATATTGTGGCTGACCTCATCGTTTTTCATAATGAAAAACATCACGTGAACGGAAGAGACGGCATCGCGTATATCCTCCATCATCCGTTCAACAAGATCAGCGCCGCAGTGAATCAATTCGATATCACTTTTCTTTTTTGAAAAAACAGGCTCGTACGCTTTCTTTTTGTATGCGGCGCGGCCCTTAAAGATATCCAGCAGGATTAAAGCCAATAGTATGATGACAACGATGAGAATCACGAAAAATACCTTCATCCCGGCACTCCTTTCCGTAGTTGTAGGTAGTGTGCCCGAACAGCAGGAATTTAATTATTGACTGAACACTCATTCATTATTTATCATAAAGATAATCTTATACAGATTTTGGGGCAGGGGATCACGGTCTTCATCAGTAAAAAGGGGGAATTGGAATGAGTGGCTTTCTCATTGTCAATGCATTATTATTTCTGATTGTAACCGCTTACGCTGTTTATTTGTTTGTCTATTTGGTCAAAACAAGGCTTGCTTACATCAGGCTTGGCCAAAAGGAACAGTTCGATAAACGGATCAAGGAACGGCTTCAGGCCATATGGGTGAATGTATTCGGGCAGAAAAAACTGCTCAAGGATAAGAAAAGCGGCATCATTCACGTCATGTTTTTCTACGGCTTTATATTGGTTCAGTTCGGAGCGATTGACTTTATCATCAAAGGGCTGGTCCCAGATCGAAATCTGCCGCTTGGCCCGATCTATCCCGCCTTCACTTTTTTTCAGGAAATCGTTACGTTTCTGATCTTAATTGCGGTTGGCTGGGCATTTTACAGACGCTATATCGAAAAGCTCGTCAGGCTGAAACGAGGCTTTAAATCTGGACTTGTTCTCATTTTTATCGGCGGTTTAATGCTGACGGTTTTACTGGGGAACGCAATGAATCTGATCTGGCATGATCACGGGCTTTCTTGGAGCGAGCCGATCGCTTCAGGCATCGCGTTTTTGCTTGGCGGCGTCGGGGAGACGGGCGCTACGGTGATTTTCTATATCGCATGGTGGGTGCATCTGCTGTTTTTACTGAGCTTTTTAGTGTATGTGCCGCAGTCAAAGCACGCTCATTTAATTGCCGGTCCTGCCAACGTCTTTTTCAACAGGCTTGAAGCGTCCGGAAAGCTCGAAAAAATTGATTTCACAGACGAAACGAAAGAAAGCTACGGAGCGGGAAAAATTGAGGATTTCAGGCAGTCCCAGTTGATTGATCTGTATGCGTGTGTCGAGTGCGGCCGCTGCACCAATATGTGCCCTGCGACAGGCACCGGAAAAATGCTGTCGCCGATGGATTTAATTTTACGCCTCAGGGACCACCTCACAGAAAAAGGCGCTGCCGTCACTTCGCGCTCGCCATGGGTGCCGGCTGCAGCATTCCGGCATACGAAAGGGAACCAGCTGGCTGCGGCAGCCTCTGGGAGCGGATCACAGGAAGCCGCCGCCGCGCTTGATTACAGTCCGAGCTTAATCGGCGATGTCATTACCGAAGAAGAAATTTGGGCCTGCACCACTTGCCGGAACTGTGAAGATCAGTGCCCCGTCATGAACGAGCATGTTGATAAAATCATTGATCTTCGCCGCTATCTCGTGCTGACTGAAGGAAAAATGGACAGTGACGCACAGCGGGCGATGACGAGTATTGAGCGGCAGGGAAATCCGTGGGGCCTCAACCGCAAGGAACGTGAAAATTGGCGCGACGCAGCCCCAGATGCCGATATTCCGACAGTAAAAGAATTAAAAAAAGAGGAAAAAGAATTCGAATATCTTTTTTGGGTCGGTTCCATGGGTTCATACGACAACAGAAGCCAAAAGATCGCCATCTCCTTTGCAAGACTGCTGAACCAAGCAGGTGTGACCTTTGCGATCCTCGGCAACAAAGAAAAAAATTCAGGGGACACCCCGCGCCGCCTCGGAAATGAATTTTTATTTCAAGAACTGGCCGAAAAGAATATCTCGGAATTTGAAAAAAATAATGTGAAAAAAATCGTTACGATTGATCCGCACGCATACAATTTATTTAAAAACGAATATCCTGATTTCGGCTTTGAAGGCGAAGTGTATCATCATACGGAAGTGCTGGCCGATCTTGTGAAGAGCGGGAAACTAAAACCGCAGCACCCAGTTCATGAAACGATCACCTTCCACGACTCGTGCTACTTGGGACGGTACAACGAAGTCTATGATCCGCCGAGAGAAATTTTAAAAGCCATTCCGGGTGTGCGGCTTATTGAAATGGAGAGAAACCGGGAAATCGGCATGTGCTGCGGAGCTGGCGGAGGCTTGATGTGGATGGAGGAAGAGTCAGGCAACAGGATTAATGTCGCCAGAACAGAGCAAGCGCTGGCAGTCAATCCGTCGGTAATCAGCTCCGGCTGTCCGTACTGCCTCACGATGCTTGGGGACGGCACAAAGGCAAAAGAAGCGGAAGATCGTGTCAAAACGTATGACGTCGCGGAGCTTCTGGCTCAATCTGTCTTGGGCGCTGATATGACAATGGGGGAAAAGCGATGAATTTTTCATTAACAGAAGAACACGAAATGATTCGGAAATTGGTTCGTGATTTTGCGAAGCATGAGGTTGCACCCACAGCGGCAGAACGTGACGAACAAGAACGCTTCGATCGTGACCTGTTTCGGGAAATGGCGGATTTAGGATTAACGGGGATTCCGTGGCCTGAAGCTTACGGCGGAATCGGAAGTGACTACCTGGCTTATGTCATAGCGGTGGAGGAACTGTCAAAAGTCTGCGCCTCCACCGGCGTGACGCTTTCAGCCCATATCTCGCTTTGCGGCTGGCCGCTGTTTGCATTTGGCACAGAAGAACAAAAGGCAGCGTACTTAACACAGCTGGCCCTTGGGCAGAAAATCGGGGCTTTCGCTTTGACTGAAGCGGGCTCCGGTTCAGACGCCGGCGGGATGAAAACAACCGCTGAGCGAATCGGTGATGACTATGTATTAAACGGATCAAAAGTGTTTATCACAAACGGCGGCGCCGCTGATATTTATATTGTGTTTGCAGTCACTGACGCTGAGAAAAAGAAAAAAGGCATTTCCGCTTTTATTGTAGAAAAGGATTTTGAAGGATTTTTGGCAGGCAAGAAAGAAAAGAAACTAGGCATCCGTTCTTCTCCGACAACAGAGATCATCTTCGAAGACTGTGTCGTTCCCGCAGAAAATCGTCTCGGTGAAGAAGGGGAAGGCTTCAAAATCGCGATGAAGACGCTTGACGGAGGAAGAAACGGCATTGCGGCGCAGGCTGTTGGCATCGCCCAGGGAGCGCTTGATGCGGCGCTTCAATACGCAAAAGAAAGAAACCAGTTCGGCAAATCGATCGCCGAGCAGCAGGGCATAGCTTTTAAACTTGCAGATATGGCGACAATGATAGAAGCTTCAAGGCTACTGACCTATCAGGCGGCATGGCTGGAATCGTCAGGCCTTCCGTATGGAAAAGCCTCCGCTATGTCCAAACTGCTGGCAGGGGATACGGCAATGAAGGTAACGACCGAAGCTGTGCAGATTTTCGGCGGCTACGGCTATACGAAGGATTATCCGGTTGAACGCTATATGCGCGACGCGAAAATTACGCAAATCTACGAAGGCACCCAAGAAATTCAAAGGCTGGTTATCTCCAGAATGCTCGCAGAATAAGGCAAAACATCTATCAGTCGGATCACTCTTGTAAAATTATTTAAATTAACGCTGTTAAGGGTAGCATATTCTGTTTTATTTTGTTTATAATGAGAGGTATGGTTTGTATAAGAACGATACAATATCGCTTTCATTATTGATAAAACAGATACATATAAGTAATAGAAAGGGAGTGTCCGACCTTGGGTATCAAACAATATTCACAGGAACAGCTAAAGGAAATGGCTTTAGTTGAAATCGCTCACGAATTATTTGAAGATCATAAAAAACCAGTTCCTTTTCAGGAGCTTTTAAATGAAATTGCATCATTGCTCGGCGTGAAAAAAGAAGAGCTTGGAGACCGCGTCGCACAATTTTATACAGATTTAAACATTGACGGCCGCTTCTTGGCGCTCTCTGACCAGACTTGGGGCCTTCGCAGCTGGTATCCGTACGATCAGCTTGATGAAGAAACACAGCCGACAGTTAAGGCGAAAAAGAAAAAAGCGAAAAAAGCTGTTGAAGAAGATCTTGATCTTGATGAATTTGAAGAGGTTGACGAAGACGACCTCGATTTGGCTGAGGTTGAGGAAGAACTTGATCTCGATGCTGATGAGTTTGACGATATCGATGAAGACGACGACGAAGACGAGCTCGAAATTGACGATGATCTCATTGATGACGATGAAGAGGAAGAAGATGATGACTATGATGAAGGCGATGAGGATAAAAAATAGTAAAAGAATTTCATCCTCAAATCGATCTTGACTTTCATAGTCGAACTATGTAGTATGTATTTTGGGCTCTTCAAAAACGAAGAGAGAACATAGAACGTTATGCTCCCTTTCAAGAAATTGAAAGGGAGCTTTCTTATTTTCACCCCTCATTTTTCTTATAAATCATTTAAAAGGCTAAATGATTTCCTATAAAACGGTACATTTTAAGAAATGTAGCTTAGAGCGAAGAGAGGAGCAAACGAAATGACGAAATATATTTTTGTAACCGGGGGAGTCGTATCCTCACTTGGAAAGGGAATTGTAGCAGCTTCATTAGGGCGTTTGCTGAAAAACCGCGGACTGAACGTCACCATTCAAAAATTCGATCCATACATCAACGTCGATCCGGGAACAATGAGCCCGTACCAGCACGGTGAAGTATTCGTAACAGATGACGGCGCTGAAACAGACTTAGACCTGGGCCACTATGAGCGTTTTATCGACATCAACCTGAATAAATTCAGCAACGTAACAACAGGTAAAATCTATTCAACAGTTCTTAAAAAAGAACGCCGCGGAGATTACCTCGGCGGAACAGTGCAGGTTATTCCGCACATCACAAATGAATTGAAAGACCGCGTATACCGCGCAGGTAAAGAAACAAACGCGGATGTCGTGATTACAGAAATCGGCGGTACTGTCGGAGACATCGAATCCCTGCCATTCCTTGAAGCGATCCGCCAAATGAAGAGTGACATCGGCCGTGAAAACGTGATGTACATCCACTGTACACTTGTGCCTTACATTAAAGCAGCCGGCGAACTGAAAACAAAACCGACACAGCACAGCGTAAAAGAATTAAGAAGCCTGGGCATTCAGCCAAACATTATCGTTGTTCGTACAGAAATGCCGATTTCTCAAGATATGAAGGACAAAATCGCATTATTCTGCGACATTGATACAAAAGCGGTTATTGAATGTGAAGATGCGGACAACCTCTATTCCATTCCGCTTGAGCTTCAAAAGCAAGGACTTGATAAGCTTGTTTGCCAGCACATGCAGCTGGAATGCAAAGAAGCGGAAATGTCCGAGTGGAAAGAGCTTGTAAACAAAGTCAGCAACCTGTCTCAAACGACCACAATCGGACTTGTCGGAAAATATGTTGAGCTTCCTGACGCTTACATCTCTGTCGTTGAATCACTTCGCCACGCGGGCTACGCGTTTGACACAGATGTAAAAGTGAAATGGATTAACGCTGAGGAAGTAACAGAAAGCAACATCGGAGAGCTTACTAGCGGCACAGACGGTATTATCGTACCGGGCGGCTTCGGTGACCGCGGTGTTGAAGGTAAAATCATTGCGACAAAACATGCGCGCGAAAACAAGATTCCGTTCTTGGGCATTTGCTTAGGCATGCAGGTTGCATCTATTGAGTATGCCCGAAACGTATTAGGCTTAAAAGGCGCTCACTCTGCGGAAATTGATCCGTCAACTCAATACCCGATCATCGACCTTCTTCCTGAACAGAAGGATGTTGAAGATCTTGGAGGAACACTTCGTCTCGGCCTTTACCCTTGTAAGCTTGAAGAGGGCACGAAAGCATTTGAAGTGTATCAGGATGAAGTGGTGTACGAGCGTCACCGCCACCGTTATGAATTCAACAACGAATTCAGACAGCAAATGGAAGACCAAGGCTTCGTATTCTCAGGCACCAGCCCGGACGGACGCCTTGTTGAAATTATCGAGCTGAAAGACCATCCTTGGTTTGTGGCTTCTCAGTTCCACCCAGAGTTCAAGTCAAGACCGACAAGACCTCAGCCATTATTCAAAGGCTTTATCGGAGCGTCTGTTGAGGCTGCAAATCAGAAGTAATAAAAAAAGACTTGCCGTTTGTCAAAAGCGGACAAGTCTTTTTTATTTGTTTCCGGCAAGATACAGAATGTACAATAAGTGATTATGCATACTCTTGCAAAATTTCTTTTAATGTAAATGATAGAGCATGGTAGACATACAATGCTGTCATTAATGAAGGGAAGCCGTAACGGGTGCCGTCTTCATCGGGAACGAGCGGCATTTTCAGCTTCGAATCAATATGCACATCGCAATATTGTTCGATTCCGGCGCTGTCTTTGACTGCCGGCGATACGCAAACGACTCCCGCGCCTTTTTCATAAAGCTCTTTCGCGAGCGCCTGTTCTTCATCTGTACCTGTCCCTGAGCAAAACATCAGCACCCTGTCGCTTTCTGTGACTTCATCCGCGTTGGCGGGAAACGCTTTGACGGAAGGAAGCGGCTCTTTGCTTTCGGTAGCCTCATATAAGACGCCCTGAAGCTCATTTGCCCCGTATATATATATGGAATGTCCGCTGACCACCGCTTGAGCAAGCAATCGCGCCCCATCTTCAATCGCGTCAGATTCCTTATCCTGAATGCGGGAAAAAATACCTGTTAACTGTGTCGTAAATATTTTCAACATAAGTGAATCCTCCTTTATAACGTACAATAACAGTATACAACAAAAGAGAAAATGCTCAGAAAATGTCGTAAAGTAGACTATTATAATTAAAGGAAATAGGAAAATCAAACAGAATACATAAACTACTGCTTACTTTTGACGAAAATCATAATATTGGGGTGTAAAATGATGAATGAAAAAATTTTAATCGTTGATGATCAATACGGAATACGTATTTTGCTTAACGAAGTGTTCAATAAAGAGGGCTATCAGACATTTCAGGCTGCGAACGGCCTTCAAGCGCTTGATATTGTGACAAAAGAACGTCCGGACCTTGTCCTTCTGGATATGAAAATTCCCGGCATGGACGGAATCGAAATTTTAAAACGGATGAAAGTCATTGACGAAAACATCCGCGTGATCATCATGACGGCTTACGGAGAACTCGATATGATCCAGGAATCAAAGGAACTGGGCGCATTGACGCACTTTGCGAAGCCGTTTGACATCGACGAAATCAGAGACGCCGTCAAAAAATATCTGCCCCTGAAGTCTAACTGACAAAAAGAAGAAACAATTGAATGAGCTCATTGTGTTGCCGATTTGTCGAAAAGTTGGTATTCTAGTTATGGAGAAAAAGCGATCTGAGTATTTACATATGACAGCAAATTATGGGTCATGCTAGGGTGGAAAGCTTTTTTCGCTAGAAGACAATCAGGCTACATAAGGAGGACATTCGACATGCCTTTAGTTTCAATGACGGAAATGTTGAATACAGCTAAAGAAAAAGGTTATGCTGTAGGACAATTTAACTTAAACAACCTTGAGTTTACTCAAGCGATTTTACAAGCAGCTGAAGAAGAAAAATCTCCAGTGATCCTTGGTGTTTCCGAAGGTGCGGGACGCTACATGGGCGGCTTCAAAACAGTCGTAGCTATGGTAAAAGCACTAATGGAAGAGTACAAAGTGACAGTTCCTGTTGCGATCCACTTAGACCACGGTTCAAGCTTTGAATCTTGTGCGAAAGCGATTCATGCAGGTTTCACATCTGTAATGATCGACGCTTCTCACCATCCATTTGAAGAAAACGTAGCAACAACTTCTAAAGTTGTTGAGCTTGCTCATTTCCACGGTGTATCTGTAGAAGCTGAGCTAGGAACAGTCGGCGGACAAGAGGACGACGTTATCGCTGAAGGCGTAATCTACGCTGATCCTAAAGAGTGCCAAGAGCTTGTTGAGCGCACTGGCATCGACTGCCTTGCACCTGCATTAGGTTCTGTTCACGGCCCTTACAAAGGTGAGCCAAACCTTGGCTTCAAAGAAATGGAAGAGATCGGAAATTCAACTGGTCTTCCGCTCGTTCTTCACGGCGGTACTGGAATTCCGACTGCTGACATCAAAAAATCAATCTCACTTGGTACAGCTAAAATCAACGTAAATACTGAAAACCAAATTTCTTCTGCAAAAGCTGTTCGCGAAACGTTGGCAGCTAAGCCTGATGAGTACGATCCTCGTAAATACCTTGGACCTGCTCGCGAAGCGATTAAAGAAACTGTTATCGGTAAAATGCGTGAATTTGGTTCTTCAAACCAAGCTTAATTCAATTGGAACTTTTTATAGCCGCCTGACAGCTTGACAGGCGGTTTTCCGTCTATCTTTAGAAAGCGCAATCATATTCACAGTTCTGAAAATTCTTACTCAGGGAGGCTTTTGTAAATGTTATTTTTTATTGATACTGCCAATATCGATGAGATTAAAGAAGCGTATGAATTAGGAGTTCTTGCCGGTGTAACAACGAATCCTAGTTTAGTAGCAAAAGAAGCTAACGTATCATTCCATGACCGCCTTCGTGAAATCACAGAAGTCGTTCCGGGCTCTGTAAGCGCGGAGGTTATTTCTCTGAAAGCTGAGGAAATGATCGAGGAAGGAAAAGAACTGGCGAAAATCGCTCCGAACATCACGGTGAAAATCCCGATGACGGCTGACGGTTTAAAAGCCGTAAAAGCACTTACTGACTTAAACATCAAAACAAATGTCACATTGATCTTCAATGCAAACCAAGCGCTTCTTGCTGCAAGAGCGGGCGCTACATATGTATCTCCATTCTTAGGCCGCTTAGATGATATCGGCCATAACGGGCTTGACCTGATTTCAGAAGTCAAGCAGATTTTTGATATCCACGGGCTTGATACGCAAATCATCGCGGCGTCAATCCGCCATCCTCAGCATGTAACTGAAGCTGCATTAAGAGGGGCTCATATCGGCACAATGCCGCTTAAAGTCATTTATCAGCTGACAAAGCACCCGTTAACAGACAAAGGAATCGAACAATTCCTAGCAGACTGGAACAAGTAATTCAAGCGGCGGCAAACAGAGTGTAGTGTCTGTTTGCCGCGGCCTTTGCTTTTCACCGTCCTGATCCAGCGGACCTTCAGATGCACGCCGCTTACAGAGAAGGAATCATTGGGCTGCAGAAGCTGATATCGGAATGAGGGTTGCGTGCTGCTTTTGCCGGATGACGAAGATGTCTCTTTAGCCGGCGGGTCTCTGTCGATTTTTTGAAACCTATGCCCCCGCAAACCTTCGCTATTTTCTTCCTGATATTTTACAATGTGTTGTATTCTTTCTCTTCGAATTGGCTAGATTTTGGACATGAGCTTTATTTGCAGAGACAGAATAAAATGCCATTTTATTTAGCTCCGCAGCTATCTTCTTATGGAAGGAGACTATCATGGAAAAGTTGAATATTGCCGGCGGTGACTCGTTAAACGGTACAGTACACATCAGCGGCGCTAAAAACAGTGCTGTTGCATTAATACCAGCAACCATTTTGGCAAATTCCGAGGTGACAATAGAAGGGCTTCCTGAGATTTCAGATATTGAAACGCTGCGTGACCTGTTACAGGAAATCGGCGGCAATGTGCATTTTGAGAATGGGGATATGATTGTAGACCCCACATCAATGATCAGCATGCCGCTTCCTAACGGAAAAGTGAAAAAACTGCGCGCGTCGTATTATTTAATGGGGGCGATTCTCGGCCGCTTTAAACAGGCCGTCATCGGATTGCCTGGCGGCTGCCACTTGGGCCCCCGTCCGATTGACCAACACATCAAGGGCTTCGAAGCGCTCGGAGCTGAAGTGACCAATGAACAGGGCGCGATTTATTTGCGCGCTGAAAGGCTGAGAGGCGCACGTATATATTTAGATGTCGTAAGCGTCGGGGCAACGATTAACATTATGCTTGCGGCAGTTTTGGCAGAAGGGAAAACCATCATTGAAAACGCTGCGAAAGAGCCGGAGATTATTGATGTCGCGACACTGCTCACCAGCATGGGCGCAAAAATCAAAGGCGCTGGAACCAACGTAATCCGAATCGATGGCGTAAAGGAACTGCACGGCTGCAAACATACGATCATCCCGGACAGAATTGAGGCCGGAACATTTATGATTGCCGGTGCTGCGATGGGCAAAGAGGTCATCATCGATAATGTAATCCCGACACACCTTGAGTCCTTAACAGCAAAGCTGAGAGAAATGGGCTTTCACATTGAGACAAGCGACGACCAGCTGCTTATTGTCGGCGGGCAGAAAAACCTAAAGCCGGTTGATGTAAAAACCCTAGTATACCCGGGCTTTCCGACTGATTTGCAGCAGCCGATGACAGCGCTTTTGACGAGAGCAAAAGGGACAAGCGTCGTGACTGACACCATCTATTCGGCGAGATTCAAGCATATTGATGAGCTGAGACGAATGGGCGCTAATATGAAGGTAGAGGGCAGATCTGCAATCATAACGGGACCTGTCGACCTTCAAGGCGCTAAGGTCAAGGCGAGCGATCTGCGGGCCGGAGCCTGTTTAGTGGTTGCCGGGCTGATGGCCGACGGCGTCACAGAAATTACAGGTCTGGAACATATTGATCGCGGATACAGCAGCCTTGAGAAAAAACTCGAGGGTCTGGGAGCCACAATCTGGCGCGAGAGAATGACTGATGAAGAGATAGAACAGCTGCAAAATTCTTAATTGGTTATTTGCGAGAGGAGATCGTGTTGAGATGGAAAGAAGTTTATCAATGGAATTGGTTCGTGTGACTGAAGCTGCGGCATTAGCATCTGCAAGATGGATGGGCCGGGGAAAAAAAGACGAGGCTGATGAAGCAGCAACAAGCGCAATGAGAGACGTTTTTGATACAGTTCCGATGAAAGGAACGGTTGTGATCGGAGAAGGGGAAATGGACGAAGCACCGATGCTTTATATCGGGGAAAAACTCGGAAACGGGTACGGTCCGCGTGTCGATGTCGCCGTTGATCCTCTCGAAGGCACAAACATTTTGGCAAGCGGCGGCTGGAATGCGCTGACGGTCATTGCAGTTGCGGACCACGGCACGCTTTTAAACGCTCCAGATATGTATATGCAGAAAATCGCAGTCGGTCCGGAAGCAGTGGGCTGCATTGATATTGAAGCTCCAGTCATTGATAACCTTAAAGCGGTAGCAAAAGCGAAAAACAAAGACGTCGAGGACGTCGTTGCCACCATTTTAAACCGTGATAGACACGAAAAAATCATTTCCGAGCTTCGCGAGGCCGGCGCCAGAATCAAACTGATCAATGACGGGGATGTCGCAGGCGCCATCAACACGGCTTTCGACCACACAGGCGTAGACATCCTGTTCGGATCAGGCGGTGCTCCTGAAGGCGTCCTATCTGCTGTAGCGTTAAAAGCGCTGGGCGGAGAAATTATCGGTAAACTTCTTCCGCAAAGCGAGGAAGAAATCATACGCTGCAACAAAATGGGCCTTGATTTAAGCAAAGTGCTGCGTATGGAAGACCTTGTGAGAGGCGATGACGCGATTTTTGCGGCTACCGGCGTAACTGACGGCGAGCTGTTAAAAGGCGTTCAATTCAAAGGGTCTGTCGGCACGACTGAAAGCTTGGTCATCCGTGCGAAGTCAGGAACTGTCCGTTTCGTTGACGGCAGACACAGCCTGAAGAAAAAACCAAATCTCGTAATCCGTCCATAACAAAGAGAAAAAGCGGGTGTTGACCCGCTTTTCTTTTGCAAAAAAGAGACAACCCTATCAATTGCGTGTCAAAACCTTATTTCAGTTGAATAATTGTTTGAAATAAGGTAAAAATAAAGAGTGCTGCGATTTTTAACTGCGTAATTCCTTCTTTTAAGCACTAGGAAAGTTTCAATTTCTACCGCATACAGACGATATAAGTATTGATCTTCTCATGTTTTTGTCCTCGCTTCCTTCAAAACTCATTAAGACAATCCTTTTAACAAAAGCGCCGATCATGGGTGGAAGTGTTACCGATAGAAGTTCCTTTATGTTAAAAAAAGAATGTGCTTTGGCGGATGTTGTGCAAAAGCAGCAGATTACATGTGTAAAGTAAGATATTGACTATGAAAAGCGTGGTGTTTTTTATGAAAGACGTATCTATTTCCTCTTTGGAAAATATGAAATTGAAAGAGCTATATGAACTTGCAAGACATTATAAAATCTCCTACTACAGCAAACTGACAAAAAAAGAACTGATTTTCGCCATTCTGAAAGCGAATGCAGAGCAGGAAGATCTTCTGTTTATGGAAGGTGTTCTTGAGATCATCCAATCAGAGGGATTTGGCTTCCTGAGACCGATTAACTATTCTCCAAGCTCTGAAGACATTTACATCTCAGCTTCACAAATCCGTCGTTTCGATTTACGGAACGGAGACAAAGTATCAGGCAAGGTTCGCCCGCCAAAAGAAAACGAGCGCTATTATGGACTTTTGCACGTTGAAGCGGTAAATGGAGATGATCCGGAATCGGCAAAAGAGCGCGTTCACTTCCCAGCCCTTACTCCGCTTTATCCAGACCGCCATATGGTGCTCGAAACAAAACCGAATTTCTTGTCTACAAGAATTATGGACATGATGGCGCCGGTAGGCTTTGGCCAGCGCGGTTTGATTGTTGCGCCGCCGAAAGCCGGGAAAACGATGCTGCTGAAGGAAATCGCCAACAGCATTACAGCGAACCAGCCTGAAGCAGAGCTGATTGTGCTGTTGATTGACGAAAGACCGGAAGAGGTTACAGACATTGAGCGTTCTGTTGCTGGGGATGTCGTCAGCTCAACGTTTGATGAAGTGCCGGAAAACCATATCAAAGTAGCCGAGCTTGTGCTTGAACGCGCTATGCGCCTCGTTGAACACAAGAAAGACGTCATTATCCTGATGGACAGTATCACACGTCTGGCCCGCGCCTACAACTTAGTGATTCCGCCGAGCGGAAGAACACTTTCCGGAGGGATTGACCCGGCAGCGTTCCACCGTCCGAAGCGTTTCTTCGGGGCGGCGAGAAATATCGAAGAGGGCGGAAGCTTAACGATCCTCGCCACTGCTCTTGTTGATACAGGATCCCGTATGGATGATGTCATCTATGAAGAATTCAAAGGAACGGGCAACATGGAGCTTCATCTTGACCGCTCTCTGGCAGAACGCCGCATCTTCCCTGCCATCGATATTCGCCGTTCTGGAACGCGAAAGGAAGAGTTGCTTGTGCCTAAAGAGCATCTTGATCGTTTATGGTCTATCCGCAAAACGATGTCAGATTCGCCTGATTTCGCGGAAAAATTCATGAGAAAAATGAAAAAAACCAAAACAAACCAGGAATTTTTCGATATTCTCAATCAAGAATGGAAACAGGCAAATCTATCATCAGCCAGACGATAAAATCTATTTGCAAAAGAAGTAAATCACTGATATAATTTTCTCATATGCGTTTCGGACAATGCTCCGAAATAGTTAACTCTGTTTCCACACGGGATTCAGGGCGGAAGGAGATGGATACAATGAAAGCAGGAATTCATCCTAATTTCAAAAAAGCAACAGTTAAATGCGCTTGCGGAAATGAATTTGAAACAGGCTCAGTAAAAGAAGAGGTACGCGTTGAGATTTGCTCTGAATGCCACCCATTCTACACTGGCCGTCAAAAATTCGCTTCTGCTGATGGTCGTGTTGATCGCTTTAATAAAAAATACGGTCTTAAGTAATAATAGATTTTTCAACAGGCAAGAAGCACTTCTTGCCTGTTTTTTATATTGTCAAAAACACAGCTGGCAGAGAGAGGGGAGCAGAGCCAATGTACATAATGAAGCAAAGCGGGTGGCTGGAGCTGATTTGCGGCAGCATGTTCTCGGGAAAATCTGAAGAGCTGATCAGAAGAGTGAAGAGAGCAACTTATGCCAAGCAGGAGGTCAGGGTCTTTAAACCTGTGATTGACAATCGATACAGCGAGGATGCTGTTGTTTCCCATAATGGAACATCTATGACGAGCTATGCCATTTCTTCGGCTGAGGACATTTGGAATCATATCAGTGAGAGCACGGATGTGATTGCAGTGGACGAGGTTCAATTCTTCGATCGGTCAATCATTGGTGTTTTATCGTCTCTTGCCGATAAAGGCTACCGTGTGATCGCGGCGGGCCTTGATATGGATTTCAGAGGAGAGCCGTTCGGCGTTGTGCCGGATATTATGGCCATCGCTGAAAGTGTGACGAAGCTGCAGGCCGTCTGTTCCGTCTGCGGATCACCGGCAAGCAGAACACAGCGGCTCATTGACGGAAAGCCGGCTTCTTATGATGATCCGGTCATTCTGGTGGGGGCGTCCGAATCCTATGAAGCAAGATGCAGACATCATCACGAAGTCCCGGGAAAATCTAAAAACTAATACAAAACATGGGTAAAAAGATAGAAAGCACCGGCCGAAAAGCTGGTGTTTTTTTATATATTCTGATAACAATCAATTAAAAAATTTAATTAAGTGTATTAAAAAATTAAGTAATTTTCTTCCCTTGAATTTTGATTTTGACAGGCATAAAATAACTAACGTAATGTAAATAGTTTTGAGACATTGTTCGAATAATTGTCACAAAGTCGCATAAAGATCATGATCGGTTATTTTTAGATGAGTTATTACTTAACTTGGTTAACTATTTCAAGAAAGAAGGAGATTTGCTTGAATAACATTAAAAAAACTAAGGAAGGCCATTTAGAAACAACATTAAGAGGAAAAGAAGTTTTATCTATTCCTACTTTAAATAAAGGTGTTGCTTTTACATTAGAAGAAAGACAAGAACTTGGCTTAGAAGGACTTCTTCCGCCAACTGTACTTTCTCTTGATCAACAAGCAAAACGCGCATACGAGCAATTTAAAGCTCAGCCAGACCGCCTTCGTCAAAATGTTTACTTAAATGATCTTGCTAACCGCAATGAAGTTCTTTTCTATAAATTGCTGCAAAATCACCTTCGTGAAATGCTTCCTGTTGTGTACACACCAACAGTTGGTGAAGCAATTCAAGAATACAGCCATGAATACAGAAGACCTCAAGGTATCTACTTGTCAATCGACAACATTGACGGTATTGAAAAGGCTTTTGAAAACCTTCATGCGACAGCAGGCGATATTGATCTTATCGTTGCAACTGACTCTGAAAGTATCCTTGGTATCGGTGACTGGGGTGTAGGCGGTATTAACATCGCTATCGGTAAATTGGCTGTTTACACTGCTGCAGCTGGTATTGACCCTAGCCGTGTTATCCCTGTAGTGCTTGATGTCGGTACAAACAACGAAAAACTTTTAAATGATCCTTTATACATTGGTAACCATCATGAACGTATTTCTGATGAACGTTATGAAGAATTCGTTGATGCGTATGTAAAAGCTGCGCTTAAATTCTTCCCTAAAGCGCTTCTTCACTGGGAAGACTTTGGAAACAAAAACGCGCGCAATATCATGAAAAAATACAACAACGAAATCCTGACATTCAACGATGATATTCAAGGTACAGGCGCAATTACACTTGCTGGTGTGCTTGCTGCTATGAAGAAAACAGGCGCATCTATTAAAGATCAGCGTGTAGTTGTCTTCGGTGCAGGTTCAGCTGGTATCGGTATTGCTGACCAAATCCGTGACACAATGGTGCTTGCTGGATTATCTGAAGAAGAAGCAAACAAAGCGTTCTTCACACTTGATTACAGAGGCCTGTTAACAGACGATATGGAAGGCATCCTTGATTTCCAAAAACCTTACCTTCGCAGTGCAGCAGAAGTGAAAGACTGGAAACGTGATGAAAAAGACCAAATTTCATTCGATGAAGTGGTTCGCCAAGCAAAACCAACGATCTTAATCGGCACTTCAGGGGTTTCAGGAGCGTTCACAGAGGAAATTGTGAAAGAGATGGCATCTCACGTAGACCGTCCGGTGATCATGCCGATGTCTAACCCGACTCACCTTGCAGAAGCTGTTCCTGAAGATCTGTTCAAATGGACTGACGGAAAAGTGCTTGTAGCAACAGGAAGCCCATTTGACAATGTCGAGTACAATGGCGTTTCTTATGAAATCGGACAATCTAACAACGCATTCGCATTCCCTGGTCTTGGCCTTGGTTCAATCGTAGCTGAAGCGCGTGTTATTACGCCTGCTATGTTTGCTGCAACAGCTGATGCGATTGCTGAAATGGTTGATTTTGAAACACCTGGAGCTGGATTGCTTCCAAGCATCGACAAGCTTCAAGAAGTATCTATTCAAGTTGCCATTGCTGTAGCTGAAGCAGCGATCAAAGACGGCGTAGCAAATCGTCAGCCTGAAGATGTAAAACAAGCTGTTCTTGATGCAATGTGGACACCTGAATACAAAAAAGTCATCGCAAAATAATTGAGCGTGTAATTTTTCTGTCCGAGGGAAAGCTTTGAATAAAGCTAAAGTATACGGACATAGGATTTGGAGGAGAATATTTTGAGCATCTTAGATATCTTAATCCTCCTGGCACCGATCTTCTTTGTTATCGTGCTGGGTTGGTTTGCAGGACATTTCGGAAGTTATGATGCCAAGTCAGCAAAAGGGGTAAGTACGTTAGTAACGAAATACGCACTTCCAGCTCACTTTATCGCTGGTATTTTGACAACTTCCAGAAGTGAATTTTTATCACAAGTTCCATTAATGGTTTCTTTACTTATCGGAATTGTTGGTTTCTATATCATCATTCTATTGGTTTGCAGATTTGTCTTTAAGTATGATTTAACGAACTCATCCGTATTTTCTTTGAACTCTGCACAGCCGACATTCGCATTTATGGGTATTCCTGTATTGGGAAGCTTGTTCGGTGCGCAAGAG
Source organism: Bacillus sp. 205(2023) (assembly GCF_037027485.1). Classification (NCBI taxonomy): domain Bacteria; kingdom Bacillati; phylum Bacillota; class Bacilli; order Caryophanales; family Bacillaceae; genus Bacillus; species Bacillus sp. 205(2023). Next base: position 99,702 of record NZ_JAXCHF010000002.1, on the reverse strand, counting down.
GTTGCGATTCCGATCGCTGTAACAGGTATCGTTGTTAACGCGATTCTTGATCCGCTTGCGATCATTGTTGCTACAGTGGGTGAGTCTTCTAAGAAAAACGAAGAGAGCGGCGACAGTTTCTGGAAGATGACAGGGAAATCAATTCTGCATGGTCTTTGTGAGCCGCTTGCAGCTGCTCCGTTAATCAGTATGATCTTAGTGCTGGTTTTCAATTTCACTCTTCCTGAGCTGGGTGTTAAAATGCTTGATCAGCTTGGAAGCACAACATCTGGTGTTGCTCTCTTTGCTGTCGGTGTTACCGTTGGTATTCGTAAAATTAAACTCAGTCTGCCGGCTATCGGTATTGCGTTACTAAAAGTTGCGGTTCAGCCTGCGTTAATGTTCCTGATTGCTCTTGCAGTCGGACTTCCAGCTGACCAAACAACAAAAGCGATCCTTCTTGTTGCATTCCCTGGTTCTGCCGTTGCAGCCATGATTGCGACTCGTTTCGAGAAACAAGAGGAAGAAACTGCGACTGCGTTTGTGATCAGTGCGATTCTGTCATTGATTTCACTTCCAATTATTATTGCGCTTACTGCGTAATCAAAAAAGCTCCCTTTAAGGGGAGCTTTTTTACTTTACGTTTGAAATTTAAACAGTGACAGCAGCGGTTTTTTTCTTGTTTTTATTTTTTCGGAAGAAGCAGCAGTCTCAGGGGTCGGCTGAGCGGTGAATTCTTTCATATGTGAGGTCAGTGATTGCAGATCAGCAAGAATGTCATCAATTTCTCTTCTGTGCTGCAGAAGCTGATAGGATACGCCCTCATCGGCTTTTTGTTTAAGCTGGCGTTCCAGTTCCTCAATTCTTGCCAGCAGCCCGTTTTCGTCCTGTTTTTGCTGTAATAAGGTGTCAAGCTTTTGTTCGAGCTGTTCGATTCTTTTCTCTGTGTCACTGTTTGTTTTTTGGACAAGGAAGCCTGTGCGCTTCTTATTGCTTTGCGGCACATTGATATCCTGAAGCGCCGTGCCTTCAGAAATTTGTTTTTGAACAGATTTCAGGACTTGCACATCTTCAGCCGTAAACGAATAGTGTCCGAGCTCGTTCCGTTCAGCCGGAAGGTTCAGCTGCTTCACCCACCGCTGCACTGTTTTTGCGGAGACGCCGAGTTCACTTGCTACCATATTTGTATTCATGATCCCATACCTCCTTTTTAGCTAGGTATTCGACCATGGGGAGCGGTTCCCTTCCTATTAGACAAAACAAGAAAAGATTCGGCAAAGAAAGTGGGCATCTCCCTTTTTTCTTCAAAAACCGTTATTGCTCATACAGCTCTAACGGAAGCTGATCGGGATCAAAAAAGAAGGTGAACCGCTTGCCTGTCAGCGGATCTGTCCTGATTGGCTCTGTCTCGATTCCTTTTTCGTGAAGCTCCTGAACAGCCTGTTCTAAGCTGCTGACCGTAAAGGCAAGATGACGGAGCCCTGCACCTTCAGGACGGGTTTGACGTGCGGGCGGATCAGGGAACGAAAACAGCTCAATGACGTACGAGCCGTTAAGCGACAAATCAAGCTTGTAGGAGTCGCGCTCTTCTCGGTATGTTTCTTGTATCACCTGAAAACCGAGCTTATGTACGTAGAAAGCTTTCGACTTTTCATATTCTGAGCATATGATTGCAATATGATGTATGGATGTAAGCAATACGATCCCTCCTCTTTTTCAGTATAGCAGAGGAGGCTTTTTTAACTGGGATTGAAATGCTTTTGACTGGCGATAGTCCCTATACTATAATGAGAATGTTACGCACAGGAAAACAGAGGTGAAGACCGTGTTAGACCGTTTAAAGTCAATCGAAGAACGATATGAAAAATTAAATGAGCTTTTAAGCGATCCAGAAGTTGTCAACGATCCGAAAAAGCTTAGAGAATATTCGAAAGAGCAATCTGATATACAAGAAACAGTTGACGTATATAGACAATACAGAGATGCGTCAGAACAGCTGGCTGATGCAAAAGCAATGCTTGAGGATAAGCTTGATGCTGAGATGCGCGACATGGTGAAGGAAGAGATTTCTGAACTCCAGAAAGAAACGGAAACACTGTCAGAGCGTCTGAAGGTGCTCCTGATCCCGAAAGATCCTAATGATGATAAAAACGTTATCATGGAGATCCGCGGAGCTGCAGGCGGAGAGGAAGCTGCTTTATTTGCAGGCAACCTGTACAGAATGTATTCCCGCTATGCCGAGCTTCAAGGCTGGAAAACCGAGGTCATGGAAGCAAGTGTAACCGGAACGGGCGGCTACAAAGAGATCATCTTTATGATTACGGGCAGCGGCGCATATTCTAAACTCAAATATGAAAACGGCGCTCACCGTGTTCAGCGTGTTCCGGAAACAGAATCAGGCGGCCGTATCCATACTTCTACTGCAACAGTAGCATGTCTTCCTGAGGCCGAAGAGGTAGAGGTTGACATTCATGAGAAGGATATCCGTGTTGATACGTTTGCTTCAAGCGGACCGGGCGGACAAAGCGTGAACACGACAATGTCTGCCGTTCGTCTGACGCATTTGCCGACAGGCGTTGTCGTATCATGCCAGGATGAAAAATCTCAAATCAAAAACAAAGAAAAAGCAATGAAGGTTCTCCGTGCCAGAATCTACGATAAATTTCAGCAGGAAGCACAGGCTGAATATGATCAAACACGGAAATCGGCTGTCGGATCAGGTGACCGCTCTGAGCGTATCCGCACATACAACTTCCCGCAAAACCGTGTGACGGATCACAGAATCGGCCTGACCATTCAAAAGCTTGATCAGATTCTTGAAGGAAAACTTGACGAAGTGGTTGAAACACTGATTGTAGAAGATCAGGCAAGCAAGCTTCAGCAGGCGGATAGTTAAGATGAAGACGATATTTGAAGCCCTGAAATGGGCTTCTTCTTATTTAACGGAAGCGGGAAGAGAAGAAAATGCGGCTGAACTGCTTTTGCTTTATGATACCGGAATGGATAGAAGCAAGCTGCTCGCCAGCCTGCAGGAACCGATCGGCGAAGATGAGCTGTATCGCTTTAAACGCCACGTCGATATGCACAAAGAAGGCGTACCGGTTCAGTACATTATCGGAATAGAGTTTTTTTACGGACGGGAATTTATGGTGAATGATGATGTGCTGATCCCGCGTCCGGAAACGGAAGAGGTTGTCTGCCATCTTCTTGAGAAATATAGAAGTGTCTTTTCTGAAGGAGAACAGCTCGAAGTGGTAGATGTCGGCACCGGCAGCGGCGCAATAGCCGTCACGCTTGCACTGGAAAACAAAAACTTTTCTGTTTCAGCGATTGATATCTCCAAAGAGGCGCTGGACGTTGCTTCAGCCAATGCGGAAAAGCTCGGAGCGGAGGTGCATTTTCTTCAAGGCGACCTGCTTGAGCCCTTTATTAAGGCAGGAAAAAAAGCGGATATTATCGTCTCAAACCCTCCTTATATTTCTGAAGAAGAAATGGCCGATTTATCTGGGATTGTCCGTTTCCATGAACCTTTGCATGCCCTCACTGACGGCGGAGACGGGCTGAAATTTTATAAGCGGTTTATGGAAGCCATTCCGCTGGTCATGAAGAATACCGCGCTTGTCGTCTTTGAAATCGGGTGGAAGCAGGGCGCAGCTGTAAAAGAGCTGATTCTGCATGCGTTTAAGGATGCGGCAGTTGAAGTCCTGAAGGATATTAACGGAAAAGACAGAACCATATGCGCGGTAATTCATAAGAATAAATAAGCAGCTTGCTGGTGAGTTGAGATAAGAACGGGACCAGCAAGCTGTTTTAACACCAGCAAAGGGGATGTAAAAGATGAAAAAGGCCCTGACAGCAGGAATTTTACTTATTGCCATTGAAAGTATGGTGGGTTCTATTTTTGCGCAAGCCATTTCTTATGAATACATTTTCGGCATTGCGTCTCTTGTTTTGATCGGGCTTGCCATTGTGACATCGGGTTTAGCTGTAAGCGGAAGCAACCAGCGGGCAAATTACCATTCAGAAACCAAAGAAGGCCGGACAGCCCGGTTGAAAATATCAGCTGCTTTCTTTGTTGCTGCCATACCTTCTATTCTATGTTATCTATTGACCGTTTTGATCTAATGAAAAAGGAAGCCCTTAGGAGGCTTCCTTTTTTTGCAGCAAAACAGAATCCCATATCCAGTAGACAACAGCTGTTAATACAGCGAAGATGTAAAAGGCTGTATTTTGAAGCAGGGATTGCCCGGAAGGCTGCAGCACCCCAAAGATGATCGCGTTGGCGATAAACGCCGCGGCAAGATAATACAGCAAGTACAAAGGGCTGAACCGTTTCGGCTTTTTATTCATCATGATCTGAAGCGGCAGCGCGAATATTAAATAAGGGAATAAGAAATAAAAGGCCATCGTTACGAGAGCAGCTATAATAAAGGAATGAATGTAAATAATCGAATAAAGAACTGACATCGTGAACGCTGACAGCAGCACTGTGTAATTATATTTCATTTTAAACCTCCTAAAACACTATCGTACCATAAATTAGATTAAAAGCTTGCTAGATTTTTTTGCCGCTGCAGGTTTACTCCATACGTTCCTTGTCCATAATAGGGCTAGATACAAAGCACGGAGAGGAACGGTGGGGACCGATGAAAAAAACAGTTATCATTTGTATATATATGTTTCTTTTATTATCTGGGGCACTCGTAGGATTGGCGAAAGAAGAGACGGCACAGCAATCTGAAAATGAGCCGGTTGTCATTCCGGACGAGGCGATTCGCCTGAGAATATTGGCAAACAGCGATCGTGGCGAGGACCAAGCATTAAAGCGTCATATCAGAGACGCCGTCAATAAAGAAATCACAACATGGGTCAAGGATATTACTTCTATTGAAGAAGCGCGGCGTTTGATCCGCTCAAAGCTGCCTGATATCAAGGAAATTGCAAAAGAAACCATGGAAAAAGAAGGCGCCAGTCAATCAATATCTGTTGATTTTGACAAAATCTCATTTCCGACAAAACTTTATGGCAGCATGGTATATCCTGCTGGAGAATACGAAGCCATTCTGATTACGCTTGGGAACGGTGAAGGTGCCAATTGGTGGTGCGTGTTATTCCCGCCGCTCTGCTTTCTTGATTTTTCGAATGGGGAAGCCGTAAAAGAACAAGAAGATAAAGAAGCATCAAAAAAACAAACAGAAAAAGCGCTTGAGGACTTAACAGCCAAAGCGGAGAAAGCTGAAAAAGAAGATAAGAAAGAGAAAGAAGACAATACAGAAGTGAAATTCTTCGTTGTCGAATGGTTTTCCGATCTTTTTTCTTAATCGCCAGGTCTAAAAATAGATTTGCTTCATAGATTGGAAGAAAGAACGCTGAAAACGGGGTGAACGAATGTTTTATCAACTGCGGGTGGCAAGGGAAAAGGACGGAGACATACTTGAGGAATTTTTAAAACAGGCCAAAACGAATCATGAGGGCGTAAAGGAAGGGTTCACCCAGTTTCTGATGCTGGAGGACAGCGAGAAAAACATAGCCGGCTGTCTGGGGATCGAAAAAATCAGCTGCGATCAAGCCCTGCTTCGCTCACTTGTGATATCGGACAAGCTTCACCAAGGTCATATTGTATCGCTCTTTCAAAGCATGGAGGTGCTTTGTGAAAAGCATGAGATTAAAACGGTATACTTGGTAGCCAATCAGCATTCTTCGGCTGATTTCCTGGGGGCCATGGGCTTTGAACGGGCAGAGAGTGTGCCGGAAGAGCTGTTTGCCTCGGATCACTTCTGTGAATCAAGGCAAGCGGAAGGGGCCGTCTTAATGAAAAAAGCATCCGGATAAGTGAGATTTATACACAAACTTATCCACTTCTTTATATGCGTTGTCCACAATTTGTGGATAACGCTTGTTTTATTACAGGACATCTTTTATACTTTCAAAAGGATTACACGCGTAAAACGATCGTTTTATTGTTGTGAATAAGGAGTTTGGTCAGAAATGAAAACGAAAAGATGGTTTGTGGATGTAATGGACGAGTTATCCACAAATGATCCACAAATTGCACAAGCAGCCGCTTTGCTCCGGGAAAATGAGGTTGTCGCGTTTCCGACAGAAACTGTGTATGGTCTCGGCGCAAATGCGAAAAGCACAGATGCGGTCAAAAAAATATATGAGGCGAAAGGGCGGCCGAGTGATAATCCACTGATTGTCCACATTGCGGATATCAGTCAGCTTGACGGTTTAACAGGCCCGGCGCCAGAAAAGGCGAAAATATTAATGAAGCGCTTTTGGCCAGGGGCGCTTACACTGATTTTGCCTTGTAAACCTGGTGCGCTGTCACCCCGTGTAACGGCAGGGCTGGATACAGTGGCCGTCAGAATGCCTGATCATCCGCTGGCTCTGGCACTCATCCGTGCCGCGGGTCTCCCGATTGCAGCGCCGAGTGCTAATTTATCAGGCAAACCAAGTCCGACAAAGGCTGAACACGTGGCTCACGACTTGGATGGCCGCATAGCTGGAATGATGGATGGGGGATCTACGGGAATCGGTGTCGAATCAACCGTACTTTCATGTGCAGGAGAAACCCCTGTGCTCCTTCGTCCGGGCGGCATTACAAAAGAACAAATAGAAGCCGAAATCGGACCGATTCTTGTGGATAAAGGGCTTGCTGATCAAAATGAGAAGCCGATTTCTCCGGGAATGAAATATACACATTACGCGCCGTCAGCGCCGCTTGTTATTTCTGAAGGAAGCCCTGAGCGCATTCAAACGCTTATTCAAGAATATCAGCAGGGCGGAAAACGGGTCGGCGTCCTGACGACAGAAGAAAATGCGGATTTTTATTCGGCTGACTTTGTGAAGAGCTGCGGCAGAAGAGATCAGCTTGAAACAGTAGCGGCAGCCCTCTATGATGCATTGCGCAGTTTTGATGAAGAAAAGGTTGATTTTATTATTGCAGAATCGTTTCCTGACACAGGCGTCGGACTTGCTATTATGAACAGGCTGATGAAAGCAGCCGGAGGAAGAGTGATTCGCTGACACAGTCAGAAGTTCTAACCCCTTTTGGACACGCATAGGCTAAAAAAGCGGGCGTGTCCAAGGGGGTTATGCATGTGATGTCGGATATGTTTATAGGCGAACTGATTACCTTAAGCATCATGGCGTTTGCTTTAGGTATGGATGCTTTTTCTGTCGGCCTCGGAATGGGCATGGTCAAACTCAGAAAAAAGCAGATAATCTATATTGGATTCATTATCGGTCTCTTTCACGTCATCATGCCTCTAGGAGGGATGGCGGCGGGAAATATGCTGTCAGGACTCCTCGGCATGGTAGCCGTATATATCGGGGGTTCGCTGCTGTTTGTTCTCGGTGTTCAAATGGTGATCGCATCTTTTAAACAGTCAGAAGAACGTTTGATGTCACCGGCTGGGCCTGGCTTATTGTTATTTGCAGTCGGCGTCAGCCTCGATAGTTTCTCCGTCGGTCTGAGCCTTGGAATATACGGCTCGCATCCGCTTCTCACCATTACCCTGTTTGGGCTTTTCAGCATGATGTTGACTTGGCTGGGCCTGATAATCGGAAAGCAAGTACAGTCCTGGCTCGGCTCATACAGTGAAGCGCTCGGGGGGACCATATTAATCGTATTTGGCCTTAAGCTGCTTTTGCCAATTTAATATACCAATAAAAGAAACGATGTCGCCGTTTCTTTTTTCTTCATATATAATAGAAAAAAATAAGGGGTGACTGACATGAACATCATTTTTGTCTGTACTGGAAATACGTGCCGCAGTCCAATGGCTGAGGCGCTTTTTAAATCAATTGCAGAAGCGGAAGGGCTGGATGTCAGCATCCGCTCGGCAGGCGTATTTGCCTCACCTAACGGGAAAGCGTCGCCTCACGCGGTCGAAGCGCTTTTTGAAAAGCGCATTGCCCTTAATCATGTTTCTTCGCCATTAACTGAAGAACATATGGAATCGGCAGATTTGGTTCTGGCAATGACCCACCAGCACAAACAGGTTATCGTCAGCCAATTCGAACGTTATCGTGATAAAGTGTTTACGCTAAAAGAATATGTGACAGGCAGCCGGGGCGATATTATAGACCCGTTTGGCGGCTCCGTTGAAATTTACAAAAAAACGAGAGATGAGCTTGAAGAGCTTCTTCAGCAGCTGGCAGAACGATTGAAAAATAACGGCAAATAACTTGTCAGAGAATCTGCAGACAGGTCATTTGCAAATCCTGCGTGAAGGAGTAGAATATAGTGAAAAGCACATCGATATGGTGTGAATCAATGAGCGGACAGGCTGCGCGGTCAACAAAGCGGGCGGGCCGCATCACACACGCTGGGAGGAAAAGCTGATGAAAGTAGCCATAGCATCGGATCATGGCGGCGTTCACATTCGAAACGAAATCAAAGATCTAATGGACGAATTGCAAATTGAATATGTCGATATGGGCTGTGACTGCGGCAGCGGATCTGTCGATTATCCGGACTATGCTTTTCCGGTGGCCGAAAAAGTAGTAAACGGTGAAGTGGACAGAGGCATTTTAATTTGCGGGACAGGCATTGGCATGAGCATTTCCGCCAATAAAGTCAAAGGCATCCGCTGTGCGCTGGCACATGATACATTCAGTGCAAAGGCGACGAGAGAACATAACGATACTAATATCCTCGCGATGGGCGAACGGGTGATTGGACCCGGTTTGGCACGTGAAATTGCGAAAATCTGGCTGACCACTGAATTTACTGGCGGAAGACACCAAACCCGCATCGGAAAAATCTCGGACTATGAAGAGAAAAACCTGTAGGGGTGCTGCTCGATGAGTGAGATCACACAAACGTGGAAGACGATGCTGTCAGAGTTTCAGGACAAAGCGGGATTGAAAGAAAATCAGCTCTTTGTCCTTGGTTGCAGCACAAGCGAAGTGGCCGGCAGCCATATTGGCACATCAGGCAGTACAGACATCGCGGAAAGCATCTACAGCGGACTTGCAGAGCTGAAGGAAAAAACGGGAATCCATCTGGCGTTTCAATGCTGTGAGCATTTAAACAGAGCGCTTGTAGTGGAGGAAGAAACGGCCGAGCTGTTCAGGCTTCCGGCCGTTTCCGCTGTACCTGTTCCAAAAGCGGGCGGGGCGATGGCTTCTTATGCGTTTAAGCAAATGAAGTCTCCTGTTCTGGTAGAAACCATTCAGGCAGATGCCGGAATAGATATAGGCGACACGTTTATCGGCATGCACTTAAAGCCGGTTGCTGTTCCTGTACGCATTTCTCAGAACAGTCTCGGTGCTGCCCATGTGACATTGGCGCGCACACGGCCAAAGCTGATCGGCGGAATGCGGGCAGTTTATGAGTGTGAATGAGAAAGGACTGCATGGGCCAGTCTTTTCTTTAATTTTCGCCGCTGAAATAAATTCCGAACTTTAAATTAAATTTAAGTTATAAATATTCGTTTTTGCCAATAAAATTTTCGTTTTTTTGAAAATAATCTTTTACATCGGCCTAAAAAACCATGTACAATAGTGGTGGTAAAAACAAAGAACAGGATACGGATAGGAGAGGATCTCGCTGATGAAACATTTACCTGCGCAAGACGAACAGGTGTTTAACGCCATTAAAAATGAGCGTGAACGCCAACAGACTAAGATCGAATTGATTGCTTCTGAAAACTTTGTAAGTGAAGCGGTTATGGAAGCACAAGGTTCTGTTTTAACAAACAAATACGCTGAAGGATATCCTGGCAAACGCTATTATGGCGGATGTGAGCACGTCGATGTCGTTGAAGATATCGCTCGTGACCGCGCGAAGGAAATCTTTGGAGCGGAGCATGTAAACGTTCAGCCACATTCAGGCGCACAAGCAAACATGGCTGTCTATTTCACGATTTTGGAACAAGGCGATACTGTACTTGGGATGAACCTCTCCCACGGCGGTCATTTAACACACGGAAGTCCAGTTAACTTCAGCGGTGTTCAATATAACTTTGTTGAGTACGGCGTAGATAAAGAAACTCAACATATTGATTACGATGACGTGCGTGAAAAAGCTCTCGCTCACAAGCCTAAGCTAATCGTGGCAGGAGCAAGTGCGTATCCTCGTACAATCGACTTTAAGAAATTCCGTGAAATTGCTGATGAAGTCGGCGCTTACTTTATGGTGGATATGGCGCATATCGCAGGACTTGTTGCGGCAGGCCTTCATCCAAACCCGGTTCCTTACGCTGATTTCGTTACAACAACGACACATAAAACACTTCGCGGACCTCGCGGCGGTATGATCCTTTGCCGTGAAGAGTTCGGCAAGAAAATTGATAAGTCCATCTTCCCTGGCATTCAAGGCGGACCGCTGATGCACGTAATTGCCGCAAAAGCTGTTTCATTCGGCGAAGTATTGCGCGATGATTTCAAAACATACGCACAAAACGTGATTTCAAACGCGAAGCGTCTTGCAGAATCATTAACAAAAGAGGGTGTTCAGCTCGTTTCCGGCGGAACTGACAACCACCTCATCCTGGTTGATCTTCGTTCTCTCGGACTGACAGGCAAGGTTGCAGAGCATGTGCTTGATGAAATCGGGATTACATCAAACAAAAACGCGATTCCATACGATCCTGAAAAACCGTTCGTAACAAGCGGTATCCGTCTCGGAACAGCTGCTGTGACAAGCCGCGGTTTTGACGGAGAGGCATTGGATGAAGTCGGTGCCATCATTGCGCTTGCATTGAAAAACCACGAAGATGAAGGAAAACTTGAAGAAGCAAGACAGCGCGTAGCTGCTCTGACTGGCAAGTTCCCTCTATATAAAGAATTAGATTACTAAGATTGAAAAACCCGCTCGGGCTTATGCCCGGCGGGTTTTTTGACGATGTCCTTGAAACTCAATGTCTTTTTTTGTAGAATCAATAGAAGTGTGAAATTGTCGATGGGACAATAAAAAAGGAGCTGAAACACAGTATGGGAAAGGTTTATGTATTTGATCATCCTTTAATTCAGCACAAGCTGACATATATTCGGAATGTAGAGACAGGCACGAAGGATTTTAGAGAGCTTGTAGACGAAGTAGCCACGCTTATGGCGTTTGAAATTACCCGTGATCTCCCTCTAGAGGAAGTGGATATCAACACACCGGTTCAGACTGCGAAATCGAAAGTCATCTCAGGGAAAAAACTCGGGGTTGTTCCTATTCTCAGAGCAGGTTTAGGAATGGTTGAAGGCATCTTGAAACTGATCCCTGCGGCAAAAGTGGGACATGTCGGTCTGTACCGTGATCCTGAAACCTTAAAACCCGTGGAATACTATGTGAAGCTTCCTTCTGATGTGGAAGAGCGTGAATTCATCGTGGTTGACCCGATGCTGGCCACAGGCGGTTCCGCAGTTGAAGCGATTAACAGCCTGAAAAAACGCGGTGCGAAAAACATCCGTTTCATGTGTCTCGTAGCTGCGCCTGAAGGTGTGGAAGAATTGCAGAAGCATCATTCTGACGTGGATATTTACATAGCGGCGCTTGATGAAAAATTAAATGAAAAAGGTTATATCGTTCCGGGTCTCGGAGACGCAGGAGACCGTATGTTCGGAACAAAATAAAAAAGAAAACCCGTTGGCGGGTTTTCTTTTTTTGTTATCCAGTTATTTGCTATTCGGTGAATCTCTATACAATTATAGGTGAAAATGTGAACATTCTGTGGAGGCTTACAGTATAAAAAGTTTTTTAACTTTAAACAGATTGACACATGTTAGGGGCTATTGTATGCTAAACGAGGGTATTATGAGAAGGTTTTCATAGCTTTCATTATAGTCCTCATCCCCAATGTAAATCCTCCCAGAAAACCCGTTTTATGAGGATTTATTCAAGCGAATGAAACAGCATCCCTGCAAGGCTTGCGGATGAATGATTTTTTCGAACAGGCCCGTTTTGCCGGACAAAAAAGGTCTTCTACTAGGGTTAACCGCTGATTTTGCCGTATCCAAGAAATACATTATTTTTTCATCAGGAGACAGATAGTTGATGGACGATCCCAAGCTACAATTTAGCAGACAACGAAAATATCTATTGTTCATTTTGGCAGCGTATGTACTGGGTTATGGTTTAACAGCGTATAAAACCGTTTTTTTAGGCCTTATTCTGGGAACTGTTTTCAGTTTGTTTAATTTTTTACTGCTCGTCAGAAGAATGAATGCTTTTGACAGGGCCGTTGCGAAAGGCAAGTCCATACGATCCCTTGGGAGCGCAGCGCGGTGGTGCAATGCGATTCTTGCTGCGGCTGTCGCCTATAAATATCCCGAGCATTTTCATATGGCAAGTACAGTTATTGGATTAATGACAATTTATCCTGTCATTATGATAGATTCCTTTATCCAGCTTAAACGTTCATCAATGGAAGAGAGGTGAAAACCCTTTGAATCATGAATACAGAACTATTGAATTTCTAGGACTTACTTTTAATCTGACAAACATTCTGATGATTACTGTGGCGAGTGTGATCGTGTTATTGATTGCCATCCTTACCACAAGAACGCTTTCGATCCGTCCCGGAAAAGCCCAGAACTTTATGGAATGGATTGTTGATTTTGTCCGCAATATTATCGGCAGTACAATGGATTTGAAAACAGGGGCTAACTTCTTGGCACTTGGTGTCACATTGCTGATGTACATATTTGTGTCGAATATGCTGGGGCTGCCGTTCTCTGTCACAATCGGACATGAGCTCTGGTGGAAATCTCCGACAGCCGATCCTGCCATTACATTAACGCTTGCCGTAATGGTCGTCGCTTTAACCCATTATTATGGTGTAAAGATGAAAGGGCTCAAGGAATATTCCAAGGAGTATTTAAGACCTGTTCCGTTCATGCTCCCGATGAAAATCATAGAAGAGTTTGCGAATACGCTGACTCTCGGTTTGCGGCTTTATGGTAACATCTTCGCCGGTGAGATTCTTCTCGGCCTGCTTGCGGGATTAGCGACAAGCTTCTATTCGCAAAGCGTGGTTCTCGGACTTGTCGGTACAATCGGTGCCATTCTGCCGATGCTGGCATGGCAGGCATTCAGTTTATTTATAGGTGCCATCCAGGCGTTTATCTTTACGATGCTGACGATGGTGTACATGTCTCATAAAATCAGTAATGATCATTAAAACATTATATCCAAACGGATAACATTTTAAAGGAGGAACTTTTTCATGAATTTAATAGCAGCTGCGATTGCAATTGGTTTAGGCGCACTTGGTGCAGGTATTGGTAACGGTTTGATTGTTTCACGTACGGTAGAGGGGATTGCCCGTCAGCCGGAGGCAGGTAAAGAACTTAGAACTCTTATGTTCATGGGTATCGCATTAGTTGAGGCCCTTCCTATTATCGCTGTCGTTATCGCATTCTTAGCGTTCTTTGGCTAAGCATAAAAGCCTTATATGAACTAAAAATGGCGAAGATCATTCCAAGAGAACCTTCGCCATTGCTTTATGTCTGATAAGCATCCCGCCTTGCCGGCTGAAAAGAGACAAGTGCGGCTGCTGGATCAGCAAAGAAAAACCTGCAGAAGGGAGTTGCCGTAGTAGATGTCTCAATTACCACTTGAACTAGGACTGTCGTTTAACGGCGGAGATATCCTGTTCCAACTGTTAGCTATGTTAATTTTATTAGCGCTTCTGAAGAAATACGCTTTAGGGCCGCTATTAAACATAATGAAACAGCGTGAAGATCATATCGCTGGAGAAATTACGTCTGCTGAAGAAAAAAATAAAGAAGCGCAGCAGCTTATTGATGAGCAGCGCGCTATGTTAAAAGAAGCAAGACAGGAATCCCAAACGCTTATCGAAAATGCGAAGAAACTGGGAGAGAACCAAAAAGAAGAGATTATTCAGGCTGCGCGTGCAGAATCTGAACGTCTGAAAGAAGCAGCCAGAACTGAAATCGTGAAGGAAAAAGAACAGGCGGTTTCTGCTCTCCGTGAGCAAGTAGCGTCTCTTTCTGTCATGATTGCGTCGAAAGTGATCGAAAAAGAACTGGATGAACAGGCTCAAGAGAAATTGATCCAGGACTATCTTAAAGAGGTAGGAGAAAGCCGATGAGTGGATCAGCTGTCTCTAAACGATATGCATCAGCTCTTTTCGATATTGCCAATGAGTCCTCTCAGCTCAATCAGGTAGAAGAAGAGCTAAAAGTTGTAAAAGAAGTATTTCAAAATGAAAAAGCGCTAAATGATGTGTTAAACCATCCGAAGGTGCCGGGCAAAAAGAAAAAAGAACTCATCCAAAACGCTTTTGGATCTTTATCACAGTCCGTGCTCCATACGATTTTTCTTTTGATTGACCGTCATCGGGCATCAATTGTGCCTGATCTCACAGATGAGTTTGTGAAACTCGCAAACGAGGCCCGTCAAACAGAAGACGCAATTGTATATTCAGTTAAACCGCTGACGGATGCGGAAATTTCATCATTATCACAAGTGTTTGCAAAAAAAGCCGGAGTCGCTTCTCTGAGAATCAGAAATGAAGTGCAGACGGATTTAATAGGCGGCATTAAAGTCCGCATTGGAAACCGGATTTTTGACGGCAGCGTAAGCGGAAAGCTTCAGCGCATTGAACGTCAACTTGCCGGGGAAAATCGATAGAAGGGGTGAAACCTAAGTGAGCATCAAAGCTGAAGAGATTAGCACGCTGATAAAACAGCAAATACAAAATTATCAATCTGAAATTGAAGTTCATGACGTAGGTACAGTCATCCAAGTCGGTGACGGTATCGCTCGTGTACACGGTCTTGACAACTGTATGGCCGGTGAACTTGTTGAATTTTCAAACGGCGTTTTGGGTATGGCTCAAAACCTTGAAGAATCAAACGTAGGTATCGTTATCTTAGGACCTTACACAGAGATCCGTGAAGGGGACGAAGTAAAAAGAACAGGCCGCATCATGGAGGTTCCTGTCGGTGAAGAATTAATCGGCCGTATTGTGAACCCGTTAGGTCAGCCGGTAGACGGACTTGGCCCGATCCTCACAAGCAAAACTCGTCCGATCGAAAGCCAGGCACCTGGTGTTATGGACCGTAAATCCGTTCATGAACCGCTTCAAACTGGTATTAAAGCAATTGATGCACTGATTCCAATCGGCCGCGGCCAGCGTGAGCTGATCATCGGTGACCGTCAAACAGGTAAAACATCTGTTGCGATCGATTCGATCTTAAACCAAAAAGACCAAGACATGATCTGCGTATATGTAGCGATCGGTCAAAAAGAATCTACAGTCCGCGGCGTAGTAGAAACATTGCGTAAGCACGGCGCGCTTGATTATACAATTGTTGTAACGGCGTCTGCGTCACAGCCGGCACCGCTTCTGTACCTTGCTCCGTATGCAGGGGTTACAATGGCAGAAGAATTTATGTACAATGGCAAGCACGTTCTTGTTGTATACGATGATCTTTCTAAACAAGCGGCTGCTTACCGTGAGCTGTCCTTGCTTCTTCGCCGTCCGCCAGGCCGTGAAGCGTTCCCGGGGGATGTATTCTATCTTCATTCCCGTCTGCTTGAGCGTGCAGCAAAGCTTAGCGACGCGAAAGGCGCAGGATCAATTACAGCTCTGCCGTTCGTAGAAACTCAAGCCGGAGATATCTCAGCGTATATCCCGACAAACGTTATTTCCATCACCGACGGACAGATATTCCTGCAATCTGATTTGTTCTTCTCAGGCGTACGCCCAGCGATCAACGCCGGATTGTCTGTATCACGTGTCGGCGGTTCCGCGCAAATCAAAGCGATGAAAAAAGTATCAGGAACATTGCGTCTTGATCTTGCATCATACCGTGAGCTGGAAGCATTCGCTCAATTCGGATCTGACCTCGACCAAGCGACTCAGGCGAAACTGAACCGCGGTGCGCGCACAGTTGAAGTACTGAAGCAGGATCTGAACAAGCCGCTTCCGGTTGAAAAACAGGTAGCCATTCTTTATGCGCTGACAAAAGGATATCTTGATGATATTCCTGTAGCGGACATCAGACGTTTTGAAGAAGAGTACTACATGTACCTTGACCAAAACCATAAAGAGCTGCTTGACGGAATTGCAAAAACAGGGAACCTTCCTGCTGATGAAGACTTCGCAGCTGCAATCGAAGGCTTCAAACGCACATTTGCACCAAGCAACTAACTCGAATGCTGATGAGAGAAAAAGGTTCTCTTTTTCTCTCTTTTTACGCAAATGAAGAGAAAAGGTGGTGAAATCTTTGGCCTCATTACGCGATATTAAGTCAAGGATCACGTCAACGAAAAAAACGAGCCAGATTACAAAAGCCATGCAGATGGTATCTGCAGCTAAGCTGAATCGTGCTGAAAACAATGCAAAATCATTTGTGCCATATATGGATAAGATCCAAGAGGTTGTATCAAATGTCGGAAAAGTATCCGGCAGCGCGAAACATCCGATGCTTCTCAGCAGAGAAGTGAAAAAGACGGCATACCTCGTTATTACATCTGACCGCGGTCTTGCTGGCGCTTTTAACAGTTCGGTTTTACGAAGTGCTTATCAGGCCATTCAAGAACGTCATCAGTCTAAGGATGAGTATGCAGTGATCGTTATCGGACGAGTGGGCCGTGATTTCTTTAAAAAACGCGACATTCCGATCATTTCTGAGTTAACAGGACTTGGAGACGAAGTGTCGTTTTCAGAAATTAAGGACCTTGCCCGTCAAACGATTCAAATGTTTATAGACGGTGCATTTGATGAATTGCACCTTGTATATAACCATTATGTCAGCGCCATTTCTCAAGAAGTGACGGAGAAAAAACTTCTGCCGCTATCTGATTTGGGCGGCGGCGGAAAAAGAACGGCGTCTTATGAATTTGAACCGTCTGAAGAGGAGGTTCTGGAGGTTTTGCTTCCTCAATACGCAGAAAGCTTAATCTTCGGTGCGCTTCTTGACAGTAAAGCAAGTGAACATGCTGCAAGAATGACGGCGATGAAAAACGCGACAGACAATGCGAAGGATCTTATCGATTCACTTTCGCTTTCTTACAACCGCGCTCGCCAAGCAGCGATCACACAAGAAATTACGGAAATTGTCGGCGGAGCAGCCGCTTTAGAATAGAAAGATTTTGTCAGGAGGGATAGCGATGAAGAAAGGACGCGTTAGCCAGGTATTAGGACCAGTTGTCGACGTACGTTTTGAAGACGGTCACTTACCTGAAATATATAATGCGATTAAAATTTCACAGCCGGCTGGAAGTGAAAACGAAGTAGGTATTGATTTGACGCTTGAGGTCGCTCTTCATTTAGGCGATGACACAGTCCGTACAATCGCAATGGCATCTACGGATGGTGTTCAGCGCGGAATGGAAGCTGTCGATACGGGAGCGCCGATTTCAGTTCCGGTTGGTAATGTGACACTCGGCCGTGTATTTAACGTACTCGGAGAAAATATTGATTTAAATGAGCCGGTTCCTGCGGATGCGAAGAAGGACCCGATTCACAGACAGGCTCCTTCATTTGATCAGCTTTCAACAGAAGTTGAAATCCTTGAAACAGGAATTAAAGTTGTTGACTTGCTTGCTCCATACATCAAGGGCGGTAAGATTGGATTGTTCGGCGGTGCCGGTGTAGGTAAAACCGTATTAATCCAGGAATTGATCAACAACATCGCGCAAGAGCACGGCGGTATCTCTGTATTCGCCGGCGTAGGAGAGCGTACTCGTGAAGGGAACGACCTTTTCTACGAGATGAGCGACTCTGGCGTAATCAACAAAACAGCCATGGTATTCGGACAAATGAACGAGCCGCCGGGCGCACGTATGCGTGTTGCACTGACAGGTCTTACAATGGCTGAGCATTTCCGTGATGAGCAAGGACAGGACGTACTGTTCTTCATCGATAACATCTTCCGTTTCACACAAGCGGGTTCAGAGGTTTCTGCCCTTCTCGGCCGTATGCCTTCTGCGGTTGGTTATCAGCCGACGCTTGCAACTGAAATGGGTCAGCTTCAAGAGCGTATCACGTCTACAAACGTTGGATCCGTTACATCTATCCAGGCGATCTACGTGCCTGCCGATGACTACACTGACCCGGCGCCGGCAACGACGTTCGCTCACTTGGATGCGACAACAAACCTTGAGCGTAAGTTAACTGAGATGGGTATCTACCCTGCGGTTGATCCGTTGGCTTCTACATCACGCGCCCTTGCTCCAGAAATTGTCGGAGAAGAGCATTATGCGGTTGCCCGTGAAGTTCAATCAACGCTTCAGCGTTACAAAGAGCTTCAGGATATCATTGCGATTCTCGGTATGGATGAATTGAGTGACGAAGATAAACTTGTCGTTCAACGCGCACGCCGCATTCAGTTCTTCCTTTCTCAAAACTTCCACGTGGCTGAACAGTTCACTGGACAAAAAGGTTCTTACGTGCCTGTAAAAGAAACGGTTCAAGGTTTCAAAGAAATCTTAGCCGGCAAATACGACCATCTTCCTGAAGATGCGTTCCGTCTTGTAGGCCGTATCGAAGAAGTTATTGAGAAAGCAAAAGAAATGGGTGTAGAAGTTTAAACTGGTCCTAGGAGGGTAAAAGCATGAAGACCGTTCAAGTCAATATCGTTACTCCCGACGGCCCAGTATACGATGCGAATATCGAAATGGTGAGTGTGAGAGCCGAAAGC
This sequence comes from Bacillus sp. 205(2023), assembly GCF_037027485.1. Lineage (NCBI taxonomy): Bacteria > Bacillati > Bacillota > Bacilli > Caryophanales > Bacillaceae > Bacillus > Bacillus sp. 205(2023). The sequence continues at coordinate 81,108 of NZ_JAXCHF010000002.1, read as the reverse complement.
GGCGATCTCGGTATTTTGCCAGGTCATATTCCAACCGTGGCTCCTCTTAAAATCGGCGCTGTTCGTCTGAAAAAAGACGGACAGACTGAATTGGTTGCCGTCAGCGGCGGATTTATAGAAGTTCGTCCTGATCAGGTGACCATCCTTGCCCAAACTGCTGAGACAGCGGAAGGCATCGATAAAGAGCGCGCTGAAGCTGCACGTCAGCGGGCGCAGGAGCGTTTGAATTCTCAATCAGATGATACTGACATTCGTCGGGCTGAGCTTGCATTACAGCGGGCTTTGAACAGATTGGATGTAGCAGGGAAATAATAAAAAAATCCTTCTCTTCATGAGAAGGATTTTTTTATGACTGCACAAGAGAATCAAACAGTGACAGCAGCGGCTGACTCTCTTTTTGACGCAAGTATAAACGGTCACAGCAATTCACGGTATGCCATGATTTACGGTGTCTTCTAAAGCCCATTGTATAAGCCCCGTCTGTATACGGATAAGGCTTTACGATCCATTCGGCATCTTCGTGATGGGCAATCACACAATCTATAAGATAAACACTGATCATCTTCTCAAATTCTTCAATAGGAAGATTCCAATCAGCAAGCAAAAGCTCTTGTATGCTTTGAAAATAAAAATGTTCAAGTTCTTCGAGGCTTTCTCTCGTTTGGGTGAGAGAAATGTTATAAAACTGACACAATTCATTCAGTTCTTCAATCTGTGACTGTCTATAATCATAATAGAATGCAATTGCTTCCCATTCCTGCTCAAATACAGGCAAGTCCTCACCATATTGCTTTTCAGGCTGAAAAAATGAATGATTCATAATTGCCAGCTCCTTTCCAAAAAAGTATACCATGCAAAAGAGCCGCTGTTTAAGCGGAGATTAGCCCTAGTTTTGGATGAATATTCCGTTCTGTATAAAATGTATCATCTTTATCTCTTCTTCTTATATAATAAGAAAGGGTATAAAGCGGAGAATGGATGAAAGGAGTGCGTATAGATGAGCGTATTGGGACAGCAGGCTGCAATTGGCATTATCGTTCACTTGATTTTTATCGCGGTCACTTGGTGGGCGCTGCAAGCCGTCAATATTGATCCGTTAATCAGAAAAGGCAAAGTCGTGCAGGCAAGACTTCTAATGATTTTGCTGACCATTGCAATCGGAACGACTGTCGGAAACTTCTTTTTAGATTACCTTAATTATTCACAGCAGCTTCCCTATTTATTTTGATAGGTTTTGATTGCCGAAAACATGGGAATGGCTGGGGAAGCGGGATAAATCGCTTCCTGTAATCACGCGAGTTTTGACGAAGATTTTCACGTATGGCACCCCTTGCCTCCGGTAAAACTGGAGATTAGGGGGAGAGATCATAATGAAGAAAAAACAAGTAAGCCATGCTATTATTGTATCTGTTGTGTTAAGTTTCGTCATTGCTGTTTTCCATACGATTCATGCGAGTGAGCTAACGCCATTAGCACAAATTGCAGAGGGAATGGAACGCCAGAATGTGTCAATTGATAAGTGGACTTTGCATGCAAAACAAAATATGTCTCTGACCGAAAAAGAATTTTATAAAAAAGTGCAACGTTTAAAATCAGAGTATCGTCAATATAATTGGGCACTTGCACAGGAAGACCAAATAGTAAAGGCCATTGGCACGTATACTGACAAAAAAAATCATACTTCTTTTAAACTGCAGCTTGTCACAACCCTCAAAAAACACAACCCAACTTCGTATTTATTATATGAGCAAATGAGTCTTGAGACACCGATTAGCTGGAATGATACATATGAACAGTTTGAACGGCAGGCACTCGGGATATTCCAAGAAAAAGTAGTTATTTTTACTTGTCTAAATGGTCATTTAGATGATAATATGAATATTGTTTTGCAAAAAAAAGCAAATCAGTTATTAAATGAATTTCAAGCAAGATCTGTTGAACATGTAGTTGAGCCAAGTTTCGTTTCTATTTCTGCGTATACAGATGAGTGGAAAGAGTCTATCATGACCTCAGAACATAAAATGAATTTGCAAATTGCACTTAGAAGTGCAGGAATGGGCGGAAAACATATCGTTACGGTTGGCACACCAATCGTTACGACTGAATATTAATATAGAGAATTTAGGGACGCGGAGGGGAATACCTTGGAAAAAATCATCGTCCGCGGCGGTCAAAAGTTAAACGGCACAGTCAAAGTTGAAGGCGCTAAAAATGCCGTTTTACCAGTTATCGCTGCATCTTTATTAGCAAGTGAAGAAAAAAGCGTAATTTGTGATGTACCTACGCTCTCCGATGTATATACAATTAATGAAGTGTTGCGTCATTTAGGAGCAGATGTGCATTTTGAGAATAATGAAGTCACTGTAAATGCTTCATACGCTTTGCAAACTGAAGCACCTTTTGAATATGTGCGTAAAATGCGTGCGTCTGTGCTTGTCATGGGGCCGCTTCTTGCGCGTACAGGTCATGCAAGAGTAGCGCTTCCGGGCGGATGCGCAATTGGATCAAGACCAATAGACCAGCATTTAAAAGGTTTTGAAGCAATGGGCGCAGAAATTAAAGTCGGTAATGGCTTCATTGAAGCTGAAGTAAAAGGCCGTCTGCAAGGCGCAAAAATCTATCTGGATTTCCCAAGTGTGGGAGCAACAGAAAACCTGATTATGGCAGCTGCTTTAGCAGAAGGAACAACAACGCTTGAGAACGTGGCGAAAGAGCCTGAAATCGTTGATTTAGCAAACTATATCAACGGCATGGGCGGAAAAATCCGCGGAGCGGGCACCGGCACCATTAAAATTGAAGGAGTCGACAAGCTTCACGGCGTAAGACACCATATTATACCTGACCGTATTGAAGCGGGCACATTCATGGTTGCCGCTGCAATCACTGAAGGAAATGTTTTAGTTAAAGGAGCGGTTCCTGAACACCTCACTTCTTTAATCGCAAAAATGGAAGAGATGGGTGTTACGATTAAGGATGAAGGAGAAGGCCTTCGTGTGATCGGTCCGAAAGAACTGAAACCGATCGACATTAAAACAATGCCTCACCCTGGATTCCCGACTGATATGCAGTCACAAATGATGGCGCTTCTGCTTCGTGCAAGCGGCACAAGCATGATTACGGAAACTGTTTTTGAAAACCGTTTTATGCATGCGGAAGAATTCCGCCGTATGAATGGTGATATCAAGATTGAAGGTCGTTCTGTGATTATTAACGGCCCTGTACAGCTTCAAGGAGCTGAAGTTGCAGCTACTGACTTGCGTGCAGGCGCAGCGTTGATTCTTGCGGGGTTAGTGGCTGAAGGTCATACACGTGTTACTGAACTGAAACACTTAGACCGCGGTTATGTTGATTTCCATCAGAAGCTTGCCGGTCTTGGCGCAGACATCGAACGTGTAAACGATGAGTCTGCTTCTGAGCAAGAAAGCAAAGAAGTTGTCTCAGACTTAAACGCATAAAGGATTGAAAATCAGTATGTCATTCTGGCATACTGGTTTTTTATTTTTAGTGTATTATCATCATTATGCGCAAAATAGCAAAAAAGAATACGTAAATGACAAATAAAGTTTCTGTCCAAAAGGAGAGTCATATTAGCTTGTCCCTGCCCATAGACTAGACTAGAATCGAATCCCGAGCAGGAGGCAGCTGAATATGAAACAATTCGCAATCACACTATCCGTACTATGTGCATTGATTCTCTTGGTCCCCACACTCTTAGTGATCCCGTTTCAGCATAATAAAGAAGCCGGGGCCAGAGGAGAATCAGGAAAGACAGCAGTCAACACGATACAAGAATCAAAAGGAGCGGAAACATTGAAAGCATCGCCTGTTTCTATTCCAGTCTATCGAACCGCCAATCAATCCGTAGAAGATATTCCGCTTGAAGAGTATGTCATCGGAGTCGTCGCCTCCGAAATGCCGGCTACCTTTGAACCTGAAGCGCTGAAGGCTCAGGCTCTCGCCGCAAGAACGTTTATTGTCAGACTGATGGTCTCAAATTCTGCAGTAGAGGCCCCTAAAGGCTCGCTGGTGGATGATACTCAGATGTTCCAGGTGTACAAAAGCAAAGCGGAGCTGAAGAAACAGTGGGGCGCAGATTATGAAGCAAAGCTGAAAAAAATCACAGATGCGGTTGCCAGTACGCAAGGCAAAATCTTAACGTACAACAACCAGCCGATTGAAGCCTCCTTTTTCTCCACAAGCAACGGTTATACAGAAAATGCGGAAGCATATTGGACAAGTGCCATTCCTTATTTAAAAAGCGTCAAAAGCTCTTGGGATAAAAAGTCTCCGAAGTATAAGGCCACCAGAACCTTTACAGTGGCGCAATTTGAACAAAAGCTTGGCGTCCGGCTGAATGGGTCAAATACAGTCGGAAAAATTACCGGAGAGACACCGGGCCATCAGGTGGCAACAGCTGTCATTAACGGCAAGACGCTGAAAGGAAGGGACATACGCGAAAAGCTTGGCCTCAATTCAGCTGATTTTGAATGGAAACGAAACGGAGACACCATTACCATTACCACAAAAGGCTTTGGCCACGGTGTGGGAATGAGCCAGTATGGAGCCAATTTTATGGCGAAAGAGGGCAAAACAGTTGATGAGATTGTGAAGTACTATTATCAAGGAACACAGGTTTCAACCGCCGATTCGTTTTTGAATAAGTATATGGCGAAGAAATAAAAAGACGCTTCATAAAGCGTCTTTTTTGCCGTTTTTAAGCGTATATTCTGTTCCTTAGTCTATTTTATGTAAGAGCGGTTAAAGACCTTCTAAAGGCCTCCTGCGTATTTTACAGCCTATATGATGATGAGGGAATCAGTTCCTTTTTCATATTTGCTGACACTGAGATTGTGGTAAAGTAATCCACATTGATCGACAGGCTTCGACAGACTCATATAACGAAAGGCGAAAGGCTGACAATCATGATTTTTCATCCTGCTGTTAGGCGGAAATCACTAATAAAAACAAAGGTTTCTATGCAAAAGTAAACAGCGGTAATGGGGAAGCCCGCCCTATTTATTTCTCTGTTTTTGTCGATTACGATTAGTTATGTTCAGCGTTGAACATCTGCACGCAGAAACAAACTTGAAAAGGGGCACGAACATGAAGAAAAGATTTTCACTGATCATGATGACAGGATTGCTATTTGGACTGACGTCACCTGCTTTTGCTGCTGAAAAAACAGAACCGAAGGCTGAAGCTCCGGCAAACGTGGCGGTTTTGCTAGATGCTAGCGGAAGCATGGCGAAAAGAATAGACGGTGTATCTAAATTTAATTCAGCCAAAAAAGAAATTTCAAAGTTTGCAAGCTCACTGCCTGCGGACACTCAAGTGAAAATGAGTGTGTTTGGTTCAGAAGGAAACAATAAGAATTCCGGAAAAGTTCAATCATGCGAAGCCATTCGCAACGTATACGGCTTCCAAAGCTTTAACGAACAGAGCTTCCTCAATTCTCTTAACACAATCGGGCCGACTGGCTGGACACCGATCGCAAAAGCGCTGAACGAGGCAAAATCTTCTTTCGATCAGCTTGATGCAAAAGGAGAAAAAGTCGTTTACCTGCTAACAGACGGTGAGGAAACATGCGGCGGCAACCCGATCAAAACAGCAAAAGAACTTCATAAAGACAACATCACAGTAAATGTGATTGGATTTGACTATAAAGAAGGGTATAAAGGCCAGCTGAACGCAATTGCTAAAGTCGGCGGCGGAGAATATTTCCCTGCTTATACGCAAAAAGATGTTGAGAAAATTTTCACTCAGCAATCACTGATGTTATCTAAATAAGAAAAAAAGAGGCTGAAAGGTCAGCCTCTTTTTTGTTTTTAACAAAACGTTCAAAAGTAAGCAGCTGCCCGCCTGTAGCATAGTAGCAGATTTCAGCTTTTCTCTCCTGATCACGGAGAAGAAAGAATGAATGGTGTCACATTCTTTCTATATTTTTTGGGTGGAAATGGCTAAAAAATATTGAGGTTTCCAGCGATTTTGAATAGAGAGTGAAAGGGAGATAAAAGGCAGCTTGCCCTATATCATTTTGTGGTTTCATATTCTAGCATAAAGAAGAATCCAACAAATGGTTGGAAAATATGATAAAGAAAGGAAGTTGAACATGAAAAAATTACTGACTGCCGGTATTATTGGACTGTTGACTGTCTCCATTGCGTCCCCGTCTTTTGCCGCTGAGAAAAAAGCCGACACGAATGTAGCTGTCCTGTTTGATGGAAGCGGAAGTATGGTTCAAAAAACAGGAGGAGAACGAAAAATAGACATTGCCAAAAAATCTGTAAAGTCTTTTGCCGAGCTGCTTCCTGAGGATACAAATCTGATGCTTCGCGTCTTTGGACATGCGGGAAACAATAAACTTTCCGGAAAGGCTCTTTCATGCAGCACAACAGAAACGATTTACGGCCTCCATCCATATGAAGGAACGCTCTTTGACCATTCATTAAGCGGCATCAAACCGACCGGCTGGACGCCAATTGCCAAAGCGCTTTCTGATACAAGAAAAGAATTTGAAGCGTTTGATGCAGACGGGAAAAACGTGGTGTATTTAATCACTGACGGTGAAGAAACATGCGGCGGAAATCCTGCTGATGAAATTGAAAAGCTTCGTGAAGCGAATGTAGATACGATTGTAAATATTATCGGCTTCAACTTTGATGTGAAAGGAAACGCGGAAATGAAACAGGCGGCTGTTGCTGGCGGAGGAGAATATATTTCAGCTGACAGCGCGGAAGAATTTGAGCAGGCCTGGGAAAAAGAAGCACAAAAATTTACTGAGTAACCGAATGAAAAGGCGCTCCCCCAGGCGCCTTTTTCTATTGGTTTAAAAACAGGGCCGGCGGGAATGATACCCGTAAAAGGGGTTGAAAACATGAGATTGTTAGGACTGATATTTCTTATAGCCGCCGTGGCCTTCATATTGCTCGGTGTTTTTCTGAAACTGGCAGCTTTCTTTTTTGTCAGCATGCTCACTTTGATCGCAGCTCTTGTGCTGTTTATGATCCTGAAAAAGAATCAGCATAACCAAACGTAGAGTCCTTTAGAATGGGCTCTTTTTTTTATAACAGGATTCGACAAAATCTGAGGAGTGTGAAAAAATATAAAGGCAGGAACATTGCGGAGGGGAAGAGACATTGAACGATAAAGTAACTGCGGTCAGGGAGATATGGCGTTATGAACAAGGGGAAATGAGCAGGCAAACCGACCGGATGGTGACAGAATATCCGTTGACGGTGATGGTGAACGGCAGTGAGTTTGTCACGCTCGTTTGCACACCGGAGCATATCAAAGAGCTCGTCATCGGATTTCTCGCATCTGAGGGTGTTATTCGATTTCAAAAAGAGATTAAAAGGTTTACAATAGATGAAAGTCTCGGTTTTGTGTATGTCGATCTCATTCATCCTGAGACATTGGATCAACAGGAATATACAAAACGGGTAATCGGCTCGTGCTGCGGAAAGGGCCGCCATTTTTATTTTCAGCAGGATGTCAAAACCGCCAAGACGGCTGTCAGCCAAATGAAGATTTCGCCTGAATCTTGTCTGGCGCTCATGAAAGACATGCAAAAAGGGAGCGGGACATTTCAGGAGACGGGAGGCGTGCATAATGCGGCGCTTTGCGATACGGAGAAAGTGCTTTTGATGCGAACAGATATCGGCCGTCACAACGCGCTTGATAAATTATACGGACATTGTCTGCTGAATGGGATGTCCGTCCGCGATAAACTGATTGTCTTCAGCGGAAGAATCTCATCAGAAGTGCTGTTAAAAGCGGCAAAAATCGGCGTGTCGATTGTGATTTCAAAATCGGCCCCGACAGAGCTTGCGATTCAAATGGCAGAAGAATTAAATATTACAGCGATCGGTTTTGTGAGAGACGGATCTTTTAATGTGTATACACATCCCGAGAGAATTGAGGGACAGGAGGGGCTGCAGCAATGAATACAGAATCTCGCCAGATGTTAGATAAAAGGAACAGACCGCTCAGAGATCTTCGCATTTCTGTTACAGACCGCTGCAACTTCCGATGCACGTACTGTATGCCAGCCGAGTTATTCGGCCCGGATTATCCTTTTTTAAAGAAAGAGGAGCTGCTTTCATTTGAGGAATTGGAACGGCTTGCGACGCTGTTTGTCACCAGGTTCGGAGTGGAGAAAATCCGCTTGACCGGCGGAGAGCCGCTCATGAGAAAGGACATGCCCGAATTAATCAAAAAACTGGCCCGCATTCCGGGTCTCCGTGATATTGCGATGACCACAAACGGGTCGCTGCTGCCTGTTTATGCCGAGAAGCTCAAAGAAGCCGGCTTGAAACGGGTGACCATCAGCCTTGATTCATTAGAGGACGAACGCTTTAAAATGATCAACGGGCGAGGGGTTTCTGTCAGCAAGGTGCTTGAAGGCATTGAAGCGGCGAAACAAGCAGGGCTCGGCGTTAAAATCAACATGGTCGTCCAAAGGGGCGTCAATGAAAAAGATATCCTGCCTATGGCGCGCTATTTTAAAGAAAAAGGGCATATCTTGAGATTCATCGAATTTATGGACGTCGGCAACACCAACCAATGGGAAAAGAAAGACGTCATGACAAAGGCGGAAATCATTGATGTAATCAATGAACACATGCCTGTTGAGCCGATCGCGCCTAATTATAAAGGGGAAGTTGCTTCAAGGTTTCGCTACTTGGACGGATCTGGCGAAATCGGCGTAATTTCTTCTGTATCTGATGCGTTCTGCGGCTCGTGTAACAGGGCCCGCCTGTCTGCGCGCGGTGAGTTGTTTACTTGCCTGTTTGCTTCAAGCGGATATGACCTCAGAGCGCCGGTTCGGCAGGGATTAAGTGACGGCGAGCTGACAGCGATGATCGGCACAGTGTGGAAGAATCGGATAGACCAATATTCAGTTGACCGGACTCTTTCAAAAACAGCGGGCAAAAAGAAAGTGGAAATGTCTTATATTGGCGGTTAATATGATAAAAGCTTATCGGCTAAGTCCGGTAAGCTTTTTTGTGTCAAAAACTGTAATGCGCCAAAAAGTGCAGAAAATCCAATCAGAAACCGAAAAATATAAGGATAGGCAAAAAGAAGGAATCACTGGAAGAAATTTTAATTCCAAAGCCATACAATATGATAAAATATAACCACTAGTTCATAGAAAGGGTTGGAGAGGCATGGCCGCTTACGAGATCCCGTCATCTCAAGTAGGAGTAAAAATCAATCAGTGGTATAAGCACATTTTAGCATTTCAAGTGGCTGATGCCGTTCAGCTGAAGGAAGAGATTGATCATGATATAGAACATATGGAAGAGGATCAGCTGCTTCTGTTGTACTATCAGCTGATCAGCTACCGTCATCAAATTATGCTTGATTATGTAAAGCCCGACCTGCACGAGGAATCTCAGCTCCAATATCGTGAATTGATCGAGAGGCTGGAAAGCAGCAAGGACAGCATCTCGGGATTATCTGAGTATTATTTTCATTTGTTCAGAGGGATGTATGAATTTGAACAGAACAATTACATCTCAGCCATATCTTTCTATCGGAAAGCTGAGAAAATGCTTGCGTTTGTAGAGGATGATATTGAAAGAGCGGAATTTCATTTTAAAGTAGCGGAAGTATTTTATATTATGAAGCAGACCCACTTTTCCATGAATCATGCGATACAGGCGCTTGAGACCTACAAGGCTCATGATTTTTACAGGGTCAGAAGAATTCAATGCCATTTTGTCATATCAGGAAACTATATAGACTACAGAAATTATGAAAAAGCGCTCGAGCATCTCGATGACGCTTATCGTTTGGCTTTACTGGAAGGACAGCCCCGCTTGATCGGATCAGCCCTCTACAACATGGGGAACTGTTATGATGAAAAAGGAGAACTGGACCAGGCGGCTGCGTACTTTGAAAAAGCGCTTCCTGTCTTTGAAGAACACCAGCTGGAGCAGCTCCCGAAAGCGCTGTTCAGCTTAACGCGTGTACTCTTCAAAAAACAGGCAGAACAGGCGGCTATGCATTATTATGAAAAAGGGATTGCCATCGCCCGAAAACGAAACGACAGCTTCAGTCTGGAAAAATATAAATTTCTGCAGGCTCTATATGTGGAATCCGTTAATATGGATATGATTCAAGAGGTATTTGATTATATGGAAGCCAAGTCCCTGTATGTGTATATTGAGGAATTTGCTCTGGATGCGGCTGCATATTCCAGCCTTCATGAAAACTATAAAGATGCGGTGTTTTTCTATGAAAAAGCGGTCAGCATGAGAGCGCTGATTCTGAAGGAAGACTGTTTATATCAAGTGTAAGACGAAACCATCTGATGCCGGATGGTTTTTTTTATACAAAAAAAGGGGAGCATCGGGACGTTTATTTCCGTGGAGAACAGGAAAAATCGCTACATACTGTTTTTGAACACAAACGAATGGAAAGCCGCGATTTTGTGAAACAGAGAAATGGCGGAGTGCATATGTGTTGTTGTTTATGACAAGCGTGAGGGGGAATTCAATGTTTGGATTTGATGATATGGTGAAGTTTCTATGGTCTTTCCTCATCGTTCTGCCGCTTGTATCTATTATACATGTTGCCGGGCACAGCTTTATGGCTTTTGTTTTTGGCGGGAAGGGTTCATTGGATATCGGAATGGGCAAAAAACTGTTCAAGATCGGGCCGATACAGGTCAGAACCATTTATTTTATGGATTCGTTTTGCCGGTACGGTGAGCTGAAGATCGACAACCGATTCTCACACGCACTCGTTTATGCGGGAGGCTGCCTGTTTAACTTAATAACCATTTTCGCAGTGAATTTGCTCATTATACACAGTGTATTGGAGCCAAATGTGTTTTTCTATCAGTTTGTCTACTTTTCTACGTATTATGTGTTTTTTGCCCTGCTGCCGGTCCGTTACTCAGAAAATAAATCATCTGACGGGCTGGCGCTCTACAAGGTGCTCCGTTACGGAGAGCGTTATGAAATCGATAAATAATATTCAAATGTTTACCGCTGCTCAGATCGGGAAGGTAACAAGTACACACTTAAATGAAGGGAGAGAATGATACATGGGTAACGATAGTGTAAAAGATAAAATGAAAGGCGGCTTAAATAAAGCCAAGGGAGAAGTGAAGGATAAAGTTGGAGATATGACCGACAAAACGGACATGCAGGCTGAAGGCAAAAAAGATAAGGCAAAAGGCGAGGTCCAAAAGGGTATCGGTGAAGCGAAGGATAAATTCACAGATAAAGATTAATCAGATCGGCAAGGCAAGAAACATTGTTTCTTGCCTTTTTTTATGTGAATAAATATGACAAAAAAGACAATCGATTTGGTTAAAGTATCTAAATTTTTTAAATATTCTTTAAAGTAATGCCTCTGTTCTATATAATAAATGACATAAGTTGTTAACTTTTATGACATCAGTTGACTCAATCAGACAAAGGAGGTTCTGAATGAAAAGCAAAGGGGTTAGAAAACAGGCTGTCTTTCTGATGTTTCTTATCATGATTCTGATCACGGGATGTACGGCGCCGAAGAAAGTGTCGGAAGCCAGCGGAGATGCGAAAAAAACAGTTGAAATTGACACAAGCGGGGATTCAGTGAAGGTTGGGATTCTTCACTCATTAAGCGGGACAATGGCAATCAGCGAGGTATCCGTCCATGATGCAGAGCTGCTGGCTATTCATGAAATCAACCAAAAAGGCGGCGTTCTCGGCAAAAAGCTTGAACCTGTCGTGGAGGACGGGGCATCTGACTGGCCTACCTATGCCGAAAAAATGAGAAAGCTGCTTCAGCAGGACAAAGCGGCGGCTGTATTCGGAGGGTGGACATCAGCGAGCCGCAAGGCGATGCTTCCGGTTGTGGAGCAAAATAACGGGCTGCTGTTCTATCCGGTGCAATACGAAGGCATGGAGTCATCGCCTCATATTTTTTATACCGGAGCAACGACAAATCAGCAAATCGTGCCGGCTGTCGATTGGCTGCTGAAGAATAAAGGCAAGACATTCTTTCTGATCGGCTCGGATTATGTGTTCCCGAGAACAGCCAATAAAATCATTAAATCACAAGTGAAAGCTGCTGGGGGAGAAGTTGCCGGTGAAGAGTATACGCCGCTCGGCCACACGAATTACAGTACGCTGGTCAGCAAAATCAAAGAAAAGCAGCCGGATGTGATTTTTAACACATTAAACGGCGACAGCAATGTGGCATTTTTCAAACAGCTGAAAGATGCGGGCGTGACAGCTGATGATATTCCTGTCATGTCGGCGAGTGTCGCAGAGGAAGAAATTCGGGGGATCGGGACAGATGTGCTAAAAGGGCATTTTGCGGTGTGGAATTACTTCCAAACAACAAATACAGCAGAAAATCATACATTCGTGAAGAATTACAAAAAGCAGAACGGAGATAAGAGGGTGACCAGTAATCCGATTGAAGCCGGCTATAATGCGGTGTATCTCTGGGCGGCAGCCGTTGAAAAAGCCAAGTCCTTTGATATCGATAAAGTGAAGAAAGCGGCTGACGGGATTGCATTCGAGGCCCCGGGCGGCACAGTGAAAATCGATGGGGATACACAGCATCTTTACAAAACAGTTAGAATCGGGCAAATCACGGGGGATGGACAGTTTAAAGAAGTATGGAACTCAGGTGATCCGGTAAAACCTGATCCGTATTTAAAAACGTACGACTGGGCAAAGGGGTTATCTAAATAAATGAAAGCCGTTTGCGGGAGAGGAGGCGGAACATGTCTGTCGTCGTGACTCAATTATTTAACGGGATCAGTCTCGGTTCTATTTTGATTCTCATTGCGATTGGATTGGCCGTTACATTCGGTTTGATGAACATTATGAATATGGCGCACGGTGAGCTGATGATGGCGGGAGCCTACACGACATATGTCATTCAGCAGCTGTTTTTAAGCTATTTGCCGGCTTCTCTCTTTTCCTATTACTTTTTTATTGCGGTCATCATGTCGTTTACAGTTGCGGCACTGCTTGGCATTGTCATTGAAAAAGTGATTGTCAGGCGATTATATGACCGTCCGCTCGACAGCCTTTTGGCAACATGGGGGGTAAGCTTGATCCTTCAGCAGGCGGCCAGATCGATTTTTGGCGCGCCGAATGTCGCTGTTCAGTCTCCTGAGTGGCTGTCGGGAGGAGTGACGCTATTTTCGGTCACCTTTCCATATAAAAGGCTGTTTATTTTGGCGCTTGTTCTTTTTACGCTTGCGCTGCTGGGATTCTATTTGTTTAAAACTCCGGCGGGGCGGAGGATGCAGGCTGTTACGCTGAACCGGAGTATGGCATCCTGTCTTGGTGTATCTGTGAGAAAAACAGATACATTGGCTTTTGCGCTCGGAAGCGGGCTGGCTGGTATTGCGGGGAGCTCACTCACATTGCTTGGGTCAATCGGGCCTACTCTCGGTTCGTCTTATCTGGTCGATGCTTTTATGATCGTCATTTTAGGCGGGATCGGAAAATTAAAAGGAACGATTATCGGGGCTGTGATGGTGGGATTACTCAGTACATTTGTAGAGTATTCGACAAGCGCCACTATAGCCAAGGTTGTGGTGTTTGCGTTTATTATTCTCTTTCTGCAATGGCGGCCTTCGGGTCTCACAAGCGTCAGAACGAGATTACTTGATTAGGGGGGTGCCGGATGAAGCGGTTTTCGCAATTCAGTCCGTATGTTGTGATGTTTGCCCTTTTTATCGCCGCTCCGTTCTTTCTTCAGGAGTTTCGATTGGGGCTGTTGGCGAAGTTTTTATGCTTTGCGATTGTGGCGGTCGGCATTTGCCTGATTTGGGGATATACAGGCATTTTGAGCTTGGGGCACGGCGTCTTTTTCGGATTGGGCGCCTACTGCATGGCGATGTATTTAAAAATAGAAGCCTCACCGTCCGGCATTCCTGATTTTATGGAGTGGGCGGGTGTCAGCGAACTGCCGTGGATCTGGGCTTTGTTCAGGCACCCTTTCGCTGCAATTGCGGCGGCTGTCGCTGTGCCTGTGCTACTGGCGTTTCTGCTCGGCTATTTTACGTTTCGCAACAATATAAAGGGAGTTTATTTCTCTTTGATATCACAGGCTGTCGTCGTTGTGGTGGTCACACTGTTCATCGGCAGCCAGGAAATCACCGGCGGCACCAATGGACTTACCAGCTTCTATACGATTTTTCAATATTCTCTGGCTGATCCTGCCTTGAAGCAGATCCTGTATTTTGCCACAGTCTTTTTTCTCGGCCTTACTGTTGTGTTCGCTTTGTTTCTTACGAGAAGCCGCTTTGGCCGGCTTTTGCAGGCGGTTCGCGACGGAGAGAACAGGGTGCGTTTTTTCGGTTATCATTCCACCGTTTTTAAAGTGTTTATTTACTGTGTGTCCGCTGCGATGGCGGGAATTGCCGGGATGCTGTTTGTGCTTCAGGACGGGATGATCTCGCCGGAAATGATGGGCATCATCCCTTCAGTGGAAATGGTGCTGTGGGTGGCGATCGGCGGCAGGCACTCCATTTTCGGAGCTGTGCTGGGCGCGCTGTTAACGAACGGCATGAAAAGCTATTTAAGCGAATATTATCCTGACATTTGGCTGTATTTCCTCGGTGCGCTGTTTATGATCGTCGTGCTTTATCTGCCAAGAGGGATTGTCGGACTGTTTGAAAAGCTTGGAACCCAGCTTTCCTTCTCTAAAAAGAAAGGAGCGGCTGCATATGAAACCGATACTTATTTGCCGTGACGTGAAGGTTCAGTTTGACGGGTTTTGGGCGCTGCAGGGGGCAGATATCAGTGTACAGGAACGTGATATTCACTTTTTGATTGGGCCGAATGGCGCCGGGAAAACAACCATGCTGGATATCATTTGCGGGAAAACAAAGCCGCATTCGGGCGAGATTGTGTTTCAGGAAACGGCTGAACTGACAAAGGTTCCGGAATATCAGATCGCGAAAATGGGCGTCGCCAGAAAGTTTCAGGCTCCGAGTGTCTTTTCGCAGCTGACCGTGTTTGAAAATATAGAACTTGCCATGAAGCAGAAAAAAACGATTCTCTCTCTGCTGATGGCGCGTATGACAAGAGAGCAGCGTGACAGGGTGACAAACATCCTGAAGCTGATCGGGTTAGAAGAGAAGCGGGATGCAGAAGCCGGCAGCCTGTCACACGGGCAGAAACAATGGCTCGAAATCGGCATGCAGCTCGCCATGGAGCCGAAGCTTTTGCTGCTGGATGAACCGATCGCCGGTATGACGGGAAAAGAGCGTGATAAAACCGGGGCTCTCCTTGAGGAGATTGCCAAAACGTGTTCCGTTTTAATTGTGGAGCACGATATGGAGTTTGTCCGCTCGTTTTCCAGAAAAGTCACGGTGATGCATGAAGGGAGAGTGCTTTGTGAAGGATCGATGGATGAGATTACAAGCAATGAAGAGGTGGCAGCGGTGTATTTAGGAAGGAGCGGAGCGTCATGATAGCAGTCAGTAATGTGACATCCGGTTATGATCAATCCATGGTTTTGCATAACCTCAGCATGGAGGTCCGCCCCGGGCAGATCGTCGCTGTATTAGGCCGAAACGGAGTCGGCAAATCCACTTTGCTGAAAACGATCATCGGCCTGATCCCGGCCAAACAGGGACAGATCCGTTTTCATCAAACGTTTGTTCAAAACGAAAAGACGGAAAAACGGGCAAGAGCTGGAATTGCGTACGTGCCCCAAGGGAGAGACATCTTCCCCGCTTTAACCGTTCGCGACAATCTTTTGCTCGGAGAAGAACCGCTTCCTAAGAAGGAGCGGAGAGGGCGGATCAAGGAAGAGATTTTTCAGTGGTTTCCTATTTTGAAGGACATGCTCGACCGGAAAGGCGGCGATTTAAGCGGAGGACAGCAGCAGCAGCTTGCGATTGCCAGAGCGCTGATGGGAAATCCAAAAATTATTTTACTTGATGAACCAATGGAAGGAATTCAGCCCTCAATCGTGGAATTGATTCAAAAAGTCATCTTAGAAATTTCCAGAAAAGAAGAGACTGCAATTGTTTTGGTGGAACACAGCTTAGAGAACGCCTTAACGTGCGCTGATTATCTTTACGTCATGGACAGGGGAACGGTCGTCGCTCACGGAAAGGCTGACGAAGAGACGGCTCGCTGTTTTGAAAGGCATCTCACCGTATGATCAGCATCCTGAGAAAGGGAGGTGATGGCCCGCCTGCATCGTTCCGGAGATTCATGTAACGCAATCCGCTTTATGAATGACGATAATAAGGAGGACCTAAGATGAAACTGACACCAGTTGAACAAGAGAAATTGCTCATTTTTGCAGCGGGAGAATTAGCCAAACAGCGAAAGGCGCGCGGCGTTCTGCTGAACTATCCCGAGGCTGCCGCTTATCTCACCTGTTTTATCATGGAAGGCGCGCGTGACGGAAAGGGAGTGGCGGAGCTGATGGAAGCCGGCCGCCATGTATTGACTGAAAAAGATGTCATGGAGGGCGTGCCTGAGATGCTGGACAGCATTCAGGTGGAAGCTACATTCCCTGACGGAGTGAAGCTTGTCACAGTACACCAGCCGATTTCTGCGGAGGTGAAGTCATGAAGCCGGGAGCATTTCAGATTGCTGAGGGGACCATTACGATTAACGAAGGCCGCCAGATACGGGAGATAGCGGTGAAAAACACCGGATCACGTTCCATTCAGGTCGGTTCACATTTTCATTTTGCGGAAGCCAATGGTGCGCTATCGTTTGACCGCGAACAAGCCATCGGCATGCGTATCGACATTCCGTCAGGCACATCGGTCCGTTTTGAGCCAGGTGAGGAGAAAACGGTCACGCTTGTTGAATTCAGTGGACGAAAAACAGTAAGAGGACTGAACGGAATGGCCGATACGTATATCGATGAACGCGGGAAAGAAAAAACGTTAGCCAACTTAAAGAAAGCCGGCTGGATGGAGGGTGTGATTCGATGAAAATGTCACGGGAGCAATACGCGGAGCTGTTTGGTCCGACAACGGGCGATAAAATCAGATTGGGCGATACGGACTTATGGATCGAAGTCGAAAAGGACTTCACTGTTTATGGTGAAGAAATGATCTTTGGAGGCGGAAAAACGATCCGTGACGGCATGGGCCAAAACGGCAGCATCACAGGAAAAGACGGCGCTTTGGATTTGGTGATCACCAACGTCGTGTTATTGGATTACACAGGCATTGTTAAAGCGGATGTCGGTGTAAAGGATGGCCGGATCGTGGGTGTCGGAAAAAGCGGCAACCCCGATATCATGGATGGAGTCGATCCGCATATGGTCATCGGTGCGGGTACAGAGGTGATTTCCGGTGAAGGCAAAATTTTAACGGCTGGAGGAGTGGATACGCACATTCACTTTATTTGTCCTCAGCAGATGGAAGTTGCGCTTTCTTCAGGAGTGACGACTCTTCTTGGAGGCGGAACGGGACCTGCTACAGGAAGCAAAGCGACAACATGTACGTCAGGTGCATGGTATATGGCAAGGATGCTGGAAGCGGCCGAGGAATTCCCGATCAATGTCGGCTTCTTAGGAAAAGGGAATGCATCCGATAAAGCGCCGCTGATCGAACAGGTGGAAGCCGGCGCCATCGGCCTGAAGCTTCATGAAGACTGGGGCACGACGCCAAGCGCTATCAAAACGTGTATGGAAGTTGTGGATGAAGCCGATATTCAAGTCGCAATCCATACGGATACGATCAATGAAGCGGGCTTCCTGGAAAACACGCTTGACGCAATCGGAGACCGGGTGATTCATACATATCACATTGAAGGAGCAGGCGGGGGCCACGCTCCGGATATTATGAAGCTCGCCTCCTACGCGAACATTCTGCCGTCATCCACAACGCCGACAATCCCTTACACCGTCAATACGATGGATGAGCACCTTGACATGATGATGGTCTGTCACCATTTAGATGCGAAGGTGCCCGAGGACGTGGCGTTCAGCCATTCCAGAATCAGGGCTGCGACGATTGCGGCAGAGGACATTCTCCATGATATCGGAGCGATCAGCATGACATCATCGGATTCCCAAGCAATGGGGCGGGTTGGCGAAGTCATTATCCGCACTTGGCAGGTGGCTGACAAAATGAAAAAACAGCGCGGCGCTCTCATTGGAGAAAACGGAAACGATAACGTACGTGCGAAACGCTACATTGCCAAATATACGATTAATCCGGCAATTACTCACGGCCTCAGCCATGAAGTCGGTTCTGTAGAAAAAGGAAAGCTCGCTGACCTTGTCCTGTGGGATCCTGTATTTTTCGGCGTGAAACCGGAATTGGTCTTAAAGGGCGGCATGATAGCACGCGCGCAAATGGGGGATCCAAACGCGTCTATCCCGACTCCGGAACCGGTGTTCATGCGTCAAATGTATGCTTCCTATGGTAAAGCCAACCGCTCAACTTCCGTCACGTTTATGTCCCAGGCGGGCATTGAAAGCGGTGTGGCGGAAAGGTTAGGGCTGGAAAAAAGAATTTCTCCTGTGAAAAACATCCGCAAGCTGAGCAAGCTGGATATGAAATTAAACGCTGCTTTGCCGAAGATTGAAGTCGATCCGAAAACGTATCAGGTCTTTGCAGACGGAGAAGAATTGTCCTGCCAGCCTGTCGATTATGTTCCGCTGGGACAGCGATATTTCTTATTCTGACAAGACACGGCCGGAGTGCATCCGGCCGTTTTATTGACTAAACGGATGCACAAGAAGCGCAAATTTAGTGTATATTATATGTTGACAAACGAATTAAATGTAACTATTATAGTTACAACGGTGGTGAAAAAAACATGATTAACAGCCGTCTTGCTGTCGCCATTCATATTTTATCTCTCATTTCGATGGATGAAAAAGCGTCTTCGGAAATCATCGCTGACAGTGTCAACACCAACCCGGTTGTTGTAAGAAGGATGATCAGCCTGCTGAAAAAGGGCGATATTCTCACATCACGCGCCGGGGTGCCGGGCGCGAGCCTCAAAAAAGATCCGGCTGATATTTCTCTTTTAGAAGTATATCGGGCTGTTCAAAACCAAGAGGAACTATTTGCGGTTCATGAAAACCCGAACCCGAAGTGTCCGGTAGGCAAAAAAATTCAGTGCGCGCTGGATGAGACATTTGAAAGTGTGCAAAAAGCGATGGAAAATGAGCTGGCAAGCAAGTCATTAAAAGATGTAATGAATCATCTCTTTTGATCAAAAGGGATGACTTCTCACCACTAACATGTAACTAAAATTGTTACAAATAAGGAGGAAATCAAAAATGAAAATAGGGATTATCGGTGCAAGCGGAAAAGCGGGAAGTCTGATTTTGAAAGAAGCCAAGGAAAGAGGTCACGAGGTAACTGCCATTGTCCGAAATGCATCTAAAGTGCAGGATCAGGATACAGCGATTTTAGAGAAAGATGTTTTTGAACTGACGGCAGAAGATCTCAAGCCTTTCGATGCACTCGTTAACGCTTTTGGAGCTGCGCCTGGCCAGGAACATCTTCATGTTGAAGCAGGCAGAACATTAATCAGCCTGCTAAAGAATGCAAAACATACAAGATTGTTTGTCGTCGGCGGAGCGGGAAGCCTGTTTGTTGATGAAGCCAAAACAACACGTTTAATGGATACACCGGAATTCCCGAAAGAATATCTTCCGACTGCATCAAATCAAGGAGAGAACCTGAAAGACCTGCAAAAGGCAGACTCTATTTCCTGGACGTTCCTCAGCCCGGCGGCGTTTTTTGATCCGGCAGGAAAGCGGACGGGATCTTACCAAAAAGGAAAAGACAATGTGATCGTAAACGCAAAAGGCGACAGTTATATCAGCTATGCCGATTATGCGATTGCTGTTTTGGATGAGCTTGAACATCCGTCACACAAAAATGAACGCTTCACAGTAGTAAGCGAAGCGGAATAACAAGAAAAAACCCGGAGGATGCTCCGGGTTTTTCTAATTAATAAGTGCTGTACGTATCATAATCGCTGAATATGCCGTCGGCAATTCCAAGCATGAGAAAGATGAAGAATGCGATGATCGCCAGAATCGATACAGCGATGCTCACGATTAAATAAATCCCTTGCATCTTTACAAATTTCGCATAGTTCTCCAGCATTAAATCCTCAGATTGCCCGCTATGCTTTTCAGCCATTAAGCCTGCTTCTTTTGCTGACCGCATCAAAAAGATGCCTGCAATGATTTGCAGTACGCCCGGCACTGCGCCGATAAGAAAAAAGAACGCGCCTGAAAGCGCAGTAAAAGCGCCCATAATAATAAATAAGATGCCTGTTGCTTTTCCCCATTTTGAAATACTGATGAGGGTTTTGTTGACCGTTTCCGGATTCATTGACACGGGTCCCCTTTACAAAAAAATACTCACTTTTCTTTTATACACTATTTGTGAGAAGTTTTGTATAAAGAAATAAAAATAGTGAATGGAATTTGCCGCGGTGTGAATGGGGTTTGGCCTGACGATCCGGAGGTGCAAGCCGCTGTTGATAAATTACGTGATCATATTAGTGATTTTTTATTACGGTTGTACGCTATATGGGAAAGGTCACGCGCGTTTTTACGGGGTGCGTGATGATAGATTATGACCATGCTGAAAAACCCCGGCCATAAAGGCCGGGGGGATTGGCACATCTTATAAAATCGGGGACAATAGCCGTGACACGGATTCCTTGATGCGGATCCATAATGACCGCTGCTGATATTCCTCGTAGGTGTATTTTCTGGATACGAGCAAATCTTCTTTAAATGTAGAAACCAGTTTTTTGGCAATATTGATATCATAAATAAATGCATTAACCTCAAAATTCAGCCTGAAGCTTCGGACGTCAATATTCGCTGTACCGACCGATGCAATTTCGTCATCCACAACAATTGTTTTCGCATGGATAAAGCCATTATCGTATATATAGACGGTGGCTCCGGCTTTTAAAAGATCCCCGATATACGAAAGCGTGGCCCAGTATACAAAAGCATGATCAGGCTTGTTCGGTATCATAATGTTGACATCAATGCCTGACAGGCACGCGATTCTCAATGCATCCAGCAGGCTTGCGTCCGGAATAAAATAAGGTGTTTGTATCAAAATGTTCCGCTTGGCGTTTGAAATCATTTTGATGTAGCCATTTTTAATTTGTTCCCATTCGGAATCGGGCCCGCTCGTAACAATCTGCATCCCGACGTTTCCCTTTGGGCTGCAATCGGGAAAGTGGTTCGGGATATAGGTGAGCGTATGATGATGTGAAGCTTGGTTCCAGTCAAGGATGAATCGTGTCTGAATGGCGTGAACGGCCGTTCCCTGCAATCGAATATGGGTATCGCGCCAATAGCCGAACTTCGGATTGAGGCCAAGATATTCATCCCCGACATTAAACCCTCCGACATAACCGGTTATGCCGTCTATGATAACAAGCTTTCGGTGGTTGCGGTAATTCAGCCGAAGGTTAATCGGCCTGAGCTTTGAAGGGAAAAAGACCTCCACATGCCCGCCGGCCTCACGCAGTTCTTTAAAAAACTTTTTGCGCAGCGTTCTGGACCCGAGCTCATCATACAAAACCCTGACCTGAACACCTTCTTTCGCTTTTTGAATGAGGGCGTCCCGCAATTTTTTTCCTAATTCATCACCTTTGTAAATATAATATTGTAAATGGATATGATCCTTTGCCTTTGATATGTCATGTAAAAGCCGCTGAAACTTATCACGTCCGTCTGTTATGACATCAACTGAATTATCCTCTGTAAAGACAGCGTGATTATTCATGATGAGCATATATATTAAATCCTTATTATCAAAGGTTGCCCGGTTGTTGAACTGAAATTGCCTGTTATCTAATTCTTCAAGCTGATGCTGCAGCAGCTTTTCGATTCCGATTTTCTTTCGATCCTCCCATTGAAACAAATGCTTGCGTCTGAGATTATGACCGAATAATAGGTATAAAATAAAGCCTAAAACGGGAATAAAGAAAAGAACAAGCAGCCAAGCCCATGATGCACTGGCATCGCGCCGTTCTTTGAATATGACAATGATGGCCAAAAGAATATTCAAAATGAAAAAAAGTGACAAAAGGATGGAAGAAATACTCACTTTGTAACCCCGCTAATTCATATTTATCAAGAAGATTGCCATTAGTATTCCATGAATAACAGCAATCTGATTCCCATTACAAATTATAACACTGACTTTTTAAAAGAATAAAGTGTGTTGATCCAGATTCTTCGCGAAAAACACGGGCAGATTTCTTTAAAACCAGCTTGCACCTGCGTTAAAATAAACTCATATGATAACGTTCGTGAAGCCTTGCAAAATCAAATAAAGGGGGAGAATTACATGAACTTTTACAGAATTGAACAAATGCCGGGGTTCATTAAAACAGAAATGCAAAAAATTCAAAAGGCTGTACAGCCTTTAATGAAGAAAACTGTCATCTACCGTTTTCTTGCTGTTCCGCTTGCTGCATTCTCTCTCTTTAATTTGGCTGCTTTCCTTTTTCATGCTTCAGCAGACAGAGAGTCTCTGATCAGCGCCGGACTTTTTGCGCTTCTTGCTGCACTTGGATTAGCATTTTTTAAAGAAGCGGGCTATCAGCATAAACAAATTCAAAAGACCGTTCATATCTATATGCTGAACAGAATCAAAAAGAGCGAAATTCTTTCAGAAGAGCGCAAAAACACGTATACGCGCCAGATCAAGGAAGAACCGTTTGCGATGCGGAGCTTTGTTGAGTTTTTGACTGAAGAAGACAGACGCAAGAAAATGCTGTATTAAAAAAGAGCTGACATGGGTCAGCTCTTTTTATTCAAATACGGGCTCATCTTCATAATAATAGGAATCCGGGTCTTCATACGTATCCATATCCTCAAAAGCGGCGATGCCGACAAATACGAGGAAGAAAATGAGCAAAATGATTCCGATAAGGCCTGCGGCGATACTTGATGCAGCGTAGAATAATTGCATTTTAATAAATTTTCCATAGTTCTCCAGCATGCTTTCACCCGCACTGCCGGTCAGATTTCCGCTCGCCTCTTTTGCTGATTTTGCTGACCGCATCAGAAATACGCCTGAAATAATGAGCAGAACGCCTGGAATAGCGCCTATGACTGTCATTAAAGCCGACAGGGCAGCCAGCGCGCCCATGACAATCAAAAGAATTCCTGTTATTTTGCCCCACTTTGCAATGTCTGAAAGCGATTTGACAGCAGCAGCGCTCAGCTCCCGTTTTTCGCCCTCTGTGCTGTTGTTCTCCTGCTCGATCACGCTGTTTTCCTCGTGGTGATTTTCAATATGGTTTTCATCTTTATCAAGACTAATCATGATAGCTCTCTCCCTAATATTTTTAAGTCATATCGCTTGCCGTCCATTTCGGCAATGCCGGGGAATAACCCCCATTCCTTGAAACCGTGCTTTTCAAACAGCTTCAGGCTAGGCTTATTATGTCCGAAAATGAAGGCCATAAGCGAGCGGATGCCGAGCTCCGGCGCGATGCGGAGCGCTTCCTGAAGCAAATGCGTTCCGGCGCCTTTGCCGCGGCATGATTCATGAATGTATATGCTGATCTCGGCTGTTTTATTATAAGCAGGCCTGCCGTAAAATTTTTCGAAGCTGATCCAGGCAGCCACGTCCCCGTTTTCATCTTCAGCAACATACAGCGGCCGTTCGTCTGTATGTCCCAAAAACCATGCCATCCGGTCTTCCGGAGTTACCGGTTCAGTATCGGCTGTTACCATCCGTGAGGCAATCGTAGAGTTATAAATCGCTACAACCGCTTCTATATCCTTTTTTTCAGCAAGACGTAAAGTTAAGTTCATACGTATTTGGTTCTCCTCTCAAAAAAAATTACATACTTTCTTATCAGCCTGCACAAACTATATCTAAAAAGTTTTTTATATCGATGTATATATTTTCAGAAAAGTGTTCAGAATGTTGCTGAGGTGATGAAACAATGAGAGAGGAAGAAAAGAAAACTTCTCAAGTCAAAAAACTTCAGCAGTTTTTTCGTAAACGCTGGGTGTTCCCTGCAATTTACTTAGTCAGTGCGGCCGTCATTTTAACAGCTGTCCTTTGGTATCAATCTGTATCAAATGATGAGGTAAAGGATCAGTTAGCTGATAACGGCGGAAGCTCCGCGTATGACAACAACGACGATGCAGTTGAAGTAGGAAAGTCTATGGAAAATGTCGCAATGCCGGTTGTTGATTCTGAAAACGTTTCTGTTGTGAAAAAGTTCTATGAAACTGATGCCGCAAAAGAAGAAAAAGAAGCAGCACTCGTTACCTATAATAACACGTACAGCCTAAGCAAAGGAATTGACTTAGCTGAGAAAGACGGAAAAGATTTCGATGTTTCTGCTTCTCTAAGCGGTACGGTTGTGAAAGCTGAAAAAGATCCAGTGCTGGGATATGTTGTGGAAATCGAACATGCTGATGGGTTATCTACTGTGTATCAATCACTTTCTGAAGTAGGTGTTGAGCAAGGCGATAAGGTGAAGCAAAACCAGGTCATCGGAAAGTCTGGCAAGAACCTTTACAGCGAAGAAAGCGGCAACCACGTACACTTTGAAATCCGTAAAGACGGAGTTGCTATGAACCCGCTGAACTTTATGGACAAGCCGGTTTCTTCTATTGAAAAAGCGGCAGCTGCAGAAGAAAAAGCTGCAACTGAGGAAACAGAAGAATCCATTCAGCAATCATCAGAAAAAAAGGATGGTTCGACTGAAAAAGGAACTGACGAAAAATCCGAGGACAAAACGGATGATTCAACTGACAAATCAGGTTCCAAAGAAAGCAGCACAACAGAAGGCACTGAACAGTCCTAATGAAGAAAACGTCTATCGGTGTGATAGGCGTTTTTTTTTTTGTTACTTTTTGTTTATTGTGCCGTCTATGTATTTACATGCACAAGATGCCGCTGGAAAGGAGGCTGTTTTTATGCATCGTCTATTACTCGCAGGCTGGATCTTCTTCATTTTACTCTCTGTCTGTACAGAAAGCTTCAGTGATATGGTGGTGTCGCAGACAGTGGCATTTCACTTTCATCTGCATCCTGATCTAAACCGGTTTTTAGACATGGATTTTACTCAGCTGACTACGCCTGAAGCTGTGATTCAAAAAATCGGGCACGCGTTTTCTTTTTTCGTGCTGACATATTTGCTCTGGAAGCAATGGAGCCGTATAAAATGGGCCTCGGCCGGAGCATTCGTGTTTGCCGTTTTTACGGAAATCATTCAGCTTTTCTTCAGCAGAAACGGCTGTATCCGGGATGTGCTCATTGACAGTGTTGGGATTGCCCTGTTTCTTGGATTATTTGTTATCGCAAAGCGGAAAAAACATGAGGTGTATGAAAAATATTAAAGCCGGCGCTCTGCATTCAGAGGCCGGCTTTTTGCTTAGAAATTTTGATCGGTTGGTTTTTTCGTAATCTTGTTGATAATCGCTTCATAGATTCGAACGATGAAATCAACGAACGGGCGAAGAAGATCTGAAAATCTAAAGAACAGGAACCCGATAATGATCGCGACAACAAGGCTGCCCAACACATCTACCGGATAGTGATGTCCTACCCAAATTCGTGAAAAACCGGTCAAAAGCCCGAAGATGACGAGCGGCCAGCCGATTTTGCGGTTTCTGAAAAGCATTGCGATCGAAATGGCTAGCGCTCCCGTTGTGTGGTCACTCGGAAAAGAAGCATCCGCATCGTGCGGGATCAGTGTATGAACCGTGTGAGCGACGAAAGGGCGCGGTTCAACATAAACTTGTGTAATCAAGTAATTGATCACAAGACCCGCAATTCCCGTAATTCCTGCGTAAAGCACGTTCTTTCTGCTTTGTGTGTTCCCGAACAGCCACATCACCAATAAGATAAGCGCATAGGCAACGATCGCGTATTCCGTTATGAAAACCATAATGGAATCGAGAACAGAATTGTGATGAGATAATCCATGGATAGCTTTAAATATTTCGTAATTCAAATAATCACCTTTTACATTTTTATATTAAGTAGACTCATCTTACTCAGAAAAAGTTTCAAATAAAAATAGATTGTCTGAAATCATGGCGCTTGAAGAGGATTCGAATGGTGATCACGGTTTCTGGGGGTTTTTTCTCCGCGCGAAAAAAGAGATCCGGAGTGTCCGAATCTCTTAACGATATTACAGCGCTTCAGGCCCTTCTTCGCCGGTGCGGATATTAATTGTATTGCCGATTTCATAGACAAAGATTTTACCGTCACCCGGTGATCCCGTTTTCAGAACCCTCTTGGCGGTCTCAGTTACTTGATCAACAGGAACCTTGCTGACCACAATTTCGATTTTTAAACGTTCATATACATTGCTTTCGATTTTTACCCCTCGATAAAGCTCCGTATGTGCTTTTTGAAGCCCGCAGCCGTGAACATTGGAGAAGGTCAGAGAGGTGACTCCGATTTTTCCGAGTTCCTGCTTCAGCTTTTCAAAATTTGCCGGACGCGTTACAATTTCTACCTTGAACATTTGACCGCTCATAACGTCACTCCTCACATAGAATCTTGATATGCTTTTTCCCCGTGCATTGTTAAGTCAAGCCCAAGGGATTCTTCTTCTTCGGTTGCGCGAAGGGGAAGGAAGAGGCCTACTATTTTAATAATAACGAAAGTGACAATAAATACAAAAACATAAGTGGCAGCGATCGCTACGATTTGTTTCCATATTAAACTTGCATCCCCGTAGAATAAACCGTCTGCACCAGCGGAGTTGACTGAAGTTGTTGCGAACAATCCCGTCGCGATGCCGCCCCATGTGCCGCCGATGCCGTGCAGGCCAAAGGCGTCAAGCGCGTCATCATACCCGAATTTCTGTTTAAGCGAGAAGACCCCCCAGAAACAAACCGCTCCGCCGATGATGCCAATGATAATAGAAGAAAACGGTGTGACAAACCCGGCCGCCGGCGTGATGGCCACAAGCCCTGCGATTGCTCCTGATACCGCGCCGAGCATCGTCGGTTTTTTGTTGATGATCCATTCAACCAATATCCAGCCGGCAATCCCCGCTGCAGCTGCCGTGTTTGTATTAATAAAGGCGTACATGGCCACATCGTTTAATGTCAGGGCGCTGCCGACGTTAAAACCGAACCAGCCGAACCAAATCAGGGCGCCTCCCAAGAAGGTGTAAATGAGGTTATGCGGAGAAGACGCTGTGCCGTCTTTCCGTTTGCCGAGCACAATAGCCAGAACAAGGCCAGCCACCCCGGAGGAAATATGAACAACGTTTCCGCCCGCGAAATCAAGTGCGCCAAGCTGGCCGATCCAGCCGCCGCCCCATACCCAGTGAGCAACCGGTGTGTAAACCAATGAAGCCCATAAAACCGAGAATAAAAGAAAAGCGCCGAATCGCATCCGTTCTGCGAAAGCCCCGGAAATGATGGCGGTTGTCAGAACCGCGAACGTCATTTGAAACATCATAAATAATGAATGGGGAATCGTGTCGCTGTAATCACCCGGATCAAATCCGACCCCTTTCAGACCGGCCCACTCCAGTCCGCCAATGATTGAATTGCCTGGTGCGAAGGCAAGTGTATATCCGAACAGCACCCAAACGATGGAAACGATGGCAATGGAAGAGAAACTGTGCATTGCTGTACTCAGCACATTTTTGCTTTTTACCATTCCTCCATAAAATAACGCTAACCCCGGGGTCATCAGCCACACGAGTAAAGCGCAAAAGAACATAAATACTGTATCGCCCATTTGCATGTCTCATTCCTCCGTATCTTTCAGAATAAAAGCAATTATTATATTTCTTCATTATAGAGAAAAAAGAATGATAAAACATTTTCATGTGAGATTTCCTGACATGTTTTTTTAGTGTGTGTTATCGATGCGGGCGAAGAAAGAAAAAACGCTATTTGCCATACAAGACTTTATGTCTATAAAATAATTCTGTTTTTATGAGAAAAAAGGGAATTGACAATAAATAGAATTATGTATAGTGTATTAAGTGTACTAGTTAATATAATACACTAAGGAGGATGCGATATGAATAAAGGCAGCAGGCTGCTGAGAGCGTTAAGAAAGTCCATTCCGGCGACATTCCGGTTGTTTTTGGCCTTTAATTTTGTTGTGTACGGCCTGGCGAAAGTGGTCATAGGGCAGTTTGGGGGAGTAACACCTGAAATTGCAGCTGCGGTGGGAAAGGGAAAGGGATTTACAATTGCGTGGACATTTTTTGGTTATTCTCATGTCTATGAAGTATTTATAGGCTTTGGAGAAATCATTGCTGCAGTTTTGCTGTTGATTCCAAGAACATCTGCGTTAGGCGCCGTTGTATTTATGCCGATTATTGTGAACATCGTCATGATTAACTATTGTTTTGATATTGGCGTGCAGGATCTCAGTACGATATTAATGATCATGTGTTTGATTCTGCTTTGGATTGACCGCCGCAAATTTATGGGCATGTTTAATCAGCAGCCGATTAACGGCAGGCAGGTGACGAAGCTATGACAACTTTTATGATTACAGTGCTTGCCGGTATGTTTGTATGCACCACCTTTTATTTTTATATAAAAGAAAAATCGTGAGTTAAGCGATTCTCCTGAGAATTTCACAAGCGTCTTGCAAGAATTCATGTGAAGTGAAGAGTAAAATATGGAATGCGAGAAACACTAACAGCATCAGGAGGAAACGCAAATGAACACACTTAACATTGATTTTCAAAACACAGCATTGGTTATCATTGATCTGCAAAAAGGAATCGTGCCAATAGATAAAAGCGGACAGGTTGTCCCGAATGCGAAAAAGCTTGTTGATGAATTCCGGAAACATAACGGCTTTATCAGCTTTGTGAATGTAGCCTTCCATGACGGAGCGGATGCGCTAAAGCCGGAAACGGATGAACAGGCGCAGGGAGGTTCAGGTGAAATGCCGGCGGATTGGGCGGAATTTGTTCCGGAAATCGGTGTGCAGGACGGAGATTACACAGTGACCAAACGCCAGTGGGGCGCATTTTTTGGCACGGACTTAGATTTGCAGCTGAGACGCCGCGGCATTGATACCATTGTACTGTGCGGCATTGCCACAAATATCGGAGTGGAAAGTACGGCTCGCGAGGCCTTTCAGCTTGGCTATCAGCAGATTTTTATTACTGACGCGATGTCCACGTTCAGTGAGGAAGAGCATGAAGCCACACTGCGTTTTATTTTTCCGAGAATCGGTAAATCGCGGACAACAGAAGAATTTTTATCACAAGTGAAATGAAAATATCAAAAAAGAGCCGTGCTGTCTTTTTAACGGCGGTAGCTTCAGGAACGATGCTGAATCCGTTGAACTCGTCTATGATTTCTCTGGCGCTCCACAGCATCCAGCATGAGTTTCACCTGTCATTTACAACGGTTTCCTGGCTGATCTCCTCGTTCTATTTGGCGAGTGCTGTGGCCCAGCCCGTGACGGGAAAGCTTGGCGATTTGATTGGGCGCAAAAGTTTGTTTTTATTCGGGCTTATTCTTGTGGCGGTTTCTGCCATCGGGGCGCCGTTTGCGCCAACCTTTATGACATTATTGGTCATGCGGCTGTTTCAATCGGTGGGGAGCAGTGCGATTTATCCGTCGGGAGTCGGGCTGATACGAAGTCACATACATGAGCGTCAGGCTTCAGCCTTGGCGGTGCTGTCTATATTTGCGTCTGCAATGACGGCGCTGGGGCCGACAGTTGGCGGCTTTTTGATTGTGTGGGGCGGCTGGCCGGCGATTTTTATCGTCAATCTGCCGTTTATTATCCTCAGCTTCCTATTGGGGATGTACATGTTCCCGAAGGATCAGAAAAAAGGGGTGGGGATCAGAGCGGTTATCCGGCAGCTTGATGTTCCGGGAATCCTTTTGTTTGCCGGAGGGATTATTTTGCTTTTGTCCTTTTTGCTTTCATTCAGCACATCCCCGCATGCGTCAGAAGGTGTGATTGGTGTCATTCTGCTTGTCGCATTTATCTGGCGTGAGCTGAAAACGGAGAAGCCGTTTATTGATGTCCGTTTGTTTAAAACGCAGCGAAGCCTGTCAGCGGTATACGTTCAGTTTATTTTACTCAATGTATTCTTCTACTGTTTATTTTTCGGCCTGCCGAGTTATTTTCAGGATGAAATGCATCTTTCTGTCCAAACGAGCGGTCTGTTTATGCTGTTCATGTCAGGAATGAGCATCGCTGTATCACCCATTACAGGCAAGTGGATTGACCGATCGGGAGTCATCAAGCCGATTTTGGCGGGGGCGCTTCTGATGACGGCCGGCGCTGTACTCTTAACGGTCTTTTTTATCAGCGTTCCGGTCATCGGGAAAGGCTTGATCCTGTCGCTGCTCGGCATCGGTTACGGACTTGGAAACGTGGCGCTTCAGGCGGCGATGCTGAAAACGAGCCCTTCAGACATGGTGGGAACGACCTCGGGCCTGTTCCAAACGTGCCGTTACCTCGGCTCAATTTTATCCTCTGTGATTCTGGGCCTTCTGTTCGGTAAAGAGATTACAGCGGCTCATTTTGATATCATGGGAATGATCCTTATTGCTGTAGGCGCAGTGAGTCTATTCATGGCTTTGAGATTCACCGCCTTAATGAAAACAAAATCATGAGAAAAGAGACAGATATGCGAGTCTGTCTCTTTTTCTTGTTTAGGATGCTCAAAAATGAATAAAAGGATTGTGTATCATAGCCAATGTATTTGTCTGACTTTTCAGTTATATTACGTAACATATCATGTTAGAAAACAATACATATAACGGAAGATAGACAATATTGAAAGGGGAGCCGGCTATGGAGTTAAAAGAGAGTCAGCAGCAATCAAACAGGCTGAGCAATGAGGATCTGCTGCCTTTAGGGCAGGAAAAACGCACTTGGAAAGCAATGAACTTTGCCTCGATTTGGATGGGGTGCATACATAATATACCGACCTACGCGACAGTGGGCGGATTAATTGCGATCGGGCTTTCACCGTGGCAGGTGATGGCGATCATTATTACGGCCTCGCTTATTTTGTTTGGCGCACTCGCCTTAAACGGGCATGCAGGGACAAAATACGGGCTGCCGTTTCCTGTGATTATCCGGGCTTCATATGGAATTTACGGCGCAAACATTCCGGCGCTTCTGAGGGCTTTTACGGCCATTATGTGGCTTGGCATTCAAACCTTTGCCGGAAGCACGGCGCTGAACATTTTGCTGTTAAATATGTGGCCCGGCTGGGGAGAGATTGGCGGGGAGTGGAATATTCTGGGCATTCACTTGTCTGGTTTCCTCTCTTTCGTATTCTTTTGGGCTGTGCATTTACTCGTATTGCATCACGGCATGGAATCGATTAAGCGTTTCGAGGTATGGGCAGGTCCTTTAGTATATGTGGTGTTTGGCGGCATGGTATGGTGGGCGGTCGATATAGCCGGAGGACTCGGGCCGATCTATTCGCAACCTGGAAAATTTCATACGTTTTCAGAAACATTTTGGCCGTTCGCTGCAGGGGTCACCGGCATTATCGGCATCTGGGCGACGTTAATTTTAAATATACCTGATTTTACACGGTTTGCTGAAACGCAAAAAGAGCAGATTAAAGGCCAGTTTTACGGCTTGCCGGGAACCTTCGCATTATTTGCGTTTGCCAGTATTACGGTGACCTCCGGTTCGCAGGTTGCTTTCGGCGAGCCAATTTGGGACGTGGTTGATATTTTGGCGAGATTTGATAATCCTTATGTCATCGTATTATCTGTGATTACACTCTGTATTGCCACCATATCAGTTAATGTCGCAGCAAACATCGTCTCTCCGGCTTATGATATTGCGAATGCTTTGCCGAAATATATTAATTTTAAACGAGGCAGCTTTATTACAGCCCTGCTCGCTTTATTTACGGTTCCGTGGAAGCTCATGGAGAGCGCAACCAGCGTTTATGCGTTTCTCGCTTTAATCGGCGGCATGCTCGGTCCGGTGGCGGGCGTCATGATGGCTGATTATTTTATTATTCGCAAGCGGGAGCTTTCGGTTGATGACCTTTATTCCGAAACCGGACGGTATGTGTATTGTAAAGGGTATAACTACCGGGCATTCGCAGCCACGCTTTTAGGCGCACTGATCTCATTAATCGGAATGTATGTCCCCGCATTAAAAGGCTTATATGACATCTCATGGTTTGTAGGTGTGCTGACATCATTTCTTGTCTATATTGCTCTGATGCGGATTCACCCGCCGGTATCATCGGCTATTGGAAAGTATGATTCTGGGCAGGTGCGTCGAGCTGAATAAGAACTTATGCATGTGAAATTTGAGATGGTTTTCCATAAATGGATAACTTATAATGATATAAGAAAATCCATTCTAAATAGAAATGAGAATCCAATATGAAAATATCATTTTTTATTTCTGCGGCAGTCGTTTTAACTGCTGTTATTATCGCTTTAACCTATGATAAGACGGCAGCAAATGAACAAGACTCAGTGAACTGCTTATATGTTTCTCCTGACGGCAATGATCAAAATGAAGGGACGAAAACAAAGCCATTTCGTACACTGTCGCATGCCGCTAAGGAAGCTGTTGCCGGAACAACCGTAATCATCCGGGGAGGCACGTATGATGAACCGCTTGATGTGAAGCATAGCGGCGCGGACGGGAAGCCTATCACGTTTCGAAACTATCAGGACGAGAAAGCAGTCATTACCGGGAAAACGATGACGAGTGCAGAATATGAAACGCCGTTAATCCGCATAGACAATAAACATTACATCACAATCAGCGGTTTAACGATTGAGAATCTCTCTGTTTCATCTGAAGAAGCAACCGCCATGGGAATTTATGTGACTGGGTCCAGCAGCCATATCACGATTAAGGATAATCATGTTCGGAATATCAAAACAACGGCGGATGAGGGCAATGCCCACGGAATTGCAGTTTATGGGACGGGAAGCATGAAAGACATTAAGATTACGGATAATACCGTTGAAAAGCTGACACTCGGAGCGAGTGAAGCGGTTGTGCTGAACGGAAACATTGACGGCTTTACGATTGCAGGCAATCTGGTCCGTGATAATAACAATATTGGCATCGATCTTATCGGATATGAAGGAACGGCAGATCAAAACGATTATGTTCGAAACGGCGTCGTAGAAAACAATACTGTCTATCATCATTCAACTTTCGGAAATCCCGCTTATGGAGATGAGTACTCAGCGGGCGGAATATATGTCGACGGAGGACGCAATATTGACATAAGGAAAAACACGGTTTACAGAAACGATATCGGTATTGAAGCAACCTCTGAGCACAAAGGAAAATATGCTGAGGATATAAACATTACCGACAACAAAGTGTACCAGAATGCGTACACGGGTATTTCAATCGGCGGATATGACAAAGAGCGTGGCGGCACCACCGGTTCTGTGATTGCTCACAACATTATTTTCCGCAACGATACAAAAGAGCTGTATGGCGGACAGCTATTGCTGCAGCACGATACAAAAAACAACGTAATAGAAAAGAACATCATGACGGCAAGTGATTCAAGGCTGTTTATTGCCAACGAATTTAAAGCCAATGAAGGAAATACAGTCAATCATAACGTTTACCATAAGGAAGCAGGTAAGGA
The DNA here is from genome assembly GCF_037027485.1 of Bacillus sp. 205(2023). Taxonomy (NCBI): domain Bacteria; kingdom Bacillati; phylum Bacillota; class Bacilli; order Caryophanales; family Bacillaceae; genus Bacillus; species Bacillus sp. 205(2023). The sequence goes on along the minus strand of NZ_JAXCHF010000002.1, from coordinate 47,569 downwards.
CGGCTTATGGATGTGGAAAAAGACTGAATACGACTCATTTTCATCTTATCAAAAAGCAACGAAAAATGATGTCGGTTCTATTTATGCAGATCCGATGTATCGTGACGAAGAGTCTTTTGATTTTACATTAGATCCGGATTCACCTGCGCGTCCGATTATTGAATCATGAAAGAAGCGGCATTCTATTCCGTTCAACGGAGCAGAATGCCGTTTTTTTCTGCAAAAAAAGACTGCCGCAAACTCCGGCAGTCTGACAAGCTATTCTGCAATCGACACTTTTCCTTCAGGTTCGGCTACAGCCGTTTTTTTCTGGCTCCATGCATAGAGGAGAAGAGAAATCAGAACGAATAGACCCGCTGTTAAGTAAATAGATGAGAAGCCAGCGGAAGCAACGAATAATCCGAACACATACGATCCAGCGGCAATTCCGCTGTCAAAGAACGTAAAGAACGTCGCTGTCGCAAATCCTGAACGGTGTGCCGGTGAATTTTGTATCGCCAGCGTTTGCATGCACGGCACGATTGAGCCGTATCCGAGTCCGATCACCGCTCCGGAAAATAGCAGCATCCAGCTGCTGTGCGTAAAGGCAAGCATGCAAAGTCCGACAGAGAAAATCAGGATTGAAGGGTAAATCACAATCCCCGGTCCGACTTTGTCGAACAGTTTGCCTGTAAACGGACGCGCGACCATCATCGTAACGGCAAAGCATACAAAGAAGTAGCCGCTGACATTTAATAGATCAATAGACTTAGCAAAAACGGACAAAAATGCCGTAACTGTTGAATAACAGAATGATATAAACAACCCTACAATCGCAATCTTAAGCGCGCCTTTTTCAAACATATCCGACAGAGAGAAGCGGAATACAGTCGTTCCGCTGCTGATGCTGTTTGGCACTTTAATGAGTAATGTAACAAACAGCCCGACAATCATAAACACTGCAAAAATTGTAAAGAAGACAGAGAAAGGCACAATTTTCACCAGGCTCAATCCGAGAAACGGACCGATAGCCATTGCGAGGTTCATAGACATGGCAAAGTATCCAAGCCCTTCGCCGCGGCGTTTAACTGGAATGATATCAGCTGCGATCGCGCCGGTTACAGTGGTTAAAATACTGAACCAGATTCCTTGGAAGAACCGCAATCCAAGCAGCAGATAGAAGTTATGGATTGGCAGGTAAAGAAAAGACGAAAGGGCAAAAATCGCCATCGATACAATCGCCATTCTCTTTTTCCCAAACCGTTCTATAATAGCTCCTGAAAAAGGACGTGTGAAAATGGCGGATAACAGGAACAGACTGATCAACAGCCCTCCCTGAGATTCAGTACCTCCCAGCTCCTGCATCATATAGATAGGCAGAACAGTCAAAAATGTATAAAAGAACACAAAAACAAACAAGTTCACGAGAACGACCATAATAAAATCTTTGGTCCAAATCGGTTCAGACTTTTTCAAATGTATGTCACTTCCTTATTTCATTGTTGTAAAAACAAACGAAATAAATGAGAAAACGCTTCTTTATCTTCATCACGGAAATCTGCAAGCAGTTCTTCCTCAAATTTAAGCATTTTCACATTGATTTCTTCATATTTTTTCTCTGCTTCTTTTGTGAGGACAACGAGTTTTTCCCGTTTGTCTTCACCTTGCCGTCTCTGTACCCAGCCGTTTTCTTCAAGGCGTTTGATCGTCCGGGTCACCGTTGGCGCTTCCACATTTAAATAGGACCAAATCTCCTTTTGAGTCATTGGTCCGATCGTACGCAAACAATATAAAATTGACCATTGAGATGAGTAAAGGCCGAATGGCTCCAGCTGTTCATTGGCTTTTTTGGCAATCAGGCGGGCGCTTTGGTTGATTTGATGAATGAGGTGTCTGTTGACGTAGGTCATTTCGGTCTCCTTCTAAAAAAACTTACCTAAGTAACTAATTGCTTTTTTCATTTTACAGGAGCGATGAAAGGATGTAAAGATATAAATTTAGTGACGCGAAATAATTAGCCGAAGTCGAAAAGTTCGTTTCACCCCTTGTCCTTATTGAGTTTTTAGCATATTCCCACAAGAATGCTAATACACTGTTACAAACCTAACAAAGAGAGTGTTTGAGGTGAGGGATCGTGGGCATATTTCACAAACTTACTTTTAAAACCATACAACAAAGAAGCTGCATAATGAATGACTCTTTACAGAATACGGATCTCATTTCACACTTCTCACATCCATTTTAGGGAGGTCGAGTGGTGTGCACGATTACATCAAAGAGCGAACAATCAAGATAGGAAAGTACATCGTGGAGACAAAGAAAACCGTTCGTGTCATTGCGAAGGAATTTGGTGTTTCCAAAAGTACAGTACACAAGGATTTAACAGAGCGTCTGCCTGAAATCAATCCTGACTTGGCAAACGAAGTGAAAGAAATACTCGATTATCATAAATCCATCAGGCATTTAAGAGGAGGAGAAGCAACAAAACTCAAGTATAAAAAGGATGAAATTCTTGAAGGAGAGCCCGTTCGCCAGCCATAATCACTTAGGACAAATCAACTGCATTGTCTTCCGGAAATCGTTTGTAGATCATCCGCAAAAATTTGTAAAGAACTTAATGTGCTTCCAACTTTTTTTCTATATTTTATGATAATATATATAATTAGGGCACAATGTGGATATTTACTGTGAAACAGATTTTCAAGGAGGATATAAATAGATGTTTGCAAGGGATATTGGTATTGACCTCGGTACTGCAAATGTACTGATCCATGTTAAAGGTAAAGGAATTGTTCTGAATGAACCTTCCGTAGTTGCACTTGATAAAAACAGCGGCAAAGTGCTGGCGGTTGGCGAAGAGGCAAGACGAATGGTTGGACGTACACCTGGGAATATTGTTGCGATTCGCCCGCTGAAAGACGGAGTTATTGCTGACTTTGAAGTAACAGAAGCAATGCTGAAACACTTTATTAACAAGCTGAACGTAAAAGGCCTGTTCTCAAAACCGCGCATGCTTATTTGCTGCCCGACGAATATTACATCAGTTGAGCAAAAAGCAATCAAAGAAGCTGCTGAAAAAAGCGGCGGTAAACATGTGTACCTTGAAGAAGAACCGAAAGTTGCCGCTATTGGCGCGGGTATGGAAATATTCCAGCCGAGCGGTAACATGGTTGTAGACATCGGAGGCGGGACGACGGATATCGCAGTCATCTCAATGGGCGATATTGTCACCTCCTCTTCTATTAAAATGGCTGGGGACAAGTTTGACATGGAAATCTTAAATTACATCAAACGCGAGTACAAGCTGCTGATCGGCGAACGTACTGCGGAAGATATTAAGATTAAAGTCGCAACAGTTTTCCCAGACGCACGTCACGAAGAAATTTCCATTCGCGGACGGGACATGGTTTCCGGTCTTCCAAGAACAATTACAGTAAACAGCAAAGAAGTAGAAGAAGCCCTTCGTGAATCTGTAGCTGTTATTGTGCAGGCAGCGAAACAAGTGCTTGAAAGAACACCGCCTGAACTATCCGCTGATATCATTGACCGCGGCGTTATCATTACCGGCGGAGGCGCGCTCTTAAACGGCCTCGACCAGCTGCTCGCTGAAGAGCTGAAGGTTCCGGTGCTTGTCGCTGAAAATCCAATGGATTGTGTGGCGGTCGGCACAGGTGTTATGCTTGATAATATGGACAAGCTTCCTAAACGCAAACTAAGCTGATCACTCAAACCTCATTCTGAAAAAGAATGGGGTTTTTTTATGAAAACTCTTCACGAATTGATGAGAAATGCCGATAATAGGATAAAATACTTATTTGTATTATAGAACGAATGTTCCTACATGACAACTGGAAAAAATGCCATTTTAGAGGTGGAAAACTTGTTAAAAGGATTATATACCGCAACATCCGCAATGATTGCCCAGCAGCGCAGAACGGAAATGCTTTCAAATAATATCGCAAACGCAAATACATCCGGATATAAAGCAGAACAGGGATCGATGCGTGCGTTCCCTGAGATGCTTCTCAGCAGAATTGAAGCAAAATCTCCGGCCGGCACATCGAAAACAGAAATCGGTTCCGTTAATACCGGTGTATATATGCAGGAGCTTAAGCCTCTTTTCACACAGGGAAGCCTTAAGTCGACGGATCAGCCTACAGATATCACATTGATTGAAAATCAAGTTCCGGCAAATGCAGAAACAAATGAAAATGCGGCCCTTTTTTATCCGGTTCAAACGGCGAATGGAGTCCGTTATTCCAAAAGCAGCACGTTTTCTTTAAATGAGAACAATCAGCTGACAATCAACGGAAATACCATTTTATCCACGACAGGACAGGCAATTACGGTCGATAATGAAAATTTCACTGTGTCTGAAAACGGTACTGTTACTGCGAATGGACGAACAGCCGGACAGATTGATGTCAGAATGGCAGAGGACGTCAGAAATCTAAAAAAAGATGGCAATGATTTGTACAGCACGGCTGACGGAAATGACCTGCCGAGTGCGGCTGGCAATAACCAAGTATCCTATTCATTAAAACAAGGCGTTTCCGAGCTTTCGAATGTTGATGTAACGAGCGCCTATACAGAAATGACTGAAGCGTACAGATCGTTTGAAGCAAACCAGAAGGTCATTCAAGCGTATGACAAAAGTATGGACAAAGCAGCCAATGAAATCGGAAAAATATAAGATAACGGAAGAAAAAACGGGGGACATCAACTATGCTCAGGTCAATGCTAACGGCATCAACAACCTTAAACCAGCTGCAGCAGCAGATTGATACAATCAGCAGCAACCTTTCCAACAGCAACACAACCGGCTATAAGGCGAAGGATACGAATTTCTCTGAACTCGTCAGACAGCAATTCGATCAGGTTGATGAAAAAAATGAAGAAGTGGCACAATCCCGAAAAACGCCGCCCGGCTTGCGCCTTGGCGTCGGAGCGATGATGAATTCACGGCTTGTATCCGATCAAGGAAGCATTAAGAAGACGGAGCGCGATCTGGATATCGCTTTTACGTCTCCTTACCAATACCTCCAGGTTAACGTGAATGGCAATCGCCAATATACGAGGGACGGAGCGCTTTATTTATCGCCTTCCGCTGATAATGCCAACCAGCTTCAGCTCGTGACAGGCAACGGTCATCCCGTGCTTGATGAAAACGGCAATGCAGTAAACATAGACAGCTCAATGAAAAAAATCACGATCAATGAAAACGGGACCTTAACCGCATCTAACGGGAATACGGTGCAGCGGTTTAATCTCGGGGTTGTCCAAGTGAACAATCCTCAAGAGCTGAAATCCGAAGGAAATAATCTTTTCTCCATTGATAATGCGGCAGCCTTTGAAGAGCTGAATGGCGCAAACAGACAAAACATCGGCATGGAGCAGGGTGCACTTGAGATGTCAAATGTGGATATTTCTAAGCAAATGACAGATTTGATTGCGTCTCAGCGTTCTTATCAGCTGAACAGCAGAACGATCACAATGGGTGATCAGATGCTTGGTTTGATTAATTCTGTCAGATAATAGAAAGATGGGCGTTTTCAATCAGCCGCGCATAATAAAAAAGGCGGCTTTTTCGAAATCGTCCTTTTTTTTGTAGTATTCCGTGATGTCCTCCAAAAGCACCTCTAAATCCACCCAAGCTTCGATTTTTTCTAATTCAAGCACATATTCAAGCAAGGTATCATAAGGATCGTCAGCAGACGTATAGAGCGCTTCAAGTGTTTTTAGTTTCAATTGAATTGTTTGATTGTTTACCTTTTCAGATAATTCTTTCCCTTTTTGCAAAACCGCTTTTCCTTCTGAGATCTTTTCTGTTTTAAAAAGGGCTCTGACGGATTCATACACGCAGTGCAGATAGGATACTGGAGAATTGGTTTCAAATTCATGATTCTTCAATACCTTTTTAAAGTAGAGAAGCGCTTCATGGTCCTTCTTTTCGGTTGCTTTTAAAAAGCCCAAATTATAATAAGCGTGGCACAGCAGATTATCGTCATTTACTTGCTGGGTTTTCCTGATGATTTCTTTGAAAAGCTGTTCAGCCTCATCATAGCGCTCTTGATCAATATAGTTTACAGCGAGGAGCAGTTTGCAGCTGATCACCTTTTTGACATAGCCGAATTGATGCAAGTAGATATTTAATGCTTTTTCAACATATTGGATGGAAAGCGGCGGTGATTTCATCAAGTAATAGGCGCCGGCGGTTTGATAATAAAAGTCAGCAGCTTCAAATGCGTTTTGAATCGCGTGCAGATACTGCTCAGCTTTTTTAAAACCATTCACCGCATGCTTCGGAGCGGTTTTGACCATTTCATATAACCCTGAGAAAAAATGCAGATAATATTTCAATTCATCATCCATTTTGTCTTCCTGTTCATATAACTCATCGAATAATGAATCCATCCCGTCCTGGTTTTCAAAAAGGAGCTTGTGGCGCGCGAAGAACAATTGATAACGCATCCAAAGTTTTGTATTCTTTTTCAGTTTCGGAAGGTGCTGATCGATTTTCTCTTTAAGTGCTGCTGCGTCATCCATTTTACGTTTGCCAATAGCGGTGTACCACTCGTCTAACATTTTTTGAATTCTTTTTTCAATAAACTTCGAAATCATTTTCCTACCTCTTTGCTAATGGTAAAATCTATAATTATCATATCACAACTTTTGACGGCTCTCATTGACAGTTGGTTACACTTTAGGCGCCGGTTGAAAAAGAGGTTAATTCATAATATACTTTTCAAATGTACAGATTAGATCATACATGATTGCTATACATACTAACGCAGATGAAGGAGATGTCAAGAGAATGCTTGATACTCAGCAAATTAAAGAAATTATTCCTCACCGCTATCCGTTTTTGCTCGTAGACCGGATTACGGAAGTTGAAGAGGGCAAACGGGCGAAAGGCTATAAAAATGTAACTGCTAATGAAGAGTTCTTTAACGGACATTTTCCGCAGTATCCGGTAATGCCCGGCGTATTAATTGTAGAAGCGCTTGCTCAAGTCGGGGCTGTTGCGATGCTGATTAAAGAAGAAAACCGCGGCAGATTGGCGTTTTTTGCAGGCATTGACAATTGCCGGTTTAAAAAACAAGTGAAACCTGGTGACCAGCTTCACCTTGAGGTTGAAATCACACGTGCGCGCGGTACAATCGGGCGCGGAAAAGGCGTGGCTCAAGTTGACGGCGAAGTGGTTTGCGAAGTTGAACTGACTTTTGCCCTCGGCGAGTAAGTGAAAAGAGACAGGTGGGCAGCGGCACATTTGTCTTTTTTCTTTCAAAACAAAAAAAGCAGGTGATTGTATGTGGAAAGAGTTTAAGACTTTTGCCATGCGCGGGAACATTGTTGACCTTGCGATTGGTGTTGTAATAGGGGGCGCGTTCGGTAAGATCGTCACATCGCTCGTTAATGATATCATTATGCCTTTAGTTGGCTTGCTTCTGGGCGGGCTTGATTTTTCGGGGCTGTCCTTTACATTCGGTGATGCGGTCGTCAAATACGGCAGCTTCATTCAAACCATTGTAAATTTCTTAATCATATCGTTCTCTATTTTTATTGTGATTCGGACTTTGAATCAATTGAAGCGCAAGAAAGAAGCGGAAGAAGAGGCTGAGGCGGAAGCGGCGGATGCGCAAGAAGAGCTGCTGAAAGAAATCAGAGACCTGCTGAAGCAGCAAATAAAATCGCCGGAATAAAAAAAGACTGCCGTTTAAAACGGCGGTCTTTTTGTTTGGAAAGGGAAAGTTCTCTTTCAGGTCAGTTCTGGACCCTTCACTTCGTTTAATGTTTCGTGGCTTTCTATTGTTTCAGCAAGATGAATAAGCATCGAAACAGAGGTGCCGATATCCGGGGTGCTTTTGATCTTCAATTCACTTCCGCAAAAATGTTTCAGCCGCTGGTTGATATTTTTTAATCCGACGCTGCGATCGAAATCGGAGGATAGGAGATCTTCTCGTTGTTCCGGAGGCATACCGACGCCGTTGTCCTCTACTCTAATGTAATACTCATTCCCGCTTTGTTTTTTAACTGTCAGCTTGACCCATCCACCGCCTCTTTTCTTGCTGACGCCATGATGAACTGCATTCTCCACCAATGGCTGAATCATTAAAGGCGGAAGGATGAAGTCAATGTCTTTGTCTATATCGAAAAGAATGTCCAGCCGATTGCCGAAGCGCGTCTTTTCTATGGAGAGATAGGAATTGATAATAGAAAGCTCGTTTCTGAATGAACTGATGGCTGATGTATTTTGGAAATCAAAACTCATTCTTAAATAGTTGGTGAATTCAGCTGTTATCTCTCGCGCTTTTTCAATATCCAAATGACTGAGCGAAATAATTGTGTTTAATACATTGTAAAGAAAATGAGGCTTAATTTGCGACTGGAGAAAAGCCATCTCCATTCTTGTGGCTTGATTTGCTGTATGCTTCATCATAATCAGGTTTTTGATACGCGCCATAAATTCAGAGTAATGATAAGGTTTTTGCAAAATGTCATTCGCTCCGGAATGAAAAGCCTTGTATTTGTCATGGCCGATAATGGCTGCTGTAATGATGAGAACCGGAAGATCGACCATACTGAATCGTGCACGAATTCTCGTACAGACTTCGAAACCAGTCATATCCGGCATCATCAAGTCCAGAATCACTAAATCAAGCTTCGTGCAAGAAACCACTTCTAATGCTTCCGTTCCGTTTTTTGCAGCAATTACATTGTAGGGGACACCTTCAAGCATATCGCTTAAAATTTTTAAACTGTCAATGTTATCATCCACAATCAGAATGGTTGGAGCGTCAATTTTCTCAGAGTAATAGGGCGTGCTTAAAGAGATACCTGACATCTCTAGCCCGGACTGTAATTCTGGAAGACTTGTTTTGGTTTCGGGCACAGATTCATGATGGACAACGGGCAATGTGAAATGGAACGCCGAACCTTTTCCCTCTTCTGATTCAACCCAAATGTCTCCGTTTTGGAGCTGGACCAGCTGTTTGACAATACTAAGGCCAAGACCGGCTCCGTCGTCTTTATTCGTTTCTGCTTGCTGAAAAGACTCAAAAATGGTTTGGCGATCGGCTTTGGAAATGCCGCTTCCGGTATCGGTAACTGTCACCTTGATCATGTTATCGTTCAGCTTTGAAGCAGAAAGTGTGATTTGACCCTCCGCTGTATACTTGATTGCATTGTCTACTAAATTGGTCAATATTTGACGAAAACGGTTTTCATCTGTGAGCACTAAAGGAAGATCATCTGGAATAACATTCTTAATATTTAAGTTTTTATGTCTTGATAAGAGATTGTAGAAATTCATTTCCGAACAAACTAAAGTATAAATATCAACAGGAACCGGGTGAATCTGAAGCATGCCTTGCTTTATTTTTTCTAAATCCAGGATGTCATTTACCAGATTGGACAGCCTATAACCCATGCGGATAACAAGCTGCATGTTTTCTTTCTCTTCTTCTATCGTTCTTTTCCCTTTCCCGGCCAGCAACGTTTGGCATATATTAATAATGCTGTTCAGCGGTGTTTTAAATTCATGCGATGTCTTCGCTATAAACTCATCCTTCAGCCGGTCAACCCTGAGTAATTTCCACGACAGCACTTCATTTTCGCGGAATGCACCGGCAAACTGCTGTGCCATTAGAAGAACAATCGCCAGCAACGCAATGACTGTCGGCAAAGAGTAGATCGAATTAAAAGAAAAAGCCGTTTTTCCTGTGTAAGCGGAGATGGTCGTTAAAATGACAAAAGCACTCATTGATATAGAAGCGATTGTCAGATACAGGCTTCCTTCCATTTTGCGGATCGCTGCGATCGTAAAAATATATGTGATATAAACCAGGGTCGAAACGGCTAGCACAGAATGTAATATGTATGAGGAGTGGCCGATAAACCCAACGGTTAAAAAATCTATGATCAAGACCAGCCCGCAAGAAACAGTGGCTATGAGAATAAAACGTTTTGACACAATCTCTCTGTAAGCAAAATAGAGATAGAGAAAGACTGCTATACTGACAAACACAGTTGAGATTGCCCTCATTGAATTTAACAATGAAAATGAAATGGACGGAAAGAGGAGGAATATAATCCGCTCTTTTCCGATCATCAGAATAATGAATGAAAACAGAAGGCACATAACAGAAAAAAACAGCAAATGTTTATCCTTTTTTCTTTGCAGGTAAAAGCCCAGAAAATATAATCCGGTAATGAAAAATGCCGTAATCATGACCGTATCATTAAGAAAGGAAATTTTATTTTCACGCACTATTTGGTCCTGGATTCCAAAGGTAATCGGCTTTGCGATTCCCCACCCCGGCGTTTTTCCGAAGTTCGAAAACTGTACGACAAGTTCATTATCGCCCTTGTGAAGCGAAAAAAAGCTCGTATACGGTCTGTTTTGTGCTGTAAAATCAGGCTGATTTGAGGGGCTGCCGCTTTGCCCTATGGTTTGTCCATTAAAATAGATGCGATTTGCACTGTAAATAAACGACGTGCTGATCCCGAAAACCTGATTGTCTAGCTTTGATCTGATCGTCAGCTTGTACGTTCCGTAATCCACGTTGATACCTTGCTTGGCCAGCTTCACATTACTGGGGACATCAACGAAGAGGGGATCTTTTCCTTTTGCTGAAGCAATCTCTTTTGGCGATAAAATCTGATTTGGATATAATGTCCACTTTCCGTTCAGCTGTATATTCCCATCCTTCTGAAAATCCCAGTTCTCCAAGTTCATGACCCCATGCTTTGCTTCAGGAAGTGTTGATCCAGTAAAATGATCAATCGCTATAAAAGCCATAAAAAAAGCGGCATAACCGAAAATAATCGAAATGAAAATGAATTTTTCTTTCATATCAATGCTCCTTTATAATAGGATCATTCTACATTCCTATTTTTTATAAATATTGTAAATGTAAACTTTCAAAAGCTACAATAGAAAGAAAAAGAATCCAATTAAAGGGGCTATTTGGCATGATATAATAGAAGTTATTTACTAATATCTTGATTCTACATATAGGGGGGGATGTTTTGTGAAAGCGTTAATTGTTGATGATGAGCACCTGGCATTGCTTCACTTTAAAAATTTGCTTGAACGGACAAACGCCTTTCAATCGATTATGGCGTATCAAGATCCGATTGAAGCTCTGGAGTCACCTGAGGTTGCTGCTGTAGATGCGGTGTTTCTTGATATTGAAATGCCGGGGGTAAATGGCATTGAACTTGCTGAAGCGATTCAATCATTGAATGAGAACATCCAAGTCGTTTTTATCACGGCCTATAATGAGTTTGCTATTAAGGCGTTTGAGATTAATGCCATCGATTATTTGCTAAAGCCTGTTATTTACAAGCGGCTCGAAACAACGGTTGAGCGAATCAAAACGAATAACATGCTTAAAGCATCTGTAGAAAATAACGAGGCGCATTATTTGATCCAATGTTTTGGAAACCTGCAGTTTCATCAGATTTTAAAAGGTGTCAAAACAAACATTTCCGTCAAGTGGAGAACATCTAAAGCACGCGAAATATACACCTTTTTACTTCATAACCAAGGGCGTGTAGTCAGTAAAGACTCATTAATCGATCTGTTTTGGCCTCATTATGATGTCACAAAAGCAAGCACCCAACTCTACTCTACCATATATCAGATACGGAAAGTAATCAGCCAAATCCCTTTCAGCCAAACAATCGAGAAGACCGAAACAGGGTATATTCTACGGCTCTCAGGCGCAAAAATCGATGTTGTGGAATGGGAACAGTCACTAAAAGAGGCGCCCTCGCTAAATACAGCTACATTACATCTGCACATGGATATGTTCATGTCCTATCAAAATCATTACCTGACGGAGCACGGATATCTGTGGGCAGAACCGGAAAAGGCGCGTCTTGCCCAGCTTTGGCTTGGAAAGGCTTATGAACTGATCGATTATCTCATTCGTGAAAGGAACGATCATCAAGCGATGGACATCTGCCTGCAGGCAGAGAAAATTGAGCCTTTCGATCATAACATTATGCAATTTAAGCTGAAGCTATTTAACAAAAACGGGAAAATAGAAGAGGCGATAAAAGAATATCAGCGCTACAAACAAATAAAGGATCAGATTAATTAAAAAATGTTCATAACAAAAAGCGTATCCAGCCAGTGTGCCCTATCAATGCACACTGGCTGGATACGCTTTTTGTACATGTCATCCTCAGGGCAGTCCCTCTCCATATGTCTCCGCTTGAAACTTCAAATCTCACATTCACTTGAATCATACATGATGTTTTAGTTGTACAGAATTTGTATAGTTTCATTTCATACAATGTAGTTTGGTTCGGATGGCAAATCTTAGTTGTTACACTCATTCGGCATGAACAGTTATTTTTGGGGATGAGACATGAGTTATGGTCTCGCGGATCAATCGGCAAGTGAAAAATAGATATGAAAAGGGAGGAATGAAAAGTTGAGAAGTAGGAGCTTTCCCTCAGGGCTGAAAAAAAGCGGGCGGATCGTTATGATCATCGGTCTGGCCATCTTATTCTTTTTCAGCCAGATTGCCAGCTATACTCTTACAGCGGAGGCTGTGGGCGTATCGTCAAACGACAGCCAATTCTTCGATTCGGTGACGGTCAAAGACGTCAATCATCAGGTAGTTGACGGGTCAAAAGGAAACGAACCGGCATTAAAGCCGGGGGATGAAGTGACACTGACATATGAATGGTCATTGAAAAAGGATAAAGAAGCAGACAGCGAACAGGATATCCATGTGGAGATACCTGAAAGCTTTACATTTGATAAAGGTGCAGAAGGTGAGATCAAATCTGCTGATCAGGTCATCGGCAGCTATCAAGTGCCGGCGGGCAGCAGCACCATGACGGTGAAATTAATAACTGCATACGCGGATTCTCCGAATGCCAAGGGGACCATTACACTGCCAGCCGCGTTTACGGCAGATGTAAAAGACGATGAACATACAGCAGCAGCCCTTTTTCAACTAGGGGGAGGCAAAACCCAGCAGGTGATTATCCCTATCAAGAAAGATGAGATACCAGACGCCGAGGCGGAAGAGCCAAAAAACGACTCTTCTGATACTGCGGGAGATCAGAAAGGGACAGATGACAAATCTGCGCCTTCAGTCAGCAAGGATCAAAAAGAAGAGGAACCAAAACCATCGGCAGACTCTAAGAGCAGTGATTCTCCTAAGAGCGATGATTCAAAAAACGTGTCATCCTCAAGTCAATCAGCTTTCAAAAGCTTGCAAACTGAAGAAAAACAAATCACGCAACATATTTTAACCGGCGTGACATTGACGGATGAAAACGGAAAGCCATATGACAAGGGCAATCGCGCCGATACGAATTCTCCGGTGAAAATTTCAATTGATTGGGCCATTCCTGATGATTTGGGAAAAACAATCAATGCCGGCGATAAATATGAATTTGATTTGCCTAAAGAATTTATTATGCATAATGACATTTTGAACCTGCCGTTAAGCGCCGGAGACACCACCTACGGGACATTTTCTATTGATACGAACGGACATGTGGTGATGACATTTAACGGCGAGGTAAAAGAAAGTTCTAATGTCAAAGGCACATTGGTTATCAATACACAGTTCAACGAGAAAAAAATAACGGGTTCGACAACACAAAAGATTCCATTCCCTGTGAGTTCCGATACTCCTGAAACAACAGTTTATTTTAAACCAAATGTGAGTAAAACCATTGACAAATCAGGTGCACTGGATAAAGGCATCAACCCCGGTAAAGTAACATGGACGGTCGATGTCAATAAAAAGTTGGATCAAGTCAAAAATGCCAAACTCACGGAAAGCCTTCCAGAGGGCTTAATCTACCGTTCAGTTAAAGTGTATGAACTCAATGTGAACATTGATGGGTCTGTCAGCAAAGGAAATGAAGTTTCTTCCGGTTACAGCGTTGATTCAAAAGGAAATGTCACATTTGACGGGACAATCGATTCAGCCTACCGCCTTGTATATGAAACTGACATTGATAATAGTGCGAAGCCGAGTGAAGGTGGAAATCTAACGCTGACGAACAAGGCAGCATTCAGCGGAGATGACCTGGAACCCATCTCTGCCGAAGCCACTGTTGCAGCCAAATATGGAAAAATGATCGCGAAATCATCAACAGGATATGATGGAGAATCTCAAACATTCAGCTGGGCTCTTTCATACAACTACGGTGAGAAACAGATCGATCAATCCAAGGCCAGCATTAAGGATTCTTTTGGAACTGGCGATTTGCACCTCGTAAAAGATTCTTTGAAGGTTATTCCTATTGCCTTTGGACAGAACGGGAGCGAGCAAGCGGGAACGCCTTTAAAGGAAGGCGAGGACTACACGCTGACCGATAATGGAAGCGGATTTGAAATCAAATTTAATAAAACCGTTACCAGCGCTTACAAAATCACATATCAAACAAAGGTCAACAGCGGAGTCATCATTGATAAATCGACAACGTACACCAATAGCGTGGTGACCGGAACAGGGGATTCAAAAGAAGCTTCTGGCATAGCCATTCAGCAGAATCTCATCAAAGGATATTCAAACGTTGATTATGAGAAGAAGACGGTTGATTGGACGATCACAGTTAATAAAAACCGCTATACAATGAACAATTGGACTTTAGATGATCAATTCGACAGCGGCGGTCTGGCATTAATTGACGGGTCATTCAAGATTCAAGACACAACCAATAACAAAACATTGCAGGAAGGCAAAGACTACAATTTCACAAAGAAACCGGATCATAAAGGCTTTACTTTGGCATTGATCGGGGATTACAAAAAAACAGACAGTCAGTTTAAGATCATTTATACGACAACTTTCAATGCCGATTATTCTAACGAAAGTGTTAAGAATACAGCTCAGTCGACATGGACTGATCAAAACGGCAATGAGCGCACGAATAAGGTATCAAGCGGTTTTACGCCGAATCATCAGACTTCAAATAATGGTTTCAAAAACGGTTCATACAACGCAGTTTCAAAGGAAATCACGTGGAAAATCGGCGTCAATTATAATGGCGAGCCGATGAAAAACCCTTATATAAAAGATGCCATAACAGATCCTCAGCAATTTGTGCCGGGTTCCGTTGTGGTAAAGAGCTATACGATCAATAAAAACGGCTCCATCACAGAAGGAGACGCGCTTGACCCTTCCAAGTATGATGTCGAAGAGCCTTCAGAGAAAAATGAACGCACTCTGACGGTACACCTTAAAACAGGCGATTCTGTACCATATCTGATTGAGTTTAAGACATCACTCAAGGGGCAGGTCATTGATCAGAACCAGTACACAAACAAGGCAACATACTATAATGACGGTTATGCAGACCGCACGTTGACGGGTTCTGTTTCGGTTGCGAACGGAGGAAACCTGGTTTTCAAAGGCGGCAAACAAAATGGCAGCTACATTGATTGGAATATCAACGTCAACTCCAGCCAATCAACGCTGGATGACGTGAAAGTTACTGACACGCCAGATGATAATCAAATACTAGATGCAGATTCTTTTAAAGTATACCAAGCAAAATATGATGAAAACGGTGTGGTCAAAGACAGCAGCGGAAATCTGACCGCGGGCGATGTCGAGCTCCAAAAAGACAAAGACTACACGGTAGACATCAAAACCGACAATACAACAGGTGAACAATCGTTTGTCCTGCAATTCATAGGCAGCTATAAGCAAATTGACCGTGCCTATGTGATCAAATACCGGTCTCTGATTAACATAGCCGGCACGAACGGGCACGTTAAAAATAAGGTGTCCATTTCTGGGACAAATGTGAAAGAGCAGACCCAAGAAACCAGCAGCTCGATCTTTGTTGCCATTTCAAGCGGCGACGGTTCCGGATCTGGAGAAAAAGGAAGCCTGACGATTTTAAAGACAGGAGAGGACGATAAAGCTCTTGGAGGAGCAGAGTTTCAGTTATGGTCTGAAGACGCCAAGCAGCTCCTGCGCAATGGCACAACAGGTGCCGATGGTAAGCTTACATTCGGAAATATTCGCTACGGCTCTTACGTATTAAAAGAAGTAAAAGCGCCTGACGGATATACCATCGGCGATGCTTATGCAAAAGGAGTCTCTGTTAAGATAGACAGCAACTCATCCAAGACAGGAGCGCTGTACAAAGTCGTAAATCAACAGAACAAGGTGACGCTTATCAAAAAAGACGAACAAAAAAATCCTTTAGCTGGTGCTGTTTTCAAGCTGGAGAAAAAGGCGGGCAACGGCACCTATACTTTGGTAGAAACGGATATCAAAAGCGATAAAAACGGAAAAATCGAAATGAATGGTTTGCCGGCGGGCTATTACCGCCTGACAGAAACGAAAGCCCCTGCTGGCTTTATCGTGAATACGAAGGCGATTCATTTCTCAATCGCAAAGAATGATAAGAATCAAGTGTCTGACGTAGAATTGGGAGAAATGGTCAATTATCAAGGAAGGGCCTATTTAGCGAAGAAAGATGCCGCAGGACAGAAACTTGAAGGAGCCGTCTTCAAGATTATCGATGACGAAGGCCGTACAGTTCAAGAAGAGCTGACTTCGAATAAAGACGGAAAAGTAGAGGCATCAGGCCTTGCGCCGGGACGATACGCCTTTGTCGAAACGAAAGCCCCGAACGGATATGTATTAAACACCGAGAAACGAGAATTTATCATTTCTGAATCAGCAGTAGGAAAGCCGGAATCAACTGATGCCGGGATAGCCGTTAACTATAAAGGCTCCGCTCAGCTGGTGAAGGAGAATGCCGAAGGGCAGAAACTTGAAGGAGCCGTTTTCAAGATTGTCGATGACGAGGGCCATACGGTTCAAGAAGAGCTGACCTCGGATAAAGACGGAAAGATCATAGCTTCAGGCCTCGCACCGGGACGATACGCTTTTGTTGAAACGAAAGCGCCTGAGGGTTATGTACTGAACACGGAGAGAAAAGAGTTCACCATCTCTGAATCAACAGAAGGAAAGCCGGAATCAGCAGATGCCGGGATAGCCGTTAACGATAAAGGCTCCGTTCAGCTGGTGAAGGAAGATGCCAAAGGGCAGAAACTTGAAGGGGCCGTTTTCAAGATTGTCGATGACGAGGGCCATACGGTTCAAGAAGAGCTGACCTCGGATAAAGACGGAAAGATCATAGCTTCAGGCCTCGCACCAGGACGTTACGCTTTTGTTGAAACGAAAGCGCCTGAGGGTTATGTACTGAACACGGAGAGAAAAGAGTTCACCATCTCCGAATCAGCAGAAGGAAAGCCGGAATCAGCAGATGCCGGGATAGCCGTTAACTATAAAGGCTCCGTTCAACTGACGAAAGTAGATCAAGACGAAAAAGGATTAGCGGGTGCAGTTTTCAAAATTGTTGATCACAACGGAAACACAGTAAAAGCTGACCTTGTCTCAAAAGAAGGCGGTAAAATTGAGGTTGCAGGTTTGGCTCCGGGAAGTTATCAATTTGTTGAAAAACAGGCGCCAGACGGCTATCTCCTATCCGAAAGCCCGGTGCCGTTCACCATTCAGGCTGAACATGGCGGCCAACCAGAACAAGTTGAAGTAACAGCTGTCAACACCGAGAACCGTGTCGTTCTCACAAAAGTGGATCAACATGATAAAGAGAAAGTTCTTCAAGGAGCGGAGTTTAATCTGACTGATGCCAACGGCAAAGTTCTGAAATCCGGCCTGACAACTGATGACAAGGGACAGATTACCGTACACGGTCTTAAAGCAGGCAAGTATCAGTTTGTCGAAACAAAAGCGCCAGTGAATTACAGTTTGGATAAAACGCCAATACCGTTCAAGATCACCAATACTGAAACAAAGCCAGTCGAAATCACCGCGGAGAATATACTGACACCAGGCGACGTGAAACTGACAAAAGTGGATCAAGACGATAAAAAAGCCGTTTTAGAGGGTGCTGAATTCAAGTTATTGGACGCCAACGGCAAGCCTGTAACAACTGATGGTAACGGCAAAGGAATCTCCAAATTATGGAAAACAAATCAAAATGGACAATTCACTATTAAAGGCCTTGCGCCGGGGCGCTACCAGCTTATCGAAACGAAGGCGCCCGATGGCTATAAACTGGATGACACACCAATTGGATTCACCATTGAAAAAGGACAGTCAAAACCTGTTGAGGTTATCGCCTCTAATCAAAAATTAAAAACGCCAACGCCGAGCAATGATACACCGGATAAAAACGTGAAGGGAGATGGACAGCATCCAAAAACCGATGGTACAGATGGTCATGTGAAAACAGACAATTCACATCCAAAAGCCGATGATACAGCTGGCCACACAAAAACAGACAATTCTCTTCCAAAAACCGGTGATACAGACAGTACGGTGCCGGTTATGATCGGCATTCTTCTGCTCTTAGCAGGCGGAACTTTGGCACATGTCTCAAGAAAGAAACAAAGAAAGGCATAAATGTGATGGCACCTGATCATTGAAGATTCGATCAGGTGCTTTTTTAAACAGATCATCCCTCATAGCATGACGCATAAGAAAGGAATGGACTGCATGTATAAAAAGATAATCATTGCGGTGTTTATTCTTTCCGGCCTGCTGCTTATCTTTTCTCCTTTCATAAAAGGAAGTCTCATCGCCTACCTTTGCAAAAACCAGTATGAGTCGGAATTGACTGTGAAGCAGCTGCAAGAAAATAATGAAGAAGAAGCAGAATTTGATTTCGATTCCATACAGCCGCCCACGCTATCGGAAGCTATAAAGGCGGGCTTCGATCGGGATCCGAAGACAATAATCGGCAGGATCACCATTGAAAGTGTGGATCTGGAGCTCCCCATATTAAAAGGCACCACCAATGAAAACCTGTTGATCGGAGCGGCAACAATGCGCCCGGATCAGAACATGGGCGAGGGAAACTATCCATTGGCAGGCCATCACCTGAAGCAGAAGAACCTTTTATTCGGACCTCTGGCCAACATAAAAAAAGGCGCCAAAATTGTGATCACAGATTTCAAAAAAGATTATATTTACTCTGTGACATCAATAAAAATGATTTCTGAAATAGATGCAGATGTGATTCAGGATACAAAAGAAAAGGAAATTACATTAATCACATGCGACAAAGCTGTGGAAACCGAAGGGCGTCTCGCAGTGAAAGGAAATTTGATTGAGACTGTCGGTCATACAAATGACAAATCGATTAGCGGAATGTGATGATGTGTGTGTATGAGCAATTTTCCAAAACCGCTTCAAATTATTCTTTTGATTACAGGAGAATAAAAAAAGACTGCCTTATGAAAAGGCAGTCTTTTTTCTAATGCAGAACATAATTCTTCAAAATGTCCATTGTCATGCTTTTCGCTTCTGTGCCGGTACCGTCAATGTTCGTCACGAAACTGTACACTCCGTTTTCGGTTTTGACAAAGCCTGCATACCAGCCGATGCCTGAGCCTGAACCGGTTTTTCCATAAAGCGTATAATGATCCTCATCTTCCTGAATCATCATCCGCTTCACTGTCTTCATTACGCTTTTATCAAATGGCAGTTTTTCTTTGTATAAGGCTTCCATAAAGTCCGTTTGTTCCAGAGGAGAAATCTTAAGCGTGCTGCTCAGCCAAAATTGGTCAATGCCGCCGCTGATATCTTGATTGCCGTACGCTATTTTATCAATCCATTCCTTCATTCGCTCTTCTCCGATGTCTCGTGCCATCGCTTGATAATACCAAACAACAGAGTATCTCATGGCAGATCCTAGCGTGTGATCCTGATTCCATACATCGAGTTCACGTTTTACACCGTCCCAGTATTTGATGTCATATTCATCTTTAACGGCGCCTGTTTGTAATCCAATGAGCGCGTTTGGGACTTTAAAAGTCGATTGCGGCGCAAATCTTTGTGTCGCGCGTTGATCGCCGTAGACGAATGTTTTTTCGTTTTTCAGATCACGTAAGATAAAAGTTCCGTCGTGATCAGTGAAAAACTCATCGACATTCATTTTCTTTAGATTGGGACTCTTCTCAGCAGCAACAGCTTCTCTAGGTGTTTGCAAACTTGATGTCAAAAGGACAGCTGCGCCGATAAGTGATAAAACAACCGCTTGAATTTTTCGCTTATTCATACGTGTCACCTCAGCAAATGTAAAATAAGAGAGGGGATGATTTCCACTCTCTTTTATATCTTCTGCTTAAACGCCTCGATCAGTTTCGCTCCTGTATAGCCCTCTTTTACAAGAGATTCCAGAATGGTTTCAGTGCCTTGCTGTTTTCTTGTCACCATTTGTCCGTAAATTAAAACCGAGATGCTTTCTTCCAGTTCAGCAATATTCTTCACAGCTGCAGTCAGCTGGGCGGGGCGGTTGCTTTTTTTCGTAATCGTCACAAACACTTTGACTTCAGCTTGTTTTTTTTGAAGCTGGTCAAAAAAAGACAAGTGCTCCTTCGGAACAAGCGCTTCAATCAGCCAGTGATTTTCGCCGTCTTCTTTATTGATAATCAGTCCGTCAATAAGGGGAAACTGTTCAATTGACTTTTCTTCCTTGTCCACTCGTTCCACGTTCAGGTCAACCAGTTTAAAGGTTTTCATTTTTATCTCACCCCATTTACTTACAAAGAATTCTTAAAATGAATTATAACACATATTCATTTTTCCGTGAAAACGCTGTAATGCCGCGGACAATTTATTTTGTACTGGCACAACATTTAATAATTTCTATTTTTTCATTATACTGTAACTGACTATGGATTACGGAGAGGTGTGTATGAATCGATTTCATTTAAAGGAAATTTATATTGACGGCACTCCGGCGGATCAGCGTTTGATTCAAACGAATGAAGCTTATATGTTAAGCCGTAAAGATATTTTTGAGGTTCATCTATATAGGAAAGAGAGGATGATTTTTTTATACGAAACTTATGATGGGATGGAACAGTACAAAATCCAGCTGTCGCTCCCGGAAAAGAAACTCAGCTTTCAGTGGTTTGCATGGGACGGCTCTTCTTATGTCTGTATGAATACGCAGCATTGGCTGACATCTAAATTGTTTTTCCGGTTTTTAAAAAATACATATTTCTTTAGAGGGAAAAAACAAAAGCTGTTTTTAGCTGAGGGAAAAATGAAAACGAAAGATAAAAACAGAGGCTGAAATGCGATTTTGAGCGTTTTTCTTTTCTCGTTGCATCATCTACAATACGTGTAACCGCAAGGAGAGGAGGAATCGCAATGTTCAATCAGGTCATGCTTGTCGGACGTTTAACAAAAGACCCTGAGCTTCGGTACACTTCTGCAGGCGCGGCAGTCACACACATTACGATTGCAGTTAACCGCAGCTTCAAAAATGCTTCAGGAGAAATTGAGGCGGATTACGTCAATTGCACGCTTTGGAGAAAAACGGCCGAAAACACGGCGTTATATTGCCAAAAAGGCTCTCTCGTCGGCCTAAGCGGACGGATTCAGACAAGGAGCTATGAAAATGCGGAAGGTGTCAAAGTGTACGTAACTGAAGTGATGGCTGATACTGTTCGTTTTATGGACCCTAAACCTCGGGAAAAAGCTGCCGATTGACATCCCCCTGTTCCTCCCGCTTTAAATCCCATTCACGATTACTTTTCTTCGCATCATCCCCCTCTGTATTGACCAGTCAACCAGACTGGTTTTTTCTTTCTGTTTGAGATAGGAAAAATTGGTTCTTATGATGCATTTTTACTTAATTTCACTTAATAATATTGATTGTTAATATATAAAAACTTATAATTACTTAAAGATAACGTCATATGAAAAGGAATGAGGGCGTGTACCAAGAAGAAAGATTAGTAGCAATTGTGGATTATCTAAAGGAGCATAACCGCATTACAACCGAGCAGATCTGTACGCTCCTTCAGGTGTCCAGAGATACAGCACGGCGGGATCTTGTGAAGCTGGAGGAACAGAATGCCATTATTCGCACAAGAGGCGGCGCCATTCTGCCGTCTGTGCACCAGAAAATCCAAGGGTATTCCGGCCGGCTGAAAACAGTGTCCGAGGAAAAAAACAAAATTGGCAAACTCGCAGCATCACTGATCCAAAATGGCGACCGGGTTATTTTAGACGCGTCTACAACCGTTCAGGCGTGCGCCAAGCACTTGAATGCAGACGACTGTACGGTTATCACCAACTCCATTAATCTCGCGGAAGTGCTCTCAGACAAAGATGGTATTGAGATCTATCTTCTCGGAGGCAAGCTTGAAAAGGAGCACCGTTTCTTGTACGGCGCCTCTGTGATTGAAAAGCTTTCAAGCTATCACGTCGATAAAGCGCTGATCGGTGTCGTCGGCATTTCGGAACACGGCATTACGATCGCGCATGAAGAAGATGGGCTGGTGAAGCGAAAAATGATTCAGCAGGCGAAGCAGGTGATCGCCCTTGCGGATTATTCGAAGCTGGGAAGCACCGGTTTTTATCAGTACGCTGAGCTGAGTGAAATTGATCTCTTGATCACAGACCGGCTGCCGGATCAGGCGTTTTGCGACTTGCTTGACCTTAATGGCGTCGAACTTCTCGTGACAGAGCAGGATGAAAGAAAGGGCTGATAAACGTGAAATTGATTGCGATCGACTTAGACGGAACCTTGCTGAACAGCAAGCATCAAGTAAGCTCAGAAAATGAAAATGCTCTGCGGCAGGCGCAGCGTGACGGGATTGAGGTTGTTGTATCAACGGGACGCGCTTATTTTGATGTCGTGTCAATTTTTGAACCGCTCGGGATCAAAACGTGGGTCATCAGTGCGAACGGCGCTGTCATTCACGACCCTGACGGCAGGCTTTATCATTCGGAAACAATCGATAAAAAACGGGCGTATGACATTCTCTCGTGGCTTGAGTCAGAAAACTATTATTATGAGGTTTTTACAGACTCAGCTATTTATACGCCGCAAAACGGCAGGCAGCTCCTTGATGTTGAGCTTGACCGGGTCAAAAGTGCGAATCCAGAGGCTGACCTTTCTGTTCTGATGCAGGCAGCCGAGGTGCAATACAGTCAATCGGGCTTCGCTTATATCGACACGTTTCAAGAGCTCTTTGAGGAGGATAAACAGATTGATTTTTACAACATTCTTGGCTTTTCTTTCTTCAAAGAAAAGCTGGAGGCCGGGTGGCAAAGATACCAGGAGGATAAAGATCTGACACTTGTCAGCTCTGCTGATCATAACTTTGAGCTTTCCTCCAAAAAGGCATCCAAGGGGCAGGCGCTGGAAAGGCTGGCAAAGCGGCTTAACATCCCAATGAATGAAACAGTGGCCGTGGGTGACAGCTTAAATGACAGATCTATGCTGGAGGCTGCCGGAAAAGGCGTAGCGATGGGCAATGCGCGGGAGGACATCAAAGCGATAGCCGACGCTGTAACCCTGACCAATGATGAACATGGCGTTGCCCATATGATTCGGCACTTGCTGTAAGGTTTATCTTTTGAAAAAAAGTGCATCCTGTACATAACCGGCGTAACGGATTCTGTGAAATTCGGCGTGACGGCGATGAACGGAAAAAAGCTGGCTCTTTTAAGGAGCCAGCTTTTTTGTGGTTATTGTGCCTGCGCTGAGGCGCTTAATGTAAATAATTCTTCGAGCTCATCTGTAGACAGCTCGGTAATCCAGTTTTCACTTTGGATAATTTGGTCGTTCAGCGTTTGCTTCGTTTCAAGCATCATATCAATTTTTTCTTCAATTGTTCCCGTTGTAATCATTTTATGAACGTGGACAAACCGCTCCTGCCCGATGCGGTATGCCCGGTCAGTGGCTTGGTTTTCAACAGCCGGATTCCACCATCTGTCATAATGAATGACGTGATTGGCGGCTGTCAGATTGAGCCCGGTGCCGCCCGCTTTGAGCGACAGAATCAGTGTCGGGTATTCTTTCTTTTGAAATTTCTCAACGAGTGCATCACGGTCTTGCTTAGAAAGACTCCCGTTCAAAAACTGCACAGGTTCGCCGAAAGTTTTTTCAAGCAATCGCTTCATCATGTTCCCCATTTGAATATATTGCGTGAAAATGAGACAGCTTTCGTTTTGGGCGCGGATCGCTGTCATCAGCTCAAGCAATTTTTCAAGCTTGACCGAACGTCCGGCCAGCAGCTCGGTTTGATCTTCCTTCAAATAAAGCGCGGGGTGATCGCATATTTGTTTAAGCCGTCCGAGCATGCTGAGGATCAGTGCTTTTCGCTGCATGCCTGTCAGTGACGTCATATGTTCAAAAGTGTCTTTCACCAGCTGTTCATAGAGAGACGCCTGTTCGGCTGACAGCGGAATAAATTCTTTTTGCTCCAGCTTGTCGGGAAGGTTTAATGCGACGTCCTCATCCCGTTTTGTCCGCCGCAGCAGAAACGGCCGGATTAATTGCTGAAGCTGTCCGATTCTTTTTTCGTCCCGGTCCTTTTCGATCGGCAATACATAGCGTTTATGGAAACCGGTCAGACTGCCAAGGTAGCCTTTATTCATGAAGTCGAAAATCGACCATAGCTCAGTCAAGCGGTTTTCCATCGGAGTTCCGCTCAGCGCGATATGGTGAATGCCCTTCAGCTTTCTGATTGCGCGTGATTGTTTCGTGTGCGCGTTTTTAATATTTTGTGCTTCGTCAAGACAAATTGTGTTCCATGTCACCGAAGAAAGCTCTTCAGAATCGGCATGCGACAGCCCGTAGGAGGTTAAGACAACGTCCGCGTTTTCGTAATAGCCGGCGAAGTCTTCCCCCTTTGGACGGCGCGGGCCGTAATGGAGAGCGACCGACAGATTGGGCGCGAAGGTTTGAAGCTCCCGCTGCCAGTTGCCGAGTACGGATGTCGGCGCGATGATCAGATTCGGCGTGTTTTGCCGTCCGCTTTCCTTCACATGAAGAAAATATGCGATCATCTGAATGGTCTTCCCAAGCCCCATGTCATCAGCCAGACAGGCGCCAAAACCGCTTTGCCGCAGAAACAGCAGCCAGTTCATGCCGTATTTCTGATACGGGCGGAGCGTGCCTTGAAAGGAGGGGCTCACCTCATGCTCCGGCAGATTTTCCGCTGTTGTCAGCTTTCGAATCAGTGATCTGAGCTGTTTTGACAGGTCGAATTGAATCCCGGCAAAAGCGGATGTATCCATGATGTCTGAGTCCTCAAGCCCGCCTTCCTGCTGATCCATCAGCTCGCGTGCCAGAATATCAGACATATGGAGCCCTTCTGATTCCGCTTTCTCCATCAGCCGTTTCATCTGTTTGATAAACTGCGGATCTATTTTCACCCATTGCCCGCGAATATTGACGAGGCGCCTGTTGCTCGCGACAAGCTCGTTAAATTCATCCTCTGTCAGCTCAATGCCGTTTGTCGCAAACCGCCAGTTAAAATCAAGCAGCGCATTCATGCCGACAAATGACTCGCCGCGCGGGGCGGAAGACACCTTTGCTTTAAGCATCATGCTGCTGTCTCTGACAATCTGCCACCAGGATGGCAGGAGGATTTCAACGCCCATATCGACAAGCGTCTCACTTGCCTCTGACAGGAAAATCCAGGCTTCTTCCTCTGAAATCAGCGTGGTGCCGGAATCAAATGACAGCCACGGAACCGTTCGATGAAAGCGGTCCTGCTCGCGTGCGATTTTATCGCTGTAGGCCTGCCACGATTTTTTGAGGCTCTTCAGCCCGTCAAAAAATACAACCGCACCGCTCTTTTTATCGCGTAAAAACATTTCGATTTTCCAGTCATCGCCGTCAAAGTCTGGTTCATTCAAGCGGAGGCCGACCGTAAACGGGGTTTGATCGTCAACCCAGCCGATGCCTTCGAGAAAATCCTCTTCATCCAGAAAATGTCCGCGAAATGTTGTGACCGCAGGTGATTTTTCTTTGATATTTTCCCATTTTTCACGCAGTTCGTCGTCATATTGAATATAATCCTGCACCGCGGCTGAAAACCATTCCGCAGTAAAGCCATCCAGTATGCTGTCCCGATCCTTCCAGCGGAAAACACCGTTTGTCCATGCTTCGTAGTCAGGCAGGAAATCGCCGTCCGCGATAAATTCGTAAATGGTGGACGCTGCCTCAATCAGCGGTTCCGTTTCTTCTGTGAGCTGCACGGAGCTGAATGAGTTGAACGAGTTTTTGCCGAGAAGCTCTACAGTCATCCATGGAGAAAGCAAAACCGCGGTTGTCCCGATGAAGCTGACATCCTCAAGGAAGGTTCCGTAAAATGAGGATTCGTGCCATTGAAACAAATGCTTTTTCATGTGGCTGTAGGGAAGGGGCTGCTCATTCTCATCAAAGGCTGAGAGCGTGAATGACCCGTCTTCCATTTGTTCGACGTGAATAAGTATTTCTTTAAGACTCGCCATCAATCAACTTTCCTTTCTGCAGTTCTTCTTGAAGGGCGCGCAGGCGCTTGTAATGTGAGCTCAGCTGCTGAATATAGCGTTCCCATACCTTCAGTTTTTTCGCTTTTTTGTAGAGCGTCCGCAGTTTTTTCAAATACCGGGCCGCTTCCTTGTAAGAGCTGCGGTTTTTCTGGTCGATAAAAAAGGCCACTTCTCTGTGGTATGCGGGTATAAGGGCTTCGGGATCGCTCGCCGCGATTTCTTTGAGCATCGTTTTATCCATTTCATAAATTGAAAAGCCAACAAGGCTGTGGATTTCGATCCACTCGGCATAACGCTTTTTCTCATACAAATGATGGCTGTATTCTGTGAAAGTATATGGCAGACAGCCTGCCGCATAGCGTTCAAACAGCGCCTGGTCATTGGTTTGCTTCACATACGCGTTCAGCAGAAGAAACAGCTCGCCAATCACATCACGAATTTCTTTAAAAGGCTTATCCAGCTTTGTATAACCAATCGCAATCGATTCAATCCGGAGGTACCATGCTTTGAGCCGTTTCCAATCCTTTTTTGCGGTGATTTCACTCAGCCATTGGAACGTATACGGCAGCGCTTCCGGCGGAAATTGGCCGGTTTCCGCAAAAATAGCGTCATCATGTTTCTGCAAAAATTCTAAATGCAGACGCCCGAATTGCAATTCAGGAGAAAATCGCCGCCCGGCTTCTTTTTGCAGGATCTCTTGCTCACGCGCCACCCATTTCGGCCGCGGCAGCAGCGCACTCCAAATTTCACCGAAAATGCGGATGCGTTCATATTGAAAAATATCTTCCTTCAATAAGAGATCCCGAATGACATCCGGCGTTTTCTCCAGGAAGGGATCGAGTGCAAACGACAGCGCGTACGTTTTTAATTTATCAATTGAGCTGTAGATCGTGTCCATCAGCTGTTCGACATAAGGATTGAGGGAGTAAAAATCACGCTCGGGGTCCAGTTTTTCTTCTTCAATCAATGTAAACATGCGAAGCCACACCGCGATCGCTGAATGAATCTGATACAGGCTTTTCAGCTCCGGCTTGTTCGGGGCATGCTTTTTCAAAGCGGACAGATAGCCGTAATAGAGGGCCTGCATGTTTTGGCTGCCTTCAGCCGTGCGTGCCTGCCAAAGAGAAAACTCTGAATCGAAAAAAGCAAGCCAGCTTGAAAGCGACTCTTCATTAGGCAGCACCTTCTCTTGGAATTGACGCCGGACGAGCTCTTTGCTTTCTTCAAGCTTTTCCCTCTCCAGCCAGTGCTCTGTAAAAGTTCCCACTCGTTCAAACATTGCATATACATATAAAAAAACAGCCAGCTTATGGCGGCAGATTCTCCCAGACGGACATGAACAGCCGCTTTTGGCTATGACAAATAAGTTCAATGTGACACGCACAGGCACAACATCCTGCACGTAAGCCGTAACTTCCGTCGGACTCACTGCTTGTAAACGATAGACTGAATCCTGCCGATATAAAATAAGGGCTTTTTTGATCAGCTGAACATTTTCCTCGCTGTAAGGAAGAAGCTCTTTTAATTGTTCAGCCGATGCCAGCACATCGTCTTTAGAAATCATATTCTGAAGCATGATTATCGCTCCTAACCGAGTCACGTAATAAAAAGATCCAATTTCTCTATTATATCGCAACACAACGGCATGAAAAAGTTTTTCCTAAAATAGGACATAAAAAATGGGATGTGTCGAATGATGTATTAGAGATTGCAAAACGAGAGCCGGCATCATATAATAATCGTGTTTTCAACTTAATGGAAGCTGAAAGGAATAAAATGATGAGTGAAAAGAAATTGAATCAAGAAGAATTTCTGAAAATTTTGATGCATGCACATGATATTGGTGAGCAGTCATCTGAGATGACCACAAAGGAAATGCTTGAAAATTTGATTTCTCATATTAAAAATGGATACGCAACATAAAAATCCCGCAGGTTTTTAGCGGGATTTTTTTCTGAATAATGACCGGAAGGAGAAAAAGATTCAGCTCTGGCAAGACAATAAATAGAGCGCTTACATGGTAGAGGCTGAAAAACTGTTTTTGTAAATTTTTGTCGAATATTGTCACGTGAAAAGATGGAGAAATGCTGTTTTAACGTTGTATAATCGTATGGAAAAGGATGTTATAAGCTGATTTGGAGGTATCATGGGAGAATCTACTAGTTTAAAAGACATACTATCAACGTTAAGAAAACGCATACTTTTGATTATGATTGTAACCGCAGCTGCGACTGCTGCCGGCGGATTCATCAGTTTCTTCGCACTTACACCCATCTATGAAAATTCAACTCAGATCTTGGTCAATCAATCGAAAAACGACCAAAAAGAAGTCCAATTTAACGATGTCCAAACCAATCTTCAATTAATCAATACGTACAATGTCATCATTAAGAGCCCTGCTATCTTAGACGAAGTGATTAAAGAGATGGGCTTGTCGATGACATCCCAAGAGCTGAATGAAAAAATTACTGTTTCCAGCGAGCAGGATTCCCAAGTGGTCAATATTTCTGTCAGAGACGGGAGCGCGGAAACAGCGGCTCACATTGCCAACACTGTCGCATCTGTCTTTAAAGACAAAATCACTTCGATTATGAATGTTGATAACGTAAGCATTCTGTCAAAAGCTGAGGTTTCTGGACATCCGTCGCCTGTATCGCCAAAACCGCTGCTGAACATCGCCATCGCGTTTGCGGCAGGATTGGCAGGAAGCATCGGACTGGCCTTCCTGCTTGAGCATTTGGATAATACGATCAAATCGGAAGAGCAGCTCGAAACGTTGCTGGACATACCGGTATTAGGGACGGTTTGCACCATTGCGAATGAACAGAAAACAGCGAAGAGCTTAAAAGGCATTCAATCTGATAAAGCGGGGAGTGGACATTTTGGCGCTTAGAAAAAGCAAGGGCTCATGGAGTCGCAAAAATGTCATTGCGCTGACAGAGCCGAAATCCTTAAATTCAGAACAATATCGAACGATTCGAACAAATATAGAGTTTTCTTCAGTGGACCGCCAAATGAAATCTGTGATGATCACTTCGGCGTGCCCTGGAGAAGGGAAGTCTACCACAGCTGCTAACCTTGCTGTCGTATTTGCACAGCAGGGAAAAAAGGTTTTGCTCATCGATGCAGATTTGCGAAAACCTACAGTACATACCACTTTTCAACTAGAAAATATGACAGGCTTAACATCCGTTTTACTGAAAAAATCCTCACTGAAACAGGCTGTGCAAACGTCTCAGGAACAAAATCTTGATGTGCTGACGAGCGGCCCGATCCCGCCGAATCCGGCTGAGCTGCTTTCCTCCAAGTGGATGGAGGAGCTTGCGGATGAAGCGTGTGCGGCCTATGACATGGTGATTTTCGATACGCCGCCTATTCTCCCTGTAGCAGACGCGCAAATTTTAGGGAACGTCGCAGACGGTTCCGTTTTGGTTATTTCAAGCGGGAAGACGGAGAAAGAAAAAGCCGCAAAAGCAAAAGAGGCGCTCGATTCGTGCAACAGCAAGCTCCTCGGAGCCATTATGAACGGCAAGAAACGCTCGAAGCACTCTGACTACGGATACTACGGACATGAAGACAATTTCATACAAAAATAAATAACGTGCATACTGCCCGTTATTTATTTTTGTGAAAAAAGGAGGCTTAGAAATGATTGATATTCACTGCCACATCCTCCCGTCAATGGATGATGGGGCAAGGCACCTGGACGACAGCGTCGAAATGGCCAGGGCGGCTGTTCGTGAGGGAATCAGAACCATCATTGCAACCCCGCATCATAAGAATGGTTCATATGAAAACGAGCAAATCGCTGTCAGAGAAGCGGCAGACCTGTTAAACAAACGTTTAATGAAAGAGAAAATCCCGCTCACCGTACTGCCGGGACAGGAAATCAGAATCTACGGGGACTTGAAACGGGATTTGGCTGAAGGGCGACTGCTGTCACTGAATGACACGAAATATATCCTGATTGAGTTTCCGTTTGATCATGTTCCGCGATATGCCGAGCAGCTTTTTTATGATTTGCAGCTGAAAGGATACGTTCCGGTTATCGCGCATCCCGAACGCAATAGCGAAATTCGCGAAAATCCGTCCTTGCTGTATCATCTTATAGAAAAAGGAGCGGCATCTCAGTTGACAACCGGAAGTCTCGCAGGAGT
This sequence comes from Bacillus sp. 205(2023), assembly GCF_037027485.1. Classification (NCBI taxonomy): domain Bacteria; kingdom Bacillati; phylum Bacillota; class Bacilli; order Caryophanales; family Bacillaceae; genus Bacillus; species Bacillus sp. 205(2023). The sequence goes on along the minus strand of NZ_JAXCHF010000002.1, from coordinate 17,121 downwards.
TTTCGGGAAACAGATGAAAGCATTTTCGCTGCGGCTGGCTGAAGCCAATCTGATACACTTCTTAGCCTCAGATGCTCATAATCTGAAAACAAGAGACTTTCGCTATCAGGAGGCTCTCCGTGTTCTTGAGAAAGAATTCGGTACGGAATATTCTTATATGCTGACAGAAAATGCTGAGCTTCTTCTGCAAAATCATGCGATCTACAGGCAGGCACCGAAGCCGGTCAAAAGAAGAAAACGATTCGGGCTCTTTTGATCTGCAATTCTCATTTCCCCACTTTCTTTGTGAGAACGATATAATAGTATATTGTATGATTGAATCATATTTCAGAAATCTGTACAGGCTGTTTCCGGGAGATCATCCGCATTCATGTCAGGATATTCTCATACGATAATACGGAAGCTGTAAAGCAGCAATTTAACTGTTGGAGGGAAACAATGAATATAACAGTCATCGGAACAGGCTATGTCGGTCTTGTGACAGGTGTTTCTCTTTCTGAGATTGGCCATCATGTAACTTGCATTGATATTAACGCTCACAAGATTGAAGAAATGAGAAAAGGGATTTCCCCTATATTTGAACCGGGTCTTGAAGAGCTGATGAGAAAAAATATAGCTGATGGTCGGCTGAGCTTTGAAACGAGCTACGAGAAAGGCTTAGACCAGGCAGAGATTATTTTTATAGCGGTCGGCACACCGCAAAAAAACGACGGACATGCGAATCTGGAGCATATTACTGATGTGGCCAAGCGTATTGCCCGGCACGTGACGCGAGATGCGATCGTCGTAACGAAAAGCACAGTGCCTGTCGGAACAAATGATTGGATTTACGAGCTGATTACCAAACATCTTGCGGAGCCTGTCAGCATATCGATCGCATCCAACCCGGAATTTTTACGTGAAGGGTCAGCCATCCATGATACGTTTCATGGAGACAGGATTGTGATCGGAACAGCCGATCAGGACACCGCCAGAAAACTGGAAGAGCTCTTTCTTCCGCTCGATATCCCGGTTTACCAAACGGATATCAGAAGCGCCGAGATGATCAAATATGCCTCAAATGCCTTTCTGGCCACTAAGATCAGTTTTATAAATGAGATTTCGAATATATGTGAAAAGGTCGGCGCTGATATTGAATCTGTCGCATACGGCATGGGACAGGATAAGCGGATCGGGAGCCAGTTTTTAAAAGCGGGCATTGGCTACGGCGGTTCTTGTTTCCCAAAGGATACGAACGCCCTCGTGCAAATTGCGGGCAATGTCGAGCATGATTTTGAGCTGCTGAAATCGGTCATCAGGGTCAACAACAATCAGCAGGCGATGCTGGTTGATAAAGCGCTGAACAGGCTTGGCGGAGTGACGGGCAAAACGATCACCCTTTTGGGGCTGTCATTTAAACCGAACACGGACGATATGAGAGACGCGCCGTCGATTGTCATCGCTAACCGCCTCGCCGCACTAGACGCCCATATCAAAGCCTTCGATCCCATTGCCGTCAGCCATGCGAAGCACATTTTGCCGCAGGCTGTTGAATACAAAAAAACGATTGCGGAAGCCGTTAAGGGGGCAGACGCCGTCATGATTTTAACGGACTGGGATGAGATTAAACAATTTTCATTAGCAGATTATCAAGATTTGATGGAGCAGCCGCTGATTTTTGACGGGCGAAATTGCTATTCATTAGAAGAGGCTACTGCCGCCGGAGTGGAATACTATTCTGTAGGCCGGAAAGCGGTTGTTCCGGCAGGTGCAATGTCATAGATGTAAAGGAAAGACTGGCGGGATGCCGGTCTTTTTTTGTATTTATACGATGGATATATTCGCTAAGGTTTACCTATTGCTTGAAACTAGAGGGTGCTGCCTACAGATTTTCAGTTTGAGCAATACGCGGGCATGGGGACAGTGGAATTCTTTGATTAATTCGGTAGGAATACGCGTATAAAGAACATCCCATCATGCTTTTACAAATTGATTCAGACGATGATATTGATTTGTTGTGGGGAGACGTCGGCATCGCAAATTTTTTCATCACACCTGATGATGTAAGGGGAAAAGACTTTTCAAACGTTCTGTACAATGGGGACTGCAGCTAATACAAGCTTTTGATCCAAAGGGTCACCCCTGCCGCCAATAGGGTCAGAAGCGGAAATGAAATAAGCCAAACAACAAAATCAGGCGCGGCTGAGTCAATGCAGAACATAAATATGACCAATAAGCAGAGCACTGTAAGAGGCATTGACCAAAGGCCGTGTTTTCTAAACAATAAAGTGCCTGCCATTCCAAATACAAAGAAGGACAGAAAAGGAAAAACCACGAAAAATAACATCATCGGACTGAAAAAACTCATTGTCATCCCTCCGTTTCACCTCTTAATCTTTACAAGATTTTACCACATAAGAAAATGAACAGATCATCAAATCTGCCTCTTTCAAGTGTCTTTTTGACTACGACTTTAGAATTTGTCACCATATAAAACGCTTGCATTGACCTTATAACGAACAAAAAAGAGACTTTAGACCTTCGTATTCAGAGCATTATAAGCCTAAATTAAGCCGTTTACCCTATTTAAGCCGCCTTCCGGCTATTTTAAAATATAATATATGGAAATAAAGTATGGAAAAGTCTATCTTCATCAGCCCCTCCATACGACTTTTTGAGTATTAAGAGGTGATACAGATGGGTTATGAAAGTGTATTAGCAAATATCAAAAGTTCACTTAACGGAAAAATTTCAGACGTTGAAGACAAGATTGAAAAGCTGAAAAAAGCAAAAAAGGATATAGACACACTGCAAGAAGAGGCAATTACTGAAATCAAAGAAATCGTAAAACCGGAATTGGGCAAGCACTGGACAGGAACAAAAGCGGATGATTTTGATAAAGGAAGAGAAAAGGCAAAATCGGAAGCATCCAAGATTGTGAATGATAAATATAACGATTATATGGGTTCGATTCAAATCAAAATACTCAATCTTGAAGCAGAGAAATTCGAGCTCAATTTGACGAAAAGCGCAGCAAATACCGCAGGCGACCTTCTTGCTAAGGGAGAAGATTTCGTGGAAGAAGCAGGAAGACAAATAAGTAAACTGAAATGGTGGTGATCTTTTTTTATGTCAGAAATTAAGCTGAAGTACGATACAGTCATCAAAACATTGGATTCTGTCAAAGACGCGTTGGCTGACGTATCAATCGGCGCAGCAGGATCCAATGGAAAAAACAATCTCGATTACACGAAAAAATATCATGAGCGTGAGGAGAACATCAAAACCATGCTCGGAGATTATAAAAAAGCGGTACAGAAAAATATCGAGGATACGAAGGATAATGTTGATTCACTGAAAGAGCAGGATGAGGCGATCGCAGTAAAATAGAAGAGAAAGGGCAGTGCGATGAGTAAAGTATTTGAATCACAATCTTTAATCGATGAAGCGAAAAATAGAAAAAAGCAATATGAGACGCTGGAAGAGCAGCTGAACACGCTAAAAAAGGCGTTTCAGGAAGTTGCTGATTTAGGTGACGATTTTAAAGGAAAAGGCGCGGACAATATTAAGGACTTCTTTCAGGGACAGGCGGAAATCGCCGACAGCTGGCTGACGCTTGTCTCTGCTCAAATTGCGTTTTTAAACGGCATTTCCGGTGATATTAAAGATCAAGAACTCAGTGATTCATATGTGGAGACGTCATTTTTGGATCATGAGCTCCCTAATGGAGACTTAAAAGCCTCAGAAATTGTCTCCGCTCATAAAGCAGAAATCGATTCTATTTTGTCAGGCATCAGCGATATTATTGATCTCGACATGTACACGCTTGACGACTATGCAGATAAGATGGACGATGCCCAGAAAATCAGACGCGACACGATCACGGCAGTCGATAAGCTTGATGAATCCCTGACCACTGAATATCAAAACTTAGAATCTCTGGACAACGCAGTGCTCAGCAAATATTCTGTTCTTATGCAGGCTACCAGCAATGGGAAAAGCGCATCCCCTATGTACTATGACAAAAAAGCCTTCCACAGCAATGAAGTCTACAAAAGCGTGATTGATGTTCAAAAACAGGGAACAACCTATATTGACGCAAAAGCCCAGCAAGCCGAAGCAAGACGGCTTCAGGAAAAAGCGGAAGAAGAAGCGAACAAACCGTGGTACGAAAAAACATGGGACGGGATTTGCACCTTTACCGGTGAAGTCTCCGGCTATTATGATTATAAAAGAGCAACGGAAGGCGTTGACCCGGTTACCGGAGAAAAACTCTCCGCCGCAGAACGTGTGACAGCAGGAGCAATGGCTGCAGCCGGATTTATACCGGTCGTCGGCTGGGCAGGCCGCGCCTTCAAAGGCGGAAAAGCCATCTACAAAACCGGAAAAGCTGCGATCGCGGCAGAGCATGCATTGGATGCCTACAAAACAGGCAAATCCCTAGATATTCTCAAAATGTCAGAAATGGGCGCATACGGCCTCGTTGCTTCAAACGGATTCTCTGAAGCTGTCACAGGAAGAGATATGTTTGGAAACAAAGTGTCTGAGGAGAAGCGGAAGCAAGGGGCGTTGGAAGCGGCTTTGAGTTTGGTTGGAATTAGTTCAGCTAGATATGTTGATAAATTGCAAAAAGCTAATGCTCCATATAATAATGTATCAATACCTAAGTCTAATAAGGTGGATATTTCTCAAAAACCTAGTAGAATTGATTACTTGAGAAATAAATATGGTGAAATATCAAAAGAGGAACTTCACCAAAGAATTAATTTGAGAGGAGAAGTACATCAAGAACTAAATAAATTGATAAGCAAAGGAGTAGGTAAGAAGCAAAGAGGGCCTGCGTTTGCTGGTGTTCTTGATAAGAAAACTGGTAAATACTTCTTTGGTATCAATCAATCTAAGGGTTACTCTCCTGAAGTACAACATGACATTATAAAAAATAGAATAAACAATATGCCACATGATTTAAAAACAGGTTATGAAAAAACTTTGGGTGCCGGATCTCATGCTGAAGTTTATGCTTTAAATGAGGCATTATTGTCGAGGTCTGATGCGAAGCTAGAAGAATTTATGGTATATGTAATAAGTGCAAGGAAGATTAATAAATTCATGCCACAAGGATCCCCAATGCCAAGATGCCCACACTGTGAATACATCACAGATGGAGCTCATTATATACCAGAGGTGCTTAAATATGGAAGGTAATAGTAAATATACAAAGGAATATGTTTTGAAAAATGGTGTAAACTTTGATGATTTGTGGTTTACTTCATATAGTGACGAGATTCTCGATAACCCAGAAGATGAAGGTGGAAAGCCATTTACAGGATTGGCATTCGAACTGTTTGAAAACGGGAATCTAATGTATTTTTGTTTCTATAAAGATGGATTAGCTCATGGCTTAAATCGCGAGTTTTATAAAAGTGGAAAAATAAAATGTGAAGAGTACTTTAAATATGGATTAGTTAATGGAAAAAGTATTTATTGGCATGAAAATGGAAATGTTAAATCAACAAGTGAAGTTGAGTTATCAGTCAAATTGAACTATAAAGAATGGGACGAAAATGGAAAACTTATAATTGAAAAAGAATTAGAACATGATATAGAAAATGCGCAATATGTCACTTTATTAAAAAGAAGAGAGATAAATCGTAACTTAGGTAGGGAATAATAAATGAGATCTGTTTGAAGTTTAGAATATGTAAGGAATGATAGGGTGTTTTGTCTGAAGATGTTTTTGTAATTACTTTGAGTTCAAGAACATAGATATCATCATAACGTAATGTCTTTCAAAACTTTTCATGTAAAACTTGCGACATAGTTCGCAAGTTTTTTATTTAATAAATTTACTTTGGTGACTCATTTAATAAAAATCAAGAGATACTAAATGGATGTGTTGATTTTTTGGTGCGGAAGTTATCATTCTTTTGAAAAGGCATATGTACCAGACAGTCAGTCTAACCCAACTTGAATGACAAATCAGTTCGCGATTATTCTGTATATTAATTACACTAACTTTGACTTAAAGTATTTAATAATGAAGGAGAGAGATTTAATGCATATAGAACAAATACACCATTTCAACCTAAATAAAAAAGAAGAATTTATAAAAACACAGCAATCCCTTCAACCCAAAATCAACCTATCACCCTCCATCACCCCAGACTCGATCAAAACCTGCGCAGGCGTCGACCTTGCCTATTGGGAACAGGACGGAGAACCGTATGGAGTGTGCAGTATCATCGTCATTGACGCTGATACAAAAGAAGTCATTGAAAAAGTGCACAGCATGGGGAAAATCAGCGTGCCGTATGTGTCTGGTTTCCTTGCGTTTCGCGAGCTGCCGCTGATCATCGAGGCGGCCAAAAAGCTGGAAACAGAACCGGATGTGTTTTTGTTTGATGGCAACGGGTATCTGCATTACAACCATATGGGCGTTGCCACCCATGCGGCTTTTTTTCTGGGTAAGCCGACAATTGGGATTGCGAAAACCTATCTCAAAATCAAAGGCTGTGATTTCGTAATGCCTGAAAATGAAGTCGGTTCATACACAGATATTATCATTGACGGCGAGGTATATGGCCGGACGCTGCGGACGCGGCGGGACGTGAAGCCTATTTTCTTGTCTTGCGGAAATAATATTGATTTAGAAAGCAGCTATCAAATCACGATGAGCCTGCTTAATAAAGAAAGCAGGCTGCCGATCCCTGTCCGCCTGGCTGACCTTGAAACACATGTCTTACGAACGTTTTATCAGAAAAATCACGGGTAACACTTGGGGCTCTTGCCATCAAGTGTTTTTTTGTATGGTGTGTGCTTTCCAGCTTTATCAAAAACCTTGTCGTCCTTGCAGAGAGGTTTTATTTAAATGTTTTCCGCGTCAAATCGATCAAAGCCTTCAATGGCGCAGACATCCACTTGTCCTTATGCCATGCTAATTGAGTAAAAACGGGGCATTCGTTCTGCCAATTGAGTTCTTTCATCCGGCCTGCTGCAATATCATCTTTTACAGTCATTTCAGGTAAGATTCCAATTCCAAGTCCGGCCATCACGCATTGTTTGATGGCTTCTATGCTGACAAATTCTAATTTGTTAGGGTAGACACCGGAATCATGTAAAGTGTTCTCAAAGAGAGTGCGGTACGAGCAGCCGTCTTCTGTCAGCAGAAGGGTTTCGTTTTGAAGATCCTTCAATGTTACTGGTAAATCTGCAGGAAAAGGATGGTCGTTAGCAGCCACCATTTTGATCTCATCCTGAATCAAAGATTCAACGTGTAATGCGTCGTCCGGCCGGTTTACATCCAAGATGAATGTGATATCTAGCTGGCCCTGTAAGAGCTGTTCTTTCGCTTGCTCGTTTGAAATATACGGTTTGAATATGAGCTTTACTTGGGGAAAAGCCTGTTTAAATTCTTTTATGATAGGCGGAAGGCGGTATGTGCACTGGCTTTCGGTTGCCCCTATTTTTAAGGTTCCTGTTGTTTCTCTTACTTGATTTGCGGCCATTTTTGCCTCTTCTGTTAACGTAATGATCTTCTCCGCATAGGATTTGAACGTTTTGCCGGCTTCTGTCAGGATGAGCCGCTTGCCGAGCCGTTCAAATAAAGGAGTCCCGATTTCTTCTTCAAGTGATTTGATTTGGGAGGTTACGCTTGATTGTGCATAATTAAGCATCTTGGCGGTAAGGGTGAAGTTTACATGTTCTGCCGCCGTAATAAAGGTGATCAGCTGCTTCAATTCCATTTGTTCTCGTCCTTTCTAAATCGGCTTTATCGATTGGAATAATCGAAATAATCATCTGTATTGATTAATGAATCCATTATATGATGGAGAAAATCATTCGTAAACAAAGGAGCAGATGCATCATGAAAATTGCGGTCATTAATGGCGGAACGAGGGCTGGCGGAAATACGGATATTCTTGCGGAGAAGGCTGTTCAAGGATTCGGTGCGGAGCACATTCATTTGCGGAAATATCAGATCCAGCCGATTGAGGATCTGCGTCACGCTCAAGGCGGCTTTCGTCCTGTTCAAGATGACTACGATTCTATCATTGAGCGGGTATTGCTGTGCGATATTCTTGTATTCGCCACCCCCATTTATTGGTTCGGTATGTCAGGAACGTTAAAGCTGTTCATTGATCGCTGGTCACAGACGATGAGAGATCCGCGATTTCCTGATTTTAAAGAGCAAATGTCGGCAAAACAGGCATATGTGATAGCAACCGGAGGAGATAATCCAAAGATAAAGGGGCTGCCGCTGATAGAACAGTTTGGTCACATTTTTGATTTTATGGGAATGTCATTTGAAGGCTATGTGCTGGGAGAAGGCAATCGTCCCGGCGATATTATATTTGATCAGCAGGCAATAGAAACTGCGGGCAGGCTATTGAAAAGAAGTGATGCCGTGTGAAGCTGCTGTTGTCCGTCATTGTTGGAATGCTTATTCTAGGATTCTTTTTATCTTGGAAAATGCCGCGGTCTGAGGAATGGATACACGTCAAAACAAACTCGCCTCAAGATAAGCAATTTGCCAGAATGTCAGGAAACACGCTGCAAATCAAAAACGTGATCAAAAATGATGCAGGCAAAGAAACAATTTATATGACAAATGGCATTTCTGGCCCAAAATAAAAAGCACCCTTTGAGGGTGCTTTTTTCTATAAATGAGGAACTACAAGCCCTCCATATAAAAATGCCGCGATAATCAGGAAAGCCGGATGCAGTTTGAATTTTGTCATGCAAAGGAGGGAAATGCCCGCAATCACTAAGGATTGAATCCAGCCGATGGCTTTGATGCCGTCTGCGCCGATTTGCCAAGTGAGAATAAGCATCATGACAGCGATAACAGGCTGAACAGACAGCGTCATGCCTTTGATCACAGGTGATTGGCGAAAGCGCTGAATGATGCGCAGCAGGACGATCAGCGCGAACGCGGATGGTACAACAGTTGCGATCAGGGCAATCAGAAAGCCGGGCCAGCCGCCTGCGCTGTAGCCGACATAAGCGGCGATTTTGGTTGCGATCGGGCCCGGCAATGCATTCGCAAGTGCGAGCATGTTAGAGAATTGGTCGTTTGACAGCCAGCCGTATCTGTTTACGACTTCTTCAAACATCAGCGGGATAGAGGCTGGGCCGCCGCCATATCCCAGAACGTTTGCGATAAAAAATGCTGTGAATAAAAACATAACGATCATGAGGCGGACATTCCTTTATCTTTTGAATGTTTATTTGTGATTTTGTCTTTCAGTTTAAAATGAAATGCTCCGTATGCTAAGAATATGATAATGACAATGCCGGGGTTGATCTGTAACAATTGCAGTCCAATAAAAGCGATGATAAAAAACAGGATTCCGGTGACCCAGCCAAATCCTTTGAGCGCTTTTTGTCCAAACTCATATGCCATAATACCGAGCATAACGGCGATAACCGGCGTCACGGCGCCAATCATGCCGGCGACGACCGCCGAGTGGCTTAAGACGTTTACAGCCGCAAATAAGGCAACCATCGCAAGGCATGTAGGCAAAATGTGGGCAAGAGTAGCGACAATTGCGCCTAGCGTGCCTTTTAGTTTGAATCCCAGGTATGCCGCCATCTTGGTGGCGATCGGTCCGGGGAGTGCATTGGCGATGGCTAATATTTCTCCAAATTCATCATCATCTATCCATTTATATTTATTCACCGCTTCATGGCGGATCAGCGGAATCACCGATGGCCCGCCCCCGAAGCCTAAGATTCCGGTGCGCACCATTGCGGCCGTCATATCCCGATAAGGATGGTTTTTCATTAGTTTCTCTCCTTTACAGCTTCATTCCCATACGGCTTTTGTACCGTTTGATCAGCATTTGGCAATCAACGCTGACGACACCCTGAAGCGGATACAGCCGTTTCGTTAAAAATTCTTCCATTTCCTGATCATTCGCGAAGATTCCGTGCATGTGTAGCTTGCTCGGGCCAGTCATGTGATAAAGGCTGGTGACTGCGGGTTCTTCTTCAAGCTTTAGAGCGACTTCTTCCAGGAATTGCGGCTCTACCTCGACATTAAAAAACACGGATACATGAATGCCGATTTTAGCTGGATTGATCACCGCTGTGAATTTTTCAATAACGCCTGCTTCAATCAGCTGATTAATACGTGATTGAACTGCAACACGTGATAAATCGACTCTTTTGCCAAGATCCGTATAAGAAATCCTTCCTTCCTCATGCAAAATGGTAAGGATCTGTTTGTCTATCTCATCAAGAACAAGGTTGGGGATTTGATATTCATTGCCCATTTGTTCCACCTGCTTTCGTTTGACTTTTAGTCAATATTTTATCATATAAGTTTCATTTCGTAAGAGATAATTTAAATTTATTTTCATAATGAACAATAAAATATTTTTGTGTTTACGAAAAGGAGAAAGTTCGTCAGCTTTTCTTCCGGGTCAGTAGATGCGAAAACTCAGACTCTCTATACTGAAGAAAATCTCTTGCAAAGGAGACTTGTGATGAACAGATCAATTATCGGCACTAAGCAAATGGTCGTCAGTCCGCATTACCTCGCATCACAAGCGGGAAACCGCATTCTGGAGAAGGGAGGAAACGCATTTGACGCCGCTGTCGCCGTGAGCGCTTGTCTGGCGGTTGTCTATCCGCATATGACGGGGCTTGGAGGAGATTCCTTTTGGCTGACCTTTCATCAAAAAACAAAGGCGGTAAGAGTGTACAATGGCAGCGGCCGTTCAGGAAAAAATGTGACGAGAGACGTGTATAAGGAGAAAAATGAGATCCCGCTGCGGGGGATCGACAGCGCAATTACCGTGCCGGGAATGGTCGATAGCTGGGATGCCGTGCTGAAGACATACGGACGGATGTCGCTTTCTGACGTATTGGAGCCTGCGCTCAATTATGCTGAAAATGGTTTTCCTGTATCTGCAGATCAGTGCCGGCATACAGCGGCGAATCTTGAACTGCTGGCGTCAACACCTTACACTGCTGATATTTTCACCAAAAACGGCAAAGCACCGGTCCCCGGCGAACGGTTTGTGCAAAAAGAGCTTGCGAACAGCCTGAAAATGATTGCTGAAAGAGGAAGAAGCGCATTTTATGAAGGGGATATCGCTCAGCGGATTGTCTCGTATTTACAGCATAATGGCAGCTATATGACGCTTGATGACTTTACAGCACACAGGGGTGAGTGGATGGAGCCTATATCCTGTGATTACCGGGGGTGCACCGTCTATCAGGCGCCCCCAAATTCTCAAGGTTTTACGGGTTTACTGACGCTGAATATTCTGGAAAACTATGATTTCAGCCAAATTGAACATGGTTCATTTACCTATTATCATGTGCTCGTGGAGGCACTGAAAAAGAGTTTTCTGGATCGGAATGCCGTTCTGACTGATCCGGCGTTTGCTGATATTCCGCTGGAAAGGCTTTTGGACAAAAGCTACGCCAAGCAGCTGGCGGAAGAAATCGGTTATATAGCTGAACCGGCGGAAAGCACACCAATAGGCAGTGATACCGCCTATGCGGCGGTGATGGATTCGGATGGCAACGCGGTGTCGTTCATTCAAAGCCTTTACTTTGAATTTGGCTCGGCTGTTACTGCCGGGGATACAGGCATTCTCATGCAGAATCGCGGCTCATTTTTCTCATTGGATGAAAATCATGTCAACACACTTGAGCCGAGAAAGCGCAGCTTCCATACGCTGATGCCGGCTATGGTCTGTAAGAACGGGAAACCGAAGATTCTGTACGGTACGCAAGGGGGCGAAGGCCAGCCGCAGACTCAGACCGCGATTATCACCCGAATGCTGGACTATGGAATGCATCCTCAGCAGGCAATCAGCGAACCGCGCTGGGTATGGGGCAGAACGTGGGGCGAGGATTATGAAGGTCTCAGAGTTGAGAACAGAATCGCAGAGGAGACGGTCGACATGCTAAAAGAAAGCGGCCATCTCGTGGAGACAGTCAGTGATTATGACCCGCTGATGGGTCACGCCGCAGCAATCGCAGTGGATGAGGAGGGCTTTCTCCAGGGAGGAGCCGATCCAAGGGGGGATGGGGCGGCTGTTGGGATTTGACAAGCTAGAAAAATATACATATGTATATTAAGAGAGCAAGAAACAGGCCAGCATCAATCAGGTGGTACATATACTGTTTATCTTCAGGTCTATACCTCCATTCTATAAGAAAGCGTAGAGAATCAATCGAAATAAAAAATAAAAGAAGCATATATCCCACAGGGAAAAAGATCATAGAAAAAACAAACAAAATAAGTAAAAAGATTTCTATTAATCTCTGTGTGCTGTTGACTGGCTTGTACAGCCAGCCGGATTTATGGATACCGAACTTTTTCTTGATAAGAAATTGCAGTGCTGTGCTGAACGATACTATGACCAGAAATAACAGCCAAAAATGAGTACTCATACGAATCCCTCCTAAACTCATCTCTTTATACGTTCGTGGGAGAGAAAATGTTTCATAGAAAAACACCCGGGGATTACTCCGGGTGTTTCATTTTTACAGGATGTATCTGCTGCTGAAAAATGGTTTTCATTTTATCCCATGCGATTTCTGTGTTTTCATCGAGATCAAAGAGGCCTGAATTGCCGATGATAAAAATGTCATTCCCAGCTTCCGCGAGCATGCGGAAGGTTTTTTTATTACAGGAGCCGTCAACTTCAATGGCATACGTATAATGATTTGTTTCTCTCCACTCTTTAGCCGCACGGATTTTTCCAGTCATTTCTGCGATAAACGGCTGCCCGGCAAAACCCGGATCAACGGTCATAATCGTCAGTTTATCAATCAAATGCACATAAGGGCTGATCCACTCTAGCGGAGTGGCCGGGTTCAATACAATCCCGACCTTTGCGCCATGATCTTTGATGTTGTGTATCAGCCGAAACGCCGAACGGTTAATGGTTTCGGCATGAACGCTAATGTAATCAGCACCAGCCTCTGCTGTCATATCGATAAAATCCTCTGGCCTCTCAACCATCAGGTGGGCATCAATCGGGAGAGCTGTCATCGTTCTGAGCTGGCTGATGAAAAATGGAGACAGCGTAATGTTTTTGACAAAATGGCCGTCCATGATGTCAACATGATACATATCGGCACGGCTGTTTAGAATGGTGATCTGCTCGTTGAATTTTGTTAAATCCATACACATCAGAGAAGGTGAAAATAAATGTTTCATGACGCATCCCTCACTTTAATTGAAGAATTGTATGATCCAGCCTAGAAGAATCCCGATAATGCCAAAGTCTGAATCGCCGTAAGTCGTGCCTTCAAATCCGAGCGAGCCAAGAACCGGCAGAAGAAGCGCAGGCAGAAAAGAAATGAGAATGCCATTGGCAAACGCACCGAGTACAGCCCCCCGCACTCCGCCGGTTGCATTTCCGTAAACTCCCGCCGCCGCTCCTGTAAAGAAATGCGGTACAAGTCCCGGGACAATAACACTGAGACCGATGACTGGAAGAAGAAAAATGGACACAACACCCGCCAGGAAGCTGGATAAAAATCCGATAATCACCGCGTTTGGCGCAAAAGGAAAAACCGTCGGACAGTCAAGAGCGGGTTTAGCGCCTTTCACTAGCTTCTCAGCGATGCCTTTAAAAGCAGGGACAATTTCAGCGATTACCATCCGAACCCCCGCCAAGATGACATATACCCCAGCAGCGAACGTAATGGCCTGCATAAAGGAATAAACGAGAAAATGGCTTCCGCCGCTCAACGATGATTCAATATACTCCTTTCCGGCGAAAGGAGCGACAATAAAGAAAAGGAGTGCCATCGTTAAAGAAATGGAGACTGACGTATCCCGCAGAAATCCTAATGATTTCGGAACTTTGATATCCTCAGTCGAATGAGATGGATTGCCCGCATGTTTGCCGATGAATCCAGCAATAAAATAGCCGGCAGAACCGAAATGGCCGAGTGCGAGATCATCGCTTCCTGTAATTTTTTTTGTATACGGCTGAAGGATGGCGGGTGACAGCACCATTAGCCCCCCAAGAATAATGGCGCCCGCAGCAATGAGAGGAACACCGCTGATGCCGCCGGTAATCAGCACGGCGGAGATCAATGAAGCCATGTAGAGAATATGATGGCCGGTTAAGAAAATATATTTAAATGGCGTGAGACGCGCCAGCAATATGTTAACAATCATTCCGAAAATCATAATGAGTGCCGTTTCCGTACCAAACGTTTTTTGAGCAATGGCTGAGATTGCATCTGTATTTGGTACGACGCCTTTAATGTGGAATGCTTTTTCGAACATGCTGCCGAACACGGCTAGTGAATCTGAGACAATCGCCGCCCCGGCGCTGAGAATGACGAATCCCATTGCCGTTTTCAGTGTGCCCGATACGGTATCCGCAGCGTTTTTCTTTTGCAGAAGCAGACCGGCTAAGGCAAAAAGTCCAATTAAAATAGCAGGAGTTCCCAGGAAATCGTTAATCAAAAAATCAAGCATCAGATGCACCCCCGTCGTCTATGTTTTTGTGTGTTACAAGTTGGTAAGGATGGCTTCTTTGATTTCTTTCTGGTCCAGCAGGTTTTTGAGTCCGACAACGTTACGTGTTCCATCGTCAAGACCTGACACAATATCGGCTGATCCTAGATACAGATCCGCTTGCTCCGTTTTGCTTGAAGTGAGGTCTGTATGTGTAACATCAGCGCTGATGTTCAGTTCATCAATGATTTTTTTCACATTCATTTCAACAATAAAGCTTGATCCAAGTCCGTTTCCGCAAACAATTAAGATTTTTTTCATTTGAATCACTCCTAGTTTGAGTATTTTTGAATCATTGGCAGCACATCTTCTGCCGATTGAGCGTTAATCAGCAATTGAATGTTTTCCGGATCACCCAGCATATTCGTGAGCTGGGAGAGGGCTTTCAAATGGGTGTCATTGTCGATTGCCGCGAGCACGATAATCAGCTGGACTGAATGCTCGGGCCGGTCTGAAAAGGAAACGGCTTGGTTCAGTCTCAGAAAGCTCATGCCGATTTGATTCACACCGTCTTCAGGCCTCGCGTGCGGGATGGCTACATTCGGCGTAATGACGATATATGGGCCCAGTGTCTGAATCGTGGCAATCATGGCATCGACGTATTGCGGGGTAACAGACCCGTCATCCACAAGCGGCTTTGCCGCCATGCGGACGGCATCCTCCCAACAGGGGGCAGAGTCGGCCATCGTTATATGGTTAGGTGTCATTAATTCAGCAAGCATTGGTTTGCGGTTCGCCTCCTTTTCATGTTTGTGCGGCTGTCCTAAATACTCGGTCAGTTCTTGCATCAGCTCTGTTTTATGAATGCCTTCTGCATGTTTTTCGATGATGCTCATGATGTCATGAACACTTGGGTGGAAATGGGCAGCGCTGTTTGAGAGCGCATCTACTTTTTTCAGCAGGCTGATCTTTTCCTTGCTGTTCAGTATGGGATTAACGATGAGCACAGGCACCCCTCTGTCTGGCAGCGGAACAGTTGAGATCAGGACATCCGTTTCAAGCGTCATGGTTTCATAGACACGGCTTGATACGGTTTTTAGAATATCGACATTCGGCAGAAGATCTTCAATTTGGCTCTGCAAAATTTTTGAAGTGCCGATGCCGCCCGGACAGACAATAACCGCTGTTTTTCTAAGTGAGGGCGCGACCCCTTCGCGTTTCATCCAGCCTCCGAAATGCATGGCGATAAAAGCTGTTTCTTCACTGCTGACAGGTTTTCTTAATTCTTTTTGAAGGTGATGAACGACTTTTTTCGTTAAGCAGAAAATATCACTGTATTTCGTTTTGATGGAGGCAGCTACATCACTCTCATGAGGAGTGATATCATATTTAATCCTGTAATAAGCTGATTTCAAATGAAGCACCAGATGTTTTTTTAGATTTTCCGGGTCCTGAAAAAGCACGCAGGCGTAACGCTGGAAATCGACAATCATTTGGTCCGCGATATCATGTATCGCATCCAGCTCACCTGCAATGAGACTTGAAGCGGGGAACTGACTGATTTTAGCCCCTAACAGATGGATCGTGAAGTAGCACATCTCTTGATCAGAAATAAAGGCTTTTTCCGGCAGTTCCGCCGCCGCCCGAACGGCCGCTTCATATTCCTTCGTTTGCCTGATGGCGTATTGCTCTTCTTGTTCTAGAGTGATTTCTTTTCCCGCCTTTAATCTGATCAGAAATAACGTAAAGTGCACACTTAAGCTCGCGAGAACATGATCAGCAAATTTCATGTGAAGAAGCTTTTCGAAAGTCAGCAGCATAGATCGCATAGTTTGAATCTGCTGTTCACAAGCAGCCGGATCGGGACATAGATCGGTAACGGCCGCAGTGCTGCTGCTTTTTTGCATGAGCTGATTTGCGTATTCTGCCAGCAGTTTTCGCTTTTGCAGTTCTAATCCTGAGAAGAAATACCCTTTTTCTTTGGTAAAGGAAAGAACGATGCCGAATGTCTTCAGCTTTTCGCGAATATGCTTCATATCCTGAATGGCGGTGTTGCGGCTGACATGATTTTCGTCAATGAAGTTCTGCAAAAGTAACCGTCTGTTTCTCGTTAAAATGCGCAGGATCACTCTTGCCTGCCTTTCTGAGGGAGAATATTCATAACTTGAACTTGTCAGCGTTTTCATTTCTGATGTCAGCATTTTTTTCGTTTGGTCTTCTAAATAAAATCCTGCTGAACGCCTTCTTTTGATCGGTGTCAGTCCGGTCTCTTTCAGCCAGCCGTTAATTTTTTCAATGTCATAATACAGTGTTCTCCTTGAAATTTTTAATTGCTCCGTTAATTCGCCGCAAGTAACATAGCTGGTTGTGTTGAGAACCTGATGAAGAATGGCTGATCTTCTTTGGTCTAAAGGCATGCCCATCAGCTCCTTATGTGCAGGTGATATCAGTCTGCCGTCCTTCTCTTCGTGCGGGCTTATTTCAATTGTAATGGGGGGCATCTGAATTTATAAGACCAAATCAGTGCAAACGATTTGTGCAAATATGATTCCTGCAAACAAAAAAAGCCAGGCACATGGGGACTGACCCCATAAGATGAGACAAATAAAAAACACCTTCAAGTTTGAAAACGGATGATTGTTAGCCGAAATTAGACTTGGAGGTGTTTTTTCTATGGGGACAAGAGTGAGTTATCCGGTTGA
>NZ_JAXCHF010000029.1:0-669 GCF_037027485.1 Bacillus sp. 205(2023) | reverse complement strand
TACTACAGCGAAAACAAAGGCCGCCCCTCACTTGATCCGCTAATTTTATTCAAAATGATGTTTATCGGCTACCTCTACGGTATCCGTTCAGAAAGACAGCTCGAAAAAGAAATTTACTACAATATGGCGTACAGATGGTTTTTGGGACTGAATATCAATGACCCGGTTCCGCACCACTCCACCATCAGCTGGAACAGACGCACACGCTTTAAAGATACAACCATCTTCCAAGACATTTTTGATGAGATCGTTCTTCAGGCCATCAATCATGACATGGTGGGCGGACGTGTCCTATTCACCGATTCAACTCATCTGAAAGCCAATGCCAACAAGCATAAATACACAAGAAAAACAATTGCGCAGGATACCCAAAACTATATCAAAGATTTAAATGAAGCCATTCAAGAGGATCGGGAGGAACACGGAAAAAAGCCATTAACAATCAAAGAGGAGGTGAAAGCTGAAAAAGAGATCCGCCATAGTACAACAGATCCGGAAAGTGGATATCTGTATCGTGAAAACAAACCAGAAGGTTTTTTCTATTTAGATCACCGCACAACAGATATGAAATACAACATTATCACAGATACCTATGTCACACCTGGAAATGTCCATGATTCTGTGCCCTATCTTGACCGATTGGATCACCAAATCGCACGATTTGGGTTT
>NZ_JAXCHF010000028.1:0-712 GCF_037027485.1 Bacillus sp. 205(2023) | reverse complement strand
TCAATTGTTTGGTGGCGATAGCGAAGAGGTCACACCCGTTCCCATGCCGAACACGGAAGTTAAGCTCTTCAGCGCCGATGGTAGTCGGGGGTTTCCCCCTGTGAGAGTAGGACGCCGCCAAGCAGTTTTATCTATTTCTACCATGTTTGTTTATGAAGCTTATATCATTCCGCAGTAGCTCAGTGGTAGAGCTATCGGCTGTTAACCGATCGGTCGTAGGTTCGAATCCTACCTGCGGAGCCATTGCTTCCATAGCTCAGCAGGTAGAGCACTTCCATGGTAAGGAAGAGGTCAGCGGTTCGAGCCCGCTTGGAAGCTTTATTTAAATGCATTACTCTTACCAAGGTTTCTCAAAAAGGAGAAAGCTTTTTTTATTACGATATGCGGAAGTAGTTCAGTGGTAGAACACCACCTTGCCAAGGTGGGGGTCGCGGGTTCGAATCCCGTCTTCCGCTCCATTTTTTCATCCCAACGGGATGTTGATACAAGTGAAAATGCGCCCGTAGCTCAATTGGATAGAGCGTTTGACTACGGATCAAAAGGTTAGGGGTTCGACTCCTCTCGGGCGCGCCATATATTTTATCAATATGGGAAATCGGGAAGTAGCTCAGCTTGGTAGAGCACATGGTTTGGGACCATGGGGTCGCAGGTTCGAATCCTGTCTTCCCGACCATTTTTATGGGGCCTTAGCTCAGCTGGGAGAGCGCCTGCT
>NZ_JAXCHF010000027.1:0-900 GCF_037027485.1 Bacillus sp. 205(2023) | reverse complement strand
GAAAGATGATCAGGTTGATAGGTCTGAGGTGGAAGTGTGGCGACACATGGAGCTGACAGATACTAATCGATCGAGGACTTAACCTAATTTCTAATGATGTCACACCTGTTATCTAGTTTTGAGAGAATATCTCGAAAAAACTCTTGACTTTTTAAGATATACATAGTATAATTTTAAATGTCACTGAAATTGTCTGGTGATGATGGCGAAGAGGTCACACCCGTTCCCATGCCGAACACGGAAGTTAAGCTCTTCAGCGCCGATGGTAGTCGGGGGTTTCCCCCTGTGAGAGTAGGACATCGCCAGGCAGACTTCATTCCGCAGTAGCTCAGTGGTAGAGCTATCGGCTGTTAACCGATCGGTCGTAGGTTCGAATCCTACCTGCGGAGCCATTATTGGAGAGCTGTCCGAGTGGTCGAAGGAGCACGATTGGAAATCGTGTAGGCGGTCAACTCCGTCTCAAGGGTTCGAATCCCTTGCTCTCCGCCACTGATATTTATACATAATCACAATTGAAAGTCTGGGCCCGTTGGTCAAGCGGTTAAGACACCGCCCTTTCACGGCGGTAACACGGGTTCGAATCCCGTACGGGTCATTATATGATGGAGGATTAGCTCAGCTGGGAGAGCATCTGCCTTACAAGCAGAGGGTCGGCGGTTCGAGCCCGTCATCCTCCACCATTATCATCGCGGGGTGGAGCAGTTCGGTAGCTCGTCGGGCTCATAACCCGAAGGTCGCAGGTTCAAATCCTGCCCCCGCAACCAATTAAAATCAAATGGTCCGGTAGTTCAGTTGGTTAGAATGCCTGCCTGTCACGCAGGAGGTCGCGGGTTCGAGTCCCGTCCGGACCGCCATTTAAATAATAAGGCTCGGTAGCTCAGTTGGTAGAGCAACGGACTG
>NZ_JAXCHF010000025.1:0-1078 GCF_037027485.1 Bacillus sp. 205(2023) | reverse complement strand
CTTCAACCGGATAACTCACTCTTGTCCCCATAGAAAAAACACCTCCAAGTCTAATTTCGGCTAACAATCATCCGTTTTCAAACTTGAAGGTGTTTTTTATTTGTCTCATCTTATGGGGTCAGTCCCGACATGGATGAGGTTTCTTTTATTTACTGGCTATCTAAGCGAAAATAACGGTTTGGCAGCTTCCAATTAAACATATAAGAACAAACGCGGCATACGACGAGTACAAAAAACAGCGCGTATAAACCGATCGAGTTTCCGGTCCAGCCCAAGCCGACGATTAAACCGCCGAGCGCCGCCCATACCGCATAGATTTCCGCTTTCAGCACGAGCGGCTTGCGCCCGGCAAGCAGGTCGCGAATGATTCCTCCGCCGCTTCCCGTCAGCACCGCAGCCACGATAACGGCGCTAAGCGGATGCCCCATTTTGACGGCGTACAGAGCGCCTTGAATAGCGAAAGCTGCAAGACCGATCGCATCCGATAAATTTCCCCATTTGTTCCAATGCTTCAGCAGCAGCTTCGGAAACAAGAAAACGATCGTGATCGATACCAGAGCAATTTGAAAGTACGCACCCTGCTCCCACAAAGCTGACACCGGAACACCGATCAGCAAATTGCGGATCGCTCCTCCTCCAAAAGCTGTGACAATCCCTAATATATAAACACCTAAAATATCATATTCTTCTTCCATTGCAACAATTGCGCCGCTGACAGCAAACGCAATGATGCCGATCACACTGAGCAGCTCCCAAGCCATTCTGATGACTCCCTTTATATTTGTTAAATTTTCTGACGACCTCTAGATTTTATAACCGCTTCAGCTTAAAATCAATAACATTTTTATGATAAAAAAAGATAAATTTAGAGGGAAAACAGTAAACGCCGATCAGCATGAGGCTGCCGCTGGCAGTGCCTATCATTTGTACCGTAAAAAAAAGCGCCCTGCATTGGGACTGACCCCCGTTTTTGAGACAGGGATCAAAACACCTTTTATACAGCCAATTGCCGATAGCTTATCGGTGATTGGCTGTTTAGTTTCGTTTGAATACGAATGTTGTTATAATAATAAATGTA
>NZ_JAXCHF010000024.1:0-2864 GCF_037027485.1 Bacillus sp. 205(2023) | reverse complement strand
TACATTTATTATTATAACAACATTCGTATTCAAACGAAACTAAACAGCCAATCACCGATAAGCTATCGGCAATTGGCTGTATAAAAGGTGTTTTGATCCCTGTCTCAAAAACAGGGGTCAGTCCCTACGATTGGTATGTTTTTTTATTCATTCATGTAATGACATGAAGCAGGGTACCGATACCGTGCATCAAAACAGAAAGGAAATTAGAACTTTTTCATCTCCTTTAACATCTTTATTTTGCTTCCTTTTATGTAGGTGAAACATACCCCGCTGACAGTCACCATTCCGCCTAGCAGTGAAATAAGTGAAGGCATTTCGCCTATCCACATCCAGGAAATCACCAACGTCAAAGCCGGTGTTACATAAAGTGAAATCGTTGCTTCAGCAGCACCGACGATTAAAGTTACATATGCAAGCGCAAAGTATGGGATGACCGTCGGAAATAAGCCTAAGTAAACGATAGACAATGTGGAGTTCATTGAGGCGTTTACAAACTCCCCCCATAAGCCTGGAAGAAAAACAAGCATTGGTAAGGATGCACCCCAAATCGTGAACGTTACAAATGGAATAAAACCATACTTTTTTATATAACGGGCTTGAAAAACAAAATAAATACTCTCTGCAAAAGCTGCCAGCAGAATGAACAGAATTCCTTTCATTGAAAGCGTATGATCTCCTGTCCCTAATGAAATAAATGATACACCCAATAAACTAATGATAGAGCCAATCCATTTAGAAAAACCAAAATGTTCACCAAAAAACAGTCGAGACAACACCGCGGAAAAGATTGGTGCTGTGGTTACGAGTAAGCTTGCAATCCCGGCACTAACTGTTTTTTCACCGATATTAAGCAAAATGTGATAGAGTGCAAAACCTAAAAACCCTAATAATAAGATGACAGGGATATCTTTCATGTCAGGTAAGCGCATGTTAGTCAGCACAGCAAAAAGCAACAATGCCATAGATCCGATTAACAAACGAAATAAAGCAAGGTGTTCGGGTGTGTAATATTCCAGACCTACACGAATTCCCGGAAAAGCTGATGCCCACAAACCGATCATAAGACTGTAAGATATGATGAGTTGAACAGTTTTCTTTTTCATGATTTTCACTCCTTCTTTACAAAAACCAACCAGTTATTTAGTGTGTTTTATACTAATAGAGATTTGATAAAATGGCTTCAACCAGTTACATAATTTTTGACCCAACCACTTTAGTTGAAGGAGACTGCTTTTGATGAGCGTTACAGAAGAAAAAACGGTTAGAAAGCTTCCTAAGTACTTACAAATCATTGATTATATAAAAGAGAAAATAGGTAATGGAGAGTGGCCGATTGGAAGTAAGATTCCAAGCCAGCGCACGCTTGCAAAAGACTTTCATGTAAATCGAAGCACGGTTATCACAGCGTTAGAGGAATTGATAGCAGATGGGTTGATTGAAGGCAGAATGGGAAAAGGGACAGTTGTCATCAACAATACTTGGACACTGTTGGCTAAGAATTCCGCACCCAATTGGGAGAAATATGTAACTTCGGGAATCCAGCAGCCAAGCCGAAGAATTGTTCAAGAGATCAATAAATCAGAATCAAATTCTGATCTTATACAGCTAAGCAAAGGAGAACTTTCAAAAGAGATTTTTCCTTTGTCTGCTATGAAAGAGATTATGGGCAAGGTATCTCAAAACATAGAGGCGTTCGGATATGAGGAACCAAAAGGATACTTGCCTTTAAGAGAGGCATTGAGTGATTATTTAAAAACAATCGGGATTCATGCTTCACCTTCATCCATTCTTATTGTTTCAGGAGCACTGCAAGCCTTACAGCTTATATCAATGGGGCTTTTGCAAAGAGGATCAACTGTTTTTCTTGATCAGCCATCTTATCTTTATTCATTACATGTATTTCAATCAGCCGGAATGAATCTGACCGGACTTCCTATGGATAAAGAGGGGCTTTTGCCAAACCATATTCATATGACAAAGGGGGAACGGGGAAGAGCCATATTATATACAAACCCTTGTTTTCAAAATCCGACTGGTATCTTAATGTCAGAAGAGCGGCGGAAAGAAATTCTTGCCGCAAGCGAAAAAGCGCAGCTTCCCATTATTGAAGATGACATATATCGTGAGCTGTGGATAGATGACATTCCGCCATATCCTATGAAAACAATAGATAAAAACGGTCATGTGCTATATGTAGGAAGTTTATCGAAAACGCTAAGCCCGGGCTTAAGGATTGGATGGATCGTCGGGCCAGAGCCAGTGATTGAACGTTTATCTGACATTAAAATGCAGACAGATTACGGATCGAGTTCGTTGTCTCAAAGAGTAGCGGCGGAATGGTTCACATCTGGCCAATATCAGCGGCATTTAGAACGGGTAAGACATCAATTAAAGATAAGAAGGCAATTTGTTACGAGCGCTTTAGAAACCAATATGAAGAATGCAGCTGTTTGGACTATTCCTAAAGGGGGATTCTTTATCTGGTTAAAAATATTGCCTTCGATATCTATGAAATTACTTTATAAAAAAGCCTTAACAAAAGGGATTCTTCTCAATCTTGGCAGTATTTATGCTCAGGAAAAAGGCAATTATATTCGCTTGTCATACGCTTATGCATCTCTTGAAGATCTTCAAAAGGGAATTTATGAATTAAGTTTGATCATTAAGGAGCTGGCCAGTAAATAAATATGCATTCAATGTTGAGAACCTATCTATCAAAAAACATACCAAACAATGGGACTGACCCCTGTTTTTGAGACAGGGATCAAAACACCTTTTATACAGCCAATTGCCGATAGCTTATCGGTGATTGGCTGTTTAGTTTCGTTTGAATACGAATGTTGTTATAATAATAAATGTAT
>NZ_JAXCHF010000023.1:0-3648 GCF_037027485.1 Bacillus sp. 205(2023) | reverse complement strand
AAGTGTATTGCTTACCAACAGGCTGTTCAAATCGATGTGTATCCCCAGCCTTATGCCATCTAACCCATGTCTGAATCTGTGTCTTATTCTTAATTTTTAATTTCTCCATGATCTCTTTCATAGGCACGCCTGCCAATCTCATTTCTACAGCCTTCTGCTTAACTTCAACCGGATAACTCACTCTTGTCCCCATAGAAAAAACACCTCCAAGTCTAATTTCGGCTAACAATCATCCGTTTTCAAACTTGAAGGTGTTTTTTATTTGTCTCATCTTATGGGGTCAGTCCCATGCGGAGAGGCTTTCTTGTTTACAAAGACGGCAGCTTCATTTCTTTCTCAAACATCAAGTCATCAATGCTTTTAAAGGTATAGCCTTGTTTTTTCAGGTCGGTAATCGCATCGTCCAGCGCCTCGGCATTGTCCTTGGAGACAGTGTGAAGCAGGTAAATCGCTCCCGGATGCGCCTGTTTGATCATGTGGTCGTAGGCGTATTTTTTCCCTTTTTGATGATTGATTTTCCAGTCGACAAAAGCGACGGACCAGAAAACAGTTTGATAGCCCATGCGTTTTGTTTCTTTCAGCACATATTCACTGAACACGCCGCGCGGCGGCCGTAAGTACAGGTTGTCCTGCTTTCCCGTGATCTTATAAACCTCTTCGTTGACTGAATCAAGCTCGTCCTGAATTTGGTCTGCTGTTTTTGTCGTCAGATCCGGATGGTGAAAGGAGTGGTTGCCGATGATATGCCCTTCATCCGACATCCGTTTGATCAGCTCGGGCTGATCCTTTACGAAATGCCCGGTGACAAAAAACGTTCCTGTCACGTGATGTTTTTTTAAGACATCAAGCACCTTTGGCGTATAGCCATTTTCGTAGCCGTTATCAAATGTTAAATAAATTGTTTTTTCTTTTGTATTGCCTAAATAAAACGCGTCATATTTTTTGATCAGGCTGTTCAGCTGTTTTCCCGCATCTGGCGGCTGATGATTAACGCTTCGCTTAAAGCCCCAATTAATCGGCTCATTCAGTACCGCATCTGCCTGTTTTGCTCCTGCTGCAAGCAGGACGGCGGCGCAGCATATTGCACACATCCACTTCATGGCCAGCGCTCCTTCTGCATTTTTTCTTATTTTACAGAAAGGCGCCCTGTTTTATACTGACGCTTTATGCCAATATAAAAAACCGCGGCATGCGCGGTTTTATTCCCAGTCTTTTTTAAAGCGTTCATATTTGGCTTCCAGGTCATCCAGCATGCCGATGAGCCTGTCTATATCTTCAACGTCTGTTGCTTCAGGGTCTAATGAATCGATGACGTTCATAAACATGTCTAGTCTGTTCTTTAAATAATCAAGCTGCTGATCTTTATTGTTTACTGCGTTCCCCATTCTGCGCCTCCATTCATTTTTTATTATGGTAGCTCATTTTTTGCTGTTTTTCAATCGCCCCGCTACTTGCGATCTTGGCAAATCAGGTCTAAAATTAACTGTTGGCAGCGTTAGTATGCCCCATTTATAAAGGAGTTAGATAGTCATGACACAAAACACGAAGCTGCGTCCGATTACACCTGAGTTCGATCCTTGGGAAGCCTATATGGATGTCGACCAGTATGGAGATATGCAGCTGACGAACGTTGAATTTACAACGACGACACTGTGCAATATGAGATGCGAGCATTGCGCTGTAGGCTATACATTGCAGCCCAAAGACCCGAATGCTCTGCCAATAGATCTTCTGTTAAAAAGGCTGGAGGAAATTCCCCGCCTCAGATCCATCAGTATTACAGGCGGAGAACCGATGCTTTCATTAAAATCTGTAAAGGAATATGTCGTGCCGTTATTGAAATACGCCCACGAGCGCGGGGTGCGGACCCAAATCAATTCAAACCTGACTCTCGATATCGAGCGATACGAATGGATTATTCCGTATCTTGATGTGTTACATATTTCTCATAACTGGGGAACGGTTGAAGAGTTTGCTGAAATCGGTTTTGCTATGATGGACAGAAAACCGACCTTCGAGCAGCGCGCGCGCTATTTTGATAAAATGATCGAAAACAGCCGCAAGCTAGTGGATGCCGGAGTGATGGTATCAGCGGAAACGATGCTGAACAAACGCACACTTCCGCACATTGAGCATATTCACCGCCAAATCACAGAAGATATGAAATGTCAGCGTCATGAAATCCATCCGATGTATCCGAGTGATTTTGCGAGCGCCCTTGAATCTCTCAGCCTGAAGGACATGAGACAGGCGATTCACCGTTTGCTGGATATTCGTGATGAAAAGACATGGATGCTGTTCGGCACACTGCCGTTTTACGCATGCAGTCCTGATGAAGAGGATCAAGAGCTGCTTCGCCGGCTTCGCACGGCGAAAAACGTGACAGTGAGAAATGACCCTGACGGCCGGTCGCGACTGAATGTCAATATTTTTGACGGAAATATTATCGTGACCGACTTTGGCGATACACCGCCGCTCGGCAATATACAGACGGACAGCCTGCCTTCCGCCTATCAAAAGTGGAGAGAAACAAAGCTGGCCAAAGAACTGAACTGCCACTGCCCGAATGTCCGGTGCCTCGGACCAAACGTTCTCGTCAAAAACAGCTACTACCAGGATACAGATTTTTCAAAACGTCAAGCCAGGAGTTAGATGCGGATGGAAGAAACACTTACGGAGATTTTTCAGAATAAAATCGTTGATATTCTCCTCGTCGCCGTCATTTTGTGGATCGGTGTTTTTATCATTAACCGATTGGTGCAGTTATTTTTTAAACGGACGGACTTTATTGAAGAAAGAAAAGAGAAAACCATTGAAAGCCTTGTCCGTTCTATCACCCAATATACGGCGACGATCGGTTTTATCTTTTATGTTATTTCTTTATTTGTGCATGATTTCGGCAAGATTTTAGCCGGGGCGGGCGTAGCCGGTATCGTCATCGGTTTTGGCGCCCAATCACTGATCAAGGATGTGCTGGCGGGTGTGTTTTTAATTTATGAACGCCAGCTTCATAAAGGCGATTATGTGACGGTAAACAATTTATTTAACGGCACCGTCGAAGAAATCGGCCTGCGCTCGCTGCAAATACGTGAATGGAGCGGAAAGCTTCTCACCATCAGCAACGGCGAGGTCAGACAAATAGAAAATTATAATATTGATTTTATGCGGATTACCGAATCCTTTCTCATCAGCTTTAAAGAAGATCCAGATCGTGTATACAGTGTGCTGGAGGAAGCGTGCGACATGCTGAATGAAGAGCTTCGCGATTCACTGAAGCGGGATGAATTCGGAAACCCGACAGAGCCTTTTCAAATACACGGCATCACCGCTTTGAATAAAATCAACCGCGGGGTGGAATTTACCGTAAAGGGCATGGTGCGGGATGAAGATTATTTCAGTGCCAGTCTTGCCGCCAGACGGGTTCTCGTTCGCCAGCTGTACCAAAACAATGTGCAAATGCTTGAGGAAGCTGTAAGAATTGAAAGAACCCAATAAAAAAACTGATTCCATAATGGAATCAGTCAGGCTGTCGAGAAAATCTCGACAGCCTTTATTTTTTCTTAAAATATCCATTCTCATGTAATAAAATAAAAGAAAGACTTACAAGGACGGTGTCTTTCTCATGTTGCACACAAGAAATTCTTCTCA
>NZ_JAXCHF010000022.1:0-12626 GCF_037027485.1 Bacillus sp. 205(2023) | reverse complement strand
GCAAGCCACCTTTGCCTTTTGAAGCTTCTACGTCAGATCCTTCATTGAGTTGTTGAAGTTCCAATACATCTTTCATTTGGTTTGACCTCCTTTTTATCATTTATTACAACTTTGCTAATAGTAAATGTACGATGAGTGTTATTAGAAGTGAGCACCCATTGTTCCTACTTCAGCACTTGATGTACGTAAGAAAATCTTTTTTGTTATGTGTGGCCTTTTATCCACAGTTATTGCTAATAGTAGATGTGCCAACTACCGTTGTGATTAGTGTAAGCAAGCCACCTTTGCCTTTTGAAGCTTCTACGTCAGATCCTTCATTGAGTTGTTGAAGTTCCAATACATCTTTCATTTGGTTTCATCTCCTTTTTATCATTTATTACAACTATTGCTAATAGTAGATGTACCGATGAGTGTTGTCAGAAGTGTCCACCCAGCTGTTTCTACTTCAGAACCTTTACTCAATTGTTGTAACTCTAGTACTTCATTCATTTGTTCATCCACCCCTCTTAATTACCCTTAACAGTTATTGCTAATAGTAGATGTGCCAACTATCGTTGTGATTAGCGTAAGCAAGCCACCTTTGCCTTTTGAAGCTTCTACGTCAGATCCTTCACTGAGTTGTTGAAGTTCCAATACATCTTTCATTTGGTTTCACCTCCTTTCAAGTACTCTTTCTTTGATTATGCTTCAATTAGCAATGATTGCTAATGGTAGATAATGTTACAGAAATAGTTGTTAGAGTAACAGTCCATGCCGCAGGCTCTACTTCAGATTTTTCATTAAATTGTTGAAGTTCTAACACCTCTTTCATTTTCTTTTCTCACCTCCTTCGTAAGTTCTGTATATTAACTGCTATAATTCCAATCTTCAATGATTATCATCAACTATAAGTGTTAGAGTTTAATTGTTTAACAACAATTCTTTTTTAGTCTTATTTAAGAAACTATCAATTTTTATTATTGGCAACCAATATAACGGATTTGAGAACTGGATAGAGTTTATGCCCAATATTATGCCAGCACTTCCAGAGTAGTAATCATCTGCTAAACGAAAACTGAAGTTTCCAGGGAATAATACTTGATCATCTTTGCGGATAAGAAACAATTCTAGTTTTTTCAATGCCAGCTCAATCTGCTGACTGATTTCATTATTTTCCTTAGTCATTGACGGGATTAACAAGAAACTACCGACCCCATCAAACAATCCTCCACTATATGCAATTCTTACTTTATTTAAATTGATTATTTGCTCTAATTCTTCTCTAAATAAATTATTATTTCCTACATAATTTAAATACCAAATAGCAACTCCTATTCCGATTGATCCTCCTGATAAATAGGGTAGTAATCGAGGGTTTTGATCATCATACGTTTGCAAAGTATTCGTCTCTTCATCTACCTTACAATGTTTTAAATCCCACTCAATATATTCTTTTGACTTTACATAATATTTTTCTTTCTTAGTAACTGAATATAATGCCGCATAGAATAAAGATATTCCTGACCAACCATCAATCAAACCTATAGGGACTGCTGCAAAATCAGTTGCTGATAATTTATCATCTTCAATAATCCTATTTTCTATCTGATCAGCAATTTTTTCAGAAGTAACCAAAAAGTCATCATTATCTTCCTCCAAGTATAAGCTAATTAATGAAAGACCTATTCCCGACAATCCTGACCTTAATGAAATATCTTTCATATCTTCATATGATAGATTATTGAATAAGTTCATAGCTTCCTCTATGTACCCCAATTCATACAATGTTGCTGCGATACCAGCTCGTCCTGTAAATAACCCAATATCATCATTAAGTACATGCAATTTTTTCAGTAAAACATTTTCAATCCAATCCCGAACTTGCTTGTTGACGTTTCCAGATCTGTACAATGCCAATGCAGCTCCAGTTCCTCCAGTTAGTACATTTAACTTTCCAGATGGCATTACAAATTGCCGCACATCGCCATGAATTAGCGAGCTGTTGGGCAACATATTACTCTCTATGCTGTTTCTCAATCCATTTATAACTTTTGACATGTCCATTTCTTTTTTGATTTCACTGTCATAATTATTCTTGAATATCTTTTCTTTGGTGTCAGATAAGTATCTGTCACATAGATTTTCTGTATTTACAACATATTGATAAACATCTTTGCCAAATTCATTCTCTATCCAAATATCATGTTTCTTTTTAATGCTTTCTTCTATATCAGTAACTGGACCTATTGGCAGAATACAAAATCTTAAAACTTTCTTTAGTGCATACCAATCTCGCTCCTTATGATTCTTATTTTTCTTATTTGTATAGCCAATTGTTTGCAACGCTCCATTTTCTTCAGAGAGAGCACTAGCAGCCTCAAAATCAATAATCTTAACATTTGATTCGGGGGTAATCATTATATTTTGGGGTTGCAAATCTCCCATACCAACATCTTTACTATGTACTAGTTTAATTGTTTCTATCAAGCTATTAATTATTTTTTTCACCTTACTAATGTATTCATTTTTATCATTCTCAATGTTGAAAGGATAATTGATTGCACACCATGATTGAAGGGTTACACCTTCTACAAATTCTTCAACTAAAAATACATGTTTCCATGCTTTAAAGTAATCGAGCACATTAACAACACCTTCAACTTCTGTAAGTGTATTTAATGCTTCGTATTCTATATTCAATCTATCAATCGCATCATTTAATTGACCATCTAATCCTACTTTAGGTCTCCCTTCTTTGATTACCACTTTCTTTCCATCTGATTTTCTTATTCCTGTATATATACCGCCACCATTGTTAAACCTAAGGACTCCTTGGAACTCATAATCATTAAAATTACTTACATCTTGAGTATCTAATAAGTTATTCTTGGTATCTAAATATTGATCAAAATCACTTACGAATTCAGGTATTTTATAATATGGCTGTCTATTGTCTGGGATTAAATTTCCATTTTCATCTTTAATGCACAGTTCTCCTCTTTCATTGTAAATATTCTTAAATGCACCGTATCGGTAATATATATTGCTGCCCTTCCATGATTTGTCATTTAAGATGTATGGTCCATTCTCGTAGTGTTTTAATTCTTCATAAAGTTCATTTAATAACCCGAAGAACATGTTATCAGAAGAAGGATAGATAGCGATAAATTTTCCAGATGAAGTTCGATTACCATGCTTCGAATTCATATTAAAAAGAGTTTGTTTATCTTTAATATGCTTAAATGGTATCTGATGTTTAAATATAATTTGACTCACAACTTTTAATATATCCTGAGCATTATTCATTGTCGCACTTATGTGTATTTTCCAGCCTTGTTCTTTGAGGGTATGATTGGGATTATTATAAAACTTCCACGGTGATTTATATTCTGTACTAACAGTATAGTAATTTGGCATATTATGTACTTCGTATGGATCAGTCTCTGCATTTGGGCTTTTCTCTATATAGTACTTTGAATCTTCACTCATGTGTTGGAAATAAACTAATTTTTTGTCCATTTTGTTCTCGCCTCTCTTAAGCGCTCTTTTTAATTGGTTAATACTAATGGATCTGTACTATCTTCTTTAAACTGCTGCTCACAGAATTGACGATACAATTTATGACTACGCTTTAACTCCCAATGATTCCCTTGACCTGTCACCTCACCATTTTCCATAAAAATGATATTGTCAGCGTTTATAATGGTGGATAACCTATGTGCTATTATAATAGCGGTTCTATCCTTCATGAGCTTCTTCATTGCTTCGTTCACAATTTGTTCAGAATGACTGTCAAGACTTGCAGTTGCTTCATCCAAAAAGATTATATTTGGATCCTTCAGAAACATTCTCGCAATAGCAATTCTTTGTCGTTGTCCTCCTGATAAGTTTAGACCTTTTTCTCCAATATTAGTTTCTAACTCGTTAGGCAATTCACTTATAAATTGCCATGCATATGCCTTCTTACATGCTTCTACTATTTTTTTTTCATCTGGGGGATTTTCTAAACCAAAGATGAGATTGTCTCTAATAGTACCACTTATTAAATCGTGATTCTGTGCTACATATCCTATTTGGCTACGCCATGATTTTAATGAAAATAACTCAATATTCTCTTCACCAAAATAAATATTTCCGCTATTAGGATTATAATATCTTTCCAGAATAGAGATGATTGTGGTTTTACCACTACCACTAGGACCTACTAAGGCATTTACACTTCCCCCTTTTATTATTAAATTAATATTATTCAAGGAAAATGCCTTATCCTCTTTACCATAGCAAAATGATAAATTTTCAATCACTAAATCTTTATAGGTTTCCGCTAATTCTTTCCCTTTATGCTGATCTTCTCCTTGCTCATATATCAATTGAGAAATTCTTTCTGTTGCACCTATCGTCTTTTGTATTTGAGTAAAGAATAACCCAAAGTTATTAAGTGGACCTATGATATAGAACATAAGTGTCAGAAATGCAATAAAGGTTCCTGGCGATAAACTTCCATTGGCTAATTTAACCCCTCCGAATCCAATTATGCTAATAATGATAAGCATCATCATTAAATTAATGATAGGGTTTAAAATAACCATCCATTTTGTTTGCTTTAGGCCTATATTTCTTAAAGCTTCAATATCTTCTTTTCCTCTTTCTACTTGTAATTTTTCTGCAGTTGAAGATTTAATTAGTCTTATTGAGGATATTGTTTCAACAGCTCTTACATTTAATTCTCCTGTTAAGCTTTGTGTCGTTTTAGATAATTTTGATAAAATTCTTCCTAAAGGTATAAAAATCAACAAATAAACTGGAATTGCTACGATAATCACCAATGTCAATTGCCAATCATAGTAAAACAACCAAAATCCACAAAAAAGCACTATTAATATAGCATTAATAAATTGCGAAAAAGAGTTGCTTACTAAGTTGTAAATCACCGTAGTATCATTAACAAATCTACTTGCTATATCTGCAGAACGATTCTTATCGTAAAATTCTATAGGTAGTATTACTATCTTTTCCCATAATAAATTTCTGAGATTTGCAACAACGTTATATCCTACTACACTTAACATATAACTACCAACTGCCCCGATTACTCCGCTGATTAAAAATATTGCCAGAAGACCTAAAAGATCCCATAAATTGATCTTTTCAAGAATATTATAATAGTCTATTAGACTTTTTAAATAATGAGGCACTAAAGTAGAAGCTATTGCGCTTAATCCACTTAATAATATTGCCAATATAAATAATCTTATATTCGGTCTGGTTTTTCTCAGTAAGAAGAAAAACTCTTTCGAGTTAAAATTGGGGTTGGTCATCATTTTCACCTCTTCCATTTATTCCAATGTTTCGACTTTTTAAATCGAATGACTCATGATACCTTTCCTAATATTCCTATAAACAATATTTCACACATAATAACTGCAAGTCAATATATAATTTTACAAATTATGAAAAAACAGGTCTTTGGTTTTGCATTATTCTACTCATGTATATTTACCCATAGTAATTTTGACCCGCAAAACCAAAGGTGTAGTATAAAAGAATAAAAAGAAGTTTAATTTAATCAAACTAAAGGTGAATTTCTCGGGATAATTACTGATAATTAGAAAAATATGTATTGACTGATTTACTTATATTTTATAAACTTGAATTTAATATACTTATTTTTGGAAAGGGGGTAAATTATATACAATCTTATTATTTAATGAACTGTATTAAGGGAAAGGAGTATAAAAAATGAAGAATTTAAGAAGAATTTCGATGGTTTTCATATTTGTAATTGTATCCAGTTTACAGCCTATAAGCTCTCATGCTGAAGAATCAAATTATGATGAATCTATCATAATTAACCTCGACTCAAAAGTAAGTGAATCGACAATAAACAAGGTTCAGGAAAAGTATTCAAATATAGAAACAAATTATATTAAAGAACTAGATTTATTGGTAATAGATAATATAAAACCAAGCCAATTTTCAGCAATCAAAGATATTGCTAAAGAAAAATTAGACGCAAAAGAAATTATTGAGGATAAAGAGATTTCTCTTCCTGATAAAAGTAAACAGATTCCTGCTAAAGTGGCATTTTCATCACAATTCACGGAAGATAATGACACTCTTTATGACAGTTGGTTATGGAATATCAAGCAAGTTACAAATGATTATCGAAGTTATCATATAAATAAAGGATCTCATAATACAAAAGTAGGAGTAATCGATTCAGGCATAGATTTCAATCATCCAGACCTCAAAAATAATATTGTAGATACTGGAGAGTCTTTTGTTCCAGTTGAAGATAATACACAAGACTTTTATGGGCATGGAACTTCTGTAGCTGGGATAATTGCTGCTAATGGGGGTGTAAAAGGAGTTGGACCAAATCTGGGTTTAGTGCCGTATAAAGTATTTGATAAAAACGGTAAATCTAAAACAAGTTGGGTTATAAGCGCAATTGTTAAAGCTACGGAAGATGATATGGACGTAATTAATTTAAGTTTATCTACTTTCTTATCAAAAAAAGATAAAGAAGATAGAGAGACTATAAAACTTTTTGAAAAAGCTTTTAAATTCGCTAGAAAACACAATACTTTAATTGTTGCAGCAGCTGGAAACCATGGATATGATATCTCAAATTCAAAAAAACTTGCACAACAATTAGGTAAACCAAAGGACAATATCCTACATCTTCCTGGTGGTGATAACGATGTAATTACTGTATCTGCCACCACAGCGCAAAATACAAAAGCTTCTTACTCAAATTATGGAAAAAACATCTCAATTGCAGCTCCAGGTGGTGATCTTGACCCAAGTTTTCTGGATACAAATAAGATTGATCTATATAGCTTGGTATGGACTACTTCCCCTGTAAATATCCCGCAAACTCCGCTAAGTAAGTCACTAGGCTTTCAAGAGGGATATGAACCTACTTTAGGGACAAGTGTAGCAGCTCCAATAGTAACTGCTACAGCAGCCCTATTAAAGACAGAATACTACGAAAAATACGGAGAGGAGATGCCAATTCGTAAGGTTAAAGAAAACTTATATCAGAACACAGACCACGTTGAAAACTTAGATAAGAATGAAGTTGGTAGCGGTATCGTAAATGCTTACGAATCATTGCTTAATATTGAGAGATAGAAGATATTAAGCAGTTATCGAACTTTCACTAAAAATACTTTGATAAATAAAAAAAGATTACTAGACGATAATGATGATGAAGCTAGAGATGAAATAAACCGTATTTATGAGATATTGAGAATAACTAAACAAGTTGATTTCACAAGCAACTTACTATTACTAAGTTGCTTGTGTCATATTTTATTACAGCCTGAGTATTCAATTCTTTAGCTACAAGCTTGTTGATTTCTTTATCCGCACTAAACCCAGCATGTAACAGCACCTAAGCCGGTATTCAAAGATTAGCCAACCAAATAATAAAAATGGGAATAAAAAACTTATAACCCCCTCCCCTTCAGAACCTATCATTAGAAAGTAAGTCGTCTTTGTATACCTTGGTTAACGTTTAGGCAGTTCATTTTTTCTATAACATTTGAATTAATGACTGTATAAAGCTAGAATTTACTAAGAAAATAGCTGTTATTTGACCAAAGAATATACTCTTTTAGTTGTGTTCTAGCTTCTTTATTATTTTTTAAAAATACGTTAAGTAATGCTGCTTTCATCAATTCCACTCAAAAGGACAGACATGAACTCCCTTCTCTTATATCTCCAATTGTAAATTTATGTTTTAAATATTACAGACGAAGCAAATCTCTTCCCTCTTACTATGTACAAAAATAATATACATCTCTAAATCAGACCCTTCCAACCCGCATTCCACCGTTCGAGTTAAAATAGACTTTTCCTACCGAACCCCCATTTTCATACTTTTTCTGTTCAAAATTGGCTGTTTTTCACCCGCTTTTCAACACGCTTTTTCAACTCTTTTCGTCAGTTAAAATAAAGATCTCCAAGAAATGAAGGAAAGATAAAATTCAGAAAAGACAGTCAAGGCAAGGTTTGCGCATGAAAAAGACCCGGAAATCGGCAATGTTCATTCTACCGAAATCCAGATCTGATTAGGACTTAATGAGACGATTTCAACACAAGCTTCGCCACTGCTTCAACGTGAGCTGTCTGCGGAAACATATCGACAGGCTGAATATATTCCACGCGATAGTCTTTCGACAGCGCCTGTAAATCCTTCGCAAGCGTGGATGGATTGCAGGAAACGTACACAAAGCGTTTCGGTTTGACTTTTTTGATCGTGTCCAGGAACGTGCTGTCACAGCCGGTTCTTGGCGGGTCAACGATGACGACGTCCGGGCGGAAGCCTTCTTTCGTCCATTTCGGGAGCCAGTGCTCGGCTGTTCCTGTTACGTACGTGGCGTTTGTCATGCCGTGTTTTTTGGCATTTTTCTTGGCATCGTCAATCGATTCTTTGATGACGTCCATACCGCGGACTTCCTTCGCTCCGTCCGCCACCCACATGCCGATGGTGCCGACGCCGCAATACGCGTCAACGACTTTTTCTTTCCCGGTCAGCTGCGCCGCTTTTTTCACTTCATCATACAGCTTGACGGTTTGCTCCGGATTGAGCTGGAAGAAGGCGCGGGCGCTCAATTCAAATGAAACGTCTCCGAGCACCTCTTGAATCACGGTATGTCCGGCGAGGGGTTTTGATTTCTCACCGAAAATAACAGAGGTTTTCGCGCCGTTTACATTTTGAATAATGGATTTCACCTCAGGCAGGCGCTTTTGGATCGCTTTGACGATTTCTTCCTTATGCGGAAGCGTTTCTTTTGCTGTTACAAGCACGACCTGCACTTCGCCTGTTTCAAAGCCGACTCTCGTCACTATCGTGCGAACGTCGCCTTTTCGTTTTCTTTCATTATAAACAGACACATTGAAGTCCTCTAAAATGCGGCGGACGATGCCTGTTGTTTTGTTGGTTGCCGGATGCTGAACGATGCAGTCTTTGATCGGCACGATATCATGAGAATCAAGGCCGTATAAGCCGGCAATGATACTGCCGCTTTGTGAGCGTCCGATCTGGAATTGGCTTTTGTTGCGGTAATTCCATGGGTTGTCCATGCCGACCGTTTCTCTGATATCCATGTTTTCGACTTTAAACTTCGTATGGCGCTCCAGAGACTGGATGACGATGTCGCGCTTTTCCCGAAGCTGCTGGCTGTATGCAAGATGCTGAAGCTGGCAGCCGCCGCACTGCTCGTAGACAGGGCAAGGCGGTGCCACCCGATGCTCCGAAGCCTTGCGAATCTTCTTGATCCGTCCCTCCGAAAACTTCGGCTGCACTTTCGTCGCTTGGACGACAACCTCTTCACCAGGAAGCGCGCCGGGCACGAACACGACTTTTTTCTTGAAATAGCCGACGCCTTCTCCGTTAATTCCAAGACGTTTAATCGTCAGCGGAAAGGTCTGTCCGACTTTCAGTTCGACGGGCGCCTTTTTGTTTTGTTGGTTCACGTTGTTCTCTCCGTTTCTATATGAAGCTTTCTGCAGATGGCAGAAAGTGAAATGTTTTTTTCACATCTTTCTAGTATAACACGTTTGCACGATTTCCTTCATTGTCAGACGAATTATTCTATACTCCTCCACAAATATAACGACGCATAGCTCAAATAAGGCTCCCACTCCTTGCTCATCGCGAGCATAACATCCTTTGCCGGTTTGTCGTCCAAATTGAAGTGGCGTTTGATCGCGTTTTGCAGTCCGATATCTGCCAGCGGGAATAAATTGGGCCGTCCGAGCCCAAACATCAGCACGTTTTGTACTGTCCATGGGCCGATGCCTCTGATTTTGATCAGTTTCTTCATGATGTCTTCATCTGTCAGTTGGGGCAGCTCTGACAAGTCGAGTGTGCCTTCTGCGATCATTCTTGATGTATCAATGGCGTATTCCGCTTTTCTCATGCTGAACTGGAGCTCGCGGAGATCTTGATAATCCAGCGCCGCAATCGTTTCCGGCTTCGGATAGCACCACACGCCGTCCTTCTGCTCGCCGAACGTATGGACAAACCGTTCTGTCAAGGTGTACGCAAAAGATAGATTCAGCTGCTGGTGCACAATGCATTTCATGATACAGTTGTACACGCTGTAGTCCAATACGAGCGGCGTGCCTGCATGATCTTCAAAAATCGCGGAAAGATTCGTTTTTGAGAAATGATCAAGGACATACTGTAAATCATGTTCCCATTGAAAAATCCGTTTGATTTCCTTCATCATGTCTTCCTGCTCTGTTTCCCCGCTGACGAGAAACTCGGGCTCGTCCGCATGGCCTAACGCCTGCACCTTCACAATACATACGTCACCGGCCTTATTTCTGATCGGCACTCTTATTTCCCGTGCTTTCAAATCAACTGCATTAAGAGGATCTAACGACAGCCTGTCGAGTACACGGTCAAAATGGTACGGCGGTGTGACCGATACTTTTTCTTTCCACATATGATCAGCCCTTTTTCCGTTTTTTGTTCAGTATACCACGCCGCTGGAAACCGGCAGAAAACACTGTATACTTTTCTGAAAAAGGCCGCATGATATAATGGCAGGTGGAGGGTTGTTTATGATCAACATTACCGCTATCACAACACAGCATCAGCTTTTGAAAAATATACCGATCGAACGGGTTGAACAGCCGGATATTGCGTGGTACTGGGTTGATTTTTACGGCCCGGAGGAAACGGAAACCGCGTTATTGAGAGATTTTTTTCATTTTCATCCGCTTGCGATTGAAGATTGCTTTCAGCATATGCAGCGCCCGAAGCTTGACCATTACGACGGCTATCGCTTTTACGTGCTTCATGCGCTGAATCAGGAAACACTTGAGACCGAGGAAGTCGATATCTTTCAAGGCGAAAAATTTGTCGTCACCTTTCATTTACACGAAACGCCCGGTATCTCCAAAGTCCGGGAGCGATTATATGCTTCACCGGACATGTTAAAAAAAGGGCCGGGGCATATTTCTTACATGATCATGGATCAGCTTGTTGATGAATATTTTCCTCTGGTGTACAAAATAGAAGACCGGCTGAATGAGATTGAAGACAGCCGCAGCCACAAAACGTACGGGACGCTGATGAGCGAGGTGTTTGACCTCAGAACAGACCTATTGCATCTCAGGCGGACCATTATTCCGATGCGTGATTTGCTGTATCGGATTTTAAGCCTTGACCATGTGAAAGAGCAGCGGGAAACAAAGGCATACTTCAGCGATATTTACGATCATTTATTAAAGCTTACAGAAATTGTGGAATCTAACCGCGACATGACGTCCGATTTGCGTGACAGCTACGTGACACTGAATTCGAACAGGATGAATGCGATTATGATGACATTGACCATCGTGTCTACGATTTTTATCCCGCTCACGTTTATCGCCGGCGTTTACGGCATGAACTTCGACAACATGCCGGAGCTTCACTGGAAATACGGATATTTCGCCGTGCTTGGCCTGATGGCCGCTCTTGTGGCCGGCATGCTGATATGGTTTGTACATAAAGGATGGTTCAACATCTTTAAATGAGGACAGCGTGAAGCTGTTCTTTTTATTTTGGTAAGCCGATTTCCAGCATATCCTGTTCATTTTGTATATAATGAAAAAAATGTTCAGGGAGTGATCAGATTGAAAATCGCTGTAATCGGACTCGGCAATATGGGACAGCCCATTGCCCGGAACGTGCTTCAAGCAGGCTATCGTTTGACAGTATACAATCGGACGAAAGAAAAGACGGAAGAATTCGCATCCCAAGGCGCCCAAGTGGCAGAAACGCCGCGCCAGGCGGCCGAGACCGCTGATATCGTTGTGACAATGCTTTCTGATGATAATTCTGTCAGCGCCGTGACTTTCGGCAAAGACGGATTGATTGAAGGATTATCAGAGAATGGCATTCACATTTCGATGAGCACGATCAGTGTTGAGTTCTCAGAAAAACTCGCGGCCGCCCATGCAGAAAAAGGACAAACCTTCCTTGCGGCTCCTGTGCTGGGAAGACCGGATGCCGCCGCAAAAGCCGCGCTTCGCATTATAGCGGCAGGACCCGCGGAAGCGAAAAAAACAGCAAAACCTCTGCTCGAAAGCTTGAGTCAGCAAGTGTTTGACGTCGGCGAAGAAAGCAAAACAGCAAACGCAGCGAAAATCAGCATCAATTTCCTGCTCGTATCCATGCTGGAGGCGTTATCTGAATCATTCCTGATGATGGAGAAATACGGATTAGAGCAAAAACAATTTTTAGAGATCGCCAACGCGCTTTTCGGCTCCCCTGTATATCAAAATTACGGAACGATCATGGCCGAGCAAACATTTGAGCCGGCGGGCTTTAAAATGTCATTAGGGTTGAAGGACACCAATCTGGCGCTCGCCGCCGCGGAGCAGGTTTCTGCAAACCTCCCTCTTGCCGAGCTGGCGAAAAGCCATTTTGAAAGCGGTATTGAAAAAGGGCTTGAAAACCTAGATTGGGCCGCTTTAATAAAATGCATAGAAAAATAGAAAAAGCCTCTCCATGCGGGACTGACCCCCGTTTTTGAGACAGGGATCAAAACACCTTTTATACAGCCAATTGCCGATAGCTTATCGGTGATTGGCTGTTTAGTTTCGTTTGAATACGAATGTTGTTATAATAATAAATGTAT
>NZ_JAXCHF010000021.1:0-15685 GCF_037027485.1 Bacillus sp. 205(2023) | reverse complement strand
AGCGTTCGTCCTGAGCCAGGATCAAACTCTCCGATAAAGTAGTTTGACTGACTACGCACATCGCTGTGCGATTTTATAATAAAACTTGAATTAACAGGTACGTTTTGTCTTGTTTAGTTTTCAAAGAACTTTGTTGCCGCTCTTTAAGCGACTTTATAATCATAACATTTTACGCCGTTTCCGTCAACAACTTTTTTCGTAATTTCTTTAAAAAGCTTATCCGTCATCAGCGACGTATATTAGAATAACACCCTTACGTCTTAAAGTCAACATATAACATGAATTAAATAATAAAATGCTTAATCACTACTAATGCTGCTATTCCCGGTATGCCCAAGATTCCGCTTATGGCTGTTGTGACAATATTAATCGGCACATGGATGCCGAGGCTGCCTCCGAACATGTTCACACATACCAGCAACAAAGCACCCGCTACACATTTAACAGCAGTTATACCAATCCACTTTAAAGGCTTTGCAGGCGAACCTGATAAAAATAGAAGAACAACTAGTCCTAAAATAATCCCTATAATAAAAATAGGCTCCATGAATCTTCTCATCCCCTTCACTTGTTCTAGTACAAGCTTATGAGAAGATCCAGGAGTTTAGACCACTTACTTCCACCGGCTGATTTTCAAATTCCGCTGTTTCGCTTCCCTCAAGTAAAAAAAATACTTTGCTTCAGCTACCTTCAGCTCGCATAAAACCTCAGCTGATGGTTCAAGGCTTTTTTCAACCAGCTTCTTTTGCCTGTTCCACTCTTCCTTTTGCTTAAAAAGCTGCTCGATTAGTTTTTCATCAAACTCTCTTCTCAATGTTTTCTTGCGAAGAAAACCCATGGATCGCTTTTTCCTCCCTTACAATTCACGTCTTCCTTCAAGTGCCTTAGAAAGAGTGACCTCATCAGCATATTCCAAGTCACCGCCGACGGGCAGTCCGTGGGCAATACGGGAGAGCTTAATACCAGATGGCTTCAAGAGCCTTGATATATACATCGCTGTTGCTTCCCCTTCTATATTAGGGTTTGTTGCGAGAATCACTTCTGTCACTTGATCATCCTGTAATCGTTTTAACAATTCTGGTATTTTTATATCCTCTGGTCCGATGCCGTCCATTGGAGAAATGGCGCCGTGGAGAACATGATACTGGCCGTTGTATTCTTTCATTTTCTCCATAGCAATAACATCCTTAGGGTCTTGCACAACACAGATAATGGACTTATCCCTTCGTGAATCTTCACATATATAACAAGGGTCCTGATCTGTAATATGCCCGCAAACTGAGCAATATGTCAGATTGCGTTTCGCATTTACCAACGCTTTCGCAAAATCTAATACCACATCTTCTTTCATACCTAGAACAAAAAAAGCCAGACGGACCGCTGTTTTCGGTCCGATCCCTGGCAATTTCATAAAGCTGTCGATCAGCTTTGATATTGGTTCAGGATATTGCATTTTCTTTTATCCCCCTAGAACAAACCTGGCATGTTCATTCCTTTTGTAAATTGACCCATTGTTTCGTTTGTGATCTCGTCAACTTTTTTCAAGGCTTCATTCGTTGCAGCAAGCACTAAGTCCTGGAGCATTTCGATATCTTCCGGGTCAACTACATCTTCTTTAATGATGACATCCAGAATTTCTTTTTGGCCGTTTGCTTTAACTGTTACCATACCGCCGCCTGCAGTTCCTTCAACTACCTGTTCTGCAAGCTCTTCTTGAGCCTTGGCCATATCCTTTTGCATTTTTTGCATTTGTTTCATCATTTTTTGCATATTTCCCATTCCGCCACGCATATTATCCACTCTCTTTCATTTTGTTAGTCTTTTATTTCAATTAAATCCGCTCCGACAAGCTTTTTCGCTTCTGCAATAAGCGGGTCTTCTTCAGCCGGCTCATTTGATCCTTCATTTTCCTGCTGATGATCTACTAAAAATTCTTCTCTTATTTTACCCCATTGTGCTTCTGGAACGCCAATCAAATCCATTCTTTTTCCGAGCATAGATTCTAAAATCTGTTCAAGATTAGACCGGACACCATTGTTATCCTCGGCGACCATTTTACAATGTATTTCATATTTGAATTTCAGTACAAATGCCGAAGAAGCGGCAGCCACAGGTTCACTGTCATTCAGCAGCGCAGCATGTGATACTTTATTTTGCTGTTTCAGGTGAGCCAGAAGCTTGCCCCAGCTGCTTCTGAGCTGATCAAGGTCCGTCCTCGTTGCTTCTTTCAAAATTTCATGAATTCTGCCTACCGGCGCTTTGTAATTGGATTTCCCGCCTTTTGGCGCACGCGGCGCTTCTTTTTTCGGACTTTCCGCCGCTGCTTTTACGCCGGTTGTTTTGAGCCGTTCTACTTCTTGCTCAAGCTGCTGGATCTTTTTCATCAGCATATCAACTTCAGGCAGGTCTGCAGCAGCTGGTTGATGAGACGTTTGGCAAATCTTCACCACAGCCACTTCAAAGAAGATACGGGGATGATTCGTCCATTTCATTTCCTGGTGGCTCTTGTTCAGGATATCAATCATTTCATATATCGCCTGGGTCGGAATTTGGTCACTCAATTCACGGAACGTTTCATCGACTTTTACTTTTTCCAGTACACCCTCTAAGCCAGGAGCTGTTTTGAACAGCAGCATGTCCCTGAAATAGAAAATC
The DNA here is from genome assembly GCF_037027485.1 of Bacillus sp. 205(2023). Lineage (NCBI taxonomy): Bacteria > Bacillati > Bacillota > Bacilli > Caryophanales > Bacillaceae > Bacillus > Bacillus sp. 205(2023). The sequence continues at coordinate 13,030 of NZ_JAXCHF010000021.1, read as the reverse complement.
ATATCCTCTATCAGCTTCGCCGGGTCTTTCCCTTGCTGAAGCAGCTCATTCAATGTTTCCAAAGCTTCAGAAACATGTTTTTCATGCAGAGATTGCGCAAGCTTTCCTATATATAATTGAGAAACTGCTCCGGTAATCAGAAGCGCATCATCAACTTTTAGCTCGTCGCCGCTGAATGAGACTGCCTGGTCAAGAAGGCTCAAAGCATCCCTCATACCGCCATCTGCAGCACTCGCAATAATGTCGAGCGCCCCTTCTTCAACCTGCAGCTCTTCAGCATCAACTATTTTGTTCATACGTCCGACAATCGCTTGGGATGTAATTCGCTTGAAGTCAAAACGCTGACATCTGGAGATAATGGTTAAAGGAATTTTGTGCGGTTCTGTCGTTGCTAAAATGAAAATACAATGCTCAGGCGGCTCTTCTAATGTTTTTAATAACGCATTAAAGGCGCCGATAGAAAGCATATGCACCTCATCTATGATATATACCTTATATGTGACGGCCGATGGGGCAAACTTCACTTTGTCGCGGATGTCACGAATTTCATCAACACCATTGTTAGAAGCGGCGTCAATTTCTATGACATCGGATATGGACCCGTTTGTTATCCCTTTACAGGCTGCACATTCGTTACATGGCTCATCAACAGGAGCGTGTTCACAGTTGACAGCTTTGGCAAATATTTTGGCCGCACTGGTTTTTCCCGTACCCCTTGGCCCGGAAAACAGATAAGCATGAGAAAATTTCTTTTGCAAAAGGGCATTTTGAAGCGTTTTTGTAATGTGCTCTTGCCCGACCACATCTTCAAAGCGCTGAGGCCTGAATACTCGATATAAAGCTTGGTAACTCACGGGTGCGCCCTCCTCCGTTATTCATCATTCCCATTATACATGAACCGTGTATCGATTCCAAAAGCTCTTTTACATAACAAAAAACTCACCTAATATTAGGTGAGTTTGAAAATTTGATGATTGATTTACCGTGCACCTTCTGTCGATTCGCTACCCTAAGCGTTACTTAAGCAGTTAGCTCGGCCCAGGCAACCCTGCGGCACATGAGAGGTTTCACTTAATGCTGCTTCCTTCCGGACCTGACATGGTTCATGAATTCCCATTGCGCAGGACCCAAACGTCAACACCACTTACTTAAGGCAGACCTTAAAGTAAACGAACCTCGAGAAGGGATTCGGCCCCGCTAGAGCGGATTGCGGGTACAGGGCACCGCTACCTCCCCGCTTAGCACGGCAAAATAAATATCAAATTTTATGTCGCATCTATGATGATGCACACATAAGTATATCCTTTTCCCCTAAAAATTGCAACCTTACTACTCAGACAAGTTTTTCCTAGAAGCTTTCTTCTTTTTTCTCAGATCTCTGAAAAATGCACTGAGCATTCCTCCGCATTCTTCCTCCAGCACACCGCTCACCACTTCAGCCTGATGATTAAAGCGTTCTTCCTGAAGAAGGTTCATTAACGTGCCTGAACAGCCTCCTTTTGGATCAAATGCGCCAAATACCACTTTCTCCACGCGTGAAAGCACGACGGCTCCGGCACACATCGGACAAGGCTCAAGGGTAACGTAAAGTGTTGCGCCTTCCAGTCTCCATGTTCCAAGTGACTTGCACGCTTCATCAATCACAAGCATTTCCGCATGAGCGATAGACCGCTGCTCTGTTTCTCTTAAATTGTGCGCGCGTGCCACGATTTTATCATTCACGACAAGCACGGCTCCGATCGGTACCTCGCCTTTCGCTTCAGCTTTTTCCGCTTCTTTTATTGCTTCTTTCATATAAAGTTCATCTTGATTCATCAGATTAGCTCTCTTTTCAAAGTTTTTTCCTTACCTAAAAAGGCTACATATTAACTATAACTTAAACAGAAAGGAGACTGTCGATGTCTAAAGCAGACACAGCTCTTCTCATTGTAGACATGATTAATAATTTTGAATTTGATATGGGAGAAAGCCTCGCCAACAAAACAGAAAAAATCGTTCCTCACATTTTATCATTAAAAAAGCACGCAAGACAAAATGACTGGCCGATTATATACATTAATGATCATTACGGGCTTTGGCAAGCGGATATCCAAAATATCCAGCAAGAATGTGAAAACGAGAAAAGCAAGGCCATTATCGAAAAGATATCGCCCGAGGATGCCGACTATTTTTTAATCAAGCCGAAACACTCCGCTTTTTATGAAACAGCCCTCCATACCCTCCTGACTGAATTACAGGTGAAACGCATTGTCTTAACAGGGATAGCGGGAAATATATGCGTGCTGTTTACTGCTAATGATGCTTACATGAGAGAATACAGCATTACAATACCTAAGGACTGCATTGCTTCTAACAGCGATAAGGACAATGAATTCGCTCTAACCATGATGGAAAATGTTCTTTTCGCAGAAATCACAACGGAAGAACAAATTACAGAAAAACAAACATGATTAGCGCTTTCCTTTCATACATTGTAGCGATATGAAAGGAGGCGTTTTTCATTCAAATTTATGTGGTGAAACAAGGCGACACTCTTTCTGCTATCGCTTCACAATACAGAACAACTGCAAACGAAATCACAGAAACGAATGAAATACCGAATCCCGATAGCCTTGTTGTCGGACAAACCATTGTCATTCCAATAGCTGGCCAGTTTTATGATGTTCAACAAGGTGATACCCTGACATCCATCGCACAGCAATTTAATACAACAGCAGCTGAGCTTGCCAGGGTGAACCGCATCCAGTTAAATACCGTACTGCAGATTGGTTTCCGTTTATACATTCCTCCAGTTCCAAAAAGAGACATCGAATCAAGCGCTTATTTGGAGCCCCGCGGAAATCAAGTCAGCGAAAATCTCCAGCAGGCGGCCAGAGAAGCATCACCCTACTTAACGTACCTTGGGGCATTCAGTTTCCAGGCACAGCGTGATGGAACCTTAGTCGCACCGCCTTTAACGAATTTAAGAAGCATTGCAGAGAATCAAGGCACGACACTGATGATGATTATAACGAACCTAGAAAACCAGGCATTCAGCGATGAGCTCGGCCGGATCCTTTTGAACGACGATACTGTGAAAAGAAGACTTTTGAATGAAATAGTCGAGAATGCCAGAAGATATGGCTTCCGCGCTATTCATTTTGACTTTGAATACTTACGGCCCCAGGACAGGGAGGCATATAATCAATTTCTCCGCGAGGCAAGGGATCTTTTTCATCAAGAAGGCTTTGAAATTTCTACGGCGCTTGCCCCTAAAACAAGCGCAACACAGCAGGGCAGATGGTACGAAGCCCATGATTACAGAGCACATGGCCAAATTGTAGACTTCGTTGTTCTCATGACATATGAATGGGGATACAGCGGCGGACCGGCTCAAGCCGTTTCTCCAATAGGACCTGTTCGGAACGTCATTGAATATGCTTTAACCGAAATGCCCGCCAATAAAATTGTCATGGGGCAGAATTTATATGGATATGACTGGACACTTCCTTATACAGCAGGAGGAACTCCGGCAAGAGCAATAAGCCCTCAGCAAGCCATTGCCATAGCCGATCAAAACAATGCCGACATCCAGTATGACCAAACCGCCCAAGCCCCCTTCTTCCGCTATACTGATGCAGAAAACAAAAGGCACGAGGTATGGTTTGAAGACGCCCGTTCGATTCAGGCCAAATTCAATCTGATTAAAGAGCTTAATTTAAGAGGGATCAGCTACTGGAAGCTGGGGCTTTCCTTTCCTCAAAACTGGCTGCTGCTTTCTGATCAATTTCAAGTTGTCAAAAAGACGTTCCGTTAATTTGGAAACGTCTTTTTTTCATAGGGGAATCCAAGGGTTGTGATACAATATGAAGGTCAGCAATTGACGGACGTTTTTTAGAAATAAGGAGGATTCCAATGAATACAGCCCCTTTTATCGCAGTTGAAGGTCCTATCGGGGCAGGAAAAACAACGCTCGCGACGATGCTTTCACAAGAGCTTGGATTCCCTATGATCAGTGAGATTGTTGAGGATAACCCATACCTTGATAAGTTTTATGACAACATAGAGGAATGGAGCTTCCAGCTTGAGATGTTTTTTCTTTGTCACAGGTACAAACAGCTTGAGGATACCAGCCATCACTTTTTAAATGAAGGACAGCCTGTGATAGCTGATTATCACATTTACAAAAATGTGATCTTTGCGGAACGAACGCTGTCAGAACAGCAGCTCAACAAATACAGAAAGATTTTTCATCTTCTTACCGATGATCTTCCAAAACCAAATTTCATCATTTACATAAAGGCAAGTCTGCCCACATTGTTACACCGCATTGAAAAACGCGGGCGTCCCTTTGAGAAAAAGATTGAAACAAGCTATTTGGAGCAGCTGATCGCAGATTATGACATCGCCATCAAGCAACTGCAGGAAGCAGACCCAGATCTTACGGTGTTAACAATAGATGGCGATTCAGAGGATTTCGTTTTGAATAAGAGCGATTTTGAACGTATTGCCGCCCATGTAAAGGAGCTTATAAAATGAAGGAACATCATATCCCTAAGAATTCAATCATTACAGTAGCAGGAACAGTAGGTGTCGGAAAATCCACTTTAACAAGAGCATTGGCTAAACGGCTTGGCTTTAAAACCTCTCTTGAGGAAGTCGATCATAACCCATACTTAGAAAAATTCTATCATGATTTTGAACGCTGGAGCTTCCATCTGCAAATCTACTTCTTAGCTGAACGATTCAAAGAACAGAAAAATATTTTTGAAGCCGGCGGAGGGTTTGTACAGGATCGTTCTATTTATGAGGATACTGGGATTTTTGCAAAAATGCACGCTGACAAAGGGACAATGTCAAAGATTGATTATAAAACCTATACAAGCCTGTTTGAAGCAATGGTCATGACACCGTATTTCCCGCATCCTGATGTGCTGATCTATTTAGAAGGCGATCTGGAAAACATATTAGCCCGGATTGAAGAACGCGGACGTGAAATGGAGCTTCAAACAGATCGATCTTATTGGGAAGAAATGCACACGCGTTACGAAAACTGGATCAGCGGTTTTAACGCTTGCCCTGTCCTTAAAATCCGTATTGAGGATTATGACTTGAAGAATGATGAAAGTTCTATCGAGAACATTGTTGATCAAATCGCAACTGTCATTCATGAAACGAAAAAAAAGTGAATCTCATGACCTGAGATTCACTTTTTTATGATATGAAAAAATCCGTTGCGAACGATGCAACGGACAAAACAATCTCCAATATATGCTTGAGTTTCATTAGAATTAAAATCAATATGGCGGAGGAAGAGGGATTCGAACCCCCGCGGGCTTTGACACCCCTGTCGGTTTTCAAGACCGATCCCTTCAGCCGGACTTGGGTATTCCTCCGTATCGACAAGACTTACTATATCATGAATGTTTTATGATGGTCAAGCATTTTTAAAAACTTTTTTTGTTTTTATGAAAATGTTTAATTCAAATAGCGAAAAGGCGTGCCTTATCAGGCACACCTTCTCCGCATTACGCTTTGATGACTTCTCTATTTCCCATATAAGGACGAAGCGCTTTTGGTATAATGACGCTTCCGTCTTCCTGCTGATAATTTTCTAAAATAGCGGCAACTGTTCTTCCGACTGCCAGACCTGAGCCGTTCAATGTGTGTACATGCTCTGGTTTGCCTTTCGCTTCACGTCTGAAACGAATGTTCGCACGTCTGGCCTGGAACGCTTCGAAGTTGCTGCAAGAAGAAATTTCACGATATGTGTCTTGGCTCGGAATCCAAACTTCTATATCGTATTTTTTCGCAGCCGTAAATCCTAAATCACCCGTACACATGCTCATTACACGGTATGGAAGTTCCAACAGCTGGAGCACACGCTCAGCCTGGTTTGTTAGTTTTTCTAACTCATCATAAGAATCTTCCGGCTTTACAAACTTCACAAGCTCCACTTTATTAAACTGGTGCTGACGGATTAATCCGCGTGTATCGCGCCCTGCTGAACCAGCTTCTGAACGGAAGCAGGCACTGAATGCCGCATAATTAATCGGCAGGCTGTCACCTGACAGAATTTCATCCCGATGCATATTTGTGATCGGCACTTCAGCAGTCGGAATCAAGAAGTAATCCTCTTCTCTGATTTTAAACGCATCCTCTTCGAACTTTGGAAGCTGTCCTGTTCCCGTCATGCTTGCGCGGTTTACCATATAAGGCGGGATGACCTCAGTATAGTTATACTCATCCACATGAAGGTCAAGCATAAAGTTATAAAGCGCACGCTCCAAACGAGCACCTAAGCCTTTATAAAACACGAAGCGGCTTCCTGTTACCTTCGCAGCACGTTCAAAATCAAGAATGCCGAGCTCATCAGCAATATCCCAATGCGGTTTTGGCTCATGTGCAAATGAAGGTGTTTCGCCCCATTTCCGGATTTCTACGTTATCATCTTCCGTTTCACCGACTGGCACTGATTCATGCGGAATATTCGGGATTGAAAGAAGAATGGTCTCAAGCGCAGATTCTACTGTTCTTAATTCTTCATCAAGTTTTTTAATTTCCTCGCCGACTTCACGCATTTCTTTAATGATGTGATCCGCGTCTTTTTTCTCGCGTTTCAAAGCAGCTACCTGCTGGGATACTTCATTCCGTTTTCCTTTTAGTTCTTCTACTTTTCCGATAAGCTCTCTTCTTTTATCATCAAGCTCCTCGAACTTATCAAAATCTGTTAAGTCTTCGCCTTTGTGTACAAGCTTTGCTTTAATTTCTTGAAAATTTGCTCTCAGCATTTTCGTATCAAGCATGCGAAACACTCCTTTTTTTCATTAAATTCATTGAATTATCGAAAATAAAAAGAGCCCTCATCCCCATGAAAGGGACGAGAGCTCTCGCGTTGCCACCCTGATTGAAAACAAGCCATAGACTTGTTTTCCGCTTTCACACATAACGGTTATCCCGTAAATGCCTACTTCATTCAGCATTTCGCTCAAGGATGGATTCAGACAGCATCTTTCACCGATTCGCACCAACCATCGGCTCTCTTAGAAAGAGAGGCTTCCTACTAGTTCCTATCAACGCTTTTCGATCTTTATTTGTGTTTATAATGTACTATAAGTTTCCACAGCTTTCAACTGTTTTATACAAGGGCTTTCTGCTTGTATTCCTCGACCATTTGAACGAACAGCCTTGTCACTCGATGATCCTCTGTCAGCTCCGGATGGAACGAACAGCCCAAGAAATTACCCTGTTTAGCCGCAACAATGCGTCCGTTATGCTCAGAAAGCACTTCAACATTTTCACCGGCTTCCAAGATATGCGGCGCACGGATGAATACACCAGTGAAGGGTTCGTCCAGCCCTTTAATTGTTAAATCAGCTTCAAAGCTGTCAACCTGCCGGCCAAACGAATTCCGTTCAACAACTACATTCAGCAAACCTAAATGAGCGTTATCTGAACCGGCAATTTCCTTTGCTAAAATAATTAAACCGGCACATGTCCCAAACATCGGTTTTCCCTGAGCAGCAAACTCACGCAATGGCTCCATGAATTGATACGTATCAATTAAACGGCGCATTGTCGTGCTTTCTCCGCCCGGCAAAATTAAACCATCGATTTCGTTTAGCTGCTCTGGGCGTTTAATAACAAGTCCAGCTGCACCGCATGCTTCAATTGCATGGATATGCTCTCTTACTGCTCCTTGAAGTCCTAGTACACCTATTGTTAACATGTCGCAGCTCTCCTATATTCTTACCAGCCGCGTTCTTGCATACGCTGTTCTGGAAGTAAATTTGAGATTTCGATCCCTTTCATTGCAGTTCCAAGCTCTTTTGAAAGCTCTGCAATCAATTTATAATCAGTGAAGTGAGTTGTCGCTTCCACAATTGCTTTTGCGAATTTTGCAGGATTGTCTGATTTGAAGATACCAGAACCAACAAATACACCGTCAGCGCCAAGCTGCATCATAAGTGCCGCATCAGCAGGAGTCGCTACGCCGCCAGCCGCAAAGTTAACGACAGGAAGTTTACCGTCTCTTTTAATTTGTTGAAGCAGCTCATAAGGCGCTCCCAAATTTTTCGCTTCCGTCATCAGCTCATCATCGCTCATTGCAACTACTTTGCGCACTTGAGCGTTTACCTTGCGCATATGGCGAACAGCTTCGACGATATTACCAGTTCCAGGCTCACCTTTTGTACGAAGCATAGAAGCGCCTTCAGCAATACGGCGTGTTGCTTCGCCGAGGTCACGGCAGCCGCACACGAAAGGAACTGTATATTCATTTTTATTCAAATGAAATTCTTCGTCAGCCGGAGTCAGAACTTCACTTTCATCAATATAGTCAACACCCATAGCTTCAAGCACACGCGCTTCAACAATATGTCCGATACGCGCTTTTGCCATTACAGGGATGGATACAGCATTCATTACTTCTTCCACGATTGTAGGGTCTGCCATACGGGCAACTCCTCCAGCCGCACGAATATCAGCTGGTACACGTTCTAGCGCCATTACAGCGACAGCTCCAGCCTCTTCAGCAATTTTCGCTTGTTCCGCATTGATGACGTCCATGATGACGCCGCCTTTTTGCATTTCTGCCATTCCGCGTTTTACACGTTCAGTACCTGTTTGAGCCATTTCTTGGTCCCCCTAATCAAGGTATAGTATATGATTTCTATTTCTTATTGTATCCTAGAAATCCAATAATTCATATGGATATAACTTATTTTATTCGGTTTTTAGGGCTTTGAAAATCATTTTTTATTAAAAATTGGGTTTTTTCAGTATATTAAGCGAAAGAGCCCTAACATCAATCAGAGCTCTTTCAATTCATTAAAACCAGCCAGTTACTGTATCAACAATGCTTCCCCAGATACCAGCGAAAAATCCGCCGATGCTGCGCATTGTTAAAACAAACCAGTTTGCTTTATCTACATTTTCTTTCGTCACAAGATCTACACCTGCCAGGCTGCTGTTAAGGAATCCATAGTCCTTTTCATCACCTGTATATTCCGCAGTCAGTTTCCCAACCTTCGTCCCTTTTTTCACAGGGGCAGTCAAAGTGTCTTTGTTTAAAGTGACTTTTGCTTTGTAATTCTTTTCTTCACCATTTTTGACAGGAAGAGAAAATGCCTTGCTTGTGACAATGCCTACTTCTTTCTCTTTACCTTTATCTACAGAAATGGTTTTATGGCCTTTTACCTGATCGCCTTCAGCATAAATTTCTTTCATAGAGAAATTGTTGAAAGCATAATCAAACATTTTTTTCGTTTCATCGAAACGGCCAGTGTGAATGTTGCCTTTTGCGTTTAACACCACAGTGATGACACGCATTCCGTTTCTTTCAGCAGTTCCTGTGAAACATGAACCCGCAGAGTCAGTAGAACCTGTTTTCAGTCCATCTACAGTTGCACCTTTGTACTCGCTGACAAGACCCTTCAGCATAAAGTTCCAGTTTGGCATGTCCATTTCATCATCTGTGCCTTTTCTGAACTTCATTTTTGAGATGCTGGAAGTTTCTAAAATCTCAGGGTAGTCAGTAATCAGGTGATCTGCAAGAATAGCCATATCCTTAGCAGAAACTTCACTTTCTTCATCTACGCTTGTCCCTTCAGGCTGCTTGCCGTGAAGATCTTTGTTTTCAAGACCTGTTGCATTAACAAATTTGTAATTTGTTAATCCCAGTTCTTTTGCTTTTGCATTCATTTTTTCAACGAACTTTGTTTCAGAGCCCGCAATAACTTCTGCAATGGCAATTGCTGCCGCATTTGCAGAATAGATTGCTGTCGCTTGATAAAGTTCTTTTACTGTGTATTTGCCGTCTTTCCGAAGAGGAACGTTTGATAAACTGTTATCTTGGGAAATCTCATACACATAGTCATCAGGCGTATAGGTTTGATCCCATTTTACTTTGCCTTCATCAATTGCTTCTAATAACAGATACTCTGTCATCATTTTTGTCATGCTTGCAATTGGCAGTCTTTTCTCTGCATTTTTGCTGTAAAGAATTTTACCTGAAGAAGCTTCGATCATAATAGCAGCTGATGCGTTGATATCAATTGGATCGCTGGCAGCCTTTGCTTTTGACATTGGAGTCAGGCAAGTTACGGCCAGGGTTAAAACAACCAATGACATCAATAGCTGTTTACATTTCTTGATGTTCAATCGTACGACCTCCGTATTTCATTTTTCTTCATCTATAATTAAGCCGTTAAGGACATTTTCAATGCACAACAGTATAAATTTTATCATAATCGGTATAAAAAAAATAGACAGAGTCAGAGACCCTGTCAAATGTTTTTAATTTGTAACAATTTATTTATGAAATTGTATAGTTCGGTGATTCTTTTGTAATCTGTACATCATGCGGATGGCTTTCACGAAGGCCTGCACCAGTCATACGAATGAACTGAGCTTCTTCTCTTAAAGCGCGAAGATCTTTAGATCCGCAATATCCCATACCAGAACGAAGACCGCCGACTAGCTGATAAACTGTTTCTTCAACTGGTCCCTTGTAAGGTGTACGTCCTTCAATGCCTTCTGGAACGAATTTTTTATTTTCTTCTTGGAAGTAACGGTCTTTACTTCCTTTTTCCATTGCAGCCACAGATCCCATACCGCGGTATACTTTGAATCTTCTGCCTTGGTAGATTTCAGTTTCACCAGGGCTTTCTGACGTACCTGCCAGCAAGCTTCCAAGCATAACAGCATGTCCGCCGGCTGCCAATGCCTTTGCAATATCGCCAGAGAATTTAATTCCGCCGTCTGCGATAATTGTTTTGCCATGTTTTCTTGCTTCAGTCGCACAGTCATAAATCGCTGTGATTTGAGGTACACCAACACCTGCTACCACACGAGTAGTACAAATTGAACCAGGTCCGATTCCTACTTTGACAACATCAGCACCAGCTTCGAAGAGTGCTTTTGTCGCTTCAGCTGTTGCTACGTTTCCAGCGATAATATTTAATTCAGGATACGTTTCACGGATCTTTGTCACTGTGTTTAACACGCCTTGAGAATGCCCGTGTGCTGTATCGATAACAATGACATCCACATTGGCTTCTACAAGCTTTTTCACGCGTGTCATCGTGTCACCAGTTACGCCAACTGCCGCACCAACGATCAAACGGCCGTGAATGTCTTTAGAAGAGTTAGGGAACTCGATAACCTTTTCAATGTCTTTAATCGTGATAAGACCTTTTAATTTATTTTGATCATCAACGAGTGGAAGCTTTTCAATTTTATGTTTCTGCAAAATCTTTTCAGCTTCGTCTAAAGTCGTTCCAACCGGTGCAGTGACAAGTTCTTCTTTTGTCATGACATCACTGATTTTCATTGAGTAATCAGAAATAAAACGAAGGTCACGGTTAGTGATAATACCGACAAGCTTTTGGTCTTCTTTGTTATCTACAATCGGAACACCGGAAATTCTGTATTTCCCCATCAAATGCTCCGCATCAAAAACTTGGTGATCAGGAGTTAAAAAGAAGGGATTTGTAATAACGCCTCGTTCAGAGCGTTTTACTTTATCAACTTGTTCAGCCTGCTGCTCGATCGACATATTTTTATGAATGATGCCCAAGCCGCCCTGTCTAGCCATTGCAATCGCCATTGCTGATTCTGTTACAGTGTCCATACCTGCGCTGATGACAGGAATATTCAGCTTTAACGTCTTTGTAAGTTCAACAGATAAATCCACATCACGCGGAAGTACCTCTGACTTAGCTGGTACAAGCAGCACATCGTCGAACGTTAAGCCTTCTTTTGAAAATTTACTTTCCCACATTAGTAAATCCCCCTCTTTTCGGCAAAATATTATATGTAGATTATCAACAAGCCAAGAGCATGTCAAGGAACCGAAAAAGAGTTGAAATATTTAGATAACGGAAAGGAATTAGAAATACATATGACATATCATGATTGGAAAGACTTAGCGCTATTTTACTCCGTAGAATCAACCCAGAAATTTCTAGAAAAAGTCTATGTCTTAAATGGTGCAGATGAGGCGAAACGGAACTCTTTTAAAAACAGCGAGCGGTTTATTTTTTTCTTGAAGCATGCTGAATCATTCTATAAGCAAGCCTCTTGCTCGCCTTTAGAAATCAAACCGATACTTTTATTCTACGGGATGTCACAGCTGATCAAAGCATGTCTCATCACACAGGACCCTCACTACCCAAGCCATACATCCGTTCTCGCACATGGCGTCACAGCACGTAAAAGAAAGAAGCAAAATTATTGTTTTAGCGATGATGAAGTGAAAATACAACGCAACGGTTTATGTATGCACTTCATGAAACACTTATTTGGTCAATCAGGTATAGAAGATGAACGGTATACTATGAAAAAGTTATTAGCCGCTATACCAGAATTAAGTGATATTTTTCAATTTCAGAAAAAGGAATGCTTTATTACAAAGGTTGAGAAGGAAAAAGACATGGTTTCTATACCAGAGGATATCGTCATTCATTATAAGATGTCTGATTCACGATTTGTTGAATATATGTCTCATCATTTTAAATGGACCTTTTTGAAGAAAGATAAAGATGACCTGCTGTTCCATCTTTCGCGGCAAGACATAAATCCATGGACGTCAATCAGCCTATTATTTGATTTGGACAAAAGACAATATTATATTCCTTCTAAACGAGATCAGTTTCTTAAACTTCCGGAAATAACAATCCATTATTTAATTTTGTACAACATAGGAATGATTGCGAGGTATGAGACAGAATGGTGGTATGAGCTGTTAACACAGCATGTCAGTGATGATTACGTGTTAATTCAGCAGTTTTTAATGGTAACGGAAAACAAATTTCCCAAATACGTTTTGAAATTCCTGCAACAATATATATAAACAAAAAACCCAGCTCAATGAGCTGGGTTTTACCCTTTTGCTTGGCGGCGTCCTACTCTCACAGGGGGAACCCCCCGACTACCATCGGCGCTGAAGAGCTTAACTTCCGTGTTCGGCATGGGAACGGGTGTGACCTCTTCGCTATCGCCACCAAACAATTGAGAGTGTTCTCTCAAAACTAGATAACAGGTGTGACAT
>NZ_JAXCHF010000020.1:0-16456 GCF_037027485.1 Bacillus sp. 205(2023) | reverse complement strand
ATACATTTATTATTATAACAACATTCGTATTCAAACGAAACTAAACAGCCAATCACCGATAAGCTATCGGCAATTGGCTGTATAAAAGGTGTTTTGATCCCTGTCTCAAAAACGGGGGTCAGTCCCGTGGCATCGGCTTTTTTTATTAAAAATAACTCTCGCCGAGTTTCTTAAAGACAGGCTTATGATAAGCGGGCTGCTGGCGATTCGTCACAAGCGGCTTTTCTTTCATGCCGACGTATTCTTGCAATAGGTGTTTTGCTTTTGTTAAAGACATTTGAGCTTTTGGATTTCGGTACGACTGATTAAGTGTACCTAAATGCGGAAGATGTTCGAAGTCTTCTTTAGTTGGAGGCATGTGAAAATAGTAGTCTCCGATTGAGATAAGCACGTCCGATTGCTGTTGGCTGAACCTTGGATTTTTTGAAAAATGAAGCCCTATTTTCTTTCCTTTACCTTCTTTGACAAGCTTTTGCAAAGCCCGTTTTTTCAGTAGATATAGGTATTTAGGGTTGGGGGCGGTTTTTGCATGGCGGTTCACGGTGTAAACTGCTTTTGAAAGATTTTCTACGGTTGGCTGCAGATCTTTCGAGTATGCATGGTCGTCCATTATTTCTCTCCTTTGCTCTTATCAAATTTCTTATGATTAGATTATACTTTTTTAAGGTTGAAATGCAAATATTGAATGCAAAAATGCGCTTTTTCTATGGAAAAAAAGCGCATTTTCAACTTATATTATACAGATTTTGCTTTCTTTTTCGGCTGAGCCTGAAATGTTTCCTGTACATTCACTTCTACAGCCTGCGCACTGTATTTTGGCAGTGCAACAAAATAGAAAATGAAAACAGCTAAGATGAAAACGCCCATGCCGTAATACAGATAATCGATGTTTGATACGAACTTAGGGAATAACAGCGCCACTAAGCCAAGTGTCAAAGACTGCGCAAACATCATAAAAGGATCTTGCCAGCCGCTTACACGTCCCATCAGCTTCGGATGGACAATCTTAGGCATCCATCCCCCTATGGCGATGTTTACCGGACCGATGCACATCCCCAGTACAAAAGTAGTCGCGTAGTACACCCATAAAACTTTGGTGTAGCCAAGGACAAAAATCAGCAAGCCTGCAATTAAAATCGGTACCGACATTAAAAAGTGAGGTTTCACTTTTTTAGAGATTAACGTGCCGATCACACTTCCTGCCAAAAGCCCAAACCCGATTGCGATCGTAAATACGGATGTATGCCATTCATAACGGTCGGGGGCCAGTCCATACTTCATTGTAAACATTGGCAAAACAGCAAATCCTCCGTTTACAAAACCAAAAACAAAGAAACCGAAAATAAGAGAGGCCAGCAGCTTGTTTTTTAAAATGTAGACAATGCCTTCCTTAAAATCGTTTATCGAATCCTTGACGGAAGCTTGTCTCCAGTTAAATGTGCCGTTCGGCTGCCTGGCTTCTTTCGGAATCCGGCAGGTGCGGATAAGCAGGCCGGAAATAATAAAGCTGACAAAATCAAGAATAATCGCTCCATGAATTCCGATTGTGTTATACATAAAAGCACCGATTCCAACGCCAAATACCATAAAGATACTAAAAAGCATCTGATTAAGCCCGGCCGCTTTCGCATAATGCTCCTTCGGCAGGATGGCTTGTACTAAACTGTTTTCTGCAGGAAAGAAAAACTTGGTTACAGCGCTTCTGACAAACAAAATACAGAAAACAAGAGGAATATTGCCGGTAAATAAAGTGAAAAAAAGAACGACAGTCAGGGCGGCTCTGATCCAATCACAGTTTTCCGCGACTTTTTTTCTGTCAAACCGGTCCGCAACGACTCCCACAAGCAAAAACACAAATACTGTAGGAAGGGAATACATCAGTTCAGCCAAGGTTGTGTAAGAAGGCTGGCTGCTGAAGCGGTCCAGCAAGAAAAAAGCAAATGCCATGTTGCCTACTGTCGTGCCCATTTGAGAAGCGAGTGCTGCGAAAAATAGACGAACAAAATTACGATTTTTAAATATATCCATAAAAACGCTCCTTACCCTAAAGGTCCCACTTTATCATATTATAAACCGCCTGTTTTTGAAACAAATAAGAAAACATTACCGGTTAATCATGACTCTTGTTCCGTTTGGCACAATTGAAGCGAGTTCTAGAACATCTTTGTTATGCATGCGGATACAGCCTTTAGACACAGCCTTGCCAATCGAAGCGGGATTATTCGTTCCGTGTATTCCATAGTGCTGCCTTGAAAGGCTCAGCCAATAAGCGCCAAATGGGCCGCCGGGATTGCGTTGGCGGTTAATAATGTAGAACTCGCCAGTTGGTGTTTGTGTCAGTATTTTACCGACGGCGATCGGATAAGTTTTTATTACCTGATTATTTTGGTACAAAGTAAGGGTTTTAGCCCCAATAGAGACTACAATATGATATGGGATCGTATTTGGGTCCGGCAGACCGGGGATGACAATGCGCTGTCCGGCGATAACTCCTGATTGCAGCGATGGGTTGGCTTGAATCAAAGCAGCAGTGCTGATTCTGAAATCGGCCGCGATGCTGGTGAGTGTATCGCCTTGTTTAATCTGGTACGTAAGCAGTTTCCTCATCCTCCCTTTTTTATTTATAAGTATTGATGAGGAACCCATTCTGCTACATTAAGTTGTGCTTTTTAATGTAAAGACCGTGATTTCAGGTTTAGCCAGAAATCGCAAAGGCAGTCTCGTCATCCCGAGGCCGCGGTTCACATAAATATGAGTGTCGCCTGTTTGGTACATTCCTTCGGTATAGACTTTTCCATACGGGGGCGTAATAAGCGGTCCGTAGAAGGGCAGCTGGATCTGCCCGCCGTGTGTGTGTCCGGATAGCTGCAGATTGACAGGATATGTTTTTGTATTCAAGGCAGCATCAGGCTCATGGACGAGCAGAATGGAAAAAAGCCTCTCGCTTAGTTTCGATAGGGTGCCTTCATAATCGGGCTTGCCGAGCATTAAATCATCGAGCGCAGCGATCTCAATTTCGCTGCCGTCTGTGAGCGTCAATTTTTTATAGGCGTTGCGGAATACCGTAAAACCTCCTGATGACATCAGGCTTTTATAAGCATCGGTTCCATAGCCGCCGTGATCATGATTGCCGTAAACACAAAACTTGCCGAAGGGTGCTTGAAGCTTTCTCAAAAAAGGAATCATTGCCTGATAATGTTGATACGTATCAGGGTTATCGATAATATCACCGGTAAAAACAATTAAATCAGGCTTAGTTTCATTGATCGTCAGGATGACAGTTCTAAAGTCTTCAAGCGTAAAATAATCGCTTAAATGTGTATCACTGAACTGCACGATTTTAAAACCGTCAAATCCATGGGGAATGAGAGAGCTTTTAATCGTGTGTTTAGTAGTCTCAATCATATGCGGTTCCAGATAGCGGGCATAGCCATATCCCCCGCTGGCCGTTAAAACTCCGGCCGCAAAAACGCCGAGCGTTCCTTTTAAAAATTGTCTTCTGGACATCTTTTTCATTTCAAACCAACCTTTAGTAGAGTTTTTCTATTATATCACCTGTAACTTGAAAAAATCTCATCTCAGCATGTGCTGACAGCAGCTGGCATATAATGATAGAATAATATTGAATGAATACTCATTCATAACAGGAGGGATCATACAATGGAAAAAAAGGTTGTTATTATTACCGGCGGGTCAAGCGGCATGGGAAAAGCAATGGCAAAAAAACAGGCCGAATTGGGCTGGAATGTCATGATAACAGGGCGGAACCATGAAGCACTTGAAGAAACAAAAAAAGAAATTGAAACCTTTGAGGGCCAAGTTGCCTGTTTTCAAATGGATGTCCGTTCTGATTCTGGGGCAGCACAAATGGTTGCAGAAGCGTTACATGTGTTTGGGCGTCTTGATGCACTTATTAATAATGCGGCCGGCAATTTTATTTGCCCGGCAGAAAAGCTCACGCCCAATGGATGGAAAGCGGTAATTGAGATTGTATTAAATGGTACGTTTTTTTGCAGCCAAGCCGCAGCCAGGCACTGGATTGAGCATCAGCAGAGGGGTGTTATTCTAAATATGGCCGCCACATATGCGTGGGGAGCGGGAGCGGGGGTTGTTCATTCCGCTGCGGCAAAAGCTGGCGTATTGTCGCTCACTAGAACTCTTGCCGTAGAGTGGGGCAGTCAATACGGAATCCGCACAAACGCGATTGCACCCGGTCCAATTGAACGAACAGGCGGTGCAGAGAAGCTTTTTGAATCAGAAAAAGCGATGTCCCGAACGCTGAACAGTGTGCCGCTCGGCCGGCTCGGCACACCCGAGGAAATCGCCGCTTTGGCCGCGTTTATGCTTTCTGATGAAACGTCCTATATGAATGGGGAATGTGTCACTCTGGATGGGGGGCAATGGCTGAATCCTTATCCGTTTTAAAGCATATTAATCTTTGGATTCAATGTGGTATAATCAGACAAAGATAGAGAAGCAGGTGATAACATGTTGGATCCACTTGATATTTTAACGAACATTGATGATGTCCTCCCATATTACCAGGCGATTTTCAGTGCCGAGGAGCAGAAAATCGTCGGGTATGAGGTGCTGGGGCGTATATTGGCAGATTCAGAAATTCAAAGTCTCGGACCCTTTTTTTTAGATGCGGGGATACCCGAAGAATATAAGTTAGAGGTTGATAACAGAATTATCCGCCAGGCTCTTGACCGCTTTTTAGAAGCGGATTCTGATCTGCTGATTTTTATGAATCAGGATGCCAATCTTTTAATGCTTGATCACGGCGAAAGCTTTCTTGAGCTTCTGAAAGAATATGAAGCGAGAGGGATCGAACTTCATCGTTTCGTGCTTGAAATTACGGAGCACAATTTTGAAGGGGACATTGAGCAGCTTTACCATATGCTTGCCTACTATCGTACATACGGAATCAAAATTGCAGTTGATAATATCGGAAAAGAAAGCAGCAATCTGGACAGAATTGCGCTGCTATCGCCAGATTTGTTAAAAATCGATTTACAGGCGCTGAAAATCTCACAGCCATCTCCGTCTTATGAGCATGTGCTGTACAGCATTTCATTATTAGCAAGAAAAATCGGTGCGGCGCTGCTTTACGAAGATATTGAGGCGAATTTTCAGCTTCAATACGCATGGAGAAACGGCGGCCGCTATTTTCAGGGCTATTATTTGGTGTCCCCGTCAGAAACGTTTTTAGAGAGAGATGTATTGAAGCGAAGACTTAAGACAGAATTTCACCAATTTATTACACATGAGAAAAAGAAACTAGAAACCGTCTATGAGCACTCTGAACAGTTTTACAAACGGGTGCACCAAGCTGTTACATCATTGCGAAAAAACAGCCAGTCTCCGGATGATGATTTTATTAAAAAGCTGGCGGAAGAGCTGACGGATTGCAGCTTTAGAATTTATATCTGTGATGGAGAAGGCGATCAGCTGACTGGAAATGTTTTTAAACAAGACGGAGAATGGATTTACCAGCCGGAGTATACGGAGAAGAACTGGAGCTGGCGTCCTTATTTTCTGGAGAACATCATGAGAATGAGAAACCTCAGAAAAGGGTTTTTCAGTGATTTGTACAGCGATTTGGAAACAGGCGAAATGATCAGAACGTTTTCATATCCGATGGATGATCAAATATATTTATTTATAGACCTGCCGTATTCTTATTTATATGAGCAGGATGGATTGATTTAAACGGCTGAAGAGCCGTTTTTTTTATGAATTGAAAAAAATATCAAAAAACAATTGACATTGATAATGAGAATCATTATCATTTAATTATAGAGAGAAGCTACTCTCTGTTCCCCAACCCCTCTATCAGATCAAGATCCGAAAAGCTTGGCGCTACCCCCGCCAAGTTTTTTATTTGTCAACGCATAAGACAATCCATAGAAACAATAAACCTTATTAGTGGTAAACAACGGCACTAGGAGGTAAAAACATGTTAAAAAAGGAGCAACAGACTGCTTATTGACCTTCCAACCCCAGAACATCCTGACCCAAATGCGGCAGCGGCGGTTCAAGAGCTGTTAGGCGGCAAATTTGGTGAAATGTCCACTCTCAATAATTATATGTTCCAGTCCTTTAACTTTCGCAGCAAGAAAAAATTAAAACCGTTTTACGATCTCGTATCAAGCATTACCGCTGAAGAATTTGGCCATGTTGAGCTTGTGTCTAATACGATATCCTTAATGCTGACAGGTTCGACATTTAAAGGTGATCCCGACGTTACACCGATGAGAGATGCAAAAAATAAACGAAATTCCCAGCATTTTATTGAAACGGCTCAAACGTCTTATCCATTTGATTCGATGGGGAAAGCCTGGACCGGTGAAAATGTGTTTAACAGCGGAAATCTGGTGCTGGATTTGCTCCATAACTTTTTCCTGGAGTGCGGCGCCCGAACTCACAAAATGAGAGTGTATGAAATGACTGATCATCCGGTGGCCAGAGAAATGATCGGTTATTTGCTCGTGCGCGGCGGCGTTCATATCGTGGCGTATGCCAAAGCGCTTGAGATTGCGACCGGCGTAAATATCGGCAAAATGCTTCCGATCCCGAATCTTGATAATAAACATTTTGATACAGCCAGAAAATTCGAAGAGCAGGGAATTCATACGAAGCTGTATACATTCAGTGATACGGATTACAAGGATATCAATAAAATCTGGAAAGGTGAGCATCCGATAGACGGCAGTGAGCTTCATGTCATTGAGGGAAGCCCTAAGGGAGCGCCCGTTCCTGATTTCAGAGAAGTGCCGGAGGAATTTGCTCCCGGGATTTCAAAAGAGGATTTTGACGAAATTGCAAAAAGGCTGTTGGATTCTGCCGGAATATCAAAAAAATCATAATTGTGTGTATGACATTCCAAAAAAAGCCTCAAACTACGTAAAAATAGTTTTTTCACTTTTTTTCTTTTCTTAAATTCAGCAGGGAAAATGCCATCCTGTCCGACTTTATGGTATGATGCTCAATAGAACTTGTATTATAATAAATACTTGTTGATTTGAAGTTGTTTTTTGAAAGGAGTCTTTTTTTAGAATGTCACAATTAATGGGTATCATCACACGGCTGCAAAGTCTGCAAGAAACGGCGGAAGCGGCTAACGAGCCAATGCAGCGCTACTTCGAAGTAAATGGTGAGAAAATATGCAGTGTTAAATATTTCGAAAAAAATCAAACGTTTGAACTGACGGTTTTCCAAAAAGGTGAAAAGCCGAACACATATCCGTTTGATAATATCGACATGGTTTCAATCGAAATCTTTGAACTTCTGCAGTAAGACTCTTGATATAGGGGAAACAAGCTTTCGCTTTGCAGCATGTAATCGAAATAAACGGTAAGGAACATACTTGTTTCATGGTTGTAAATCCTTGAAAAGGGGTGTCGTCATGGCCGATTCTTTTCTGTTTTATAATCTTTCAGAAGCACAGATGACCTTTCAAGATGTGATGGAGCGGCTTAAAGCCTTTATTCGAAGGGATCCCCGTTCTTCATACGTGTTATCGATCGGAACCGATTCACAGGTTTATCGTGATTACACAAAGTTTATTACTGCATTACATTTGCATCGTACAGGCAAGGGAGCTTGGGGCTGCTTGAAAAACCACGCAGTCGACAGACCCATACATAGCCTTCGTGAAAAGATTTCGTTAGAAACGGCGTACAGTCAAGAAACAGCCGCCTATATTCTGGATGGACACTTGATGGATATTACCGATCTGCTCCTGCCCTTTACAGGCGAAGGGGCGGATCTTACATTTGAGGTTCACTTGGATATTGGGAAAAAAGGGCTTACAAAAGAACTGATTCAAGAAATGACAGGGCGCATTACTTCAATGGGGATTGAGGCTAAAATCAAACCGGATTCATACACAGCCTTCAGCTATGCAAATCGTTTCACAAAATAATTCCGGCTCGCAAGCCGAGGGAAATGTCGAATTATGCGGTTGACGATTGTTTTCTGATTACTTATTCTAGCGGTAGAGCTGAAAGTGAGTTTTCTTGCTTTCAGAGGTATTCAGTATAAAACAGGGGGCCTGATTACGAATGAGTCTTATCGGTGAACGATTTACAGAAGAAGAACAAAAACTTCTGCTGAATATCCTGATCAACCATGAGTATGCTATCGAGCTTTTAAGCAGTGAGATCAACGATATAGAGACAGGAACCAAAAACGTTGACGGAACCACCTACAAAAAACTTGTAACGCTATACGACCGATTTCGATTTGAAAATTAATGGCACACCTTATAATTGATACTCCTCCAAAGAGTATCTTTTTTATTGAAGGAAACTTTTCGACAAATACTGATAAAGTTTATATTATTGTAGTATAGGGAATGTATGTGTTGATGAAAATGAAAAGGGGTCGAAAACATGATAAGCTTGCAATCAGATCAGCTTCTTGAGGCAACAGTCGGACAATTTATGATTGAGGCGGACAAAGTAGCGCACGTTCAAGTTGGGAACAACCTGGAGCACGCTTTATTAGTGCTGACAAAAACAGGGTACACAGCCATCCCGGTGCTGGATGCGTCATATCGTTTACACGGCTTAATAGGAACCAATATGATCATGAACAGCATTTTTGGTCTTGAAAGAATTGAATTTGAAAAGCTTGACCAAATTACCGTTGAGGAAGTTATGCTGACTGATATTCCGCGTCTTCATATAAATGATCCGATTATCAAAGGATTCAGCATGGTCATTGATAACGGGTTTGTTTGCGTTGAAAATGATGATCAGGTCTTTGAGGGGATTTTCACAAGAAGAGTGGTTTTGAAGGAATTGAATAAGCATATTCGCTCATTGAACAAGTAGGCTGCTCAGCCTATTTTTTATTCTATTTGCAGAGCAATAAAGAAAGCGCATACATAAATTAGGGTGAAAAGGACTTGAATCATAAACTAAGATTTTATTAGAATAGAAGATAAGAAAAACTTATTGATGATAAAAAGGAGGACGACATGCAGCTTCAAGAGCTTCATATGCTCGTAGTTTTAGCTGAGGAGTTAAATATGAGAAAGGCGGCGGAACGGCTTTTTGTATCCCAGCCGGCTTTATCTCAGCGTTTACAAACCATTGAAAAGGCGTGGGGGACAAAGATATTTTTAAGATCCCAAAAAGGATTGACGGTAACACCGGCCGGAGAGAAAATCATTCAGTTTGCGAATGACGTTACGTTAGAGCAGGACAGAATTAGAGAAAATATCGATGAGCTCGAAGGAGAAATTCACGGCACACTGAAGCTTGCCGTCGCCTCCATCATCGGCCAGCATTGGCTTCCAAAAGTTCTAAAAACGTATGTGGAAAAGTATCCGAATGCAAAGGTCTCGCTCATTACCGGCTGGAGCAGCGAAATGCTGAAAAGCCTTTATGAGGATCAGGTTCATATTGGCATTATTAGAGGAAACCCCGAGTGGAAAGGCCGCAAAGACTATTTAATGACAGACCATCTGTATTTAGTCGACACTGAAATCTCTTGTATAGAAGATATTGCTCATACAGAACGGCCGTTTATCCAATTTAAAAGCGACAGCACTTATTTTCAGGAGATTCAGCATTGGTGGCATCAAAAATTTAAAACGTCGCCAAAACAGACTATATTGGTTGATCAGATTGAAACGTGCAAACAGATGGCGCTGCACGGGATCGGATATGCGATTTTGCCGTCTGTTACCCTTCAGAACGAAGACAAAGTCAATAAAATGCCTCTGTTAGACGTGAAAGGCAATCCTATCGGGCGGGATACCTGGTTATTAGGCTATGAACCTGCTTTTGAACTGAAGCAAGTTCAAGCTTTTGTTTCAGTTGTAAAGGAGATGCTTGATCAAGAGCATCCATTTTAAGAGAAAAGACAGCAAAAGGCTGTCTTTTTTTATTTATATATTGACAATGAAAATCATTATCATTTAAAGTGATACATATGATATTGAAAATCATTATCAATTATGAGGTGATAACATGGCAAAAGCCTTGATTACATATGCCAGCATGTCAGGAAATACCGAAGACATTGCCGGAATTATAAAAGATACGCTGCAGGAATATGGTCTAGACATTGATTGCATCGATATGGATGACGCGGAGGCATCGGCTCTGACTTCTTATGATTATGTGCTCATTGGCACCTACACATGGGGAGATGGCGATTTGCCTTACGAAGCAGAGGACTTTTTCGAAGAGGTTCAGCAGCTCCAGCTGAACGGTTTGAAAACAGCTTGCTTCGGCTCGGGGGATTACTCTTATCCAAAGTTTTGCGAAGCTGTCAATTTGTTCAGTGACATGCTGCAAGAGGCGGGAGCTGCTGTCTATCAAGAAACACTTAAAATTGAGCTTGCCCCTGAAACGGATGATGACGTGGAAAGCTGCAGAGAATTTGCAAGAGGTTTTCTTGCATGGGCAGACTTTGTGAACAAGGGAAAAAGCCATGTTTCATAAAGGGGCGACAGCTGTTGCGGCATCGGCGTTTTCTGGCTATTTTGTGGCAGTGAAAAGAGAAGGCATTTTTCATTATTCTTTGGAACAAGGCTGGAAAAAGCTTTTTCGTTTAAAAGCGAAAATACACTGCATCAGTTACATCGGTCCTTACTTATTCGGTGTCGGTGAAAAGGGAACGATCATTCGTTCATCTGACGAAGGGAAAAGCTGGACGATGTCGAGCTTCCCGACAAATGCGACAGTGTGGTCGATTACCGGCAGGAATGATGGATTTGTTTGCGCCCATGGCAAGCATTGCATTTATGTATCAGAAGACTTCGGTATTTCGTGGCGGGTTGCCAAACCCTTTGCGGAATTTGAACATCCGCCTGTTATCCGTTCACTGTGTCTGCATGGCGGGAATCTTTATATTGGTACACAGATACACGAATGTTTCGGAGGGATTTGGGCTTACGATTTCAAACAAGGCGCTGTCCGCATGGTAAAAAAAGAAGACAGCCGTATGACGGCATCCATGCTTGTGTTCGATGAAAAATGGCTGGTTGCTGCAATGGGCTCTGCAAAAGGAAAGCGCGGAGCCGTCACTGCACAACATATTTTAACGGCTGAAGAAGTCACGATACATTCCAGCATGATCAAAAAAGAAGAATCGTTTCTTGATATTTCAGAGGATGATGGCATTATTTATGTCACAACGGCTCAAGACGAAAATGGCTATTCGAGGATTTATCAGGCTGATCTTGAGGCCCGAGAGCTAAAATGGTTCGATACCATTAAAGGTCATGGATGGAGAGTCGCCAATCAAAAAGAAAATTTCTTTTGTGCAGGCTTGTATGAATGTAAATTTGTCCAGCCGTACGAAGTTTCAGCAATGATTCATTAGAGGAGGAATACGGAATTGGGGAAGATTTTGCTGGTTTACGCAACGATGTCAGGCAACACAGAAGCCATGGCTGATTTGATTGAAAAGGGGCTTCAGGAGGCGGAAGCGGAAGTAGATCGATTTGAAGCGATGGACATTGATGATGCCGAGCTGTTTAATGATTATGAACATATCATCTTAGGAACCTATACATGGGGAGACGGTGATCTGCCTGACGAATTTCTTGACCTTGCCGAAGAAATGGAAGCCCTTGACTTTGCCGGAAAAACATGCGCCGTTTTCGGTTCCGGTGATACAGCATATGAATATTTCTGCGGTGCTGTAGATACGCTTGAAGAGAAAATAAAAGAACGAGGCGGCGAAATTGTGCTTCCTTCCGTAAAGGTTGAAATGAATCCTGAAGGGGAAGAAGAAGAAGTATTAAAGGAATTCGGCAGACAATTTGCCAGAAAAAGCGGCTGTGCTGTCTGATAGATGCAAAGGGAACTGCCGAGCGGGTGTTTCCTTTTTTTCTTGTCTTTGTATCTTTCCTTTGATACAGTAATGAGGTAGAAAATCAGGAGGAGGACTATACATATGAAAATGATGGACGCAAATGAAATTATTTCATTTATACAAAATAGCACAAAATCTACACCTGTAAAGGTTTATGTAAAAGGTGAGCTGGAAGGAATCAATTTCGGTGAATCTGCGAAAGCTTTTCTAAATGGAAACACTGGTGTTGTTTTCGGTGAATGGAGCGAAATCAAAACAGCAATTGAAGAAAACCAAAGCAAAATCGAAGATTACGTGGTAGAAAATGACCGCCGCAACTCGGCGATTCCTATGCTTGATCTTAAAGATGTCAAAGCGCGCATCGAGCCGGGTGCGATCATCCGCGACCAAGTTGAAATCGGCGATAACGCAGTCATCATGATGGGGGCTTCTATCAATATCGGATCAGTTATCGGAGAAGGTACAATGATCGATATGAACGTTGTTCTTGGCGGACGAGCTACTGTCGGTAAAAACTGTCACATCGGTGCGGGTTCTGTGCTTGCGGGCGTTATTGAGCCGCCATCCGCTAAACCGGTTGTCATTGAAGACGACGTTGTGATCGGTGCAAATGCTGTCGTACTCGAAGGTGTAACAGTCGGTAAAGGAGCTGTTGTCGCTGCGGGAGCGATCGTAGTGAACGATGTTGAGCCATACACAGTTGTTGCGGGAACACCTGCTAAGAAAATCAAAGATATCGATGAGAAAACAAAAGGCAAAACCGAAATCAAGCAGGAATTACGCCAGCTGTAAGGAATGATTTGATCAAAAAGGCGTGGATGATATATCCACGCCTTATTCGTATAGGCAGGAGGAAATGAAAATGAAGAAAGAGGAGCTCATTGCGATTCGCAGAGATCTGCACCGTATTCCTGAGCTTGGATTTCAGGAATTCAAAACACAGCAATATTTATTAAACGTCTTGGAGCAATATCCGAAAGACAGAATTGAAATTGAGAAATGGAGAACCGGGCTTTTTGTAAAAGTGAACGGAACAGCGCCGGACAAAATGCTCGGATACCGAGCGGACATTGACGCGCTTTCAATCGAAGAGCAGACAGGCCTGCCGTTTTCATCAGAGCATCACGGCAAAATGCACGCCTGCGGACATGATTTGCATATGACGATAGCGCTGGGCATCATCGACCACTTTGTTCATCACCCTGTTAAGCATGATCTGCTCTTTTTATTTCAGCCGGCAGAGGAAGGGCCAGGCGGAGCGGAACCGATGCTTGAGAGCGACGTCTTAAAAAAGTGGCAGCCTGATCTCATTACTGCGCTTCATATTGCTCCAGAGCTTCCGGTCGGCACCATCGCGACAAAAAGCGGTTTGCTTTTTGCGAATACATCAGAGCTTGTCATTGACCTGGAAGGCAAAGGGGGGCATGCCGCTTATCCGCACTTAGCTGAGGATATGGTTGTAGCGGCAAGCACTCTCGTTACTCAATTGCAAACGATCATCTCCAGAAACACAGACCCGCTGGACAGCGCTGTGATTACTATCGGTACGATTACGGGCGGCTCCGCGCAAAATATCATTGCGCAAACAGCTCACCTGGAAGGCACAATCCGCACGCTTTCTGAAGAATCCATGAAGCAGGTAAAGGAACGGATCGAAGATTTAGTGAAGGGAATCGAAATCGGCTTCCGCTGTAAAGGAAAAGTGACGTATCCGTCTGTGTATCACCAAGTTTACAATACAAGCGGGCTCACAGAGGAGTTTATGTCTTTTGTTGCTGAGCAAAAATTGGCACAAGTAATCGAAGCAAAAGAAGCGATGACCGGAGAGGATTTTGGCTACATGCTGAAAAAATATCCGGGTTTCATGTTCTGGCTCGGCGCTGATTCCGCGCACGGACTCCATCATGCAAAGCTGAATCCTGATGAAAATGCGATCGAAACAGCGGTTAACGTGATGACAGGTTATTTTTCTGTTTATGCCAATTAAGTACAATGGAAAGAATAAAATGCCATATGATGAGCACCCTATTTAACGGAGGTGTTCTTTATGACAAAAAAAATAGGAATTGAACAGTCGTTATCAGATGTAGAAGCTGCATTAAGAGAAAAAGGATATGACGTTGTCATGATGAAAAGTCCTGCAGATGCAAAAGGCTGTGACTGCTGTGTTGTAACAGGGCTAGACAACAATGTGCAAGGTATTGCCGATACAGTAACACAAGCACCAGTCATTACAGCTTCCGGGATGACTGCTGAAGAAATTTGCAGCGAAGTTGAAAGCAGAATTCAGTAAAGTAAAAACCGAAGCAAAAGCTTCGGTTCTTTTGTTATTCTGTTTCTTTAGGAAAAGCGCGGTCGAGTGCGGTTTTTATTTCTTTTCTCAGCACTCGTTCGACCCGCCACTGTTCCATATTTTCTGTTTTGGCAATGACTCTGATCACAAATTCAGAGGTTCCCAGCTCTTGAATGCCAATGACATTAGGACCCTCTTTTATTTGCGGAAGAGCAGCTGCCGTTTCGTCACATACATGTTGTAAGATGTGAATGGTTTCATCGAGGTTTCTTTCAGCCGGGACTTTAATATCAACCAGCGCCTGCATCGTTCCGCGGGAATGGTTGCTTACATTTGTGATGTTCCGGTTCGGAATGTAATGCAGTGTGCCGTCAAAGCTGCGGATTTGGGTCGTTCTTAAACCGACCTGCTCCACAATTCCGTCAAAAGTCGCAACGGTTATATAATCTCCGACATCCAATTGTTTTTCAAGCAGAATAAAAAAACCTGTCACGATGTCGCTGACAAGGCCTTGGGCGCCAAAACCGACCGCCAGACCTACGATTCCCGCACCTGCTAAAAGAGCGCTCGGGTCGTAATGAAACAAATCCAGAACCATAACGAAAAAAATAAAAATCAATATGTAAGCAAATACGTTAAGTGTCAGGCTTCGGAGCGTGTGAGCGCGTCCGATAGACAGGCTGTTTTGGGCTTCAAATTTTGCAAATAGATGTTTAATAATTCTCATGCCTACAGATCGAACGATAAAATAGAGGCAAATCATAATGACGAGCTTAATGAGTAAAACACCCGCACTGGTTACAAGACCTGCCCAATCATACTCTGTAATAAAATCCATGTTGGAGCTTCCTTTCTGAATGTGTTGCAGCATGTTAAAGTTTGTTTCCCTATACATGAACATGTTAAACTTTTTACCGTAAAATGTCGAAGGCAAAGACATGTATTCTTTGTTAAAAATTGACTGGGAAAATGCGGTTCGATATAATGGTCATTGTGAGGTTATTGACGAAATAAGGAATATTTTCCTTTGTTTTCTTGTCCATCTGGCTTTTAAAGCCAAACTATCAATTGGAGGGATACATATGGCAGAACGTATGGTAGGTAAACAAGCTCCTCGTTTTGAAATGGAAGCAGTCCTTGCAAATAAGGAATTTGGCAAAGTAAGTCTTGAAGAAAACATGAAAAACGACAAATGGACAGTTCTTTTCTTCTATCCAATGGACTTTACTTTTGTCTGTCCGACAGAAATTACAGCGATGTCTGACCGTTATGACGAATTCGAAGATCTTGATGCTGAAGTGATCGGCGTTTCAACTGATACAATCCATACTCACTTGGCGTGGATCAACACAGACCGTAAAGAAAATGGTCTTGGTCAGCTGAAATATCCGCTTGCTGCTGATACTAACCATGAAGTATCCCGTGAATATGGCGTTTTAATTGAAGAAGAAGGCGTTGCACTTCGCGGATTGTTTATTATCAATCCTGAAGGCGAGCTACAATATCAAACGGTTTTCCATAACAACATCGGCCGTGACGTTGATGAAACGCTTCGAGTACTTCAAGCACTTCAAACAGGCGGACTATGCCCGGCTAACTGGAAACCAGGTCAAAAAACACTTTAATTCTTTTTGAGAACGAAAGAAAAAGGTCTAACAATTCGTTAGGCCTTTTTGACTCTTACTGCTCACTAGGAGGGAAAAGCGATGAAATTACGTCAGCCAATGCCTGAATTGACAGGAGAAAAAGCTTGGTTCAATGGTGAAGTAACAAAAGAACAACTGATTGGAGAAAAACCGACACTTATTCATTTCTGGTCCATCAGCTGCCACCTGTGCAAAGAAGCAATGCCGCAGGTGAATGAATTCCGGGACAAATATCAAGACAAGCTGAACGTTGTAGCTGTTCATATGCCTCGTTCCGAAGATGACCTGGATCTCGACAAAATCAAAGAAGTTGCTGCTGAACATGACATTACTCAGCCTATTTTTGTTGACAGCGACCACGCCTTAACCGACGCATTTGAAAACGAGTATGTGCCTGCGTACTATGTGTTTGATAAAACCGGACAGCTTCGTCATTTTCAAGCCGGCGGCAGCGGCATGAAAATGCTTGAAAAACGTGTGAACCGCGTTCTGGCTGAAACAGAACAAGAAGCTGAATAATTGTGCGCAAATTAAAAACCTGATGTAATCAGGTTCAGGCTGTCGAGAAAATCTCGACAGCCTTTATTTTTTCTTAAAATATCCATTCTCATGTAATAAAATAAAAGAAAGACTTACAAGGACGGTGTCTTTCTCATGTTGCACACAAGAAATTCTTCTC